>JACPGB010000032.1 GCA_016182655.1 Deltaproteobacteria bacterium
ATTGAGCTTCGCCTCATCCGTCGCCTCGAACCTCAATACAAGCACAGGCTGGGTGTTTGAGGCCCTGACAAGCGCCCACCCTCCGTCGAAGTTTATGCGGAGACCATCTATCTTTATGATGTCCCTTACCTTGAAGTCCCTGGAGCCATTCCCAACGGCCTCGTTCAGCTTGTCGATCACCTCGAACTTCACTTCATCCGGGCAGTCTATCCGTATCTCGGGCGTAACGATCGTCTCCGCGACGCCCTCAAGTAGCTTCGAGAACGGATAAGCGGGATCAACCGCCCTTTTGTTCGCCATTATCTCTATGAGCCTGCATGAAGAATATACTGCGTCGTCGAATCCGAACCACCTGTCCTCGAAGAATATGTGGCCGCTCATCTCGCCGGCCATCGCGGCCTTCAATTCCTTCATCTTTGCCTTTATGAGCGAGTGGCCGGTCTTCCACATGACGGGCTTGCCACCGGCCTTCGCAATCTCGTCGTACATGACCTGAGAGCACTTGACCTCGCCGACGATTGTCGCACCAGGGGACTTCTCGAGGATCGACCTCGAGAATATCACCATGAGCTTGTCTCCCCAGATGATACCGCCCTTTTCGTCGACGACACCGATCCTGTCGGCGTCGCCGTCGTAGGCGACGCCGAAGTCCGCCTTCTCTTTTTGTATCGCATCGATCAGATGCTTGAGGTTCTTCGGCACCGTCGGGTCCGGGTGGTGGTTCGGGAACCTTCCGTCGGGGTTGGAAAATAGCTCGACCACCTCGCACCCGAGCCTTTTTATAAGCGGCACCGCCACGGGGCCTGCGGTGCCGTTGCCGCTGTCGAGCACGACCTTGAGCGGCCTTTTAAGCGTTGGGAGCTTGATATTGCCGCTCACGTAATCTATATACGGGGTTATTATATCCGCGACCTTTATAGAGCCCTTTCGCGCCGCCTCCGTCTTCTTACCTATGACCTCTTCCCTGATGACCTTCTTTAGCCTCTGTATGTCCTCGCCGTGTATCGTCTCTTTTCCGATGGACACCTTGAAGCCGTTGTACTCGGGCGGGTTGTGGCTTCCGGTTATCATGACCCCGCCGTCGCACGGAATCGTCTGCATCGAAAAATACTGTAGCGGGGTCGGACACTCTCCGATGTTTATAACGTCTATGCCGGACTCCGTAAGGCCCTTTGTAAGCCCTTCGAATATCGCGTTAGAGCTTGTACGGACGTCCCGGCCCACGGTGACCTTGAACCCCTCCTTATAAAGCCCGAGCTTTTTTACAAAGGCCGCGTACCCGCGTCCGATGAGCTCGGCCGTCTCAGGCGTCAGGTCATCGCCAAAAGTGCCCCTTATGTCGTACTCCCTGAATATCCCGTCGGAAACTGAAGCCATTGTCAAAACCCTCCATCGGAAAATTTGTAAAGGTAATTATATACGAAAAACCGGTCGACGGACCTCAGGGGCCTTTTTTTGCCCTCTTCTTGGCCCTTAGGTCCGAAAAAAACCCCTTGAGGAGCCTGCCCGACTCCTCACCCATGACCCCGGTAGTCACCTCTACCCTGTGGTTGAGCCTCTTGTCCTTCGAGACGTCGTATAAAGACCCGACCGCCCCGGCCTTGGGGTCAAAGGCCCCGAATACAAGTCTGTCTATGCGCGCGAGAACTATCGCCCCGATGCACATGAGGCAAGGCTCGAGCGTCACGTACAGGGTCGCGCCGGAGAGCCTCCAGGACCCGAGTTTCCGTGAGGCCTTTCTTATGGCGATGAGCTCCGCGTGCGCCGAGGGGTCATGTTTCGTCTCCCTCTCGTTATGGCCGCGGCTTACGACCTTGCCTTCCACGACCAGGACCGCGCCTATGGGCACCTCGCCTTTTTTCAGCGCCTTCCTGGCATCTTTCAGCGCCTCCCCCATGAAGAGGGTATCCGCTTTCATATCCCTCAAGATATCTCCCGACAGGCCTCCGGAATGATTACAAATACAGGAATTATGTACCCTTGTCAAGAAAGGGCGGTGTATTGTAAAATGACGGCACTGTAAGTGAAAGAAAGGCCGGGTATGGCTGAAGACCACCAAAACAAAGACTCTGTCAAGGACGTGGAGAGCGAGGTAAGGGTTTTAAGGGAGGCGCTCTCGGCAAAGGAGCGCGAAGTCGTGGAGCTCAAGAAGTTCGAGGCGCTTTTCCTGTCCATCAACGACCTCGCCTATATCTGCGACACCGCCGGCAATATCCTCTTCGTTAACCAGCAACTCGAGAGGTACTCCGGGCGCAAGCCCGAAGAGTTCATCGGCAAATCCTTTGGACCGCTCTTTGACGAGGAGAACCTTAAGAAGGGTCTCGTTTTTTACAATAAGACCATCCAGGGCGAATCCCCCGAATTCGAGCTCCGTTTCAAGGAGACCGGCGTCCTCTGCGAATACAAGAACGTCCCTTTCAGGGACGAAAGGGGCGAGATAACCGGCGTCATCGGCATAGCGAGGGACATAAGCTACAGGAGGCTCTCCGAGGAAAACCTGCGCTCAGAGCGCGACAAGGCCCAGAAATACCTCGACCTCGCGGCCGTCATGTTCGTGTCCATAGACACGGACGAAAACGTCGCGATGATAAACAGGAAGGGCGCAGAGGTGCTCGGCTACCCTGAAACCGAGATAATCGGAAAGAACTGGTTTGATAATTTCCTTGCCGCAAGAAGCAGGGAAGAGACTCGCTCGAGGTTTCAGCAGCTGATCGCCGGGATGGGAGCGGCTACCTATTGCGAAAACGTGGTACTCACAAAGTCGGGTGAGGAGAGAACGATAGCCTGGCACAACACGGTCCTCAAGACGCCTTCCGGGGAAATACACGCCTCCTTGAGCTCAGGGAGCGACATCACCGATTTCAAGCGCGCCGAGGCCGAAGTGAGCAAGTATCGCGCGAACCTCGAGGCCATATTCCGGTCGGTCAGGGACGCGATCGTGACCGTCGGCCTCGATTTCTCCATACTCGAGCTGAACTATTCAGCCTCGCGCATATGCGCCCTTTCGCGCGGAGATATCGGCCATCACTTCAACTCGCTTCTGATGGACTGTTCAAAAAAATGCTTTGAAACGCTCGCCGATACATTCAGGCGCGAGGGCCCGGTCGAGGCCGACCGCATAGAGTGCGGGAAACCGGGCAGAGCCCAGACCGTAGGCATAAACGCCTACCCGCTCATCGACTGCGACGGCGGCTTCTCCGGGGCGGTCATGGTCATAAGGGATGAAACGCGGCTCGCGGTCCTCGAAAGGGACTTAAGCGAACGGAAGCAACTGCATAACATCATCGGAGCGGCGTCCCGGATGCAGGAGATATACTCGCTCATCAACGACCTCGCCGACCTTACGACCACGGTCCTCATAACCGGGGAGACCGGGACCGGAAAGGAACTCGTCGCCGAGGCTATCCATTACAGCGGCATGCGCTCAAGCGGGCCGCTTGTGAAGGTCAACTGCTCCGCGATACCCGAACACCTCCTGGCGAGCGAGCTGTTCGGCCATGTGAGGGGCGCCTTCACCGGCGCTGTCCGCGACAGGGCCGGAAGGTTCGAGCTCGCCAACGGCGGCACGATCTTTTTGGACGAGATAGGCGACATATCCGAGGAGACTCAGCTGAAGTTGCTCCGCGTCCTGCAACACAGGGAGTTCGAGAGGCTCGGGGACTCGGCGACGATGAAGTCGGATGTCAGGATAATCGCGGCCACGAACCGCGACCTCCTCCAGAGGGTCAGGGAGGGGAGGTTCAGGGAGGACCTCTACTACAGGCTCAAGGTCGTGGAGATATCGTTGCCGCCTCTCAGGCAGAGGCTTGAGGACCTCCCCCTCCTCGTCGCCCACTTCATCTCGAGGTTCAACAAAAAGTACTGCAAGGACATTTCCTTCATAACCTCCGAGGTACAGAGGGCCTTCATGGGCTACTCATGGCCGGGGAACATCCGGGAGCTCGAACACACGCTCGAGCACGCCTTTATCGTGTCGCGCTCCGAGACCATAGGCATGGAGGCGCTCCCCATGTATTTCAAGCTCCCCGTGGACAGGGGCGGACACGCGAGCGCAAGGCCGAGAAAGGCCGACATCGATTCCGTACTGAGGGCCATTGAGCGGGCCGGTGGAAATAAATCAAAGGCCGCCAAACTCCTTGGCATCAGCAGGCAGACTCTCTACAGGCTACTCTCCCAGGACCGTTCAGCGAAAAGATGAAACTCTTCAACCAACCGACCTGACAAGGTGCCGTTGTCACGATATACTGCCTTAATGACAAGCCAAACCTACCCTCACGCGTATAAAGTGTAACCTGTCACACATGTGTAACATTACATCTGTGTAGCATGGAACACTTTTTTACACCCGTTTTGCATTCTTTAAAATTTAAAAAATTAAAGCTGTTGTTTTATCTCATAAAAAAATCGGACAGGTCCGTTTTTATAATTGGCACATATCTTGAATAAATATTTACTGATTTTGGTAAAAAACGTACTTTTCGTTCAAACCTCTACTCTGGTTAAAATAATAGCGCCATGCTTAAAATGGAATGTCCTGATTGCCAGGAATGGATACACCTCCCTTTCAAGACCAGGACCGCCGAAATGATCTGTCCGGGTTGCTCCGGGGTCATACCGGTGAAAGACGTCTATATCGCGGCCGGGCCGTTCCTGATCGCCCGGGACGTCCTTTTCAAGAGCGTGCCCAGGTATAAAAGGCTCATACTCGAGGCCGAAAAGGAAGTCGCCGGAATACTCAAGAACACGGAGAAGGCCGACCACATCTCGATAAGATCCATGAAGATGTTCATCAACAACCTGAAAGAGCTCCTTAACGGGTGCAGGGACGACGCCAGGCATGTGCTCGATAACAACGGGGTCGAGTACTCCATAAACCAGCATACCTTCCAGGGCAACATCGTCAACATAAGCGTCACAGGGGTCTGCATAGACGGAAAAAGCGTGCCTCTGGACAGGCTCTGGAAAGAGATAACCGTTCATCTTAAGAGAAACGAAGGGGACCCTTTCACCCTTAAGGGCAAGGTCGTCTGGATAGGCGACGGCAACAAGATGGGGATCAAGTTCATGACCAACGACGAAAAGACGCGCGGCATCGTCGAGGATTACATACGGGAGAAGAGCCTCTTTCAAAAGCCCCATTAAGAGGCCCTTGGGATCACGCGAGTGGAGAACGGGTCATCAAAGGCGAAAAAAAGGCTTAAGGAAAGGTTCATGGCCTCGGGCATCGAGGGGTTCACGCATTCCGAGGCGCTCGAGCTCCTCCTTTCGTACTCCGTCCCGGAAAAGGGCCTTCGGGACGCCTCGAAAGCGCTCCTCGAGAGGTTCTCTGACTTGAACTCCGTGCTCTCGGCCGGGGAAGACGAGCTCAATTCGATAAAAGGCGTCCCGCGAGGGGCGGTTTCCCTCATCTCCGCGATACAAAAGATACGGGAAGGCTACATAGCCGGGCCTGGACCAAAGCTCGAGACCGTAAACGGAAAGAAGGACGCGCTGAAACTCCTCAAGACCTCCCTCAGGGACTTGAAGGGAGAGAGGCTCATTGCCTTATACCTTAATTCCAGGAACGAAGTCCTCTCAACGGAAATTGTCCACGACGGCAGGCCTGAAAACCTCAAGGCGATATCGAGAAAGGCAGTGGAGCTCGCCATAAGGCACAACGCGCGCTCAGCCGTTTTCGTCCGCGCGGCCTCCAGCGCCATCCCGGCTGATTCCCCCGCCGAAAGACAACTCGCAAGGACGCTTGAAAGGGCGTCTCTCGCCATAGACCTCGTAGTCCACGACCACCTGATCATAATAGGCAAAAAAGCGCACTTTAGCGGCAGGGACGCCGGCTGGCTCCAGGCCGCCTCGGTCGGCTTCAGGATGGCCGCCGAGGACGATATCGGGTAGCGTCCGATATTTAGAAAATAGGGGTCAACGACCGTCAGGCGCAAAAAGCCGGGACTTAAGGCCCGGCTTTTTTTTGGCCTCAGAATTTTACCTCCACACGTCAAAGAATAAACAAAAACCTCTATTACCTGAAAACCATTTCAAAAATTGCAAAAAAGATTCATTGACTATTCGCGCGGATTTCTGGAAAATCAGAGATACCGACACAATACGGGACTAAGGGCCGCTTCCGGGTCATGCCGATATCCACCACTTTCTTTTCACGGGCCGACTCTATCGATGAAAAATCTGTCTGAATCGCTCGCCAAGATAACAAGGCCCGCCCCGCAGAACATCTTTTTCCGCGACAAGTTCTTCCATATCCTCGACAAGTGCAGGGAAAAGCCGCTCATCTGGGTCTACGCCCCGCCGGGCTCCGGGAAAACGACCCTTGTGGCGAGCTACATAGAGGCGAGAAAGCTCCCGTCCGTCTGGTATCAGGTGGACAGGGGCGACAACGACCCCGGCTCCTTCTTCCATTACATGGGGCTTGCCGCCCTCAAAGCCGACCCCAGGAAAAAAAAGCCGCTCCCCCACTTCACCCCGGAATACGCCCTTGGGCTCAAGGCCTTCTCGCGCGAGTACTTCTCGGAGCTCTACTCGCGCCTGGGGCCGAAGGCGCTCATCGTATTCGATAACTTTCAGGAAGCTACCCACGAATCCGTTCTGCACGAGATAATCCACGAAGGCCTGGATGCGCTCCCGAAAAAGGCCAATGTCCTTATCGTAAGCAGGGGCGCCCCTCCGCCGGTCTTCTCGAGGATGCGGCTCGCCCAGTCCATGGAGACGGTTTCCTGGGAGGAGTTGCGCCTGACCCCGGACGAAGTCCGGGGCATAGCCTACAGGAAGCGGGGCAGGCATCTCTCGGACGAGCAGGTACGGAACCTCCTTTCCTCGACCGACGGCTGGCTCGCCGGGCTCATCCTCCTCCTCGGTAACGAAACCGAAGACTTCGGCCCGGAGCGTATCGACCGTCACAACCCAACGGAAGTCTTCGACTACTTCGCCGGAGGCTTCTTCCAGAAGCTGGAGGCGGACTTCAGGGACTTTCTGCTTAAGACCGCTCTTTTCCCCGCGATGACACCCGCTATGGCCGAATCACTCACCGGAAACAAGCGCTCCGCGGCTATGCTCTCAGAGCTCGTGGAGATGAACTACTTCATCCAGAACCACTCGGGCGAGGAGGCGAGCTATCAGTACCATAACCTCTTCAGGGAGTTTCTCTTATCCAGGCTTAAGCGCGAGTCCTCTCCCGAGGCACTCGCTGAAATAGAGAAGACGGCCGCCGGGATACTCGCGGAGAACGGATACAGCGAAGAGGCCGCCGCCCTCTTCCGGTCCGCGAACGACCTCGCCTCGCTCGCCGGGCTCATCTTCAGGGAGGCGCCGTCGCTCATCAGGCAGGGGCGGTATATCACCCTGAAGGACTGGCTGGAGGCCATGGGTGAAAAGGAGATGGCCGAGAACCCCTTCCTATGGTTCTGGAAGGGGCGGTGCTATTTTCACTTTGACCAGGAAAAGAGCGCGTTATTCTTTGAGAGGGCCTTCAAGGCCGCGCGCGCGGCAGGCGACCCCCAGGGGGTCTTCATGAGCTGGTCCGGCGCGGTCGAGGCCCTTATCCACCGCTTTGACACCCTGAAGACCCTGGACCGCTGGATAGTCATCTTCGACGAGTTGCTCAAGGAATACGGCTCGTTCCCTTCAAAGGAAGTCGAGGTCCGCTCGACCCTCTTCATGTTCCTCGCGCTCTCCTTCAGGGCCCCGGACCACCCGGATATGGGTCTCTGGGCGGAAAAGACCTTCGGGCTCCTTAACGAATTGCCCGACCCCGACGCGGTCGCGCAGGCGGGCCTCTGCCTCGTCGATTACTTCGTCTGGACCGGAGACCTGGAGAAGGCGAACGTCATCGTCGAGAGGCTCGCTAATATGGCGGAGCGCCGGGACCACTCGCCTTTCGCCCGGATCGCCATAAAGCTCTCGGAGGCCCTTAACTCCCTCTACCGGGGGGACCTCGACCGGTGCGTATCCACGGTCTCCGAGGGGCTCAGGATCTCCGAGACAAAGGGCGTGAACGTCTTCGATTACTTCCTCTACGGCCACGGGGCGGTCTGCTCTCTCACCTCCGGCGACCTTAACGGGGCCGAGAGGTTCCTTAAGAAGGCGGCCTCGGCCATGGACGAGAGGAAGAAACTCTGCGCCTCGTACTACCACCACATCGAGGCATGCCACAGGCTCCTTAAAAAGGACCTGCCTGGAGCGCTCGAGCACGAGAAGCTCTCATTAAACCTCGCGGTGGAGACGGGTGGGCCCTTTGCCGAGGCGATGTCGAGGGCCGGGCTCGCGCTCCTGCGTTTCGAGCTCGGGGAAAGGCTCAAGGGCTTCGAGGAGGCCGCGAGGGCCCGCGCGCTCGCAATGCGCACGGGCAGTAAGCTCGTCGTCTTCGTAGCCTCCGTCTTCGAGGCATGGTTCGCGCTCGAAAGCGGCAAGAGGCGCGCCGCGATAGAGAAGCTCAAGGAGGCCTTCGCGCTCGGGTCCAGGCAGGGATTCGTCAACTTCCACATGTGGCGGCCCGACATCATGGCGGAGCTCTGCGCGCTCGCCATCGAGGAAGGGATAGAGACCGATTACGCGAAGAGGCTCATACGGGAGCGCGACCTCTTCCCCGCCCCCCCTCCTTTAGGGCTTGACGAATGGCCCTGGCGGCTTAAGATCTACACGCTCGGCGGGTTCGCGGTGTATAAGGACGGTGTCGCGATGCAGTTCGGCAGAAAGACCCCGAAAAAGCCTATCGAGATGCTGAAACTCCTCGTCTCGCTCGGCGGCAAGAACGTCCCGGAGAACAAGATATCGGACGCCCTCTGGCACGACTCCGAAGGGGACGCGGCCCATGTGGCCTTCACGACGACGCTTAAGCGCTTAAGGTCTCTCCTGGGGATAGAGGACGCCGTACTCCTCCGGGAGGGGAGGCTCGCGCTGAATGCGCGCCACATCTGGGTCGACGTCTGGAAGTTCAACCACACGGCCGATAGCGTGAAGCCTTCCCTTGGAGAGAACGATTTTCCCGTAAAGGCGCTTGAGGATGCCATCGAGCTCTACGGCGACGGCTTCCAGATAGAGCCGGACGAGAACCCCTGGGTCATACTCTTCTACGAGGGTGTCAGGGAAAAATACATAAGCATGGTCGCAAGCCTCGGCTCCCATTGGGAAAAGGCCGGTGACACCCGCAAGGCGATCGAATGCTACAGGAGGGGCATAGAGGTCGAGTCCCTTTCCGAAGAGCTCTATCAAAGGCTCATGGTATCGCTCGAAAAACAGGGGAGCAGGGCAGAGGCCCTCGCCCTTTACAAACGGCTCGCCAAGGCCCTTGCAGAGGTCCTCGGCATCGAGCCGTCCCCGAAGACTAAAAATATTTACCTCTCCCTTTTAGCTGGAAAGTAACCCGCCTATCCATTTTTTTCTGAATAACGCCCTCACTTTCCGGTAATCCGTCACCTATCTGTCACCTTGCCCCGCTTATAATCCCCTACGAGAACCGCATCAGTAAGGCACGCTATCAAATAACTCCTGAAAGGACCCTCCGGGAAACTGGAAGGTACGCGGCTGAACGCACTTAAACGCCGTGACGAGCCGCATCATGAAGAGCAGAAGCCTCCTTATAAACTACTCGGGCTACCCGACCTCGCCGAACGCCTTTCTTCCGGACAACGGGCTCGCCGTCCTCGCCGGATCTCTCAAGGCCGAAGGCCATTCGGCCAGAATACTCGACTTCAACACAATAGACGTCATGGACCTCCTCCCCAGAGAGCTCGGGGAGAGGCTCTTTGCGCTCCGAAGCGACAAAGAGGGGCGCGCCGACGAGCTCGAAAAGATAAGGAAAGAGATAGAGAGGATACAGGACGAAGACATAGAGAGAAAGGCCGCTGAGATAAGCGCGGCCGTTGCGAGGGAGAAGGCCGACTTCATCGGCATGAAGCTCTGGACCGGCAAGAGCTTCGAGAACAGCATAAAGCTCGCAAACGGAATAAAGAAACGCCTGCCGGACCTCCCCATATTCGCGGGAGGCCCGCATGTCGATTATTTCAGGGAGAGGATCTACAAGGTGACCGAAGTCTTCGACGCCCTCGCCTACGGCGAAGGGGAGGAGACGATTGTCGCGCTCGCGGAGAGCGCGGTCGCCAAAAAGGGGTATGAGGCGGTACCGAACCTCGTCTTCAAGAACGGCGCGGAGATAAAAACGACCCACGAAAGAAGGCTCGAGGACCTGAACCGCTCCTTCCCCGTATACGACACCGAGACCTACCCGGCCCTCTCCGGCAACAAGAAGCTCAAGATGTTCATCTCCGAGTTCAGCCGTGGATGCCCCTTCAGGTGCAACTTCTGCGGCCATTCGATGAAGAGCGGGGCGCGTTGGAGGTCCAAGACCTCGGAACATATCCTCAGCGAATTCCGCCACGTGATAGAGAACCACGGGACGCGGGTATTCAGGAACGGGGACTCGAACACCCCGGGGTTCCTCATAAAGGACGTCGCGGAAAAGATCGTCTCCCAGGGGCTCGACATCGAGTACGCCCTCATAAGCCACATAAACAACCTCGACTCGAGGTCGTTCGAGACACTCAGACGCTCCGGGTGTTTCTCAGTCTTCTTCGGGATAGAATCCGGCAACCAGGCGCACCTCGACCGCTACATAAACAAGGGGCTCAACCTCGAGCGCGCCAAAAAGGCGATACGCGAGTGCAAGGAGAGCGGCCTTTTCGTAGTGGCGAGCTTCGTCTACCCCTCTCCGGGCCAGACCGAAGAGACCGGCCGCGACACCTTCGAATTCATAAAAGAGACCGTCCCCGACGCCGTCTCCATCTGCGTCCCCATCATCACGCCGAAAAGCGAATGGGGCGACTTCCCGGAAAAGTACGGGATAGAGCTCTCCGCCAACTACTTCGACGACCTCATGTTCTTCACGCCCGCGCTCTTCTTCCCGCCCACGCTCTGGAGGCCGCTCGAGTACAAGATAAACGGAAAGGCGTTCTCCGAGATAGCAAAGGAATCGACCGCGTTCGCGAAGTCACTCGAGGGAGAAGGCCTGCTTACGCAGGTCATGGACGACGCCGCCCTCATGTCGAGGCATTGTGGGCTCGATTTCCGGGAGTTCAGGGACAAGGTCGGCCATTATCTCACCGTCGGCGACCGCGAAGGCATGTCCGCCATAATCGAAAAAATAAACGAGAGCGCGAGGCTTGACCAAGACGCCTCTGCGCGGGCAATCAATTGAACCGCTGAGACGGATGTCCTGATCCTTTCCCTGGCGCATTCGTTTCGGAAAGCGTTCCTCTTGAAGGAGGTAGGGAATGGACACGGGCATCCAGGTAATAAGGGCACAGACAGCGGCGCAGAAGGAGCTCTGCTACAGGGTAAGGTACGACGTCTTCATAAGGGAGACGGGCTACATCCAGATGGAGAACGACGCCGGGACCGAACACGACGACTACGACTCTCTTGAGACCACGCACCAGTTCCTCGCCCTTTTCAACGGGGAGCCGGCAGGCACGGTCAGGCTCGTCATGCCGAACAAGGAAAACGCGCTCAAGCAGAGGTCTTACTTCGGGCTACCCATAGAGGAGCTCTTCGACATAAAGGGTTATACGTCTGCGAACATGCGCATAGCCGAGATATCAAGGTCGTGCGTCAAGGAGAGGTTCAAGTCCACAAAGACGATTTTCTATCTCTGGAAGGCTCTCATCGAGTACTCGGAGAGCAGGTCCATAACCGACCTCGTCACCAACGTAAACCCCGAGACCGACAAGCTCTCGGACGCGTACCTTGTTTACGACCACATAAAGCAGAACGGCATGCTCGATAAACGCGTCGCGGTCCAGCCGAAGAGGCCCGGCATCGGGAAGGTCCGGGGCTTCAGGTTCCCGCTTACCAACCACGACTGCGTTGAGTGCAACGGAGAAAAGCCCGTGGAGTTCCAGATGCCGCAGACGCTGAAGCTCTTTACGCGGGTCGGCTCGCTCTTCACCGGAGAGCCGGTCTACTGCGAGAAGATAGACATGTGCGCCCTACCCATGAACTGGAACCTGAAAGAGGTCGCCAACACCTCTTTCGGCAGGGCCTTCTTGAGGGACAGGACCTACAAGGCCCCGGCCGAGCGGGTGGCGTAAAAAGGCAGGCACAGAGGCCAAGCGGACGTGTGTGAAAAGACGGGCGTTGACCGGCGGTAGGCGATACGCATGGAACATCGACCCAACCGCGTTGCCCTTAGTGTGTAGTTGGCGGGCAATGCGGAGAGCCTTGCGGATTATTCCCGGGCCTGATAACAGCCTCGGGCCGATCATACATTAACAATCAAGGAGGAAGACGATGAATACCCAGGAAGAAGTCCTTAAAAAGCTCTCCACGATGCGGAAAAAAAAGGGGATCTCGAAAGAGACACTGTCCCAGGCCATAGGATGCGGCGCAGGCGAGTACGTGAAGAAGGAGAAGGGTAAGGCCCCGATCTCGACCGGGGAGTGGATCAGGATAGCCGAGTCTATGAGCGTTCCGGTATGCGCGTTCTTCTCCAATGTGTCCACGGAGAGCGCCAAGGACAGCAACATCCTTTTGCACGGCTATAACCGCCTCTCCACAAAGGGCAGGACCGCCATCATGGCGCTTCTGAACGCGTTCCTTCGCGCGCAGTGGTCCGGGGCAAAGGTGAGCAGGAAGCCGCGGGTCAAGGCTCGCGCCTCAAGCGGGCGGACGGCCTCGAGGAGGAGCGCCGCTTAAAAAGGCGATGCGCACCGGGCCTGGGGTACGCGCATGGACCTCCGTGCGTCCAGCTCCATACCTTCTTGCCGGATAACTACGGGGTATTGTAAGGGGATAAGGGTGCGGGTCAAAAAATTCTTTTCAGGTACTGTTTTGGGATCGGGCCTGGATGTGAATGGATACAGTAAATCAGGGCGCGGCCATGAGGCCGCGCCCTGATTTTTTAAACTTTGCCCATAATGCGGTAGAGACTTCAGGGTTCGCCGGAGCGTCCTAGTCTTATCGCAAGTTCATTGACCTAACCGTGCGGGTTTTACTCAGCCTCTCTTGTAGCGAGGGAGTTGAGTATATACTTCATCGAGTTGAGCAACGACGCATCCGAGCTCCGGAATATCCGGAGGAGCTTTGTCGTGTAGACCACCTCCTCCGTGGTAAGCGAGTTGAAGTCCATCCTCACCGAGCCGGGGGCCGGCTCAAGCAGCTCTCCGGTCATTACCGCGGGCTTGGCGTTGAATATCTCGCCCTTGCCGGTGATGAGCCAGTCGAGCGAGAGGCCATAGAGCTTCGCGTACTTTAGCACTATGCTAACCGGCATCTTGTCTTTCTTCTTGTAGTTCGAGAGGGCCTGCGGGGTTATCCCCAGCACCCGAGCCACAGCGGAATTGTTCTTGTGCTTGCCGACCCACCGCATCCTCTCTATGACTTCCGAATAGACGATCTTCATCTTCATGACTTTTGGCCTTGATTAAGGTTTGAACGGACGGACCGAAAAACTCATGTCAGTTCCTTAGTATATTGGAATTTCTCTTATATAGCACGAAGTATCGGGTAATAAAACAAAAAAATGGGGTGTTTTGTCCCGCCCCTGTTCCAGCCCGACAAACCCCCAGCGCTGGTAATCTTGAAGGGTATCAGAAATCACCCCCTAAACGCACCTGTACCAAAGTACACTTCTTCTATCGTGAGAGCCCATTCGGGGCCGACTCCGCCGATGTAATTTTGCTATCCTTCAAAATTGTCGCCTTCCTGGCTCCTCACAGCCGCTTCTCACTCTACAGCGTCTCTCGTTTTTGTAATTTCAATCCATTCCTCAACTCTACGCCGGGCTGATCCTGAGCACGGGCTTTATGGTCTTGCCATTACTCGCGTCCGCGATGGCCTTGTTTCAAAATTACCTTGTATAATTTCCTCGCCCTAAAACACTCTCTATTCTTAATGTAATCCTTCGCTTGAATTCATCTAATTTGTCTGGTTCCCAATCAATACAATTATACTGTCTTATATCGTGCACAATTTAGAGAAATGGGATCTGCTTCAAAAACAACCATAGATTCTTTACAAAAATGACATTGTTTCATAATGTACTTCCTGCGTTTGATTATCCTTATAAAAGCCTTACAGAACAAACCAATTTTCCAACTGGTTTAGGAGCTTAAGTGAAAAAAAAAGGGCTACGGCCTTAGCCGTAGCCCTTTTGATTTTACTGGCGCGCCTGGAGGGATTCGAACCCCCGACCCTCTGATTCGTAGTCAGATGCTCTATCCAGCTGAGCCACAGGCGCGTATTAAGATAGATGTGCCGGAAAGGGCTACTGCCCCTCGCCCCCCTCCCGCAACTAAAAACCCCCGGAAAAAGTGCGGGGGTCTCATGATTTTAACATTTGAGGTAGGACAGTCAAGGGTTTTATTGCGCTTATTTGTGTCCGGTCGATCCGAAACCGAGCGCGCCCCTTGCAGTCGCCTCCAGTTCCTCTCTTAGCTCGAACTCGACATCAGGCACAGGGAGGAATACCATCTGCGCGATCTTGTCACCGGCCCTGAAGACGAACTCTCCATCGCGTTTCGTATTAACGACTACTACCCCAATTTCCCCCCTGTAGCCGCTGTCCACGACCCCGGCGGTGACGACAACGCCCTTTGAGCCGAGGCCGCTACGCGCCTTTATCTGGCCGTACCAGCCCTGCGGTATCTCCATAGCCACGCCGGTGGGGACGACCTTCGTCTCGCCCGGAAGGACCGTGACCTCGTCAGAGGAATAGAGGTCCCAGCCCGCGTCCCCGTGGTGGGACTTCGAAGGCACTCGCGACCTGATTGATAAGAGCCTTATCCTGATATTGAGCTTTTGCATCCGAGCATTATAATCGAGAGAGGTTTTTTTATAAACGAAATTTATCTCGTCTCCGCGCTCGAAGGGTTTGCGTTCGACGGGGTTATCCTCACGTCCACCGTCATCCCGATCTTCAAGGGCGTCTTCCCTTTCAAGGAGACCTTCACCTGCAGGACCTTCATATCGAGGTTTTTGGCCGTGTTGTTCGGCTTTATCTTCCTCGACCCCACATACCCGGCTATCTCCTCTATCTCGCCTTTGAAGACCTTATTGGGATAGGCGTCGGAGGTCACCTCGACCGGGTCGCCGATATTCACCTTTCCGCTGTCGGTCTCGTCGACCTCGGCGTTTATGCGGATGTTGTCTACGTCCGCGACCGTGATAATAGGTGTTTCCGGTATGACTATCTCGCCTTCGTCGAGGTACTTTTCTATGACCCTGCCGTCTATCGGCGAGCGGATGACGGTCTTGTCCAGGAGCCTCCTGTAATACTCTACGGACGCCCTCGCCTCCTCCACGGAGTCCTCTTGAAGCTTTATCGTCTCTCTCTTCGGCCCCTTCTCAAGGAGCTTTTTAGCCTCCACGGCCTCCTTGACCCTTGCGGAGGCGACCTTCATGGCCCTCTCCCGCTCGTCCAGATCAGAGCGCGCGATCAGCCCCTTCCCTTCGAGCTCCTCGCTCCTTTTGAGGTTCTTCCCTTCGAGCTCCTCGTCCGCCAAAGCCGCTTCGAGCGTTGCCGAGGCCTTTCTTATCTCCTCGGCGCGGGAGCCCGAGGCGACTTCCTTGAGCCTTGATTGAGCTACCGACAATTCCTTTTCAGCCTCGGTAAGCCGTGCGCCTAAGTCCCTTGAATCGAGCCTTACGAGCACGTCGCCTTTCTTTACGGCCGCGCCTTCCCTGACGAAGAACTTCTCTATCCTCTGGGTGAGGTCGCTACCCACCTCTATGTCGAACCCATCGAGCGCCTCGACTTTGCCCTCTGCCGCGACATATCTTACTACGGCGGCGGTTTCCGCCGGAGGAGGGGCGTCATCGGATTTCTTTGACGGCATCGCCATGTAAGTAACAAGCGCCGCGACGATTATCCCGGCTATGATATAAAATTTTTTCTTCATGTTACAAGCCTCCCGTCCTCGAGGAAGACGACCCTGTGCGCGAGCCCTTCGGCCTTCGGGTCGTGGCTTATGATGACGACCGCCTTTCCAAAGCCCTCGGCGAGCTCCCGGAGGAGCGTCAATACCTCTTTGCCTGTTTTGGAATCGAGGTTCGCCGTCGGCTCGTCGGCGAGTATTATGGGCGGGTCCCCTGCAAGGGCGCGGGCAAAGGCTACCCTCTGCTTCTCGCCGCCGCTTAAGTCGCGGGGATAAAAAAGAGCCCTCTCGCCGAGACCGACTTTCTTGAGGAGCCCGAGCGCGGTATCCCTCATCGAGGCCTTTTCCCAGCCTTTAAGCCGGAGCACGAGCTCGACGTTCTCCACCGCCGTAAGCGAGGGGAAGAGGTTGAAGGCCTGAAAAACGAACCCGAAGTACTTTTTCCTGACTTCCGGCAACTCGGTCTCCTTGAGCCTGCTTACGGTCTTGCCGTCGACGACCACTTCTCCGTCCGTCGGGTGGAGTATGCACCCCATCATCGAAAGGAGCGTGGTCTTGCCGGACCCCGATGGCCCCATCACGAGGAGGACCGCACCCTTGTCAATGGTGAGCGTCACGGAGTCGACGGCCTTGACTCTCACCGCCCCCTCCTCGTAGACCTTGGTTAGCCCTTTTGCCTCAAGTATGCCCATTATCTGAACACCATCACGGGGTCGAGCGACTTTACCTTCCTTATCGAAAAATACGCCGAAAGAAGGCATGTAAGGAGTATGACCACGAAGAGGACGGCAAAGAGCGCGGGGCTCAAGTAGAGCGAGACCCCGCTCTTCTCTATCGGCCCTTTGAGGAGCAATATGACGACCATCCCTGAGATATACCCGATGAGCGCCCCCACCGCCGCCTGCGTGAATATTATCTTGTAGAGGTCTATGTTCTTCGCGCCTATGGCCTTCAATGTCCCGAACTCCTTCATGTGCTCCATGGTGTTCGCGTAGATCGTCTGGCCTACTATCGCGCCGCCTATGATAACACCGAGAATGGCCGTGAGGAAAAACCCCATGCCCATCCCGGTCTGGACGGTCCAGTACATGACCGTCTTGTAGATGAAGCCGTCGCGGGTGTATACGTCGTTGTCGCGCATCTCCCGCCTTAACGCCCCGGCGACCTCGTCTACCTTATCCCTGTCTTTGACCTTCGCTACTATAAAGGTGACATCATCGGGGTTGTAAAAGGCGCGGGCCTGCTCCATCGCCATGAAGATAAGCGGCGCGGTCGTGAAGGTCTTTATCCCCTCCGAGATGCCGACGAGCTTGAACTTCCTGCCGCTTATCTCCCAGGTGTTGCCGATCTCCAGCCTCCCGAGCCTCTGCTCCGAGGTCTTGTCTATTATCATGTACCTGCCGCCCTTGACCGCGTAGGGGTCGCCCTTGTACATCGACCAGGGCTTGCCTACGCCCGAGTCCGGGTCGAAACCCATTATCTGGACCTGTTCCTGCCCCCCTGAAGCGAGCTTGAAAAAACCCCACGCGAGCACTAACCGCTCGGCCCATTCTATCTCGGAGAGCGCCCTCACCCTGTTTATCCGCTCCTCTGGTATCGGGTTCGAGAAGTCGAAGTTCTGGATGTTTTTGGAGGCCACCCATATGTCCGCGTCAGTGTTGCGGATGATCGCCGTGGCGTTTCCCATGAACCCGAAGTACATCCCGACCTGCGTGAGCGTAAGGATTGTCGAGAAAATGATCCCCACAAGGGTCGTCGCGAGCCGGACCTTCTCATGGAAAAAGGTCTTTAGCGCGAGCCAGAGCATTATCTCACCGCCATTACGCCGTTAAGGGCCATCCGCAGGCATCCGTCGAGCGCGCTTTCGAGCGATACGGAGGCTATCTCGTCCCTGTAGATGGGGTCCTCGTAGGCCATGATGACCCCGTTTATCATCGCCCAGATGGTATTGGCCGCTGACCAGGGATCCACATTTTTTTTGAATAAGCCGGTCTCAACGCCTTTCCGGAAGATATCCGCTACGGCGCCAAGGCACTCCCTTGCCTTTCCGACCGAGGCTTCGAGGGTCTCCTGAGGCACCTTTGAGCGCACATCGGGCTGGATGGTGAGGAACATCATGCGGAAGTATTCCGGATGTCCTTGATAGAACCCGTGATACGCCTTGACGAGCGCGGCCAGGCTTCTATCGGGCCTCAAGGGACGGTCGAGCGACTCCATGAGGTCGCGTTGAAGGAGCGCCATGCCCTCGTCCGTCAACGCGCAGTACATCTCTTCCTTGCTTTTAAAATAGAGGTAGAGCGTACCCTTGGCGAGAGAGGAGGCCGAGGCTATCTCCCCTACCGTCGCGTTCATGAAGCCCTTGGCGAAGAAGACCTCTCTGGCGGCAGAGAGTATCTCGGCGCGCCTTCCCTCCCGCTCCTTCGCCCTCCGGGCTATCTTTTTTGACTGACCAGTGTTCATAAAATGACCGTTGGTCATAATTATATTCAAAAGAGGTTCAAAGGTCAAGGAAGGGGGGTTTTACCTGCAGGGGGATGATCGACGGTGGTTTGAATACGCGGCCGGAGCTATGGACCCGGTATGAGGACCGTATAGTACATCCCATCCACCACCTTGAAGCCGCCTTTCGCGTACGGGATAAAGGGCTCGATCGCCTCGGGCTGGAGAGACGAAACGACCGTATCAAACGGAAATTCGGATTTCTGTTTAAGGGCCATCAGGTCCCGGAGCGCGTCGTCGGGGTACTTGAAGAACAACACGGGCTTGCCCGCGTAGTATTCAAAAGTGGGCCGCGGCTGCGGGTAGTCCATATCTTTTTCCATATCTATGTAGAATATGAAGCCGTCCTTGTCCGAGAAAGACTTGAAAGCGGTGTAGGTGCTCAGGACCGACTTAGGGACCGCGTTGTTGGGCCAGTCCCTCACGTAAGATACGGTCCTCTCGATCTGCGCGTACCAGAGGGTCACGACTGCCACGGACGAGGCAAGGAGCAAGACCGCGCTTGCCTTCGATTTTTTGATGAACTCTCCGGGTAAAGAGAAAAACCTGAAGATCATGGCGGTGGCGGCGCCTACGATGAGACCGAGCGCGGGCGCCAATTGTCTCCCCTGATAATTAAGGTCGTCTGATTTCGCGAATATGAATGTGAAGACCGACCCGGCTATCAAGAGGAGGAGAAATACGGTGAATCGCGGCCACCTGTACTGGAGACGACCCCTTAAGTACAGGAAGGCCCCCGAGGCGGCGGCTGTAAGTCCCGCAGCCGGGAGCGCGTCTAGCCCCGTC
>JACPGB010000010.1 GCA_016182655.1 Deltaproteobacteria bacterium
AACGTTACCATCCCCGTGAGCACTGCGGCGGGGACATACTATGTAATCGCGAAGGCCGACGCCGACAACAGCAACCCCGAGTCGAACGAGGATAATAATACTGCCGTGAGCGGGCCGGTAACGGTGACGAGCGGCATCGACTTTGTTCTGAGCGCGTTCACTACGCCGGGCAGCATGCAGACGGGCGTAAGCACATCGGTGCCGACCACGATAACGAATCAGGGGCCTGGGGCCGCGACCACCGTCATCGTCTCCTATATCAAATTCTACCTGTCTGCGGATAGCACGCTGGACGGGTCCGATACACTGTTGTCCGGCTCCAGGATGATAAATTTCAGTCTGGCCGGAGGGGCTTCGAGCTCCGGGAATACGAACGTTACCATCCCCGTGAGCACTGCGGCGGGGACATACTATGTAATCGCGAAGGCCGACGCCGACAACAGCAACCCCGAGTCGAACGAGGATAATAATACTGCCGTGAGCGGGCCGGTGGCGGTGACTCAATAATATTAAACTCATATGAGCTTAATTCGATAGGGCTATGCAATTAAAAAAATACAATAAATTGAAAAAGGTTTTCCTCCTTTTAGGATTCCTTTTCACATTCAAGGATTATTCCTGGGCAGAGACTGCCTGCTCGAACGTGGCCCTTGAGATATCGCAGGAGGCTACTACCGAGCGGGTCGCTTTCGACGCAAAACTTGTCCTCACGAATAATATGCCCGATAAGGACCTTTCCGGATTGAGGGTTGATGTCTCTATAAAGGACAAGGACGGCAATATCAAAAACGACCTTTTTTACATGAAGGTCTCGTCAATGCAGAACATCACGGGGGTGGACGGGACAGGGGCGGTTAACGCAGGCAATAGCGCAGAGGTGCACTGGCTTATTATCCCCTCTGTAGGCGCGGGAGGAGATGCCGCCTCAGGGGTCAATTATTGGGTGGGAGCTACCCTTACCTACACAATCGCAGGAAAGCAGGAGATCGTTTCGGTCAACCCCGATACTATTTCCGTAACGCCTATGCCCCAGCTCGCGCTCGATTATTTCATGCCCAGGAATGTCATTGCGGATAACCCTTCCACAGACAAAGTGGAGGCAGCGGTGCCGTTCCTTTTGGGTCTGAGGGTACTTAACGACGGCTCGGGAGCGGCATCGAAGCTCAAAATAGATTCTGCCCAGCCCAACATAATAGATAACGAGCAGGGGCTCCTGGTGGATTTCCAGTTGATGGGCACCTCTGTAAACGACAGTCCGGTAACGCCTTCGCTTACCGTGGATATAGGCGACCTCGGAAGCAAGGAGATTGCTACAGCGAGCTGGGAGATGGTCTCAACGTTGACAGGCACCTTTACAAGTTTTGACGTCTCATTCAGCCATTCTTCTGAACTCGGCGGCGAATTGACCTCATTTATAAAGGGGGAGATAAACTCCCATTATCTCGTCCATAAAGTAAAGGTAAACCTGACGGGCAGGGATGCGATTCTGGATTTCCTTGCTGATACCGATAAGGATTCGGAACATCTACCCGATAAAATATTTGAATCGGAGATCCCTAACGGTTCGACAAATAGCGCGGATTCCGTAAACGCTATTTCAAGGGCGACCGTCCTTAACCAGCCTGCAAGGCCCACGCAGGAGGCCCCGAATGTTTCTCTGCAGCTTGATTCCAACGCTACGGGATGGGTCTTTGCAAAGTTGGACGATCCGTCAAAAGGAATGCTGGACCTCATCGACGTAGTAAGAGGGGACGGCGTGCACCTTGACCCGAATAATTTTTGGATAGAAGAAGGTGTCGACAATAATTATCAAACGACCTATACAGCCTGGGTCGTGGATTACCGGGCTGATCCATCGGTATCTTCAGACTATACGCTGTCTTTCAGCACGCCTTCGGAAGACCTTACTCCGCCTTCGACGAGCATTAATTTTGACGGACCCGTGACCGGGGCAAATCCTTATTATATAACTCCTTCGACTAAAATATTTTTTACGGCATCGGACAATACCGGTGGAAGCGGCGTAGACCGGATATTGAAAAAACTATCCGGGCAGGACACAGACTTCGTCTCTGCGTACCCGTTCAATATTGTAAGCCCCGGGACATATTCTCTTGGATATTACAGCATAGATACGGCGGGAAATGCCGAGACAGCCGTGGCCGCAACTATTATTGTGGACGATTCCGCGCCTGTAATAAGCTCTTTTCAGGCCTCGCCGTCTTCGTTTACGCCCCATGCCCCCGAAGGTGTCATAGCCGCAAGGGATACTTCGTTTACGGCAAATGTCTCTGATACCGTCGGCTCCATCCCGGTTACAATCGAGATTGCAAGCTCCAGCGATTTTGCGTCATCAAGCGCTGTAAGGACCCTGACCGGCACCGCCGATACCGGAAACCAGGTAAGCCTCACATGGGACGGGAAAAACGGCGGCGGCAGTCTCGTTTCGACAGGGACATATTATGCCCGAATAACGGCCACGGACGGCCTTACCGATTCAGCTGTAAGCCATACGTCCAGCGCCGTGACGACCGTGGACGTTGCAGACTGGCTCACAGGAACGCCGGTTGATCCAAATCTCTCAGGCAACCAGATGTATCCTGCCGCATCAGGGACCAATGTGGTATGGCAGGACAACCGCAACGGCAATTGGGATATCTTCACGATAAGCCTTTCGGGCGGACAGTCCAGGGCGCTTTCATCAGATGTGAGCGATCAGACAAACCCTCGGATAGACGGGAATACCGTTGTCTGGCAGGACAAAAGGAACGGCAACTGGGATATATACGGTTACGATCTTTCTTTGAATCAGGAATTAACGGCAGTGGCCGCCGCCGGTGATCAGGAAAAGCCTGCGGTATCCGGCGGGTGGGCTGCCTGGCAGGATAACTCAGGCGGCAACTGGGACATATATGCGGAAAACCTGTCCACAAATGAGACTATACAGGTAACGAATCACGAAAGGGACCAGATAAACCCGGTCATTTCCGCAGGAGCCATATTCTGGGAAGATTACAGGAACGGCCTTGGCGAGATTTACAAATTCGACCTTTCCTCGAGGACCGAGTCCAGGATCACCGTAAACCAGTCAAACCAGACGAAACCGACGGCTTCGGAAACAAAGGTCGTATGGGTCGATCAAAGGAACAGCGGGAGCGGCAAAGACCTGTATTTATACGATTCATCCACTGGAGAGACGAGGATCACCTATGGTGAGTGGGATGAGAGCGGACCGAGCTTGTTGAATAACATACTCGTATATGTCGACAACGAGAGCGGGACTGAAAACCCGGATCTTTCATTTTACGACTTGAGCGGCGGATACGGCGGCAAGCTGATGGCACATTCTTCCATGCAGGAGGAACCGTCGATAGCAACGGATAATATACTTTGGCAGGACAACAGGGATGGGGTTTACCAGATCTACAAGGCCGCCTTTAGCGTAGCGCCGGCCCCCGTCACGGTAGAATTGAAGCCTGGAATAAACCTTATCGCTGCGGGTGATAAGCTCGCAACCGGTTTCGCGAAGGCTTCAGACCTACTTTCCGCGAATCCTGATATGGAAAAGGTAATGTCATACAGCACCCCGCACGCAGTCTATTTCGAAGCCACGAGATCAGGAGGGGATTTTGACATATCCAAAGGGATGGGCCTTGTGATTTACGCGTCCAAGGCAGGGGAGCTCCAGGTGGCCGAAAGCGGTGAAGCAGCGCAATACACCCTATTGCCAGGTGAAAACCATATAGGGATACTGAGCGTCCCCGCGGGTTACTCCGCCTATGCTCTTATCAACTCTATAGGCGTAGAGAACATAAAGAGCATAAGAAGGTTCGATGTCGATACAGGCCTTTGGCATACGGCTTCTGTAAGGGATAATTCCGGGACAAAGGAGATCGTAGGTGTAAATTTCTCAATAAGTCCCGGAGACGGATTGATAATCAATATGGTTAACAGGGTTGACGGATGGAACCCTTGATCAAGAGATGCCTGTCGATAATTCCAATTTTGCTGGCGTTCTCCATTCCTTTCAAGGCTTACGCGTCAGAATGGGCTTTGATTAAGCCCGATAGGGCGCGCCTGTTGCAAAAGGAGAGCGCGGGGATATGGCTGGTAGATGTACGAAACCCGGGCGTATTCGATAAGGGCCATATTGAAGGGTCCATCAATATACCGGCGGAGCTTTTGAAGGTGAAGCAGTTCCCAAAGAATAAAAGATTGGTCTTGATAGATGACAGCATAGATCAGGATTCGGCTGAGCAGTGTGCAAAGGCTCTGGCTTCAAAAGGCATCAAAGTGTCTATCCTTGAAGGCGGGATCAGAAACTGGAGGAGTGAAGGATTCCCGCTGACCGACGCCATCCCGGATATCGGGGTCGTGACGACCATTGAGCTGAAAACGGCCATCGAGAAAGGCATCAGGCTTACGATTCTGGATCTCAGGCCGGAGGAGGAGTTCAGAAAGGGAGCCATTCCAGGCGCAGTCCCGGTAAAAGGAAAGGATATCCCGGAAAAGATTTTCAACCTGAAGAAAGAGCTGAAAAATCACGGTAAAAACGGCGGAGGTCTGGGAAAGGGCGGCCATATCATCCTCATACTGCCTGAAACCCGGCATTTTCAAATAGTCGAGCAGAATATACGAGATGCGAATAATGAAATCAGATACCTCCTTGGCGGGTTCAGGGCCTGGGCGGCTATGCATGGCGGGGGAGAAAGGAAAAGAGTCGGTGACTGCCCGTATTGCGGGACGGGCTCTCGGAGGCAATAGATGGACAGATTATCTTATACGCCGTTCAAACGATTCTATAGTCTCATCTGGACCTTCATGCTTTTATTTTTTCCTGGCGCGGCCAACGCCTTGCCGGAAGTCGCGGGCTTGACGATTACGGATGTGACCGCTTCATCATTTTCGATCGTCTGGATGACCGACGTGCAAGGTGAACCGGATATCGAGATTTATTCCGACGCTCAAATGACTAACAGCGTCAAGGACAGGATAATCATTACACGAATGGCAGGCGCCAGCGGAGACACAAAAGATGCGGCAACCGGCAAAGGCAACATGCGGGTCATGGTATCCGGTCTGGACCCTGATGCGGCATATTATGTCAGGGCTGTCATGTCTGACCCGCAGAACCCGTTGAGCATAGGATATTCCGCTCTACAGGATGTGACGACAGCCTCAAATGTTACGCCTTACAAGAATGTAAGCGGGGCCCTGTTAAGCCTTTCCAACGACCTTGTTTCTTTCAAGACCTATATGCCTCCGGCAAACTCCGACCCGGGTAACGGAAAAGGCGAGCTTATTATTCTCGAGGTTCCTGACGCAAAGTATCCGTTAAGCGCCTTTGTCGGAGAGGCGGCCCAGGAGCCCGAGGCGCTCTTCGACCTGAATAATCTTTACGGAACGGACGGTTTCAGCGCCGAAATCGCCGGAGGCGGCATGGTCACTTTAAGGATTTACAAGGGCGGGCTTGCCGCCGCCGTACTTTATTACCGCAAGCTCGCGCCCAACAGCGGGGCCGCGACAGTGAGCGAACCTCTCAAAGGGTACTTTGCGGATGTGAATATGGACGGCAGAGTGGATGACGGCGATTTCGAACTATTCAAGAAGCAATACGGCGTCCTTACTTCCGACCCTGGCTTTAATCCGGATTTCGATTTTGTAGAGGATGCGGCAGGGCTCATCGACGTTAAGGACTTCTCGAAATTCTCAGTCGAGTATGGCAAGCAAGGGCTGTAATCACCCGAAGGGGCTTATGTCCAGAAAAATTAAAGGCACGTTGCCGCTTATTCTTGGTTTTCTGCTCAGTCCGGTCCTATACTCGTCGGCCCATGCCACGGGGGTCAGGATCGTCCCGTCCGTAAGCAGGGTGATGCCGGGTGAAAGCTTCTATTTCGACGTCGTAGCAGACAATGTGCCTGCGGGCGGATTGAGCGCCTTCAATATAAAGCTTGATGTAAGCTCGTCAGGCGCGAATATAGCCTCCGTTTCGGACCTCTCACAGGCAAAGGCAGGGGAAATATCGGTAGTATCTCCGCTCTTGACAGGCCCTGTCACTTCCACCCGTTCGGGATTGGGCGACTTTTTCCTGAACGGGGAGGGGCCGAACGGCATTCTTTCCGTGGACAATCAGAGCTTTTCCGCAGGGTCCGCAGTTTTTACCTTTGGTCATACAAACGGGTTTACGCCGGTCTCCGGCAGCGGCTCCATAGCAAGATTTCAAATGAAGGTCGGGGAGAATGCGGCCGTCGGCAGCGTTAATTTAGGCCTGCCAGAGGCGTTTTTCTTCGTGAACGGCTCCGAGCACACTTTGGACTCTGTAGCCGGTTCAGTCGTCGAGATAGGTTGCACCGTAACGGTTCCCAATCTCGCGGGCCTTACCCAAGCCGAGGCACAGAATCAAATACAGAGCTCAAGCCTTACGATGGGTAATGTTTATGAGATAGATAACTGGAGCGGCGCTTATCAGCTCGGAGCGGTGCTTGCCCAATCGCTTGGCTCGGGATCTCAGGTCTCATGTGACAGCGCCATAAACATCGCTGTCAATTACTCCCCTTCAGATGTAACGCAGGCGCTGGCTTCGGATAAGCAGAACGATGAGACCGGAACCGTAGTCATTTCCTGGTTGCCGTCACAGTCGGCTGATACGGCGGGATACAGGATTTTCTTCGGCGGAACGCTCCTTAAGGAGGTAAGTACGCCGGGTGCAACCGGTGCCGAGGCAACGGGGCTGTTATCGGGTCAGACATCCCAGATAAAGATAGCGTCGTTCGATGTGTTCGGGAACCAGAGCTCCGGCATATTCCTATCAGTCCTGCCACAGGATGACGTCGCCCCCGTAATCTCGATAAACGGCGTGCAGGATGGGGCCTTCTATAATTCCGACATTATTCCGTCAGTAGCCGTAAGCGACGCGAACATGGCTGCGCAATCCATGACCCTTAACGGCGCGCCTTATTACGGCGATGCCATAACGGCCGAGGGCAGCTACGTCCTTGGCTCAAATGCATCTGATACCGCCGGGAACAGCTCATCAAAGTCCGTAAGCTTCATTATCGATAAAACTCCTCCGGCTGTCAGCATAACAGGCGTGCAAAACGGAGGATTTTATAATGCAGACATTTCTCCCGTTATTACCGTCGATGACCAGAATATCTCCAGCTATTCGAGTACTCTTAACGGAGTTGCTTATACCGGCTCGGTCCTATCCTCCGAAGGTATTTACGAACTGAGGACCGATGCCTCGGACAGGGCAGGGAATACCGCGAGCACAATCTACGGTTTTTATATAGATAAAACCAGCCCTCAAAGCGGCCTGGCCCTCGGAGCGCCGGTATTTCAGGACAGCGGCACAACCTACTTGTCTGCCGCAACACCTGTTTCGTTAACCGGCACCGACACAGGTGTTGCCCCTTCCGGAGTCGATAGGCTGGAATACAGGGTCAACTCCGGCGCCTGGGCGCTGTATTCCGCCCCGTTTACTCTTACGGGGCAGCCGGACGGAGCATATACGGTTGATTACCGAGCCTACGACAAGGCCGGAAATATCGGTAATATAAACACTGACAGCTTCATGGCCGACAATACGCCTTCTTCCGCGCAGATCGCCGTCGGCGCTCCGGCCTATCAGGGTATGAATGGAAAGCAGTATGCCGGGGCCGGGTCATTGATTTCACTTTCCGCATCCGACGCTTCTTCCGGGGTCAAATCGATCGAATACAGGATAGGAAGCGGCGCCTGGGCCGGCTATTCGATCCCCTTTACGCTCGTGGTCGAGGGTGAAAATCTTATCAATTACCGCAGCTCGGATAATCTCGATAATGTCGAGGCTGAAAAGAGCAAGGCCGTGACTCTTGACCTGACTCCGCCGGCTACCAGCCTGACCCTGTCAGGGCCTGAATACATATTCGGCACAAACAGGTATATAAGCTCCTCGACCATAATCAATTTTTCGGCCGTAGACAGCCTTTCCGGAGCGGCCTTGACCGAATACAGGGTGGGGGCCGGGGCATATGCGCCGTCAGCCCCTTTCTCGATCTCTTCCGAGGGTACCCACCAGGTTGTTTTTAGAAGCAGGGACAATGTGGGGAATCTTGAGACCGAGAAAACGCAGGTCCTTATTGCCGACAATACCCCGCCTGTCACCCAGATCACAGTAGGAGAGCCGAGTTTTACAGGCCAGGACGGCACGATACACGCGGACACCACGGCGCAGTTGGTTCTTTCGGCAAGCGACGGGCTTTCCGGGGTAAACGTTACCGAATACAGGGTGGATGGGGGGAATTGGCAGCCATATTCCCAATTCCAGCTCTCTTCCGGCGTTCATGCTGTCGAGTACAGGAGCTCTGACCACCTTGGCAACGTAGAAGCCGCCAACACGCTGCAGGTATATTCCGAAAACGCGGTAGATATCAGCAAATCGGCCCTTGATTACTCCAGGGTTCTTGTCTGGCTCAACGCCTGCATAGTGCAGGACAACGGCACCGGGAATTGTTTCGACGAGCAGGTGGTCCAGAACGCCCTTAATGACGCGGGAGTCTCCTACTCCATAGTCAAATCAAAGGCCGCCTTCCAGAGCGAGCTCTTGAGCAACTATTATACCGACTACCTTATACTCGGAGACAGAGAGGTTATTGATGACCTGCAGGCAAAGGAGCTCAGGGAAAGGGTTAACTTCGGCTCAGGCCTTGTCGCCTCGCTTCTCGGCAACGGCTTTTTAAACGAGGCATTCGGTGCAGACTCGATAAGCTCCCTCATTGATACTAACCTGGCCGCCTCTTTCGGCCAGAGCGACATTTATCAGCAGGCCCAGTACCAGACTTCCGGCAAAGCCGTAAACGCTTCGGTCTCCGGAAGCGAGGTCCTCGCCTGGATGGGTGCGGGCAATGCTTACCCCGGCGTCATAAGAAAAGCATACGGCAGAGGAAAGGCAATATTCTTCGCCTTTGACCTGGGTTATACCCTGAGCGGCAATTACTCGCAGTTCACGGGCATACTCGGTTCTTCCCTGAACCATGTCCACAGGCCGGCGGACGCCCAGCCTGCCTACATGCCCTATGACCTTGTCCCGCTCAGGATCTCAGCGACCAACAATTGGGACGTTTTCGACCTTAAGCTGGACGAGTCCTATCCGGTCTCTATAAAGCTGATCGACGGCGCTACGGGCCAGTGGATAATCGATAACCCGTGGAGCATCACCATTCATCTTGTTTCCAATGAGACCAAAAACATGAATCTGTTTGCGCTGACTCCCGATGCGCAAGGCGTCTCTACCCTTTCCGCTTCCGTGGATTACCTCGATGCCGAGCTCTGGAAGCATTACTCGGACGTCTCGATCGACCTTGATGTCGTCAAGAGCGCTGGGTCGCTTGTAAATGACATCATCAGCGGCCTCGACGGCCTCACCGTGACAGGTGCCGAACTTACCGAGAGGGACTCCGCGAGACAGAACATAATCGCGGTCAGGGACAGGGCCGTGTACGGCACTGCAGAGATGGACCTCAATATACAGGACATAACCGCGGCGGCCGAGAGCGTCAAGAAAATAGTCTCCATCGACACCTCGGCCCTGCGTCTCGAAATAGACAGTCTCCTAAGGGTCTGGTCCGAGAGAAGATATCTGGGGAATTAAAAAATAAAAAAGATATAAGGGTATAGCAGTAAATAGGAGGGAATATGAACATTAGAAGAATTTCAGGATTTTTGATCGCCTTTGTGCTGCTTTCCATCTGGCCATCGCTGGCTTCAGTCGCCGGTGCGGTTTTTTCAAGCGGCAGTACCGAGGCCGACGGCGCCTTGTCTCCTGCCGCAAACACCGTTTTGCAGGTCCCTGAAAGCGGGGTCTTTAATTTTACAACGGTGAACATACCCTCGGGTGTAACCGTAACCTTTACAAAGAACACGGGCAATACACCCGTTACGATACTCGCAACCGGGAATGTCGTGATTTCCGGAGCCATATCCGTGAACGGGTCTAAAGGGACCGGGATCACGCCCGGCGCAGGCGGCAGGGGTGGATATGACGGCGGCAGGGGCGGCACCCAGGGTAAAGAAAGCGGAATAGGGCAAGGGCCTGGAGGCGGAAACCCCGGAATGCAACGTGCTTCGGGTAACAATAATTACGCAGGCGGCGGCGGTGGCGGCAGTTTTGGAACGGCAGGAGTAAAAGGAAATGATTATAGCAGTTCTATCGGTGGTTCAGCGGGGCAGATATACGGTAATGAGTCGATTTTACCGCTTATAGGAGGTTCCGGGGGAGGGGCCGGCGGGAGTAATACGGCGCATGTCGGTTTCAGCGGCGGCGGCGGTGGGGGAGCCATATTGATCGCCTCCTCCGGCACTATCACAATTTCCGGCTCAATAACGGCAAACGGAGGGGAAAGCGCGGATGGCGAAACTGAGTCAGCTTTAGGCGGCGGCGGCAGTGGCGGGGCTATCAGGCTTATAGCGAATACGATCTCAGGAAATGGGACCATATCCGCTACGGGTGGAAATAGTGCTTCTAACAGCAATACAACTCCGGGAGGCAAGGGCGGGGACGGGAGGATAAGGCTTGAAGCTTACACCGTAACAAGGACTGCAGGCACTACGCCGGGGTACACTTCCGGCCTTCCCTCCGAGGTTGTCCCAGCAGATATGCCGACACTTTCGATAACACAGATAGGCGGCGTCGCTGTCCCGGCCACTCCGACAGGGTCATTATCTACGCCGGATGTGACGTTGCCAACGGACACTGCAAACCCCATTTCGGTGGATATTTCAGCTACAAATATACCGGTAGGCACGATAGTGACTCTGACTGTCAAGCCGGAAGTCGGGAGCGGCTCAACCGCCACAGCGACCTTATCGGGAACATTTGCATCTTCTTCGGCTACCCTGAGTGTTACCATTTCAAGGACCTATCCCAGCACCCTTACCATTTCCACCACTTACAGTCTCGCTTCGAACGAGATGCCCATATATGCGGAAGGTGAAAGGGTCGAGAGCATAAGGGTGGCTTCAGTCCTCGGCGGCAGGTCGATGGTGACCTATGTCACCGAGAGCGGAAGGGAAATACAGGTCTTGCGAGACTAAAAAACATCTTATGACAGTATCTGATTTGCGCCCAGAAATTCAAAGCCCGTGGAGAAGGGATGTCTAAAAGGCGGCCTATCTATATTTTTCTGCTGGCATTCTGCCTGCTGATCGTATCCCGTGCGGCAGTCTCGCAAACTATCTCAAGACCCGTGACTGTCTCGGTACAACAGCCTCTTGCCGGCTCTGTTTACGATAGCGTCAGCGTATATATATCGCCCTATTTGACCGGAAGGTCGGATGGCAGACCGGTAAGCGTGCAGGTGCGCCCCCAGCTCACAGGCCAGCTATTCGGCACCGTCAGCGCCAAAATAGAGATAGACCCGTTAGCCCCGATAGCTTTATACCACTTCAATAACAGCTGGATTGACAGTTCCGGTAACGGATACAATGCAACCACCTACGGAGGAGCGGCTTTCGACACCAACGCAAAAGCAGGCAGTCATTCGGCGAATTTTAACGGCACAAGTTCTTATTTGGGAATCAAGTCGTCGGCATTGATCGCTAATAATTCACAAAGTACGCTGGAGGCATGGGTTTACCCATCAAGCACCTGTCAGCAGAACAGAACCCTTTATTCCGAAAACATCGACGTAGGGGCTGTTTTCATGCTGACTCTTAATTGTTCCGGCTACGCGTCTTTCAATATATGGCGCACGGATATAGCCGGAAACTGGGTCTCAGTTACTTCCGGTACGGCTCTGACCTCCAATTCATGGAGTCACGTTGCGGCTACGCTTGATTCAAGCGGGATGAAGATCTTTGTGAACGGCTCCCTTGCCGGGACGAATGCTTCAAACACCCTTCCCTCGAATGGGTCGATTATAGAAGTTGATATCGGAAAGGTCAAAAATGACGGAGGCAGAGACTTTTTTAACGGTCTTGTAGATGAAGTCACAATTTATGACCGCGCCCTTTCGGCATCGGAAATACTCGCTCATGCCCAGATTGATACGACAGCTCCGGCAAAACCGACGGTAAACACGGTATCGCGGACAAGGACCGCTGAAATAACCCTTTCCGGCACAAAAGAGTCTTATTCATCCATCTTGATAAATGGCATTCAGGCGGTGTCTGTTGACCAATCCACAACGTGGACGGTTTCATACACCTTACAGCAGCAAGGCGTAAACAATCTCTCGATAACAAGCAAGGACAGCACCGGCAACCAGAGCCCGGCAGAGAATATATCGGTGACATGGGACAACACGGCCCCCACCGTCTCAGGGTCGTCGCCATCCAATAATTCATCGACGAATACGTCTGTAAATTCGGTTACAATCAGCCTCGTAGACTCATATTCGCCCGTGGACCTTTCTGCTACGATAACCGGGGCCATAGTTAAAGACTCGTTAAATCAGAGTGTTGCAGGCTCATGGTCCACCGCAGGCACGAATACCGTGACCTTTACTCCTCAGACAGCGTTTGCTGATGGGACCTATACAGTAATAATAAACCCTACAGATGACCTCGGAAATACGTCAACGGCCCAGATCGTCTTCTCTTACGACACAACCGCGCCGCCCGCGCCTGGCATTAATGCCGTCGTATCTCCAACAAATGCTACGTCCCAGACCCTTTCAGGCACCAGGGGCGCGGATACGGCGTCGATCATAGTGACCTCTTCAGCCGGCACGGTTGGAACCGTAGCGTATCCTTCGGCTTCTACGTGGAGCGCCGGTATATCCGGCCTTGTCGAAGGCTTCAATACCATAAATGTTTACGCCCTTGACTCCGCAGGAAACCAAAGCGGCGCAACGGCCGTCATAGCGGTTGATACAACCCCCCCCGCTCCACCAGTCATGGATGCGATCAGCTCGCCTACTGTAAGCTCGGTTTTGGCGCTTACCGGCTCAAAAGAAACAAATTCGTTCATTTATGTGAATGGCGTAAAGGCCCCCGCGCAATATGTCGCTAACGCATGGACTTACACGGTTTCCCTGAACGAAGGCGGCAACAGCTTTAATATATATGCTCAAGACGAATTGGGCAATCAGAGCCAGCATGTAACCGTCAGCGTCGTAAGGGACACCACAGCCCCCTATATATCAAGCTCAATCCCCTCTGCGAATGTATTTATAAATCAGTCGTCCAATATCGAGATAACCCTTGCCGACGCCTACTCCGCAGTAAATCTTCAGGGGTCTCTTTCGGGCGCAACGGTTGTGAATTCATCGGGCCAGTCTGTTTCAGGCAACTGGAGCGTTTCAGGCGCTAAACTTATCTTCTCACCATCGACAGCATTTGCCAATTCGATTTATACAGTGGCCGTCCACCCGGTCGACTCCCTTGGGAACACCGGTCTGGCGACTTTCACGTTTACGGTCGACACCACGGCCCCCGTGGCGCAGTCCGTAACCATGACCCCTGCAAGCCCCCATAAGGCCGAAACGGTCAGCTTTACCATTAATTTCAATGAGAGTATGCTCATGGGCGTTCAGCCTGACGTCTCATTCAGCAGAGGCTTCCTGTATGGCTCTTATGCGGTCGTCGGTAGCTGGGTCGACAGCAGGAACTGGCAGGGCAACTTTATATTCAACTCCAATACCGGGGACGGCACGTATACTATTTCGGTATCTTCGGCAAAGGACCTGGCACAGAATGTAATGTCCTCGCTGGATATCGGCACCTTTGTCCTGGATACCGCCGCCCCCTCCGCGCCTGTGATCTCCCCTGTCACGACTCCGACGAAAAACGCGTACCAGGCGATCGGCGGCTCTAAGGACCCCGAAACGGCGATATTCGTTGACGGTACCCAGAGGGTAAGCCTCAATTCATCTGGTTCCTGGAGTTACGATTATCCGCTTAAAGAGGGGAGCAACAGCATAAGCGTTGTCGCAAGGGACGAGACTGGCAACGATTCTACCGCCGCCGCCGCGTCAATCGTACTGGATACGACGCCCCCGGCGTTCTCGATCACAGGCTATCAGAACCCATCTCCATCGGCAACACAGCAGATTTCGGGGACCAGGGAAGCCGGGGCCGTAATAAAGCTCAATAACAGCGTAATAATAGATTCAACCGATTTAAATACCACATGGGCCTATACCGCCACACTCACAGACGGCATTACCAACAGGCTTATGTTCGTTGCAACCGATGCCCTTGGCAACAGCATAACCAAATCGATAGATATTCTTTACGATACCTCCGCGCCTGAGCCGATGCCTGATGGCGTTTTAACCGCGGTTGGCAGCGGAAAGGGCACCGAGGTCACGCTTTCGTGGAGTGGATTTACAGAGCCGCAGGATATAGCGTATTACAAGATCTATTACTCCGCATCTGACTTCAGCTCCGTTGCCGGGCACACACCCGCAGGAACTGTTAATAAGGGGACGTATTCATTCAAAGTCTCGGGTCTGGTCAAGGGGACCCAGTATTACTTCGCCGTCGTGCCGGTAGACAACAGCGGTAACTATAATGCTTCGGTCTATACAGCCGGGGCTATCCCGGCCGACACCATAGCCCCCGAGGAGGTAAGCGGGCTAACGGCCCAGGCTGGCTACGGCGCTGTAAACGGAAATTATGTGAACCTTAACTGGTCGCCGAGCGCAAATTCGGCAGGAGACCTCTCCGAACAGGTCATCTATTTTGATAGTGGGCTTGGCTATGATAACGGCACCCCCGTGGGCAGCTCTGCCGTCAGCTTCACGAAAACCGGCCTTACGGATGCCACCAAATATAAATTCAGGATTTCCACAAAAGACACAGGCGGACATGAAAGCGTCGGAACTGTGATCGAGGCAATGACAAGGCTGGATAATCCGGCTGGGCTCGGCGCGTCTCCTGGAAACGCAAAGATCAACTTGAGCTGGAACCCGGTAAATTCAGCTTACGTAAAAGAATACAGGGTCTATCGCTCCGGCTCGCCGATTACTGACGTCAGCGGAATGACTCCTTTGAAATCCCTCTCCGGCACGTCTTTTACCGATACCGGGGTCGTGAATGGGAATACCTACCATTATGCGGCGACTGTGCTTAACACCTCAGGCGCGGAAAGGACTTCAGTCCAGAGCATATCCTCGGCCCCTAGACAGGATGAAACAGGGCCTTCCATAAGCGGCCTCAACCTTGCGTCAAATCAGGTTGTAACTTCTCCTCTTACGATAACGGCTTCAGCTCAGGATTCAGAAAGTCAGATGGACAGGCTTGAAGTCTATGTGGATTCGGTCCTGGCCAAAACGCAATCCGGCTCCTCAATCTCATTTTACTGGAATATCCTCGATACGGCCGACGGGAACCACGGCATCAAAGTGGATGCCTACGACAGCCTCGGGAATTCAACTTCAGTAACGGTGCCGGTGATAGTGAGCGCCGCGCCTCCTTCAGCGCCTGCCATATCTACGCATTCAGTGGTCCAGACCGCACCTTCGTACATCGTGAACATACCCGGGACTGCGCCACTGCACACAACAGTTACTCTCAAGGTTAACGGCGCAGTGTGGGGGCAGACCTCGACCGGCGTTGACGGGACTTTCAGCTTCAATTCGGTTTCGCTCGTCGAGGGTGACAACCTTATCTCGGCCAAAGCGTCCCATCGCGGAGGGGAGAGCGTCTTCTTCTCGCCTGACTACGTTATAGTAGTCGACAGCGGCGCACCGAATGCGCCCGTAAATTTAAGCGCGAAGGCGTTGACCGGAGGCACGGTACAGTTCACTTGGCAGAGCGGCACGGGTGAGATACCCTCGGGCTATAACGTCTACGCCGGCGCAAGCTCGTTTACTTCAAAAAATGACGCCGGTGTCGTCAAGATCAACAGCGCATCGATCCCCTTCCAGTATACGGAATATGCTCCGGTTGACGACACACTAAGGCACTATGCCGTAACCGCCTTGGACAGCAGCGGCAACGAGAGCGGGCTTTCCAGCCTTATCTCGATCGCATCCGACGGGACCCTTCCGGCGGTTGCCTCGGTACGATTCAGCTACACAGACCAGTCCGGCAATACCACAGACCCCGCCTCGACAGCCGGGCCTGGAAAGGTCAAGGCATCGGTCGAATCCACCGAGTCTCTTTCAGAGCTGCCGTTTTTCAGCCTTGAGCCTCAATCCGGCTCCCCGGTCGTATTTACATTGAAAAAGATAGACGAGACCCATTTCGAAGGCACTATCAACGTTAACGCATTGACCCCGCACGGGTCGACTATATATAAGTTTTCCGCAAAGGATGTGGTCGGAAACAGAGGCAATAGCCAGGGTTCCGGCATATCGGTAGACGTGCAGGGTCCGTTTGCAAGCATAACCTCACCGGTATCGGCAGTTCAGAAAGGGGCGTCCGTCGGGGTAACCGTATCTTTCAACGAAGCCCCGGCCAACACCCCGGCTATCTCGATCAGTGACGGCATTAATAATACAGTTCAGGTTTCCAGCTTGGCCAGCTCTGACGGCCTCATCTGGACAGGTTTAGCGGACCTGTCAAATCTGAACGAGGGGACTTTACAGTTCTCGCTTAACGATGTGACCGACAGGTTTGGGAATATCTCCTCGACCATCGCTTCGGGAGGCTCGATAGTACTGTACGGCAGCACCCCCCCGGCCCCGGCTGTGCCTGCAAATCTTACTGCGACCGCCAGGATGGGCAGGGGCGTGGGTTTGACCTGGACCACGGTAGCCGATGCCGAATCCTACAAGATTTACAGGAGGGCCGGGGGAGAAACGCCTGTCCCGGCGGCGACCGCTGCCAAAGGCGCCGGTTCAGCCGGCGTAACCGCGCCTGCCGATGGTGTTTATTACTTCTCGATTTCCTCCGTGGGGCTCCTTGATAGCGAGAGCCAGAGGAGCGCGGAGGTAAGCGTAACCGCAGACGGCACAGCCCCGTCTTCCCCGGCAGGACCTGCACTTTCACTTGACGGCAACGGCGTTACCGCCTCCTGGACATCCATAGACGGGGCGGCGTCATACAAAGTATACCGTTCGAACGCCTCGATTACCGATATAGCCGGCTTCACCCCGGTAGCAACGTCGACGACCCCGAGCGCTGTCGATCCGGCCCCGACCTCCTCGATCAGGTTCTATGCGGTAACGGCCCTCGATGCGCTCGGCAACGAGAGCGCGCCGTCCCAGTCCTCTGAAATAGTTTTCCCGGTCGCCCCGCCTCAGGACCTGGTGCTTTCAAAGATAGATAACGGAAAGCCGACGCTTACGTGGGCTTCGTCCGAATCCAACCTTCAGGGGTATCACGTTTACAGGAACGGAAGCAGGATAACGCAGACGCCTACCCCTACCGCGTCCTATACGGACAGCTATTACTCCGGCGGCACGGCCACTTATGGGATATCACAGGTCGACGGCTTCGGAAACGAGAGCCCTGTGAAAGAGGTGACACTGTATGATATTTCCATAGGCCTCAAGGAAGGCACCACCCTCAGAAGGGGAGTGTTAGAGACAGTACAGGTCGTGCTCTCCTCATCCGCAAACCTCACAGTATCTTCGATCGAGATGAAGATCGGATCGAGTCAATCGAATTCTCTTTCAGGCCCCTTCACGCTCGTTGCGGGCAACGGCCTTACGGTCGAGAAAGTAGCCGCCACCGAGGCGAACGCCGCGGAACAGGTAGCGGTCGTGACAACGGCCGTTATGACCTCGTCCGGCGCCACCGTAAGGGTCCAAAAAAGCTCTCTTGCAAATGTCCTGGGGTCAGGCACCGCCCTTGAGATATTCAATGACCCGCTGGTCAAGGGGGGCCAGGCAAAGATAAAGCTCAAGGTGAATAACCTCGGCAGCGCTCAGACGGAGTTCCTTACGAGCCGGAACAACGGCCCCACTTCCGAAGTGAAGGTCATGCTCAAGGACCAGGACGGCAACCTCCTCGGACAGGGTTACCTGAACCAGAGGACCGGCAATGTCGTCAATTCAGGGAATTACGCCCTGGCAAGGCTGAGCCCCGGCGAGAACATACTTACCGAGCCGGTCACCTTCGATGTCCCCGCCTCTGCGCCCTATAAGGTCGTGATAGAAGCGGAGATCCAGAACACCTATTACAACTACAACCAGTCCGGAATGGTGACCGCCCCCGGCTTCAGGCAGTCCATCGAGACCACCATGGCCGAGACGTCTTACACCGCCTCGGCTTCGGTAGCGAAGACGGTCTACAAGCAGGGCGAAGCCGTGACGATAACCGGCCAGGCAGTTTCAACCTCGGCCGGGACGCCGATGCCACTTGTTTCCGTAAAGCTCGGCATCTCCGTCAAGGGTTTTGACAGGTCCTATACGCTGAGCACTGACGAGCAGGGCAACTTCTCTTATACATTCACGCCCGGCAGCAACGAGGCCGGGACCTACAGCATTTGGGCCGTCCACCCCGATGTTTCCAGCAGGACCGTCCAGGCCCAGTTCAATGTCGTCGGCCTTGAGATGACGCCCACTTTCGCGGAAATAAATATATCAAAGAACTCGACCTATGATATCCCGGTAACGCTTAAAAACATAAGCGACGTCTCCCTCTCGGGCGTCTCTTTCACAGCCACTGCGTCAAGCGGGCTTACGGCCTCCGCCGTAAACGCCGGCGGCAGCGTAATGGCCCCGAACGAGACCAGGAGCCTTACCTTCCGGGTGAGCTCGGCCTCAAACGCGCCTGAGACGGGTTATGCGGCGCTGAACGTATCCGCGGTGGTCGGCGCCGATACGGTCTCTTCCGCACTGAGCGCAAACGTCAACCTGACGCAGGCTGTACCGGTCATAAAGACCAGCCCCTCTTATATTGATACCGGAGTCGTGAACGGCAAACAGAAGGTAGAGTCCTTCACCATCTCAAACACAGGCCTGGACGCCCTGAAAAACGCCAGGATAGAAGGGCCTTTCCTCTCCTGGGTCTCCCTTACTATAGACAAGACTCTCGGCGATATCCCCTCCGGCTCATCAAAATCCGTGGGCCTGCTCATAAAACCCGCCGATACGCTTGCTCAGGGTATCTATGACGACAGGATAGTCATATACTCGGACAACCATATAGCCTACACGTTCAATATACAGGTCACCGTGACGAGCAACGCGGTGGGCAACGTCATGTTCGACGTCCTGAATGAGCTGATGCAGGACGTAAGCGGGGCTACAATAACGATGCAGAACCAGTCGTTGACCGAGCTCATATACACGGCCAAGACCGGGGCCGACGGAACGGTAAGCATCTACGACGTCCCCGAGGGCAGATACTCCTTCAACGTAACCGCCTCCGGGCACAAGTCCTACTCGGGCTCTATTTCCGTAGTCTCAGGCCTTACGGTAGTCGCCCCGATAGCGCTCGAGGCGAACCTGATAGAAGTGGAGTGGAGCGTAGAGCAGACGACCATAGAGGACAGCTACGAGATCACAATCTCCCAGACCTTCGAGACCGACGTCCCCACGGCCGTGCTGGTGGTTGAGCCTGCCAGTGTCACGGTGCCGGATATCCAGCCCGGAGAGGTCTTCAACGGTGAATTCACCATAACCAATTACGGCCTCATTTCCGCAAATTATCAGGGCCTTGATATCCCGACGTCGGCCGGGGACTACGATATAGAAGTGCTTGCCACCTTCCCGGCGACGATAGGGGCGATGCAGAAGGTAACCGTGCCGTACAGGATAACCAGAAGACAGCAATAAAGGCCGGATACGGGTTGAATAAAAGATTAAAACATTGAAAGAGACGCAATCATGAATAAGCTTTTAAGGGTCATAGCCATCCTTGGCTTTGCGGCGGGGATGGGGATATGGAGTCGTGCGGCGGGGGCGGAGACGACGCCCCGGAACTGCCTTACGACCGTTCCCATGACCTCCATATGGACCCAGACCATATGCCCGAACACCGCCAACCAGAGGGAGGTCGAGAAGGAGAGCACGTTCACTTTGACCCTTCCGGCGGAGTGCCCTCCCTCGACCTCAAGCGGCTCGGTCGTGGAAAGCACGTCGACCTATTCCTCCGGGGGTTCCGGCTCGTCCACACAGACGAGCGGGGGATATCCCGCCGGCAGCAGTCCGACGCTGATCGCGCAGGAAGAGTGTTTCGGCCCCAACTGCACGGGTAAGGTCTGCGAGATCAACCGGGATTGTACGGGAAGCAGCGTACTGCTTGCGAACGGGACCTATGAATTTACGGAGACGGACCTTAAGGTGCCGTCAAGGGCGGTCCCTGTCGAATGGAAAAGGACGTACCGCTCGAACAGGGTGCTTTATACGGATTCGGGCCTGGTCTTCGGAGAGCCTGTCGACGGCCCCCTGGGTTTCGGCTGGACGAACCGGTTTTTCGCAAGGATAGAGGGCGAAGACACCTATGTAGACGGCGAGGGAAGGTACATAACCTTCGAGAAAGACGCCTCCGGAAACTTCATTACCGATGCCGAAAACGGGCTCTCCCTTAAAAAGACCTCGACAGGGTTCGAGGTGAAGGAAAGGGGAGGGCTTACAAATGTATTCGACTCGAACGGCAAGCTCAAGGAGATAAAAGACCCGAGCGGCAAATCCGTGACCCTCGTGTACGGGGTCGACGGCAGTCTTACCTCCATTAAAGACGCCTCATACAGGCAGGCGCTGACCTTCAGCTATACGGATAGCCGTATAACCACCGTAACGGACCTTGGCGGCCGTTCAGTAAGGTATGAATACGACCTTTTCGGCAATCTCACCTCTTCGATCGACCCGGCAGCCCAGGCGCGCACATACACCTATAACACCTATCACGGGCTGACCTCGAAGGCGAACCCCCTGGGGGAGACCACTACTATCGACTATTTGCACGCCGACAAGGGAGTGACTGGCAAGGTAATAGACCCCGTGGGCACAGCGCTTCTTTTGCTGGGTCAGCCTGCAACCGGACATGAAAAAGATGATCTGTATGATTTTTCCAACAAGACTTTCTATGTGACCGACTGGAACGGAGTACAGGTAAAAAAGACCATAAACGATTCGGGCAAGCTGACGTCCGAGACCGAGACCGCGACCGGTGTGGTTTTGAAAAAGATAGAGTACCTTGACAACAGGGTCGAGGTGCATACCGATTCTGCGGGCAACACGACGACCCTCCAGAAAGACGAGTGGGGCAATGTGACAAAGTCCACGGACGGCGAGGGAAACGAGACGGCTACAATCTATAACACCGAGAGCATGCCCGTCTCCATCACTGACCCGCTCGGGACTATCACCGGCTTTGAATACGATAATACAGGCACGCTCCTTACGAGGCTTGTCCGGGCCTCGGGCAAGCCCGAGCAGGCCGCTACGGATATTACCTATACGGCCTACGGAGAAGTCGAAAGCAGGACCATCGACGGAGCGACCACGTCGTACACCTACAATGAAATGGGCCTCCCCGCAACCGTAACCGGCCCGCTCGGAAATATAACGAGGCTGGAGTACGACCAGTACGGGAATCTGACCGCCTCGATAGACCCGGTCGACAACAGGTCTGAGTTCGTCTACGACATACTCGGGAATCTGGTAGAGACCAAAGACCCGCTCGGAAACAGGACCATCCAGACCTACAACGCCGCAGGCAGGCGCGTTAAAGTCAAAGACGCCCTGTTGAGAGAGACGAATTACGAGACCGATTTCAAAGGCAGGATAACGGCCGTAATAGACGCGCTTGGCAACAGGAAGGAACGCGAGTATGACGGGAACGGCAATCTTAAAAAGATAACCGAAGGCCCGGCAATAACTGAATTTGCTTACGATTCATCCGACCGCCTTTCCTCTATTACCGACGCCGAGGGCAATACCACCAGTTACGAGTATACGACCGCCTCAACGGCTTGCGCCTCCTGCGGAGGCAATTCGTCCACTCCAGCCAGGATAACGGACCCCTTCGGGAACCTGACGGAATATTCATTCGACAAGAGCGGAAAAATAAATGGCATAACTGACCCCTTGCTGTACATGACAGCAATCGCCTATGACGCTGGCGGAAGGGTTTCGAGCAGGACGGACGCGAACGGGAACATAACCAATTACGAATACGACGCGCTTGGCAGGGTGAAGAAGCAGATAAACGTCGACAGCGTAAACAAAGAGATTGTGTTCTCCTACGACTCCAGGGGCAACCTTGCCTCCCTTACGGACCCAAGCAGACATACGACCACCTTCGAATATGACCTTGCGGACAGGAAGACCAAGGAGACTGATCCGCTTAATGAGGCAACCGAATACACCTATTACCCCAACAATTTTCTTAAGACGGTAAGAGACGCAAAGGGGCAGACCGCCACTTACAACTACGACGCCGCCGGCAGGCTCACCAGCATAACCTATGCCGACCTGAAGCAGGACAACTTCACCTATGACGCAGTCGGAAATCTCCTTACTTATGCGAACGAGGGCGTAAGCGGCACCTTTACTTATGACGAACTCAACAGGAAGCTGACCGAGACCGTAAACTACGGCGCATTTTCCAAGACCTACTCCTACACTTACGACGACAGGGGCAACAAGGCCGCCTACACCAGCCCCGAGGGGGTGGTGTACTCTTACACATACCGCCTTAACAATCAGCCCACGGGCATAAGTTTCAATGGGAATACGATAGCCCTGAATTATCAATTGGACAGGCTCGTAAGTTCGACGCTTCCGAACGGCATCACGACCGACTACCAGTACAAC
>JACPGB010000036.1 GCA_016182655.1 Deltaproteobacteria bacterium
AGGGACTTCAAGGTAAGGGACATCATAAAGATAGATGGTCTCCGCATAAACTTCGACGGAGGGTGGGCGCTTGTCAGGGCCTCAAACACCCAGCCTGTGCTTGTATTGAGGTTCGAGGCGACGGATGAGGCGAAGCTCAATATTGCCAGATCGTTCATAAAATCCAAACTGGAGCTTTTAAGGCCAGGAATCGCCGCGCCGTTGTAAGGGTTGGTCAGGAAGAGATTGACATGTAAAAGGGCCATAACGGCCCTTTTACAAATAAAAAAATCCTTCTATAGATAGAAATATTAGTGCATTTGTATCCAAAATTCACAAAAAGTTTTATTTGGCTAAAAATTAACTTGACAACAAATTTTTTTTTGATATAATTGCGCCAAATTTTATGGAAATTGCTCAGCAACTCGAAGAATACAAAAAACATTTAAAAGAGTTTAATCGTGATTTGTTTGCGTATTTTCAGATTCCTCTTTCGGTCATTATTGCTAAAGTAATAGAAATAATCATATTAGGCCAAGAAATAGAAACAAAAGCAATAAAATATAATGCTGATTTAGCAATAAGAATAGATGCACCTGTAATACAATTTTTTAGTTTTTCTTTAAAAATCCTGATAATCACATTTCCCCTCTGGGCGCTTCCTCTCTGCTATTTTCAGTTAGCACAATATTTCAATAAAACTTCTGATCGTGCAAGAATTTCCCAAGATTTTATAAATATTTTTCTTCTTGTTTTTATAGCGGTTGGGATTCTCACTTATGGTAGTTTTGTAAATTCTCAAAAATTAGGAGCACTTTCTGCGCTCTTAATTGGAATGTACATTCTGTTTATTTTAATTTGGAATTTTCTTTACGTAAAAATTTTATATAGAAGGACATTGTAATGTCAACAGCTTATTTTTTATTTTTGATAATTTTTGTTTGTTTTATAATTTCAGTTCTTTTTAGACTCATAGCTTCTTATAACAGAATTCTTATAGGTGCTACCAGTCCTATTATACAGGCGCAGCCTTTTACCAATGATAATTATAGACAAGCTTTTAAGAAGATGATTTGTGGGTATATAGAACAAATAGAGAATATAAAAAATTGTTCTCGCTACAACGTTAGAGATAAATTTTTTAAATATGTTTTTATACCTAAAGGGTATGCTAATTATAAATTAATCGCTACGATTATTCCTATTGCTTTTGGGAATTTAACTGAAATTCAAAGAGACGAATTTGCGAGAAATAAAGAATCTGTAAAAAAAATAGAGAGCATTTTGGAGAAATTATTTTGGCCTGTAATGGGGAGAGATTTATTTAAAGTTGTCCATAATTTGGCAAATTACTATAGAACACACCGCAGGGTTGAAATTATGGAATTCAATCCAAGGTCTTTTTTCATTTCGGACGAATTCAGAATAATATTTTCTCAATGCACTATTGCTCTAAAGCAAAGGGACATCTTTAATGTTTTTAGTATCTTAACACGCTTCAGAAATGCTAAGGAAAAAAATTTTAGTGATATTGAAATCATATTATGTGCTAAAGCTATTTCGTTGATATCTTCTTTTATTCAGGGTAATGAATACCCCGCAGACCAAAAAACAATAGAAGAAAGACTAAAGGAAATGGAAAAGATATTTGCAAAAATAGAGGAATTAATAAATAAAAATAATCCAGAAAAGATTCTAAAATATGTCGCTTGATTGCCTTTTAGAAAATTTCATTTCATATTATGAAAAAGATGATAAGAAAAAACCATACTGGGACGAATGGAATTTCTATGAGAGCCTACAAAAGCTTGATTCAATATCAAATCATTTTATAAAGCAAATAACCCACCAAGATAACTTTTCGATCTGTGCTCTGAGTAAATCTGGAACACCATTTGCCACACTCCTTGCAATTAAATTAAATAAACCAATGTATATATTTTCTATAGGAGAATTTTTTCGTTCTTCTGGAATTCCTGTAATCGGTGCAATTCACAATGACAAGTCTATGTCAGTTGAGTTAAAAAAAATATATTCCGACAATATTCCTGAGAAAACATATTTAATTGATAGCCATATCCATTCAGGCCAAACCGCTTTATTAGCTAACACAATATCATTCGATGACAATTTTGAAAACATTATAGCTACCATAGTTATTGCTGATTGTAGAGAAAAGGATATAAGTGACGATCCTAAAATAAAGAGACTTGGAATTAAGCCGTTTTTTAATGAGCAAACAGTTTCAACATTTTTGGAAAAAAAGAAAAATGAATGTTGTGATGATTTCAATGACAAAGAATTTTGGACGTATCACCCAGCCTATTGGATGGATAATATCGAATCTTTTAACTCAGAAAAAATCACTCAGAAAATAGAAATCAAGACACTCGATCCAGAATTAGCTTTTATAATAAAAGAAAAATTAATTATAAAGTCAAATGACAAAAAAAGAGTTATAAGACCAGATTTGCTTTTTCTTTTAAAATATGAGGATGAGATTTTGCTTAATAAACTTATAAAGAAAGTAGCGTATTATTATAAGACAAAAGCAATCGATACCATTGTTGCTGCTACTATTGCAGCAATCCCTCTGGCGATTGGAATTGGTAAATATCTTTTAGAAAATGGTGCAGAAATTAAATTCATTTTTTTGAGCAATAATTCGCCCAAAACTTATGAAAAAAAATTAAAAAATAGTTCTAATTTAATAGTAATAGATGAAGTTGTCCTAACAGGAGGTCTTTTTAGGGCTGTATATAATTCATTTTTGGAGAAGACAGCTAAAAATGTATATTTTTTCTCATTATTTGATAATGATTTATTTCCTTTTAGAGACCACTTAAATGCATTAAGCAAATATAGAAATATTGAATATCTAACTGCATGCAGACTTTCAACTGAATAGGCCGTATTCCCCAGCTAATTTTTCCTACCGAGTAACCCGTGTCGTTCAAAATATGAACGAACCCCTTGACGGAATTACGACGCCTGTGCTATTGTTCATTTCATGAACAACAAGGATGAAAACGCCGACGATTACCGGTCGTACCTCCTCCTCGACGAGATCTCGAAGAACCACGAGCTCACCCAGAGGGACTTGTCCAGGAAGCTCGGGGTCGCGCTCGGGCTTATAAACTCCTACATCAAGAACCTCGCCGGAAAGGGCTACATAACCGTTTCGACCATACCCCGGAAGAGGTACACCTATTATCTCACCCCGAGCGGTTTCGCGGAAAAGACAAGGCTTACCTACCAGCACCTCCAGAACTTCACGAACCTGTACCGGACCGCGCGCCGGGATTTCCATAACCTGTTCAATTCCATAAAGAAATCCAGGGCCAGAAGGGTCGTCTTCTGCGGCGTCGACGAGGTGACCGAGATAGCCTATCTCTCCCTCAAGGAGGCCGGGCTCGAGCTTGCAGGGATACTCGACAAGACTCCCGGCAAAAAGAGGTTCTTCGGCTTCGAAGTACATCAAATTTCAGACATAGGCTCGCTCGATTACGACGTCATAGTCATAACCTCTTTTCAGGGTGTGGAAGGCCTCAAGGCGCTCATTCTAAAGGCCGGGGTCGATGAAAAACGGGTCTTAAGTATTTCATCGGACTGGCTTAAAAACATACAGCCGGGGTTGCCTCCGGTCCAATAGCATGTAAACTTGATTGTTTGAGGCCTTGTCCGCCGGAAGGGAAGGCGCCCCGGTTGCCCCGGTTGCTTTTATCAAGGGGCGATTCATGGACAGGGAGACACGGCGCTTGCAGGTCGTTTCAACATTCCATCCAGGGGAAATATAGATGGCTGAAGAGAAGCGGATGAAGGCCCTCGTATTGAGCGGGGGCAAGGGGACGAGGCTCCGGCCCCTGACGCACACCGGGGCGAAACAGCTTGTGCCTATCGCAAACAGGCCCATCCTCGCCTATGTCCTCGAAAACATATCCAAAGCGGGGATAAAGGAGGTCGGCATCATCATCTCGCCCGAGACAGGGAACGAGATAAAGGCGACCATAGGCGACGGCTCGAAGTGGGGGGTCTCGATAGAGTACATCCTCCAGGAAGAGCCGAAGGGGCTCGCCCACGCCGTCCTCGTCGGCAGGGAGTTCCTCGGCGACTCCCCCTTTGTCATGTACCTCGGGGACAACCTCATAGGGTGCGGGATAGAGAAGTTCGTCGAGACCTTCAGGACGACCGGGTCGGACGCGGTCATACTGCTTAAGCCCGTCGATAACCCGCAGTCCTTCGGGGTCGCCGAGACGGATGCCACCGGAAGGATATTGAGCCTCGAGGAAAAACCGAAGAACCCCAAATCAAACCTCGCGCTCGTCGGCATATACATATTCTCGGGCGAGATACACAAGGCGATATCCGAGATAAAGCCATCTGCAAGGGGAGAGCTCGAGATAACCGACGCCATACAGAGGCTCATAACCGTCGGAAGGACCGTCCACTCCCACATACTCGACACATGGTGGCTCGATACCGGAAAGAAGGACGATCTCCTTGCCGCGAACACCATCGTGCTCGACGAGTGGTTCAAGCGGAAGATAGAGGGAGATGTCGATTCATCCACGCAGATAACCGGGCGCGTGACGATAGAGAAGGGCGCAATAGTCAGGGGGTCCACGCTCCGGGGCCCGATAGTCATAGGCGCGGGCGCGACGGTCGAGGATAGCTTCATAGGCCCGTTCACCTCCATAGGCTCCGGGACCCTCATAAAGAAGTCGATAATCGAGCACTCGGTCATACTGACGGGAGCGGAGATAAGCCACATAAACAGGCTCGAGGACAGCCTCATAGGGAGGAACGCCAAGGTCGTCAAATGCCATTCCAAGCACGAGGCCCTTCGCCTGATGATAGGCGACGACTCCGTGGTGGAGGTCTGATGTTCAAGAACGGGAAGATCGAAGGCATCGAGATAAAGACCCTATCCAGGTTTTCGGACGACCGGGGCTGGCTGATGGAGCTCTTCCGCCACGACGAGCTCGACAAGGAGTACATACCGGCCATGACCTATGTCTCGCTCACGAAGCCAGGGATAACCAGAGGCCCGCACGAGCACCTGGACCAGGCCGACTACTTCTGCTTTGCGGGCCCTTCGGACTTCAAGGTCTATCTCTGGGACAACAGGCCTGAGTCCCCGACCTACAGGCACAGGATGACGATAGTCGCGGGCGAATCAGCCCCAATGATAATCATAGTCCCCAGGAAGGTCGTCCACGCGTACAAGAACATAGGCATGGCAGACGGGCTCGTCGTCAACTGTCCGAACCGGCTCTTCAAGGGACACGGAAAGAAAGACCCGGTCGACGAGGTCAGGTACGAGAACGACTCAGCCTCTCCCTACGAGATAGACTGATGAAGGTCCTCGTCACAGGGTCTTCGGGCCAGCTCGCGGGCGACCTTATCCCGGCGCTCGAACGCGGCGGGCACACGGTCGTCGGGTTCGATTCCCGCGCTTTCGACATAACCGACGCGGACAGGGTCGGCTTTGAGGCCGCGCGCCTGAAGCCCGGCTGTATCATAAACACCGCGGCATATACAAAGGTGGACCTCGCCGAAAAGGAGAGGGAGCGCGCCTTTGCCGTGAACAGGGACGGCGCGAGGAACCTCGCGAGGGCCGCCGCATCAATCGGCTCTCCGCTCATACACATCTCGACAGACTTCGTCTTCGACGGCAGGAAGGCGACACCCTACATCGAAGAGGACCCGACCGGGCCGCTCGGCGTCTACGGCGCGTCAAAGCTCGCCGGTGAAGATGAGATACTTAAGACCCTGCCCGAGCACTTCATCATTCGGACTTCCTGGCTCTACGGTGCGAGAGGGAATAACTTCGTAAAGACGATATTGAGGCTCGCGGGAGAGCGCGACGCGATACGCGTCGTCTACGACCAGGCAGGCACGCCCACCTGGACAGGGGACCTCGCCGCCTCCATCGCGGCAATGGTCGATGCGATAGAGGCGGGCTCGTTCGACTACGGCATATACCATTACTCGAGCGAGGGTGTCGCCTCCTGGTACGACTTTGCGGACGCAATAGTGGATGAGTCGAGGAAGATGGGGGCGTCCTTGAGGTGCAGGACGATAGAGCCGATACTCACCTCCGAGTACCCCACACCCGCAAGGAGGCCAGCGTACTCGGTGCTCGACAAGCAGAAGATAAAAAAGACCTTCGGGATAAGGATCCCTCACTGGAGGGCGTCTCTTATAAAGATGCTCGAAGAGGCGGACGGGCTGGTTATAAAAGCAAGGGGGGTACAGGATTGATGCGCACCATACTCATTACCGGCGGCGCTGGCTTCATAGGCTCGAACTTTACGCTCTACATGAGGGGCAAACATCCCGGCGACAGGATAATAGTCCTCGACAAGCTCACCTACGCGGGCAACCTCGAGAACCTCAATACCCTGTCAGGGGACGCGAACTACCTCTTTGTAAAGGGCGACATAGGCGACGAAGGGTTGCTCGACAAGCTCTTCGAGCGCGAGGGAATAGACACCGTCGTCAACTTCGCGGCGGAGTCCCATGTAGACCGCTCGATATTGGGCCCGAGGGCCTTCATCGAGACTAATGTCCTCGGCACATTCGCGCTACTCGAAGCCGCTCGGAGGCACTGGCTGAAAGATGGCGCGTCGTCCGAGGGCAAGATGTTCCTCCATGTATCGACCGACGAGGTCTACGGGTCTCTGGGAGAGACGGGCCTTTTCGTCGAGACGACCCCGTACAGCCCGAACTCGCCGTACGCCGCCTCCAAGGCGTCGAGCGACCATCTGGTGCGCGCCTATCACCACACATACGGGCTCCCCACGCTTACGACCAACTGCTCGAACAACTACGGCCCGTACCAGTTCCCGGAAAAGCTCATACCGCTCATGATAATAAACGCGCTCAAGGGCGCTCCGCTCCCGGTATACGGCGACGGCGGGAATGTCCGCGACTGGCTCTTCGTCGTCGACCACTGCTCGGCCATAGACGCCGTCCTTTCAAAGGGCCGTCTCGGAGAGACCTATAACATAGGCGGCAGGAACGAGTGGAAGAACATCGACATTGTGAACCTCGTCTGCGCTATGGTGGATGAAGCGGTCTCGTCCGATAAAGGGCTAAGCGCCGAGTACCCTTTCACCGGAAAGAGGTCTTCGCTCATAACATTCGTAAAGGACAGGCCCGGCCACGACAGGAGATACGCCATAGACTGCGGCAAGATAGAAAAAGAGCTCGGCTGGACCCCGGCGCACTCATTCGAAAAAGGGATTCGGGAAACGGTCGGGTGGTACATAAAGAATAGAAACTGGTGGGAGAAGATAATCTCCGGGGAGTACCTCGAATACTACGACATCCAGTACAGCAAGAGGTAGCCGTTTTTGACCCATATGGAGGCGCGGGATGCAGAAGGGGTTTACCGTCTGGTTCACGGGCCTCTCGGGCTCGGGCAAAAAGACGCTGTCGAGCCGGGTACATCTAAGGCTTAAGGAACTCGGCGTCACGAATGTCGAGGTCCTCGACGGAGACGACGCGCGGACCTTTTTATCCAAGGGGCTCGGGGTCACGCAGGAGGACAGGGACACGTCCATTCTAAGGCTCGGCTGGGTCGCCGAGCTCCTGACGAAACATCGCATTCCCACGCTCGTCTCGGCCGTCTCTGCCTCGCGCTCGGCGCGCGATGAGGTGAGGAAGATGATAGAGCACACCGGGGGCAAGGGGAGTTTCGTGGAGGTGTTCGTCGATTGTCCCGTGGACGTATGCTCGGAGAGGGACGGCAAGGGCGCGTACTCCAAGGCCCGGAGCGGCGAGTTGAGGCACTTGGCCGGGGTCGACGAGCCCTATGAGGAGCCGCACAGGCCCGAGCTCCACATAAAGACCGACAGGGTCGGCGCCGAAGAGTCCGCCGAGATCGTCCTCGACCATCTCAAGGATCGGGGCCTGATAGAAGGAAAGGCGTAAAGAGGTCGATCGAGATGAAATCCGTATCCGTAATCCCGCAGTGGACCGTGGGCGCAGGTTGTAAAGGACCCGCGTCTCGCGCTCTCGTCATATGCCAGTCCCGCATCCAGTCAACAGGAGGAATTTCCGCTTGGGCCGTTTGACCTTTTCCGTAGTCGTCCCGGTCTTCAACGAAGAGCCGAACATAGACGAGTTCCTTAAACGGACCCTCAAGGTGATGGGCTCGCTCGAAGGGGACTTTGAGATAGTCTTTGTCGACGACGGGTCGACCGACTCCACGTTCAAGAAGATCATGAAGTGGTCGAAGGACAGGAAAGAGGTCCGGGGGCTCAGGTTTTCGAGGAACTTCGGCCATCAGGCCGCGATAACCGCAGGGATCGACGAGGCCTCCGGGGACGCGGTAATCGTGATGGACGGCGACCTCCAGCACCCGCCGGAGCTCATCCCCGAGCTGGTCAAGGCCTGGAGGAACGGCTACAACATCGTGAATACGAAGAGGGAAGAGACCGAGGGCATACCGCTCGGCAAGAAGCTCTTCTCAAAGGCATTCTACAAGATCATAAACATCGACTCAGAGGTGCCGATACCCGCCGACGCGGCGGACTTTAGACTCATGGACAGGGCGTCCGTAGAGGCGTTTAAAAAAATCAGGGAACAGGACAGGTTCGTCCGAGGCCTTACGAGCTGGATAGGCTTCTCTCAGGCCTCGGTCCCGTACAGGGCAGAGGCGAGGCACTCGGGCAAGACCAAGTATTCGTTTGCGAAGATGTTGAAATTCGCGGCGAACGGCATAACCTCTTTCTCGACGCTCCCGCTTAAGTTCGTAGGGTACATGGGGCTCTTCGTCGCCTCTTTAAGCTTCGCGTACGCCTGCTACGCGCTTTACGTGAGGCTCGTTTTGAACATAGCGGTCGAAGGTTGGACATCGATGCTCGTCGGCATGCTCTTTCTTGGAGGCGTCCAGCTCATAGGCATAGGCGTCCTCGGCGCGTACATCGCGCGGATATTCAGGCAGGTAAAGAACCGCCCGCTCTACATAGTGAGGGACAGGACCGGAGGTAGCGCCGAATGAGGGAGATGAAAAAGGCGGACAAGGGGCTTTTCTACGACGGGTTCGCCTCTGACTTCGATAAAAAGATGAACATGTACGACACGGAAAAGCGCCTCCGCGTCGTATTCGGCGAACTCTTTAAGGACGGCGAGCTCAGAGGAAAAAAGCTCCTCGACGCCGGCTCCGGCACCGGATGGTTTTCAAGGCGCGCGGTCGAGCTCGGGGCGAAGGTGACTTCGCTCGACGTGGGCGAGAACCTCCTTAACGAGGTGAGGAAGAAGTGCGAGACGACGCGTGTAGTCGGGGATGTCACGAGGCTTAAGTTCCCTGACGCATCGTTCGATTGCATAGTCTCGACCGAGGTCATCGAGCACACGCCCGACCCCGGGAAGGCGATAATGGAGATGTCGCGGGTGCTCAAAAAGAAAGGCGTGCTCGCGCTCACGGTCCCGAACAGGGCCTGGCACTTCGCCGTGGCGGTAGGTAACGCGCTCAAGCTCCGCCCTTACGAGGGGTACGAGAACTGGGTAGGCTGGGGAGAGCTTAAGGGGGAGCTTGAAAGGAACGGCCTTAAGGTGACGCGCCAGTTCGGCTTCCACGCGCTCCCGTTCGTCTTCTCGCCGCTCTATCCGGTGATCGACGCTCTGGATAAGTGCGGCGAGGGTTTCCTCGGCAGGTACATGGTCAATATAGCGGTCAGGGCCGAGAAGGTCTGAGTCGGGCCTTGTACTTTGGAAGCGCTGCGGGCTTAGGAGAGATGGCGCTTAAGGAAGATGAAAATAGCCTTTGATTGCAGTCTTGTGCCCGGCGAGACCGGCGGAATAGGCCAGTATTCGCGGAACCTCGCCCGCGCCTTATCGAAGATAGACTCGGAGAACAGTTACACCCTCTACATACTCTTTCCGGTATTGAGGCGCCTTACCCGCCCAGGGGATATATCGGTGGACCTGCCGAACGAGGGGAACTTCAAGGTGGTCTTCAAGGACATCCCGGTGCCGTTCCAGCTCTTCAGATATTTACAGGGGCCGGGTCTGCCTCAGTCGTTCAAGGATTACGGGCTCGGCGAAATAGAAGCGGATGTCGTCCACAGCAACACCTTCTGCGTCCCGAGGTTCAGGGACAAAAAAAAGAAGCTCATCGTAACGGTCTATGATCTCACGGTCCTTACCCACCCGGAGTGCCACAGGAAGGCGAACATTAGGCATTGCCTCGACGGCATAAAGGACGCGATAAAGTACGCGGACGCGATAGTCGCGATATCGGAATCGACCAGGGCGGACCTGATAAAATATCTCGACGCGCCGCCGGGGCTTATAACGGTCACACAGCTTGCGGCAGGGGACGACTTAAGGCCGGTCGAGGACACGGAAGTCCTCAGGTCAGCGAGGCTCAAATACTCTCTTCCTGAAAGATACGTCCTCTTCGTCGGGTCTAACGAGCCCAGGAAGAACATAAAGACGCTCATTGAAGCATACGCGACGCTCCCGGCAGGGCTTAAGAAGGAATTCCCTCTCGTAATAGCCGGGGGCAAGGGATGGCTGAACAGCGACATACCCGGGGTCATAAAGAGGCTCGGCATCGAGACCTCCGTCCGCTTTGCCGGGTATATCGGAAAGGACGACATGAGCGCGGTCTACTCCGGCGCTTCCGTATTCGCGTACCCTTCGCTCTATGAGGGCTTCGGTCTGCCGATACTCGAGGCGATGTCATGCGGGGCCCCTGTCATCACTTCGAACGTCTCCTCGATGCCGGAGGTGGCTGGGGATGCCGCGCGCCTCGTTACCCCTACCGACACGGAAGAGATCGGGGAGGCGCTCCGCGCCCTCCTCGTTGACGAGGGCTTGAGGAAAAACATGAGTCAAAAGGGGCTGGAGAGGGCCGCGATGTTTTCCTGGGAGAGGTGCGCGCGAGAGACGCTCGCACTTTACAGGAAGGTTGTTGGAGAGTAGGAGTTCCGGAGCTTGCCTTTGAGGATAGGGATAAACGCCTTGTACCTCCTGCCGGGAAAGGTCGGCGGGAGCGAGACATACATAAGGAACCTCGTAAGGTGGCTGCCGGAGGCAGAGGGCCGGAACAGCTATACGGTATTCGTTAATAACGAATCCAGCGGCGTATTCAAGGCGTCTTCGCGCGTTGAGGTCGTCGATTGCGGCATAAACGCCGAGAACCGGCCGAAGCGCATCTTATGGGAGCAGACCCGGCTCCCTATGGAGGCAAAGAGGCGCAAGCTCGACTGCCTTCTGTCCGCGGGCATGACCGCGCCGTTCGTATCGACTGTCCCGTCTTTTGTCGTCATATACGACCTGCAGCACGTGAACCAGCCCGAGAACTTCGGCGCCTTATATCTCCTCTTCCTGAAATCGATAATCTACATGAGCGCCAAAAGGTCGAGGGGCGTCATTACGCTCTCCGAAAAATCGAAGAAGGACATCGTAAGCGTCTACGGGATAAGGGCCGAGGATGTCGGCGTCACTTACCTTGCGTGCGACACGGACGCCTTCAGAAAGCGGACAAAGGCCGAGATAGCCGGAGTCCGCGCGAAATACAGGCTACCCGAGCGGTTCATCCTCTATTCAGCGTCGTCGCTCCCGCACAAAAACTATCAGAGGCTACTCGAGGCCTTCAGGATAGTCAAAGGCAAGGACGCGTCGATAAAGCTCGTCCTCACCGGGGCGAGGGACTACGGCCAGGAGGCTATACTCGGCAAGATCGAATCTCTCGGGCTCAAGGACGATGTCGTGTTTCTGGGATGGCTCCCGTTCGAGGATATGCCCGTTATCTATTCTGCGGCGGAGCTCTATGTATTTCCGTCGCTCCACGAGGGCTTCGGTATCCCGGTGCTCGAGGCCTTTGCCTCGGGCGTCCCGGTCGTCTGCTCGAAAATAGAGCCGGTGACGGAGGTAGCCGCTTCCGCCGCCTTCTACATCGATCCGATGAGCGCCGAAGACATCGCAGGCGGGATACTCAAGGTCCTCGGTGACAAGGCCATGCGGGAGAGGCTCGCATTATTGGGATCAAGAAGGGCGAGCGAGTTCAGCTGGAAGAAGACGGCTATTGACACGCTCGCGATTATAGAGAGGTCCCTTGCAAGGTAGCATGAAGCCGCTCATCTCTATCATAATCGTCAACTGGAACGGGATGAAGTTCCTCCCCGAGTGCCTTAAATCCATATTCAGCCAGACCGCCTCTTTCGAGGTAGTTCTGGTCGATAACGGCTCAAGGGACGGGTCCGCCGAGTACGTGAAAAAAGGGTTCCCTTTAGTTATGGTCATCGAGGAGAGCGAGAACCTCGGATTCGCCAAAGGCAACAACATAGGCATCGCCGCGGCAAAGGGCAAATACATCCTTACTCTAAATAACGACACAATGCTTGAAGAGGGCTTCCTTGAAAGGCTGGAAAGGGCCGCCGAGTCCTCTGACGAATCTATCGGCATGTGGGCGGTAAAGATACTCTCGTTCGATAAAAAAACGATAGACTCGGTCGGAGGGCTCCTTATTTATAGAGACGGCCTCGCAAAGGGAAGGGGGAGGCTGGAGAAAGACACGGGCCAGTACGATTCTCCAAAAGAGGTGTTCATACCCTCGGCCTGCGCCGGGTTATACAGGAAGTCGATGCTGGACGCAATCGGCGCGTTCGACGAGGACTTCTTCGCGTACTGCGAGGATACTGATTTGGGACTTCGAGCGCGGCTCGCGGGCTTCAGGACAGTGAACGTCCCGGAGGCCGTCGTTTATCACCACTACTCAGGTACTACGGGCAGATACACTCCCCGGAAGGCCTTTCTCGTCGGCAGGAACCAGATATGGCTCGCGCTCAAGAACCTGCCGTGCGCCATGCTCCCTGCGTTACCGTTTTACATGGGGTGGAGATATTTCGTCCAGATATACGGGGTTTTAGCGGGCAAGGGCGCGGGCGGCAGGTTCGCGGAGGATTTTTCAAAGGCGCGGCTCGCTCTCATACTTCTTAAATCATACTCTTCGGCTTTTGCAGGGCTTCCCGCTGTCCTTAAAAAAAGGCGCGCGGTACAGTCCATTAGAAAGGCTTCTGACTCCGAGGTAACGGGCTGGTTCAGAAAGTTCGGCTTAAGCGCCAGTGCAGTCGCGCTCATAGACTGAGGCATTCGATGGGCTCCGGCATAGACATAGTCGAGATAAAAAGGATGGAAAAGGCCGCAAAAAGCGAGCGGTTCGTTAAACGGATATTCACTGCCGAAGAGATCGCCTACGCAATAAAAAGAAAGACGCCTTCAAAGCACCTCGCGGGCCGGTTCGCCGCGAAAGAGGCGTGCATAAAGGCGCTCGAAAAGTCCGAAAACCTAAAGTGGACGGATATGGAGGTCGTAAACGCCGGGTCCGGGAGACCAACGCTTGTGCTCCACGGAGAGGCGGCCAGGGCGCTCGGGCAGAGAAAGATATTCCTGTCGATCGCCTATACGAAGGACCACGCCCTCGCTATCGTCGCTATCGTCTGACCCTACCCTCCCCCGTTTTGCCGCCTGAGCCTCTTTTCTTCCTTCTTCCGTCTGTGCCTTATGACAGCCGCCTTGACTATATAGTATGAAAGGGCGGTGAAGACGGCGGATAAGATGACATTCCCGGTCATGTAGACGAGCCCTACCCACCCCGTGCTCGCGAGTACGCCTTCGTGTTTTATCCTCGCCATGACCGTCGAGCTGTCCTCGCCCATTATGAAAGAGCCGACGACCGCGGAAAGGGTCCAGAAGAACGGGGAGGTGAGCGGGTTTACTATGAAACTGCCGAGGACCGCGGCGGCCTTGTTCGCCTTGAGCAAAAAGGCGAGGCCGACGGCGAGAAAGCCGCCGACGCCGAATGTCGGCAACACCCCCATAAGCACGCCGATAGCCGCGCCCCTCGCGATGCGCTCCGGCGGGTCGTCGATCCGGAGTATCCTGTAGTACCAGAGCTTGAGCCAGCGCCTTACGCGCTCGACGGGGTGCCGCTTGTTGCTGTATGGTCTGCCGTTTGGCATCTTATCCGTTTTGAAGATATCTGATATAAAGAAAGTATCACACGGATGGAGAATGGTCAATCGGGCGAGCTAACAAAAGTCATTGTTTTATAAAGGATAGAACTGGTATCATCCGTCTGCCATGAGACTTCTTGCCATATTCATAATAGCGACGGCCTTTCTCGCGCCTCTTTTAAGGCCGCTTTCCGCAAGGGCGACCCCGCACATCTGCTCTATCGGGGAAAAGGAGTGCAGGCACGGAGAGATGTGCCCGCACCGCAAGAAGAATACAGGCCGCCACGACCACGGTGCCGCGCACGCCATGGAGGCCGCTCATCACGGGCACGACCGCGAAGAAGGCCCCAAAGGCCCAGGTTGCGGCGTATTTCTGGAATGCGGCAATGATGAAAGCGCCAATTATTCGGACGCCCTCGAGATGCCCTTTCTCGTTCCTGTCAGCTCCATAATGGCGGTGCTGGACTCAGGCCGGCTCGCCCAGCCAGATGCTTCAAGGTATACCGCCTTTTATCCAGCGTCCATAGACAAGCCCCCTTCCGCCCTCCTCTGATACGCCCTAAGGTAAGCAATACAAAAAACGCCTTTAGAAGAGGAGATTTCGAGATGAGGAAGTCTTTTGCGGTACTGCTATTTCTTGCGCTTGCCCTTTTGAGCGGCAAAAACGCCTATGCGCTCGGCGAATGCGGGCTTTCGTGCTGTCTTGCCGGGGCGACCGCCTCGGGCGTGACCCTTGCCGAGAACTTCGGCGTGTCCCTCGTATACGAGAACTCGTACATGAAGACGATAAAGAACGGCACTGACGAGGTCTCGCCGGACGAGGCCATAGCCCGCAACCAGCAGCCGATGAAGAGCTACAAGGTCCCGACCGAGATGACGATGCAGAAGGTCTCTCTGGTCGGTTTCGTGCCCGTGACCGAGAGGTTCCAGTTGCTCGGGTCCTTGCCGTATGTCATAAACGACATGGACATGATGTCGCGGTCCGCGATGGGCATGACCATGGACATGTCGATGGAGACTATCTCCGGGCTCGGCGACGCGACGGTCATTGGGCTCTATACCCTCTATACGGATGCGCCGGTCCGCCTGACCGAGAGGCTCACCGCAGGGCTCGGCGTGAAGCTCCCCACGGGCTCGACCTCCGAGAGGTCGCCGTCCGGCTCGCTCATACATGCGATGATGCAGCCCGGCACAGGTTCCTGGGACCCGCTTGTCATGCTGAACTACATGAGGGCTTACTACCCGCTCGTCCTCCAGGCGAACCTCCTCTATCAGCTTACTACCGAGGGTTACAACGGGTACGAGTTCGGCGACAGGTTCACCTACGACCTCTCGGCCAGGTACCAGGCCTCGAAGTATCTGAATGTCGGGGTAGAGCTGAACGGCGTGCACTCTGAAAAGGACACGGACCACGAGGGAAAGTACTCGGACCCCGAGACCTCGATGATAGACAACCCGGAGTACACCGGGCTCGATTCGATATTCATCTCCCCGCTTGTTCAGGCGAAGGTGCCTAACACAGGCGGCTCGGCCGAGCTCAAGTATCAGATACCAATTTACCAGGATGTGAGCGGCTATCAGCAGGTAGTCGACTGGAGGGTCCTTGCGTCGGTCTCCTGGGCTTTTTAGCCTGATATTCGTCATCCTCCTCTCCCTTGCCGCCCCATGGGCGGCAAGGGGCGAGGGGGGTGTCTTTGCAGTCCGCGGGGAAAGCGGCGCGAAAGCGCCGGGGTTTGCCCTCAAGGACCTTTCAGGCGCGGCCATGAGCCTTGAAGATTACAAAGGCCAGGTCGTAGTCCTCCACTTCTGGGCGAGCTGGTGCGAGCCGTGCAAGAGGGAGTTTCCGGCCCTGAACAGGCTCTACTCCTCTCTCAAAGACAGGGGATTTGCGGTGCTTGCCGTCTCGGAGGACAGCAGGAAGCGTGCGGCGCCGTTCGTTGAGGAGCACGGGGCCGCCTTTCCTGTCCTCATAGACCAGTACGGGACCGTCATGCGCTTATATGGCGTAAAGCTCATCCCTGTTTCTGTCGTAATCGACAGGCAGGGGAGGGTAAGGGGGAGGCTTACCGGCGAGACCGATTATGCCGGGGCCCAGGCCTTAGGGTATTTCGAGGCCCTCCTTGCCGAGTAGACGACCATAACCCTGATTCCTTGACTTCCACCATGACGAGCGCCGTACGGGCTCTTTTGAGCGCCTTAGCACTTACGCTTGCAAAATCCCTTCATACCCGGTATGATTAGGACAATGTAGACCTTATTGGTCACAAATATCTTGCATAAGGCCTCCGGCGCGGGTATGATCCATTAGTGCTCCGCGGGCAAACGGAGAGCGGAATTCAATCCAGGGAGGAAGCTAAAAATGCAGCAGGCTAATGTTTCGGCGTCCAAGGAGTTCAAGGAAGAGGCGGTAAACAAGGTGACATTCGTAAAAACCGAGCAACTCGTGCAGGATACCTATTTCTTCAAGCCGGGGCAGGTCCTCGACTACCACAGGCACCCGGGCGGGGACCAGATATTCTTCGTGCACGAGGGCGAGGGGGTCTACTTCCTCGATAACGGCAGGGAAGAGACGGCGGAACTCAAGCCCGGCGTCGTCGTGCTCGCGCCCAAGGGGGTCTGGCACAAGATAGTGGCAAAAGGGAACCTTGTCGTGTCGCAGGCGACCTCTCAGCCGGCGGGTATGGAGAAGAGGGCATAGGGGGGATACAGAGCCTCATAACTTCGCATACCTGCGTTGCTCCGCGGCCCTTCACTGCGGCGTACCCAAAAGTACGCCTCGCTTGGGCCTTCGTCACGCATAGGGCTACCGTGTTCTGACGCTCTGAATGGATGTTTAAGTGGTTGAAAGGAATAAAATAAAGCACGATTTAAAAGCAGGCAGGGCGAAAGCCCTGCCTGCTTTTATTTGGAGCGCATATTTTTTTGGAAAAAGTTTTTGCGCTTGTATGGGCTCACTCCAGTATCGCCATCATCACATCCATTACATTCGTCCCTGTAGGACCTGTTACGAGGAGGCCGCCCGCCTTCCTGAAAAAGTTATAGGAGTCGTTGTTCCTTAGATACACTTCCGCGTCGAGCCCCTTTTTTAAAGCCAGTTTGAGGGTGCCGGGGTCCGCTATCGCCCCTGCCGCATCCGTCGGGCCGTCTGTGCCGTCCGTTCCGCCTGCGAGCACGGTTATCCCTTTTTCGCATTTTAGCCTTAACGCGCTCTCTAATGCGAATTCCTGCATCCTGCCGCCCTTTCCCCTGCCCGAGACCTTGATGGTAGGCTCCCCTCCCATGAGTATGCAGGCAGGTCGCTCCACGGGGTTCCCGGTCTTTTTTACCTCAAGCGCAATGGACGAAAGAAAGCCCGCCGCTTCTCTCACGCCCCCGGTAACAGTCGAAGACAGGATAATGGCGTTGTAGCCGAGCGCCTCTGCCTTTGCCCGCGCGGCCTCAAGGGCTGAAGAGTTGTTCGCGACGATGAAGTTATCGACGCGCCTGAATACCCCCTCTCCGGGCTTCGGCGTCTCTTCGAGCCTCCCCTTTGCACCGTCCTTGAGACGCTTGATGACTGCGGGCGGGACCTTTGAGGCAAGGCCGTATTTTTTTAATATCGAGACAGCATCCAGGTATGTCGAAGGGTCCGGGGCCGTAGGGCCCGAGGCGATAGTCGAGAGGTCGTCTCCGACTACATCCGAGACGATAAGGCTCGCAACACGCGCGGGATAAGCGGCCCTCGCAAGGAGCCCTCCTTTAATCAAGGAAAGGTGTTTCCTTACGGCGTTCATCTCATTGATCGACGCGCCGGATTTAAGTAGAAACTCGGTCGTCCTCTGCTCGTCCTTAAGCGTCAAGCCCGGCGCGGGTGCGGGCAGTAAGGCAGAGGCCCCGCCGGACAAGAGACAGACCACGAGGTCGCCGCTACCCGAGCCCTCCGCGATGGAGAGGAGCTCCCTTGCGCCCGCAAGGCCCTTGGAGTCAGGCACAGGGTGTCCTGCCTCGATAACGCGAATGTAGCGGAGGGGCCTGCCGTGGCCGTACTTCGTGACGATACAGCCGTCTGTTATGAGCGGCCCAATGGCATCCTCGACCGCAAGCGCCATGGGGGATGCGGCCTTGCCCGCGCCGATGACGAATATGCGTTTAATCTTTTTGAGGTCAAAGCTTAGGGAGGAGATGCGGAGTGTCCTGGAGTTGAGCCTTATGGAAGCCTTGACCGCCTCGTAGGCCGAGGCGGCTGTTATGGCGGCGCGGAATATCTCCTCCGCGTCCGCCGGGCTACTCATTGGAGTAGCCGTTGGTTATGGGCATCCTCCGGTCCTTGCCGAGCGCGCGGGGCGTTATCTTTATGCCCGGAGGGGCCTGTCTTCTCTTGTATTCGCTCGCGTCGACCATGCGGATGACCTTTCTGACGAGCGGCCTTTTGAACCCCATCGAGACGATCTCGTCCACGGACTTGTCCTCCTCGACATAGGCCTTGAGTATCTTGTCAAGTATATCATACGGCGGGAGGGTGTCCTGGTCGGTCTGGTCGAACTTGAGCTCGGCCGTCGGGGCCTTTATAAAGACGCGCTCGGGGATGACATAGCTCCCCGCCTCATCGTTCACGCGCTCGGCGACCCTGTATACGAGCGTCTTCGGCACGTCCTTTATTACGGCGAACCCTCCGGCCATGTCGCCGTAGAGGGTGGCGTATCCGACACTCATCTCGCTCTTATTCCCGGTCGTCAGCACGAGCCAGCCGAACTTGTTCGATAAGGCCATGAGGATGTTGCCGCGAATACGCGCCTGCATGTTCTCTTCGGTCGCGTCCTCGGGCTTTCCCTCGAAGGCCCCTTTCATCGTCCGGAGATACTCCCTGAAGGTGTCTTTGATGGGTATGGTAAGGAGCTTTATCCCGAGGTTTTTAGCGAGTTTTTTCGCGTCCTCCGAAGACTCCTTTGAGGTGAACTGCGACGGCATGGCCACACCCGTGATGTTTTCGGGGCCTAAAGCGGATACCGCTATGGCCGCTACAAGCGAGGAATCCATGCCGCCGCTCAAGCCCACTACGACATGCCTGAAGCCGTTCTTGTTCACATAGTCCCTTGTGCCGAGGACGAGCGCCTGCAATACCTCCTCAACGGGTTCGAGCGGCCTTGTTGCCTGCTTCGGCGGTGTCATCTTCGGTCTTGCGGCCTTTCTCCCCTTCGTCTTCGGAAGGACTATCTCCCTTAGCCCGTCGAGGCTGGTCTTCCGCTTGACCTCACGCCTCCTCGGGTCCTTAAGCCGCGCAATCGAGACCGTATCTATGTCAAGGTCCGCGATGACAAGCTCTTCCTCAAAGGCCTTGCCCCGCGCGATAATCGCGCCCGAGGGGTCGATTATAAGCCCGCCTCCGTCAAAGACGAGCTCGTCCTGGCCGCCGACCGTGTTGTTGTAGGCGATTATCACCTCGTTGTCATTCGCGCGCGTTGCGAGCATCTCTTCGCGCAACTGCGATTTCCCCATGTGAAAAGGGGAGGCGTTTATGTTGACGATGACCTCGGCGCCGCCCAAAGACTGTATGCGCGCGGGCCCCTCCGGGTACCAGATGTCCTCGCATATCTCAAGGCCGATGGTCACGCCGTTGAGTACGAAGTTAAGGGCCTCGGTCCCGGCCTGGAAATACCTCTGCTCGTCGAAGACACCGTAGTTCGGCAGATACATCTTGTGGTAGACCCCGGCGACCTTGCCGTTGTGGATGATAGCCGCGGCGTTGAATATGTCCGCCTTCCGGTCGACGAAACCGACAATCGCCGTTATCCCCTTTATCTTCGAGCTTAAACGGTCGAGGGCCTCAAGATTATCATCTATGAATTTTGGTTTAAGAAGCAGGTCTTCCGGGGGGTAACCGGTAAGGGAGAGCTCGGGGAAGAGCACGAGGTCGCACCCGCGCGCGCGGGCCTCTGCCGCCCATTCGAGTATGGCCCTCGCGTTCCCGGCAATCGAGCCGACAGTAGGGTTCATCTGCGCCATCGCTATCTTAAGGCTCCGCATAGCATTAGAGATTATCAGAAGGGAAAAGGCGTGTAAAGTTTTTATAGGCCCGCGACCTTTTCTTTCTCAGCTCTTTACACGGAGGGCCTTTCTGCATATAATTGTGAAAATTCCGGAAGGCCGCCAATGTCAAACCCCTACTCGATATTCGAAAAGGCTGAATCAAAAAGGAACGCGTCAAAGTTCCTCGACGCCATACCGCTTTACATGGAGGCTAAGAGGCTCTCGGGGCTCGATGCGGAGCTCAAGGCCGCCTGTTACCTCTCGCTCGGCGACGCCTACAGGATGGTCGGCGAGTTCACCAAGTCCGGAAAATGCTACATCGAGGGACACAGGATAGTATTGGGCTTGAAAGACGAGTCGCGCGCGGTAGACGCGCTCGTGGGCCTGGGGCTTTCGCTCCGCGCGACAGGGGACTTTAGGGAGGCTATCGAGATATTCAACCGGGCCCTTAAGTTCTATAAAAGGCTCGATGACAGGGCAGGCGAGGCGTTCGCGCTCTGGGCGAGGGCCGGTGCCTTCAGGATAAAGGGCGACCTCAAAAAGGCGCTCTCCGGCTTTAAAGAGGCAAGGGCGCTCTTTACGAAGCTCCGCGAC
>JACPGB010000037.1 GCA_016182655.1 Deltaproteobacteria bacterium
AGGAGCCTCTCGCCCTCCTCCATGAAGGCGGCGTTCGGTTTGAGCCTTTGCAACTTGTCGATATCGAGTTTCGCCGACATCGCGAGCATCCCGGCCGTGGCCGAAGAGACCGGCATGAGCCCCGCGGACCCTATCGAGCACGGTCTGCATACTATGCCGCCCCTCTCGGAGCTGAAGCGCTTCTGCGGCTCGCTGTCCGTCTTCCTGCAGACGACGCACGCGTCGAGGTGCGGCAGATACCCGAGCATGGAGAGGAGCCTGATCTCAAAGAACCTCGTGAACGAAACAGGGTCGGCCCCTTCCTCTATCGCTTTCAAAAACCCGGCAAGGAGGGTGTAGACCTGCGGCATGACCTGCCCCTCGCGAGTCATCTCGGAAGTAAGCTCCAGGAGATAACACCCGATTGAGAGAGCGTCTATGTCGGCCTTAAGGCCCGGGAAGGCGTCTACAAGCTTCGCCTCCTCGACGCGCACAAGCTCCGACTTATCACTATGGAAAAATACGAGGTCGAGACAGCTCATGGGGTCGAGGTTGCCGACGAACCTCTTCTTCGACCGGCGCGCTCCTTTGGCTATGCCGCGAAGCTTGCCGAAGTCGAGCGTATAGAAGGTGAGTATCCTGTCGGATTCCCCGTAGTCGAAGGAGTTCAAGACTATCGCGGCGGTCTTGAAGAGCCCCCTCTTCACAGGAGCCCCGCCTTCATGAAGACCGTCGCAAGACCCAGGAAGGTGAAGAAGCCGCCTATGTCGGTGCAGGTGGTGACGAATATCGAGGACGATATCGCCGGGTCGACCTTGAACCACTTGAGTATCAAGGGTATGAGCGAGCCGGAAAGGCCCGCTATGACGAGGTTGAAGGTCATGGCGAGGAAGAGGAGTAGCCCTACGATGGGCTTGACCCCGAAGATGTAAGCGATGACGCCCGCCGTCATCCCTGTCATGAGGCCGTTGGCGAGCCCCACCGAGGCCTCCTTGAAGAGTATCCACCTCGCGTTCTTCAAGGACAATTCACCGAGCGCGAGACCGCGGACGACGACCGTTATGGCCTGTGTCGCGGCGTTGCCGCCCATGCCCGCGACTATGGGCATGAGGACCGCGAGTATTACGAACTTCTCTATCGTCCCCTGGAATAGCTTTACTACGGACGCGGCAAGGAATGCCGTGCCGAGGTTGACGAAGAGCCACGGCGCCCTCATCCATATCGAGCGCGCTGGCTGGTCCATGACGCGCTCCTCGATGTTCAGGCCCGCCATCTTGTAGAAGTCCTCGAATATCTCCTCCTCGAGGACGTCGACGACGTCGTCTATGGTTATGCGGCCTACGAGCCTGCCGTCGTGGTCGACGACCGGGAGAGAGATAAGGTCGTAGCGCTGGAATACCTTGGTCACCTCTTCCTGGTCGAGGTCGGTCCCGACCATCCTCGGCTCCCTGTCCGCTATCTCTATTATCCTCTGCTTCGGGGGGGCGAGTATGAGCTTATCGAGTGAGACGGTCCCGAGGAGCTTCCGGTCCCTGTCCACGACGAAGACGTTCGAGATGTGCTCGATGACCTTGCTCTTCTTTCTTACCTCCTCGATCGTCTCCTCGACTGTCGCGTCCTCGGGGACCGAGGCGAGCTCGGCCTGCATCTTTCCGCCGGCGGTGTCCTCGGGGTAGACGAGGAGCTTCTGGACCTCGATCGACTCCTGCCTGTCGATCCCCTCGAGGACCTGTTTCGCGTCCTCGAGCGGGAGCTCTGAGATGACGTCGGCCGCGTCGTCGGTCTCCATCTCGTGGACGACGTCGATGAGCTCTTCGGAGGAGATGGACGAGATGAGGGTCTTACGGAGGCGCTCGTCTACCTCTAAAAGGACCTCGGAGGCGAGTTCCGGCTCAAGGAGCCTGAATACCCGTACAGCCTCGTCATCATCGAGGTTGCTGAAGACGCGCCCGATGTCGGAAGCGTGCAGTTCAGAGAGCAATTCCTTAAGGGCCGGTTCGTTGCCTGCCTCAAGGAGTGGCTTGACCTCCTCTGTATGGTCTGTCCTCGCCTCTATGGTCATGGGTCTTCCGCGGGTGGATCGATTGAATCTGAAATTTCCTGCGAAGGAAGGGTTTTTACCGGTACGCTCGGGTTTCAGAACAGCGCGCTCGGAAAACGCGATCTTTTTCAGCGGCCTTTTAAAAATTAGCACTGAGCATTAGATAAGTCAACAGATATATGGCTGTTTTTCGAAGGGCTGAAGAAGAAAATGAGAGGGAAAAACCGTTCCGGACAGGCTTGGAAAACGAATGGCCCTTTCTGCTATCTTTCGAGAAAGAACGGGCCCTCGATGTTCCTCATGACGTGCTCGGTCGTGGAGCCGAGCACCATTTCGACTATCCTCGAGTGATGGGAAGTACCCATGAAGATGAGGTCGTGGCCGTTCTCCTTACAATAGTTCTCGATGGCCACAGGCGCGTCGCCCTTAAGCGGCGCAAAGCTCGCCTTGACGCCGTAGGGCTTCAAGTAGTTCTCCGCGTCTTTCAAAAGCGCGAGGTCTTCGGTGGTATCCGGGGCGACGGATACGACGGTAAGCGGGAGGTCGAACGCGCTTGCCCATTCGGCGGCCGAGTGCATGGCTCTCGAGGCCGTGGGACTCCCGTCATAGGCGAGGAGAGGCCTCTCCGGCTCCATGAACGTCTCAGGCACGACCATCACCGGCTTAGGCGACCGCCTCAAGACCGTCTCGGTCGTCGAGCCCAGAAGCCCGTACTCGAACCTGGCGTTAAGCCCCCTTTTTCCTATTATGACGAGGTCGGCGAGCCTCGCCTTGTCGCAAATTTCCGTGGCTACGACCCCGTAGCCGATCGATGACTCGCACATGAGCCCCTCTTTGGCGCAGGCCGCTTCGAAATCTCCGAGGATGGTCTTGCCTCTGGTCTCCAGCGCCTCGCGCATCCTTGAAGAGAAGTTCATGAACGGCTCGAACCCGAGCGAGCCCGAGAGGTCGTGCAGGAACGGGCCTTCAAGGGCGACCACGTCGACGACGTTCAAGCCTATGAGGCCCGCCTTGAACTTCCTCGCGAGCCACAACCCGTATTCGAGCGCGGCCTTGCCGTTTTCGGACCCGTCCTGAGGTATGAGTATGTTCTTTATCATGCTAACGCGGGCTCCCCGGCCGAAGACGTATCGACGACCACCTCGTCATCGACGGCGTCGACCCTGAAAAAGTCCCCATCCTTCCACTTGAGCGTCACAGGCACCTTCACCTTCTCGTCCACGTGGCGCTTCAGGAACCTCGCCCCGTACTTCTGGTTATATCCCTTATTGACGAGCGCGTCAACCGCCTTCTCGGTCACGACAAGGTGCTTGCCGTAGGTCTCCATGTGGTCCCTGATCTTGTCGAGGTAGAGGTTAGTGAGCGCCTTGACCTCCTCCACCGTAAGAGGCGTAAATACTATGATATCGTCTATGCGGTTCAGGAACTCCGGGGAAAGCGACCCCTCCACGTCCTTCAATATGTCCTTCTTGAAGGCGTGGGTGTCCTGCCCCTCGGGCATGAACCCGAGCGGCTTAACGTACTTCTTGAACATGTCGACGCCGAGGTTGCTTGTCATTATGATGACGGTATCGCTGAAGTAGACCCTTTTTCCGCGGCCGTCGGTGAGCCACCCCTCGTCAAAGACCTGGAGGAAGAGGTTCAATACGTACGGGTGCGCCTTCTCGATCTCGTCCAGAAGGACGACCGAGTACGGGTTTTCGCGGACAGGGTTCGAAAGCAACCCCCCACGCTCGGAGCCTACTATGCCTCTGGGCATGCCGATGAGCTTATCGACCGCGACGGCCGAGTCCTTGTACTCGCTCATGTCCACCCGTATCATCTTCTTTTCATCCCCGAACAGGTACTCGGCGAGGGCCTTTGCGAGCTCGGTCTTGCCCACGCCTGTGGGGCCTAAAAAGAGCAATACGCCGTCGGGCTTCGAGAAGTTCTCTTTCAAAGGCCCTTTGTTGAGCCTGAGTCTCTTGGATAAGGCCGTCACCGCCTCTTTCTGGCCTATGACCCTCCTGGACAAAGACTTTTCCATGTCCTTGAACCTGCCGACCGTGTCCCTGAAGATCATGTCCCTGGGTATCTTCGTCTCCTGGGATATGACCTCTATGACGTCGCTGGATTTCACCGGCTCTGTCGGCCTGTTTATCTCTACCTTTACGCACGAGGTATCAAGCCAGCCGATGACCTTGTCGGGCATCTTCAAGGACCTCATGTACCTCTGGCTCATATCGAGCGAGGTCTCTATCGCCTCGTCGGTGATCGCGACCGAGTAGCTCTTCTCGAGCCTGCCGCGTATGCCGTAGAGGATCTTGCGCGTCTCGTCGACCGTGGGTTCGGCGATGTTCACGAGGCGGAAGCGCCTTGCAAGGGCCTCGTCCTCGGCTATGAACTCCTTGTACTCGGAGAGGGTCGTGGCGCCTATTATCTGCACCTCGCCCCTGGACAGGGTGGATTTAAAGATGTTGGCGGCGTCAGACGGCACGCCCATCGCCGAGCCCGCGCCGATGAGCGTGTGGGCCTCGTCTATGAAGAAGATGATGTTCTTCTTCTCCTTTATCTCCTTTATTATCTTCTCTATCCTGTCCTCGAACATCCCCCTGAAGATGGTCCCGGCCACTACCGAGTTCATCTGGAGGTTCACTATCTGCTTGTCCCTCAACCTCTTGGGGACCCTCTTAGGCTCAAGCTCTATCCTTCTTGCGAGCCCCTCGACAACGGCGGTCTTGCCGACGCCGGGCTCGCCTATCACCATGACGGAGTTGGAACGGTCTACGTGGCAGAGTATCTCCATCACCTGCTCGATCTCGGCGTCCCTGCCGACTATGATCGGCAGTTTGTCGAACCTCGCGAGCTTATTCAGATTTACGGCGAAGTGCTTGAGATTAGGAGGGAGTTCGTATTTCTTCTTGAGCTCCTCTTCCATTTCCTCTTTGCTCCTTACTTTAACGGTTATCCTCCTCATCACATAATCCGGGTCGAGCCCGAACGAGCGGAAGACCTTTGCGGGCAGGCTGTGGTTCTCCTGGAATATGGCGATGAAGAGGTCGGTGGAGTCGAGCTCCTCCCTACCCCACCTCTGGGCTTCTTCACGGGCGAGCCTGAACACGTTACGGGTAGCAGGAGGAATCTTGAGACCAAGTCCGATGTACTGGCGGGAGACGTTCAGATGCTCGTTCAGAAAGTTGATAACATGGAATACGTCGAGGTTCAGGTCCTCCATCACTTCCCTGAAGAAGTTCTCCTCGACCTTGGCGAAGGCCAGGAAGAGATGTTCGACGCCGAGATAATAGTGCTGGCGGGTCTTACTCTCCTCGATAGCCGCCTCGAGTACCTTCCTGGCGGCAGGCGTGAGTTTTTCCTTTATATCTTCCAGTTCAGTCATGGTAACCTCTTGAGGGCCGGGGCCTTCTGACCGGACCTGTCTTTCCGGGGTCCTCGAACCCCCGGAGGTTAATGAGTTGATCTTGAACCGCTAATGCGCGGTTTGCTAACCGGAAGCGGGCAACCGCCGCCCTTTCGGGACTTCGGCAACCCTTTTATACATATATTCTACCATAATCCCTTCCGCGGGTCATAAGTATTTATTCGTGAAAATTCTTCAATAAGCTCTTTACTCCTGCCGTCAACGGCCTTTTGCGCGGCTATCTGGATGATGACGTACTCGTCTCCCCTGCCTCCGGCGCCGTAGACGCCCTTTCCTTTTATCCGGAGCTTCTGTCCGCTCCTTATCCCCGGCGGGACCTTTATGGTGGTCATGCCGTCGATGGTCGGTACTTGTATATCGGCGCCAAGCACGGCTTCCTTTATATTTATCGGCACATCGACGTAAATATCGTTATCGACCCTCCTGAAATACCGGTGCGGCTGGACCTCGGTTATAATGTAGAGGTCGCCGGGGCCGCCGTCGCCGGGCTCGCCTTTTCCCGGGACCCTTACCCTTCCGCCGCTCTTGACGCCGGGCGGTATCTTTACCGTAATGGTCTCGCTCCCGCCCCGCCTCGGGACCGCTATCCTCACCTCGGCCCCCTTTACCGCCTGCAGGAAGTCGAGCGTTACCGAATACTCGAGGTCAGAGCCCTTACGCGGGCCCCTCCTTCCGCCCTTGCCGAATATCTCGCTGAATACGTCCTCGAAGCCTCCGATGTTGCCGAAGCCGAAGTCCTCGAAGTGGACTCCGCCGCCAGGAGGCGGATACCCGCCGCCCATCCCCGGCTCGTAGCCGACGGATCCCGTAAGGTCATAATCGGACCTCTTCTTGGGGTCGGAGAGGACGCCGTACGCCTCGTTTATCTCCTTGAACTTCGCCTCCATCTCGGCCTTCTTATCCGGATGGAGGTCGGGGTGGAACTTCCTGGCGAGGTTCCTGTACGCCTTTTTTATGTCGTCCTCGGCCGCGTTTCTCGCGACCCCGAGGATCTCGTAATAGTCCTTGGCCATTCTACCGAAGTGTTGTTTAAAATACAGTTAAAGTGCGGAAAGGCGGCAAACGCGCGGGCTTAAGACGAGTTGCTGAAAGGGACCTTCGGGCCGGAAGATCGATACCGGGAGGGACGGCGTAACGCCGTCCCTCCCGGTCCCTTTATTTTGAGAAAGGCCCAGGTCGATCCTTCATAACGGGCCTTGATGCTTTATAAACCGACAGGCAGGCAACTGGAGAAAAAGACTGCCACCGTTTCAACGTACCCCTCAGACCCCCTGCACCCCTTTATAACGGATGGCGCGAAAACCCATCCCCCAAAGCCGCGCCCTCGCTCCCCTCCCCCTATTTTCTCCTCCTGCGCGGTCCCACTTGCCCGGGTTACTTCTGCTCGTCGACTACTTCAGCGTCGACCACGTCGCCCTGCTTATGCGCGCCTTCCTGGCCCGGCGCCCCGGCGGCCTGGCCTGATGCCGCCGCTTCCTTGTACATCATCTCAGCCACCTTGTGGGAGGCCTGGGTGACCTTGGCTACCGCATCTTTTAACGGCTCAAGCTCGTTCTGCTCGAGGGCTTTCTTCGCCTCGGCGACCGCTTCCTCAACGGCCTTTGCGTCCGCCTCAGGCACCTTGGCGCGGTTCTCGTTCAGGAGCTTCTCGGTCGAGTATACAAGAGAGTCGAGCTGGTTTCTCGTCTCGACTACCTCTTTTCTCTTTTTATCCTCATCGGCGTGCTGTTCGCCTTCCTTTACCATTTTCTCGACCTCGTCCTTGTTGAGACCCGAGGATGCCGTAATGGTTATCCTCTGTTCCTTGTTCGTGGCGAGGTCCTTTGCAGAGACGTTAAGGATGCCGTTCGCGTCGATGTCGAAAGCGACCTCGACCTGGGGCACGCCGCGCGGAGCCGACGGGATGCCTATGAGGTGGAACCTGCCGAGCGTCCTGTTGTCGCGGGCTATCTGCCTCTCGCCCTGGAGGACGTGTATCTCGACCTGCGTCTGGTTGTCGGCGGCGGTCGTGAATATCTCCTTCTTCTTCGTCGGTATCGTCGTGTTCCTCTGTATGAGGGCGGTCATCACCCCGCCGAGCGTCTCAACGCCGAGGGAAAGAGGGGTCACGTCGAGGAGGACGACGTCCTTGACCTCGCCTGCCAGAACCGCGCCCTGTATCGCCGCGCCTATGGCAACGACCTCGTCGGGGTTAACGCCCTTATGCGGCTCTTTTCCGAAAAAGGTCTTTACGAACTGCTGTATCGCGGGCATCCTCGTCATGCCGCCGACAAGGACGACCTCGTTTATGTCGGAGGCCTTCAACCCCGCGTCCTTCAACGCCTGCTCGCACGGCCTGTGGCTCCTCTCGACGAGGTCGGAGACGAGCTGTTCGAGCTTGGCCCTCGATATCCTCATGACGAGGTGCTTGGGGCCCGTTGCGTCGGCGGTTATGAACGGCAGGTTTATCTCGGTCTCCATGGTGGAGGAGAGCTCGATCTTCGCCTTTTCGGCCGCCTCACGGAGCCTCTGCAGGGCCATCCTGTCCTTTGACAAGTCTATGCCCTGGTCCTTCTTGAACTCGCTTATGAGCCAGTCGATTATGCGCTGGTCGAAGTTGTCGCCGCCCAAGTGCGTGTCGCCGTTCGTGGACTTGACCTCGAATACGCCCTCGCCGACTTCCAATATCGAGACATCGAATGTGCCGCCGCCGAAGTCGTATACCGCGATTATCTCGTCCTTCTTCTTGTCGAGCCCGTAGGCGAGCGAAGACGCCGTCGGCTCGTTTATTATCCTCTTTACGTCAAGTCCGGCTATCTTTCCGGCGTCCTTAGTCGCCTGCCTCTGGGCGTCGTTAAAGTACGCGGGGACCGTTATGACCGCTTCCGTCACGGTCTCGCCGAGGTAGGCCTCGGCCGACCTCTTGAGCTTCTGGAGGATCATCGCCGATATTTCAGGGGGGAGGAAGTCCTTGCCCATGTTCGACGATTTGACGACGGCCCTGCCTGAAGAGTCCCTCTCCACCTTGTAGGGGACCATCTTCATCTCCTCGTTTACCTCTTCGAAACCCCTGCCCATGAACCTCTTTATCGAGAATATGGTGTTCTCGTGGTTTGTGACCGCCTGCCTCTTTGCGACCTGGCCGACGAGTATTTCCTTGTCCTTGGTAAAAGCGACGACAGAGGGGGTTATCCTGGACCCCTCTTCATTCACTATTACCTTCGGCTCCCCGGCCTCCATCACCGCGACGACCGAATTCGTGGTGCCGAGGTCTATGCCGATAATCTTTCCCATCCTGATTCCTCCTTAAGATTTACTATATCTTTTTTATTTTGCTTGTCAATTCGGCGGCAAGCGGCCTTTTGTCAATGTTTACGCCTGTTTTTACGAGTATGGCGTAACGTTAATATAGGTACGCGCGCGCCCCGTGTCAAGGGGGCGCAGCGATTTTTTTTGAGCCGGAGGACCTTGCTGCGAGCGGGGTAAAACCAAGCAAAATATCCTTGACACGGGTATATGCGATTGATATATTAAGCGTCTATAAAAAATTTGAATATTGCTTAAATCCGCGCATTGTGGCTAAGCAAAGGAGGTAATTTAAGTCATGAGAAAGAGTTCAGTGTTTTTTCTTGGGGCGGCCGCGACCCTGATGGCTTCCCCGGCCTTCGCAGAGACAGCCGAGGCTGTTGCTACCGCCGGTACGACCGGTAACGCGAAGGTATGGTTCTTCATAAGCGTCGCAATCGCCTCCGCCTTCGGAATGGCGATAGCCGCGGCGGGCACCGGTCTTGCCCAGAGTAACGCGATAAGGGGCGCCGTCGAGGGTATAGCCAGAAACCCCGGGGCCTCAGGCAAGATCCTCACGACCATGCTTATCGGTCTCGCGATGATCGAGTCTCTCGCCATATACGCTCTCGTCATAGCGCTCATACTTCTCTTCGCGAACCCGTTCCTCTCGCTCCTCTAATAAGCGAACAGGGAATATAGCTTAGGCCGTCCGCCGCAAGGCGGACGGCCTTTTTGCGTTCATCCTGCCGGAATACCCCTCTTATAAAAATATAAAAGGCCTTCCCGTGGATCCATTGGCACATACCGGGCCAGGCCAATGTTTTTGCGCCCTCTCAGTTTGCCCTGACCCGTCTGCCGCCTTTGCTCAGGTGCAGGTCACGGTAATTAGTGGCGGGACTGGAAAGTCCCGCCTATCCGGTACAGGGCCGACTGGGTGAACAAAGGAATCGGGAATTATGGTCGCTGCCCCGGTGAGACGAATTTGCCCGTCCGGCCAGGACCGCGGCAGGTCGTTGCATACAAGCTGCGGGGTATCTTCTTATACCTCCCCTCCCTCGATGGGAGGGGAGTGAGGGGAGGGTGACTTCGGCCAGGGCCAAAGTATCCGGAGACGATTATAATCGAAACACCCGGCTATCGTTGGATATGCAATTTGCCCGTCCGGCCAGGACTGCTCGGCGCAGGGCCAAAGTATCCGGAGACGATTATAATCGAAACACCCGGCTATCGTTGGATATGCAATTTGCCCGTCCGGCCAGGACTGCTCGGCGCAGGGCCAAAGTATCCGGAGACGATTATACCCGGCCATCGTTGGATATGAAATTTGCCCGTCCGGCCAGGACTTTTACCCCCACCCTGGCCCTCCCACATCAAGGCGCTCGGCGCGCGGCCAAAGCTCGAACGGAGCCTTAGAGGCAAATGAAATCCCTGCCGTTCGTTACGAACTTGCCTGCCCGGCAAGGGCGAGGGTATTAAAAACGCGGCAAGCCGCGGGGTATTAGCCCTGAAAGTGAATAAAAAAACCCGGGGCATTTCGGCCCCGGGCTGTTTTTGCGGTATCGAATGACGCTTAGTGGTCCCCGTGCTTTTCGGAGTAGGTCGTGATGGTCACGCCAGGGAAGAGTTTCAGGAACGCGAAGAAGGAGATGAGCATGGCCGAGAGCCCGCCGAGTGTAAGCGCAATGCCAGTCCAGCTGAAGAACGTATAACCGGAGCCGTCGGAGAATACCGGGATGACCATGAGATAACGGCTGATCCACACGCCGATGCATATGATGAACGCGACCGTCGTAAGGGCCTTAAGGGACATCTTTATACTCCTGTACAGGAAGGCGATGAACGGGATTATGAAGAGGGCGAAGAGCATTATGAAGAACGCCCAGGAGTAATTGCCCGTCATGGTCTTAACGAGCGGCTCGGTGAGCGCCGGGATGTCCCCGTACCAGATGACGATGTGCTGGGACCAGAGCATGTAGACCCAGAGGAGCGTGAACCCCATGAGCATTATACCCATGAAGTCGAGCGTCTCTTTTTTGTTCACGAGGTCTATCCTCACGTACTTCCTGAGGGCCCAGGAGCCGAATATGAAGAGGAAGGCCACACCCGCGAAGACGTTGCCGACCCAGTAATAGGCCGGGAATATCGTCGACTCCCAGTGCTGTATTATCATCATGCCGAAGTCCCAGGCGGTGTTCGTGTTCGTCATCACAAAGAAGAACATGACAAGGCCCGCGAGCACGTTCAGCCTGGACTCGAGGTTTATCCCTGGGTGTCCCTTCTCTTCCACCCTCGCGTTCGAGAAGTAGAGGTAACTGAAGAAGTAGAAGAGGGCCATCGATATTATGGTCCTCCAGAGGAAGAGGTCTTTCCTGAGCCACGGGCTTATGTGGTGCGCGCCCGCCTCATTGTGGACCGCCTCAGCCGCGGGCTTTGCCCAGTAGAAGAGGTGTTCGGTGCCGCCGAGGTATATGATGATGAAGGTGACGAAGGCTACCGGTATGAAGGAGAGCGTGAGTATCTCCCCGATCCTTGAAAAGAGCTTGCCCCATTCGGACTTGGCTATCCTCATGAAGGCCGAAAATATTATCCCGGTCTGCGTGATGCCGAGGTAGAAGACGAAGGTCGTCACGAGCATCGCCCATAGGCTCGTAGTCTCAGGGGCCGTCGAGACCGTGTAGGCGAAGGATATTATTCCGTTTGCCAGAAGCGCCAGTAGTATCCAGACCATGTCAGACCTTCTTCGATATAAGCGTTAGTAGCGGACGGCGTATGACGGTCCACACCTGATCCGTCCCTTAACCGTCCCCGTATGCGGCGGTTATTTGGTGCGCCTCGGAGCCCTTGACCGGCCCGTCCTTAAGATCCCCTGCCCCCACCGGAAAAGCCTACTTTGCGGCGGAGACTGGTACTGCGGCCTTGGGCACGAGGTTGTTCTTTATGTAGTTGACGATATGCCACCTGTCGGCCTCGGCTACAGAGTCGCCGTAGCTCGGCATGATGGCAAGCCCGCCGTTCGTTATCGTAAAGTAGATGTCGCCGTTCGTCTTCTTCTGGACGTAGTCGGTAGTAAGGTCCGTCGGGGCTACGTACTTCTGCCCCACGAGCCCTTCGCCCTTGCCGGTATCCCCGTGGCACGGGGCGCAGTAGCGCTTGTACATCGCCTCGCCCCTCTCAAGGGACGCCGCGGTCGGCTCGACCGGGCTCTTTAATCTCGCGGAGTCCGCCCTGTCCTTCACGTATGTGTGTCCGGAAGCAGGGACGATACCCTCGGGCCTTGCCGGCGGGAGGTCCTCCTGCGCCTTGTAGGACGGCTGTGAGAACATGTCCCACGACCAGGGCATCGCGTTAGCTATCCCCGGCGTTGCGACGGCCAGGAGCGCCGCCAGCGCGAGCTTAGCTGTTATATTCGGTCTCTTCGACACGTTTGATCTCATTGGCGCCATGGTCCCTTAAAATCCTTTCGACCTCGTCGTACTTGCCCCGGAGGTTCCCGTCTATAAGGAGCCCGAAGGAGTCGACGTTTATCACGGGGTCGTATATCTTCCTCGAAAACGACGGGAGCTTCGAGAAGAAGAGGAAGCTTGCGAGCGTGAAGAACACCCCTATGAGGATCGTCGTCTCGTAGCTCATAAGGAGCGTGGGGGTTATGGACCATATCGGGCGTCCGCCCCTCGGTAGCACGTACATCGCCGCGGTGCCGAGCGTCAGGAGCAACCCGAAAAAGAGACCGGCCACCGACCCGATGAAGGTGAAGTACTTGATGTGGTTCTTCCTCGGGCCGAGCTTGTGCTCTATCTCGTGGCCCAGGGGAATGGGCGAGAATATGGTGATATCGTAGCCCGAGCCCTCGAGCCTCTTGGCCGCGTCCAGCAACTCATCCGCGTATGTAAAAAGACCCAATACCGCCTTGTCCATTTAGTGGTGCCCTCCCCCTTTCCTCATGGGGATGCCGATGTCTTCCTTGACCTCGTATATGGATACGCTCGGCCAGAGCTTTACGAAGAGGAGGAAGAGCATCGCGAAGAAGCAGAACGAACCGAGCGTCATCGAGATCTCGACCCAGCTCGGGATGTAATCGTGCCACATGTACGGCAGGAACTTCCTCGGGAGCGAGGTCGTCAGTATCAGATACCGCTCAAGCCACATGCCGACGTTTATGCCGAGCGACACGACGACGCACGCGAGTATCGAGGTCCTGCACTTCTTGAATATGAAGAGGAGCGGCAGTATCGTGTTCGTGAAGATCATCAGCCAGAACATATACGCGTACGGGGTCGTGAACATGCGGTAGATGAGCGTTTCGTTCTCCGCCGAGGTGTTGGCGTACCAGCCCGTGAAGACCTCGACCACGTTGATGTACGACCAGAGGAGCGACATGACCAGGAGGAGCATCCCCAATTTATCGAAGTGGTTGAGCGTTATGTACTTCTCGATCTTCATCGCCTTCCTGAATATCACCATGAGGGTGACGATGCCCGCCGAGCCCGAGTATATTGCGCCGACGACGAAGTACGGGGCGAAAATCGTCTTGGCGAGCCCCGGCACCTTAGAGAGCGCGAAGTCCCAGGAGACGATCGAGTGGACCGAGACCGCGAGCGGTATTATGAAGACCGCGAAGAATGTGTAGGCCTTAAAGAGCCAGTGCCACTCGGAGTCCGTGCCCCTCCAACCGAGCGCGAGGGCCGAGTACACCTGCTTCCTCCAGCCAGTGACCCTGTCGCGGACCGCGGCGAGGTCGGGAATCGAGCCGAAGTAGAGGAATATCATGGATGAGGTCGCGTAGGTGCTTATGGCGAAGACGTCGAACATGAGAGGCGACTGGAAGTTCAGCCATAACTGCCTCTGGTTCGGGTACGGCATGGTCCAGTAGAAGTTCCAGGGCCTGCCCATGTGTACGAATATGAATACCGCGGCTGTTGCGACCGAGAAGAAGGTCATCGCTTCCGCGCTACGGTAGATGGAACGCCGCCACGGGGTCTTGGTGATGAACAATATCGCGGACAAGAGCGTGCCGGAGTGGCTTATGCCTATCCAGAAGACGAAGTTTGTGAGGTATATCCCCCAGAAGTCCGGGGTGTTCAGCCCGGAGACGCCCTGCCCTTTATAGATCTGGTATGCCCAGGGGAGTATCCAGAAGGCGAGGAAGCCCGAGACGGCCCCGGCGAGCGCCAGGTAATACCACTTCCCTGTCTGGGTCATGGTCCTGACGACGTCTTCGTTGACCTCTTTGTAGGAGATCCCGCCGCCGGACGGGTAGCTTAAATCCCGGGACTTAAGCTCGCCGGTCTGGTAATCACTCGTGTGATGAGTTGCCATCGCCCATTACCCTTTTTAGGTATATTACCGAAGGATCGGCATTGAGCTCCTCGAGAAGCCTGTACCTCCTCGGGCTTTTTGCCAGTTTAGCTACTACGCTATTCGGGTCCTGAAGGTCCCCGAAGTATATCGCGCCCGTGGGGCAGGACTGGGAGCACGCGGGCTTTATGTCGCCGTCCTGCACGTCCTTCCCCTCGTCCTTTGCCTTGTCCTTTGCCGCCCTTATCCTCTGTATGCAGAAGGTGCACTTCTCCATGACGCCCATCTCCCTGACGGAGACATCCGGGTTCAACTGGGCCTCAAGGGGCTTTGGCCACTTGTAGGTGAACCAGTTGAAACGGCGCACATCGTAGGTGCAGTACGTCGCGCAGGTGAATGTGCCCACGCACCTGTTGTAGACCTGCACATTAAGGCCGTCCTGGTTGTGGTAAGTCGCGTAAACGGGGCAACCGGTCTCGCACGGCGCTTTCATGCAGTGCTGGCACATGACCGGGATGAACTTTACCTTCACGTCCGGGTACTCGCCCTCGACGTATCTCTCTATGCGGAGCCAGCTGAACGCCCTGGACTTTTCGCACTCTTCCTTGCCTACCACCGGGAGGTTGTTCTCGGCGTAGCAGGAGACGACGCACGCCTCGCACCCGTTGCACTTGTCCAGATCGATGACCATCGTCCACTTGTGGTCGAGTTTCGTATAGTATCCGGGCTCCCTGTAGGACTTGAGCTTCCCGGCTATTCTTTCGAAGAATCCGCTCACCTTAGACGCCCTCCTTCTTCATCCTCTTGAACTCGGAGGTAGAGACGGTCTGGACGATGCCTCTTCCGAGCTCCTTTGTCGAGCCCTCCATCTTGACCATACGCTCGCCCGAGCCCCCGCGGGTAATGCGCACGCGCGTGGAGTTGAGCGCGGCCTCTCCGGACCTCGGGTCTTCATTATAAGGGAGTATCTCGATGGGGTTCGCCCCTCTGCCCTTTGCGTACCTTCCGTAGTGGCTGTGTCCCTGGCCTATCGGCACTGCGACGGTGTCCGGCCTTATGCCGGGATAAAGATAAACCGGCGCGCTTATCTTCCCGAAGGGGGATTCGACATTCACCATGTCGCCTTCCTTGAGGCCCAGTTTCTCGGCGGTCTTCGGGTTTATCTCGACCCATGTGCCCCATACGACCGAGGTCATCGGGTCCGGCAGCTCCTGGAGCCAGGGCAGGTTGGCGCCCCTGCCGTCCATATACGCGGTCTGCGCGTAGGGGATGAGGTAGAAGGGGTACTGGCCTTCCTCTCCTTCAAATCTGGCGGGCCCTCCTGTCAGGTGTTCGGATGCACGGGCGGAAACAGTCGCGGTTCTCTTTCGCGGAGGGCCCCACCAGCCGCCATTCTGAAGCGTCTTGTTCCAAAAGTCTTCGAAGCCGAGTGTGCCTGCGGCCATCTCGCGGTTTCTTGAATAAAGCTCTTTCCACGAAGATTTAAGGTACTCGGCAAAATTCGGTGCGGTTATCTTTCCGGCGGCATTGCCGCCGACAGCCTTGGCGAGCTCGATGAATATGTCGCCGAGCGATTTCGTTTCGAATACCGGGCCTACGGCAGGCTGTATGATGGAGGCCACGGGCGCTCCGACACCCGGGTCCGGGAAGTCGTCGCCCCAGTCCTCAAGCGAGGTGTGGGCCGGGAGTATCAAATCGGCCTGCGCCGTCGTCTCGTCCATGAAGCTTGAAAATGAAGCGATGAACGGGACCTTCGAAAGGGCGTCTTCGAGCTTTGCCGCCTTCGGGGTCGTGAATACCGGGTTCGCGCCGTAGACGATCAAGGCCTTTACCTTATCCGCGTTGGCCGCGGCTATGAGCGTCGATATCTTTTTGCTGAAGTCGACCCTTCTGCCGCCGCCGAGGTCGTCCCCGTTCGGTATTACCGTTACGCCGATGTTACCGGCGACCTGGTTCAATATGTTTACGGCTATCGCCCCGGCTATGCCGTTTTCGTAAGAGGAGACGGAGTCTCCGGCTATCGCCAAGGACGGCCTCGTGTGGGCGAACTCGACCGCTATCGCCTCTATCCTTTCAACGGAGACATCGCAAATGGACGCGACGTCCTTTGCCTTGTACCTGGAGAGTACCCCCCTCCATGCGCCGCCGTCTTTCGCAAGACCCTTCTCGACTATCGTGTTCGCTATGGCGAGAGCGAGGAGCGCCTCTGTCCCGGGCTTTGCCGGCACCCATTCGTCGGCGTTCGCGCCCGTAAGGGAGAGCCTTGGCTCGACCTGTACGAGCTTTCCCCTCTCACCCGCGCCCTGGCGCATCTTGCCGTAGCCGTTCGAGTAGTTTACCGGGGAGACCCAGGTGGACGAAAAATCCGCCCCAAAGGAGAGGAGGTACTTGGTGTTCTCTATGTCGTAATGGGGGACCGACGCCGTGCCCATGGCGGAGAGATTGGCGAACGCGAGGTTCTTCCTCTGGAAGAGGCCGTAGTGCGAGTAGTTCGTGGAGCCGAACGCGGAGACGAATTCTCTTACGAGCTTGTCCAGCGTGCCGCTCAAAGGCGAAGTGAGGAGATGGAGCTTATCGCTATTACCCTTTGATTTGAGCTCGGTCAGGTTCTCCGCGAGGGTCTTAAGCGCCTCGTCCCAGGTTATCTCGGTGTAATCGCCCGACCCTCTCGGGCCCTTCCTCTTAAGCGGCTTCGTTATCCTGTCGGGGTTGTAAAGGGCCTGTACGCTCGACTGCCCCATTGCGCAGAGCCCGCCCCTGTTGACCGGGTGAGCCGGGTTGCCCTCTATCTTCTTTGCGCGCCCCTCCATGACCCGGACGAGCGTGCCGCACCCAGCGCCGCACTGCGTGCATGCGGAGGCGTACCAAGTCGCTACCCCGGGGACTATGTCCTCGGGCGGGATAAGGTAGGGGATGAGCTTTGCGCCCGGGGGTTTGGATACCTTTCCGAGCACGAACCCGGCTCCGGCTCCCACGCCGCCTATCCCGATAAATTTTAGAAAGTCTCTACGCTTCATAGCTCGGTATTTTCCTATAGCTACTTATGGCAGGTCCAGCAGTCGCTGCCGTTTTTGACTTCCTTCTTCGAGTGACAGCTCAAGCACCAGCCCATCTGGAGCGACGATACCTTCTCTATCCTCGCCATCGTAGCGACGTCGCCGTGGCAGTTCTTGCAATCGAGCCCGGCCCTTACGTGCCTCTTGTGCGGGAAGTAGACGTGGTCCGGGAGGTTGTAGACCTTTACCCACGGGATCGGCTCCTTCTTGTCCCAGTAGGAGGCGACCTTCTGTATCTCCGGGGAATCGGTCTTTATGATCTGATGACAGCCCATGCACCTCTTCACATTCGGCACGCCCGAGACCCTTGACCTCTCGGCGTAGATGTGACAGTACTGGCACTGTATCTGGTTGTCGCCGGCGTGTATCTTGTGGCTGAAATTAATGGGCTGAACGGGGGCCCTGTCGGAGAATAACTGATAGTTGACGAAATAACCTATTATAAAGGCGATTCCACCGACGACGGCGTATAAAATGAGCTTTTTCATTTATGAGATAACGCCCTTGCCTTCGTTTTTGTTATTCCATGGAAGCGATTGTTTGTTGTGCAGGCGGGTGCGACCCTTCCAAAAGCGCTCCACGGCCCTCTAAAGCCGTTTTCACGCCCGCCTTGCCCAAGGAAAGACTCTTTCGCACGCTCCGTATATCCGTCTTACACTCAACTGGCGGTTGCAAGGACCGGAACCATGCCGCGGGTGAAAACACACCTTGTTTCCACCGATACTCTCTCAAAAGGACAGCGCAGAATGCCAGGGATTAGACTATGATTAATATAAAAATTGGAACTCGGTGGAGGGATATTATACCAGCTACTTTCCCTTGTCAAGCGTTTTTTGGCGTCAATCTACGGGCCTCGAATTTGGCATGATTTCGGCTCTTTTTTTCTCGCTGAAACCGCGCGCTACAGAGGTCAGGCAAGGTCTTTTTCACGCGCGCCTTTCGCCTTGTGTGCTATAATCGGTCTTCGATGGGACCAGACCTGCTTGAGGAAATAACAAGAGAGCTAAATGGATTATTGAAGGACGGCGTGGTATCCAAAATACACGAGCCGGACGGGCGGACCCTTGTATTCAAGGTCTTTACGAGGGGAAAGACCGAGGAGCTCGTCATCTCCGCGCACCCGAGGTTCTCAAGGATACACATCTCATCACGCGAATTTAAAAACCCCGAAGCGCCTCCGAGGTTCGCGGCTTACTTAAGAAGCCGGATACTTAACGCGCGCATGGAAGCCTTCGAGCAGGCACAAGGCGAACGGATCGTCCGCATAAGGCTCATCAAGAAAATAGACGGGGAGTGGTCGGCCCTTGTCCTCATAGCCGAGCTTACCGGCAAATCGAGCAATATCATTTTATGCGATTCCGAAGGCGTTGTGCTGGACGCGCTCAGGCACTTCGGCCCCGGCTCCGCGCGCGAGGTATACCCCGGCGTAGCTCTCCCTCCCCTCCCCCCGCCTCCTCCCATGAAGGAAGCGCCGATAGAAAAAAAAGAGGATGAGACCTGGAACGAGGCCGCTGACAGATCCTACTCGGCGCTCCTCGACGAGGAATGGCTCGCGCTCGAAAAAAACCGGTTGAGGCGCGTAATAACAGAGGCCTGTAAGAAGGCGGAGCGAAAACTCAGAAACCTCAAGGGCGACGAATCCCGCGCTCTCAATGGCCTTCAATACGAGAGCCTCGGCGAAATACTCCGCTCAAACTACGGGAAGCTCAAGCGCGGGATGAAGGAGATAGAGGCAGACGACTACACGGTCTATCCGCCGGAGAAGGTGCATATTGCGCTCGACGAGAAGCTCGGGCCAAAGGAGAACCTCGATAAGTTTTTCAAACGGGCGAAGAGGGCCAAGACCGCCCTTTCCCTTTTGAGGGGCAGGATACCAGAGGTCGAAAAAGAGCTTGAGTACCTGGCCTCACTCATGTATGAATGGGAGTCTATCGAGACGAAGGGGGACTTATCCGGGCTTAGGGACGAGCTTATGAAGGAAGGATATATAAAGGAGAAGGCAGCCGCCGCGCCCAGGGAAGAGGAGCGGGCCACACCCGTAAGGAGATACACTTCGACTGAGGGCTTCGAGATACTCTGCGGGAAATCCGGCGCGGGAAACGACCTCATAGTTAAGGAATACGCAAAGGACGAGGACATCTGGTTTCACGCGGCAAAGATCCCCGGCTCGCATGTGCTCATAAAGACCGCCGGGAGGGCGAAGGAGCTCACCAAAAAGACGATAGAGGAGGCGGCATCTATCTGCGCCTATTACTCCAAGGCGCGGGAGGCGTCCAAGGTCGAGGTCATATATACCGAGGCCCGACATGTGAAAAAGCCCCGCGGCGCGAAGCCGGGGATGGTGACGGTCAGGGAGTATAAATCTATCTTAGTAAGACCAAAGGCGGAAATATAACAGAAGCATGATCCTCGGTATACTGATAATAATCCTCCTCGGCGCGGCCTTAAGCCTGCCGCCGCTATTCGTCTACTTCGATATCAAGGCAAGGCGCGGGCCCCTCGACCACCTCTTCCTCCGCGGCCTCTTCGGCGGGCTCATTATGTGGCTCTCAATCGCCTGCGTCCTCCTTATAGACGGCCAATACGGGGCCTTCGGGATACTCCACGGCGAGGGCGGCGTCATCTTCCTCATGCTCTACCCGTTCTCCTTGATAGGCTTCCTCTCAAGCGGGGTCTTCCTTGCCTGGCTGTACCGTGGAAGAGGCGCGCCGCTACTCTTCAAGGTGCGCGGATGAAGAGGAACATGCTCATAATGGCGGTCACCTTCGTCCTCGCCGGCGCCGTCATCTATATAAAATCGACGATACACCCTCCGGAGCCCGAGCCGGCATTCACGCAGGGCGAAAGCCTCGTCTTCGGATTCCCAACATCGAAAACCGGCGGCGGCATATTCATAGAGAACACCGTCAAAGAGGGGTTGAGGCACGATGGCCTCCCCGGCGACCAGGCGCGCGCGCATTATAAGAAAACGGGCAACAAGATACCCGAAGGCGGGAAGGCCTTCCGGATAGACTACGAGAGCCTCAAGGACCTGATCGAAAACACGCCAGACGACGGCTACACAGCGGCAGGCGGCTTCAGGCTCATCGACCTCAAGACCGAAGGGTTCTATTACAACACCGACGACGCCTGCGGGGACGACCATGTCACGGTAAAGCTCGTCACCGACGAATCCGCTACAGGGTTTACTGAAGACATCGTCCTTATAAAGAAGCCCCACCCGAAGCTCGACGGCTTCGAAACACTCGTCTATGAAAAGAGGGAAGTCTCCCCTGAATTGAAGGACAAGGCCCAGGCTTTTTTAAACGAGAGTCTCGAACGATTTAAGGCGGGATCAGCCGAGTTCAAACGCCGCCTCGACAGCGGGGTCGTCTACAAAGGGCCTCAACTGAACCTGTACGGGCCGAAGCGAGGCGCGGGGCCGGCCTTCCTTTCGGTAGAATGGACGAGCGAGGCAGGCGAGTCCTCTTGTTGCGTCTCGGGTGTCTTTGTTGTAAAAGACGATGGTCCTGGTTTTGATGAGTTCCTGGACCTCCGTGCCGGGTCCGGCCTTAAAGAGGTGACAAACCTCTTCAGGCTCTCGGGCAGAGAGTTCGTCTTCACGACAGAGTGGTTCTGGGAGTCCTCAACGAGCGCCATATACGAATACACGGACAAAGCCCCTGCAAGGCTCTATCTGCAGTCGAGGCCTCGTGGAGGTTGCTGACGCCGACGCATAAAATGAACAAACCCTACATCACGCTCTCCGACTTCCTTAAACGCAAGTTCGGTGAAAAGGTCTTCAAGGTCTCTCTCGATGCAGGTTTCACCTGCCCGAACAGGGACGGGAAAAAAGGCACGGGCGGTTGCATATACTGCAACTCCGAGACCCTCCTCCCCTTGAGCCACACCGGGGAAGACATAAAAGGCCAACTCCTCTCGGGCATGGAGAAGGTAAGGAAACGCCACAACGCGAACAAGTTCATCGCCTACTTCCAGATAAACTCTAACACCTACGCGCCCATCGATTACCTCAAAAAGGTCTTTCGCGAGGCGCTCCTCCCGGACATCATCGCCATCGCCGTCTCCACAAGGCCCGACTGCGTCCCCGACGAAGTCCTCGACCTGCTCAAAGAATTAAAAAAAGAACGCTTCCTCTGGCTCGAGCTCGGTTTGCAGTCCGCGAACGACTCTACCCTTGCCTTTGTCAACAGGGGGCATACCGCCGCCGAGTTAAAAGACGCCGTGGAGCGGGCGCGCCTTCGCGGTATCGACGTCTGCGCCCATGTCATAGTAGGACTGCCTGATGAAACGCGCGACGATATGCTCAAAACGGCCAGGTTCCTCTCCGACTGCCGCGTCTGGGGCGTAAAATTCCACCAACTCCAGGTGCTCAAAGACACGCCGCTCCTCAAGCTATACGAAGAGGGAAAGGTCAAGACCCTCTCGCTCGACGAGTACGCAGCGATCGTGGCAGAGTCGCTCACGATACTCCCGCCCTCTACCATCATACACCGCCTCTCCGGGGACGCGCCGCTTAAATACCTCGTCGCGCCCAGATGGGGCGCGAACAAATTCATCGTGGCCGAACGGATAGAGGAGCTCCTCAAACTCCGCAATTGAGGCGGACTCCGAAAAGGTGTAAAATCATTACATGGCTACACCCGAAGAGATAAAGACAGAGGACAAGAAACTGCGTCTCCTCAGAAGGATGGTCGACCTCACCATGTCCATCATAATAGAGACGGACATGACCCTCGAAGAGGCCTCCCGCCACGCCGCCGGGGTGCGCGAATTGGCTCTGCGCCTCTTCCCCGGAAAAGGAGACGTCTTCGACCTCGTCTACGGACCGAGGTTCAAAAGACTCCTTAGAGACAAATACATGCTGAGCTGAGTCCTTGCCGGACGGGCAAAGTTGTAAAAATCGGCGGGTGATTAAATCTGACTCCAAGACTCGATTCGAGCACTGGCCCTGCGCCAAGCAGTCCTTGCCGGACGGGCAAAGTTGTAAAAATCGGCGGGTGATTAAATCTACTCCAAGACTCGATTCGAGCACTGGCCCTGCGCCAAGCAGTCCTTGCCGGACGGGCAAAGTTGTAAAAATCGGCGGGTGATTTAATTCTGTCTCCAAGGCTTGTTCGATGCCCTGTCATTTTCTTCCCCCTTTTCTAAAGGGGGACTGAGGGGGATTATAAAACGCTGTTTTAAGTTAATCTCCCCAAACCCCTCTTTAGAAAAGAGGGGTTTTTCGATTACAAACCCTTAGGAGGTATCATGGCAGACCCGCGCGTAAAAAAGCTTGCTTCGATCCTTGTAAACCACTCCATTTCCGTAAAAAAGGGCGACACTGTAATGATAAGCGCCTCTTCCGAGCTGGCGAAACCCCTGGTGCTCGAGGTCTACAGGGAGGTGTTGGAGGCAGGCGGGAACCCCTTTACCTCTATCGCGTTTGAGGAGACGACGAACCTCTTTTTCGACTACGCATCCAAGGACCAGATACGGAACTTTCCTAAGGTGAGGATGTTCGAGGCGAAGAACATCGACTGTTTCGTCACCATCCGGGCGTCTGCCAACAAGAAGGCGCTCTCGAATGTAGATTCCTCGAAGATAGCCGAGAGGTCGAAGGTCATAAAGCCGATAAGCGAGGAGATAGTAAACAGAAAGAGATGGATACTCACCAACTTCCCGACGAACGGGCTTGCGCAGGAGGCGGACATGTCTCTTGCCGAGTACGAGGACTTCCTCTACAACGCCACCAACATCGACTGGAACAAGGTAAAGCAGAAGGAGATGAAGCTCAAAGCCGCGCTCGACAAGGCGAGTGAAGTGCGGATAGTCGGCAAGGACACCGATTTGAAGCTCTCCATAAAGGGGAGGAAGGCGATACCCTGTTACGGAGTGAGGAACATGCCCGACGGCGAGGTCTTTCTCTCCCCGGTCGAGGACTCGGTCGAGGGCTATGTCTATTACGAGATGCCTGCGATATACCAGGGCCGGGAAGTAACGGGCATAAGGCTCAAGTTCAGCAAGGGCAAGGTCGTGGAGGCCCGGGCCGACAAGAACCAGGACTTCCTTATCGCCATGCTCGATACCGACAAGGGGGCGCGGTTCCTGGGCGAATTGGGTGTCGGCGTAAACTACGGGATACAGAAGTTCACGAAGGACATATTGTTCGACGAAAAGATCGGCGGCACCGTCCACCTCGCAGTGGGCAGGTCCTACGAGCAGGCCGGAGGTAAGAACGCCTCTGCCATCCACTGGGACATGATAAAGGACCTGCGGCAGGGCGGGGCGCTCTACCTGGATGGAAAGGCGGTACAGAAGGACGGGAAGTTCCTGATATAAAATAAATCAGTAAGCTACGTGGTATCATCTAATACCTCCCCTCCCTCGACGGGAGGGGATTGAGGGGAGGGTGACTGCTCGGCGCAGGGCCGAAGTTGGCACGGCTCCGGGTAAATCGATTCTCCAGCAGTTAGATACCGGATTGCCCGCCCGGCCAGGGCTTCACCCCCACCCCTCCTCCCCCGTCAAGGGGGAGGAGATTTAAAATCGCGGCAACGTGGGTATTAGACCTGAGAATAAACCGTCCGCCTGAGGGGCTCTTAGCCTTCTCAGGCGTTTTTGTCTCAAAAACCAAACCAGCCTCTTACCCCGCCCCTCCTGCTCCAAAAACCCTTGACACACTTTTCAGCAGAAGATATTATCGATTGCGGGTTTTAAAGGCCTCCTGGGAACCGCTCAACGCCTCAAAATAAAAGAAAAATCCCGAGGGGGGTAGCGAGGATGGAGATGGAGAAGATAGTAGAGAAGTCCTTCAGGGACTCCGTGAAGGCTAAGGAGCGTTTCTTCACGAAAAAGAACATGGCGCTCGTGGTAGAGGCCGCGGAGGCGGTAGTCGCCTCTTTCAAGTCCGGCGGAAAGCTCATGCTCATCGGAAACGGCGGCTCTGCCGCGGATTCCCAGCACATAGCCGCGGAGTTCGTAAACAGGTTCGAGATAGAGAGGCCGCCTTTGCCCGCGCTCGCGCTTACGACAGACACCTCAGACCTCACCTCCATCGGCAACGACTACTCGTTCGACCAGGTATTCTCAAAGCAGATACGGGCGCTCGGAAAAGGGAACGACGTACTCCTCGCGATTTCCACGAGCGGCAACTCGGCAAACGTATTGAAGGGGATCGAAGCCGCAAAGGCCATGAAGATAAAGACGATCGCCCTTACCGGCAAGGACGGCGGCAAGATGGCGGACAAGGCGGACATACTCCTTAATGTGGACTCCAAGACTACCGCGAGGATACAGGAGACGCACATCACGATCTGCCACATAATCTGCGAGCTTGTCGACCACATGCTCTTCCAGAAGGTTTAGTTCAAGAGATGCCATCCAGAAAAAAATTCAAGCCGATATCCTCAAAGGGCCTCAAGACCTATTCGATAAACGAGAGGAAGTCAAAGGTCTCGGTAGGAGACTTTGCCCGCGTCCCGGAACGGGGCGCTACAATGGCCGAATTCCTCGACGGGCTTCCGAACATACTCGCGGCAAAGGACCTTAAGGCAGTCGCCTCTGCGATTGTAAAGGCGAAGAGTGAGGGCAAGACCGTCGCCCTCGGCATGGGCGCGCATGTCATAAAGGTCGGGCTGGGACCCCTTGTAATCGACCTTATGGAGCGCGGCATCGTAGACGCCGTCGCCATGAACGGCGCGGGCGTAGTCCACGACTTCGAGACCGCCTACGCGGGCGTCACTTCAGAAGACGTCGACGCCGAGCTTGGCACCGGCTCCTTCGGGATGGCCGAAGAGACGGGGAGGCTCCTTAACAGGGCCATCAGGAAGGGCGCGAAAAAGGGGCTCGGGGCGGCCGTAGGCGAGATGATTCTCCGCTCGCGCTTCCCGCATAAGAACAAATCCATACTTGCGGCAGGGGCGCGGCTCAATGTGCCGGTTACGGTCCATGTCGCGCTCGGGACCGACATTCTCCACATACACCCGGACATGGACGGCGCGGCTACAGGCCTCGCCTCTACAGTGGACTTTAAAATATTCTCTTCCGTCGTCGCCTCGCTCGCCGAAGGCGTTTATCTCAACATCGGCTCGGCCGTGATACTCCCGGAGGTCTTTCTTAAGGCGATAACCCTCACAAGGAACCTCGGCCATAAGGTCGAGAAGTTCACGACCGTGAACATGGACTTCATACAGCACTACAGGCCGCTCACGAATGTCGTGAGGAGGCCGACGATGGGCGGAGGGGCAGGCTACCGCCTGACCGGCCACCACGAAATAATGGTCCCCTTGCTCTACGCGGCCGTAATGGAAGAGCTGGGTTAATCGCATCAAAAATCCTTTTCGGAAGAAACATGGAATGAAGACAAAACCCTGGGCCGGAAGGTTCTCCTCTGTTACAGACAAGCTGGTCGACGAGTTCAACGCCTCTATCTCGTTCGACAAGAGGCTCTACAGGCACGACATCCGCGGCTCTGTCGCACATGCCGAGGTATTGAAAAAAGCGGGGATACTCACCGACAAGGAGGCCCGGAAGATAGTAAAGGGCCTCAAAGAGGTAGAGTCCGAAATAGAGGCCGGTCGGTTCTCTTTCGGCATCGAGCTTGAGGACATCCACATGGCGGTGGAGAAGCGGCTGACCGATAAGATCGGCCCGCTCGGCGGCAAGCTCCACACCGGAAGGTCCCGTAACGACCAGGTCGCGCTCGACATCAGGCTGTATCTAAAGGACGAGGCCTACGCGATAGTATCGCTCCTGCATGAATTAAAAAGGGCCCTCGTGGAAATTGCGGAAAAGTCCGCTGACTGCATCATGCCCGGTTACACGCACCTGCAGAGGGCCCAGCCCGTGTTGCTTGCGCACCACCTCCTTGCGTACTACGAGATGTTCAAGCGGGATACCGGCAGGCTCTCCGATTGCATCGAGAGGGTCGATGAACTGCCGCTCGGCTCGGGCGCGCTCGCCGGAAGCCCCTATGAGCTGGACAGAAACCTCGCCGCGCGCCTGCTGGGTTTTTCGCGCGTAACCGAGAACAGCATGGACGCGGTCTCGGACAGGGACTTTATCGTTGAGTTCCTGTCAGCCGCCTCCATCCTCATGATGCATATCTCAAGGCTCTCGGAAGAGCTTATATTATGGTCGTCGCAGGAGTTCGGCTTCATCGAATTGTCGGACGCCTTCTCGACGGGCTCTTCCATCATGCCGCAGAAGAAGAACCCGGACGTCGCCGAGCTCTCGCGCGGAAAGACCGGCAGGGTCTACGGCAACCTTATCTCAATGCTTACGACGATGAAAGGGCTCCCGCTTGCGTACAACAAGGACATGCAAGAGGACAAGGAGCCGCTTTTCGATACGATAGACACGCTGAAGATCATCCTTGAAGTATGGCCCCCGATGCTCAGGACCATGAACATAAAGAAGGAAACCATGCTGAAGGCGACCTCAGCCGGGTTCCTTAACGCGACAGACGCCGCGGACTACCTCGTCAAGAAGGGTCTGCCTTTCAGGGAGGCGCACCACGCCGCCGGGCAGGCTGTGGCGTATTGCATATCGAGGGGGCTTACCTTCGACGACCTGGATCTGAGCGAGTGGCAGGGGATATCGAAGCTCTTCGGCCCTGACATAAAAGACGCCGTCTCCATAGAGCGCTCGTTAAATACGCGGAAGGTCTACGGCGGCACTGCCGTAGAGACCGTCAAGAAGAGGCTCAAGGCAGTAAAGGCCGAGGTCGCGTTGGGGTGCTGTTAGTGAAAAGAGCGCTACTCGTACTCTTATGCCTCTCGATGTTCGTTGCGGCCTGCGGCAAGAAGGGACCGCCGAGGCCGCCTGCCGAACCCAAAGAGGCCGCCACGGAGACAGGCAAGTAGGATTTAGGCCTTTTTTCGTTTGATACAATTGCCTTTGGTGTTAAAATATTCCATTGTCCTGCAAGTCTATTCTTACTTCCGGGAGGGTTTCGCATCCATGCATTTTTTCGGTTACAAGGGCAAGAACTTCTGCGCCGAGGGCGTGCCGTTCGAGAAGATAATCGCAAAGGTCGGCACACCCGTCTATGTCTACAGCCTGAAGACTCTTAAGAGGCATTACAAGGCCTATGACAAGGCCTTTGCCAAGGCGCCGCACCTCATCTGCTATTCGATAAAGGCCAACTCGAACATCTCGGTCCTGAAGGCCTTTGCCGACGAGGGGAGCGGTTTCGACATCGTCTCCGGCGGAGAGCTCTTCAGGGCCCTGAGGGCCGGCGCGGACCCGAGAAAGATCGTATTCTCGGGCGTAGGCAAGCGCGGAGACGAAATAGAGTTTGCCCTAAAAAAGAACATACTCATGTTCAATGTCGAGTCGCCCGAGGAGCTCGTCGCCATAAACGCAATAGCCGGACGGCTGAGGAAAAAGGCCTCTTTCGCGATAAGGGTCAACCCCAATGTCGACCCCAAGACCCACCCGTACATCTCGACGGGCCTTAAGAAGAACAAGTTTGGGATAGAGACGGAGCTGGCCATAAAGGAATACATAAACGCTAAAAATAATCTCAAGAACGTCGTCCCCATGGGCATCGACTGCCACATAGGCTCGCAGATAACGCAGATAGAGCCCTTCATGGACGCGCTCGGAAAGACCAAGGACCTCCTCAAGAGATTGCGGAGCGAAGGGCTCGACATAAAGTATATCGACATGGGCGGCGGTCTCGGCATCACCTATGACACAGAGGCCCCTCCTCTCCCGTCCAGATACGGAGAAGCGGTGCTCGAAGCCACGAAGGGCCTCGGAGTCACTCTCATTTTCGAGCCGGGGAGATCGATAGTGGGGAACGCCGGCGTGCTCGCAACAAAGGTCGTCTACACCAAGAAAGGGACCGAGAAGAACTTCGTGATAGTCGACGCCGCGATGAACGACCTCGCCCGGCCCAGCCTCTACGGCTCTTACCACGCCATAAAGGCCGTGAAGGCGACAACAAAAGAAATAACGGCTGATGTCGTAGGCCCGATATGCGAGTCAGGCGACTTCCTCGCAAAGGACAGGATAATCCCGGCTGTGGAATCCGGGGACTACCTCGCGGTCATGAGCGCCGGGGCCTACGGGTTTTCCATGTCGTCGAACTACAACACGCGCCCGAGGGCGGCTGAAGTGATGGTCGACGGCAAGGAATTTCATTTAATAAGGGAGAGGGAGACGCTCGAAGGGCTCGTAAGAGGCGAGAGACTTATAAAGTCTAAAAGGAAGCGGATTTAAGTCACATACCGGAAGAGGCCTCCTGGAGCAATCTGAACTGGTTGGAAAAATAAAAGATTAAATTAAGGGCACTCTCTAAAAATTAGATATTTTTTCTGAGGTCAAGGAAGGGCGGAAATAAAAAGCGGAGCATATGTGTTAAATATGTGAGCACTTTTATTTCCGACCTGACGCAGAGATCAGGAAAAAGAACAATTTTTAGAGTGCCTCAGGTGGGATAGATGAGGATAGACTTTACCAAGATGCACGGGCTCGGTAACGACTTTATCGTGCTCGACGGACGTAAAAAGGAACTGCCCGCGCCAAGGAAGCTCATAAAGAAGCTCTCTGACAGGCGCTTCGGAATAGGCTTCGACCAGGCGCTGATACTTAAGCAATCGAAGAAGGCCGACTTCCGCATGGACATATACAACAGCGACGGCGGCAGGGTCGAGATGTGCGGCAACGGCATAAGGTGCCTTGCGAGCTACATCTGGTCAAGGGGGCTCTCCAAAAAGCCGGTACTTGAGATAGAGACGCTCGCGGGGATAATAAGGCCGGCGAAGGACAACGGCCTCGTCAGGGTCGACATGGGGGAGCCGATACTCGACGGCAGATCCATACCCACGACACTCGAAGGCAAGGTAATAGACTATCCCCTCGAGGTCGAAGGCAGGCCGTTCGACATCACCTGCGTATCGATGGGCAACCCCCATTGCGTCATATTCGTCGACGATGTCGACGACTTTCCGATCGAGAAGTACGGGCCCCCGATCGAGACCCACTCGCTCTTCCCGAAGAGGACGAATGTCGAGTTCATCGAGGTCGTGAACCCCAAGAGACTCAAGATGAGGGTCTGGGAGAGGGGCGCGGGAGAAACGCTTGCCTGCGGCACAGGGGCCTCGGCCTCGGCTGTCGCGGCGGCCCTCAAAGGGCTCGCCGGGAGAAAGGTCTCGATAGAGCTAAAAGGCGGCACGCTCAAGATCGAATGGGCAAGGGACAACCGCGTCTACATGACCGGCCCCGCGACCGAGGTATTCAAGGGTACGGCTGAAATATCGTAATGTTCCGTAATATTCAGGCCCTTCAGGGTCGGGAGGATACAAGATGTTCAAGGGTTCCATAACCGCGCTCGTCACCCCCTTCAAGGACGGGGAGGTCGACGAAGGCGCGTTTAAAAGGCTTATAGAGTTCCAGATCGCTAACGGGACTAACGGGCTCGTCCCATGCGGCACGACCGGCGAGTCGGCGACACTCTCTTACGACGAGCACGACAAGGTAATAGAGCTCACAATAGAAGCCGCGGCGGGCAGAGTCCCTGTCATAGCCGGGACCGGGTCGAACTCGACCAATGAAACGGTACTCCTTACGAAGCACGCCAGGAAGGCCGGGGCCGCCGCCGCCCTTCTCATAACGCCTTATTACAACAAGCCCACCCAGCAGGGGCTGTACGAGCACTACAGGAAGGTAGCCGAAGAGGTCGACATCCCCTTGATCCTCTACAACGTGCCGGGCAGGACTTCGGTGAACATGCTTCCCGAGACGGTGGCGAGGCTCTCGGAGATCGGCAACATCATCGGCATCAAGGAGGCTACCGGCAACCTCCAGCAGGTGAGCGACGTGATAGAGTTCTCCAGAAAGGGCTTTATAGTCCTTTCCGGCGACGACTTCACGACGCTCCCGCTCCTTGCAATCGGCGGCCACGGGGTGATCTCAGTCACCTCGAACGTCGCGCCGAAGGAGATGTCCCGCATGGTGAACTCGTTCCTCTCCGGCGACGTGGAAGAGGCGAAGGCGCTCCACTTTAGACTCCAGGCGCTCCACAGGGCGATGTTCCTGGAGACGAACCCGATACCGGTAAAGACCGCGCTCGCCGTTATGGGCCTTATGCAGGAAGAGTTCAGACTGCCGCTTACGAAGATGTCCGAAGGGGCGAGGGCAAAGCTTATGAATACACTCAAGACCTACGGCCTCGGAAACCAGAGGAGCGCGATATGATAAAGATAGCGGTCACGGGCGCGGCCGGGAGGATGGGGGCCGCGATAATAGCCGCAATTATCCGGAACCCCGCTACAGAGCTTGCCGGTGCGCTTGAGCGCGAAGACTCCCCTGCCCTCGGCAAGGACGCAGGCGAGATCGCCGGCGCGGACAAGACCGGAGTTAAAATAACGGGCGACAAGGCAAAGGCCTTCAAAAAAGCCGACGCGATAATAGACTTTTCCACCCCCGAGAACACAATGAAGACCGTCGAGGACGCAATTGCGTCAAAGAAGGCGCTCGTCATAGGCACGACAGGCTTTTCCCTCCACCAGCGGGAAGAAATAAAGGAGCTCGCCAAAAACGGGCGGATAGTCATGGCCCCGAACATGTCCATCGGCGTTAACCTGCTTTTAAAGCTCGTCGCCGACGCCGCGCGCGTCATCGGGCACGAGTACGATATCGAAATAATAGAGGCGCACCACAGGCTCAAAAAAGACGCGCCCTCCGGGACCGCCTTGAAGATTGCCGAGGTCATCGCCACAACCCTTGAGAGGGACCTGGAAAAGGTCGCCGTATACGAAAGAAAGGGCATCATCGGCGAACGGCGGCCCGAGGAGATAGGCATACAGACCATACGCGCCGGGGATATCGTCGGCGACCACACGGTCATATTCGGATGCACCGGGGAGAGGCTCGAGATCACCCACAAGGCTTCATCAAGGGCGACGTTCGCCGAGGGCGCGGTAAAGGCCGCAATATGGGTCTCAACCAGGGAGAACGGCCTATACGACATGCAGGACGTGCTCGGCCTTAAATAACAGGGCCATTCAGGCCCGGATAGACCCGCTCAGCGGTGCATGAACAAGACAGGAGACGAAATGATAAAGAAGATTCTGGCGCCTTTGACCCTTGCTTCGGTCCTTTTGATAGCTTCGGCGGCCCCGGCCTTCCAGGGGCCGGGTTGCGGCGGCAAGTGCACGGACTGCCACTCGATAACGAAGGAAGAGGCGGGCAAGCTCCTTAAAACGGACAAGTTCAAGGCCCAGGTTAAGGACATAAGGATGAGCCCGGTAAAGGGCCTCTGGGAGGTCGAGATAGCGCAGGGGGACAAGACCTTCATCGTCTACATGGACTTCGCCAAGAAGCACCTCATAGAAGGGATGAAGTTCACGCCGCTCGAGCAGCTCGGGGAATCCAAGCCGCTCTCAAAGGTCGACCTCAAGAAGATACCGCTCGAAGGCGCGGTCGTGGTCGGCAACCCCAAGGCCGAGAAGAAGGTCATAGTCTTCGACGACCCGGACTGCCCCTACTGCGCCAAGCTCCACGAGGAGATAAAGAAGATAACGGCCACCAGGAAGGACATAGCCTTTTTCATAAAGATGTACCCGCTCGTCATACACCCGAACGCCTATGAGAAGAGCAAGGCGATAGTCTGCTCGAAGTCCTCCAAGCTCCTCGACGACGCCTTTACCGGGAAAAAGCTCCCCAAGGCCGAGTGTGAGACCAAAGAAGTCGATAACAACATAAAACTCGCCGAGGAGCTCGGGATAAGGGGCACCCCGGCGCTCATCATGCCTGACGGCAGGCTGCTTCCTGGCTACGCGCCAGCGGATGCGCTCATCGGGCTCATAGACAACCCCCAGAATTAAAGGCTTAGGAAAGGCCTAAAACTAAAAATTTAAAATTTTTGCCAAAAAAACTCCTTTGACTCCGTTTTTTCGTATTCTGGAGTTAAGATTCTTGATTTTTTGGCGATGTAATGGTACATGGTAGGAAACACCCCCCTAACAAGAGGGGGTTACCGCAGGCTTTTAACAGAGAGTGGTTTGAGAGAGGCGCATTCCGGGGGCATGCAAGGCAACTGGAGTTCCTTGCCCATTTTCGATGGAGCCGACGGGGGGAATCGAACCCCCGACCTACTGATTACGAATCAGTTGCTCTACCCCTGAGCTACGTCGGCGCAAGAAGAGTTAATAGTCTAAAATAAGACATGGCCGGGGATTTGTCAAGGTTTTTGAGCTTGATACAGGCCCCGGAGGGAACGAAAATGGGAACCGGATTGAGACAAAATACGGACCTCACCAACAAGGTCCTCATCATAGACGATAACCTCACCAACAAGGCTATCCTCGAAGACATCCTCCACTCGAACGGGTATGAGACGAGATACGCGTCCGACGGCCGCGAAGGGCTCTCCATCATCGCCGGCTGGCAGCCCGCGGTCATACTGCTCGATCTCGTCATGCCGGGGCTCGACGGCATCGGGGTATTGAAGGAGCTCCGGGCCATGGACCTGCCGTCCCGGCCCTCGGTCATAGTGGTATCGATGAAGAGCGACGAGAAATCCATCGTCAGCTCGCTTTCAAACGGCGCCGACGACTTCATCGTAAAACCGATAAACGAACCCGAGCTCGTGGCGAGGATACAGGCACAGCTCAGAATAAACGAGTTCTACAGGGAGATAGCGGAGGACAAGAGGAACCTCGAGACCATTCTCGCCATCACCGGCGCGATGTCGGCTACACTCGATCCTTCCGAGGTCCTGAACATAATAGTAACCAAGGTCGCCGGGGTCACGGAGGCGGTCAGGTGTTCGATAGTCCTCATAGTCAAGGATGACGAAGGGTACGTGCTCGCCACCCACGAGGACCCGGCCGTGAGGGAATTGAAACTCGATCTCGCCAAGTACCCCGAGATAAAAGAGGTGGTAAACACCAAGGTCCCCCTTGCGCTCGACGACGTCTTAAACCACCCGCTGATGGCCGGGGTCAAGAACAGGATAGCCGAACTCAAGGACATGTCGATACTCATCGTCCCGATCGTCTTCAACGACGAGGTCCTGGGCACGCTGTTCCTCCGCACCCGCAAAAAAGAGCACGGTTTCTCCCAGAAGGAGATAGACTTCTGCCGGATAGTCGCCAACTCGTCCTTCCACGCGCTCAGGAACGCGAGGCTCTTCGAGAAGGTGACAAAAGAAAAAGAGTACCTCAAGGAAATAGCCGTAAAAGACCAGCTCACCTCGCTCTATAACCACAACTTCTTCTACTCGAGGCTCGAAGAGGAGTTCGAGAGGGCCGTAAGGTACGAAACGCCGCTCTCGCTCATCATGCTCGACATCGACAACTTCAAGCAGATAAACGACACCTTCGGCCACAGGGTCGGCGACGTGGTGCTCCGCGAGATCGCCGCGATGGTGAAACGCGGCGTCAGGAAGACCGACATCGTCGCACGCTACGGAGGAGAAGAGTTCGCGGTGATACTCCCGCATACGCTCCTCAAGGGCGCGGTAGACGAGGCCGAAAGGCTCCGAGAAATAGTCGAATCCCACGCCTACGCCGGGCTCGTATCGAACAAGATAACCGTCTCCATCGGGGTGGCCTCGTACCCGCAAAAGGGCGCGATGAACTCCGGAGACCTCGTCAACTACGCGGACGACGCGCTCTATAAGGCCAAGTGGAGCGGAAAGAACTGCGTAAGGGTGGCTGAGACATAAGCATTTTAGGAAAACGGACCCAGGTGGTGGCGAGATGAGCGTTCCTCACAGGGCGCCATAACTTCGCATACCCGCGTTGCTCCTCGTCTCGTCACTGCGGCGTACAAAAGAGTACGCCTCCCGCCTCGCCTTCGTCGCGCCTTGGTCTGCTGTGTTCTGACGCTCTGTATCAAATGAGGGGCGGCACGCGAGCCTTACGGGCCTTTGTCTTTTAAAATAACACAGGGATAGGGTGAGCGACCTTAAGGGAGGAAGTGACGCGCGAGCCGGGGTAGATTGACGCTTGCGCTCGGCGCGCAAACAACTGGGAAATGAGCGCGCAAGGGGCGCGTGGTCCTCGCCGGACAGGCAAAGTCCGCATCGAAGCGATTTATTAACCTTACCTCAATAGCTTCCGAAAAACTCTGGCGCCGCGCCGAGCGGGGAGGGGGAGGGCGTAGCGAGAACCCCTATCCCGAAAAAAACCCGGCAGGGTGCAAAAAGCAATAAACCTGAAGTGCTCGGGCGGGCACGCCAGTAAAGGCGGGACAAATGTCTCGTCTTTTTTAGTTTAGCCCTTTCTATGCCCAATATAAAACGGCCGAGCGCCCAGCGACCTATTCGCAGGTTATCTTTATCGCGCAGAGCGAGCCGCACATGGTGCAGACGTCGGAGTCCTCGGGCGGGGATGTGTCGCGTAGCGCCCTCGCCTTTTTCGGGTCTATGGAGAGCCTGATCTGCTCGTCCCAGTCAAGCGCCTTTCTCGCCTTTGCGAGTTTTATGTCATGCGCGAGCGCGCCTTTCGCTCGTTTGGCGATGTCGCCTGCGTGGGCCGCGATGCGGGACGCTATGACGCCCTCGCGGACGTCGTCGATGGTCGGGAGTCTCAAGTGCTCGCTCGGCGTGACATAGCACAGGAAGTCCGCGCCACTGGACGCCGCTATTGCCCCGCCTATGGCCGAGGTGATGTGGTCGTAACCTGGGGCTATGTCGGTCACAAGCGGCCCGAGGACGTAAAAGGGCGCGCCGTTGCAGAGCCTCTTCTGCAGGAGCATGTTCGCCTCTATCTGGTCCATGGGCATGTGGCCCGGCCCCTCTATCATCACCTGCACGCCCTCGTCAAAGGCCATTTTGGCGAGCTCGCCGAGCGTCACAAGCTCCTCTATCTGTCCCCTGTCCGTCGCGTCGGCAAGGCACCCCGGACGGAGCCCGTCGCCGAGCGAAAGCACCATGTCGTACTTTTTGGCGATTTTTAAAAGCTTAGGGTAGTCCTCGAAGAGCGGGTTCTCTTTCTTGCGGAACTTCATCCACTCGGCCGTAAGCGCCCCTCCCCTGCTCACTATCCCCATGATGCGGCCTTCCCTCTTTATGCGCTCGACCGAATTTCTGGTGACGCCGCAGTGGACGGTCACGAAGTCGACGCCCTCCTCGGCCTGCTGTTCTATGACATCGAAAATCTCCTGGCCTTCGAGCTCGACGAACGACTTCTTCTTTTTCCTGGCCTCGAGCGCGGCCTGATAGATCGGGACGGTCCCGATGGGGACCGTGGATTCGTCGAGAACGGCCTTTCTTATGGCATTGACGTCGCCTCCGGTCGATAAGTCCATAACGGCATCTGCCCCGGCCTCGATGGCGGCGCGTAGTTTCTTGAGCTCTTCTTCTATATCCACGCGGTCCTGGGACGAGCCGATGTTCGCGTTGACCTTGGTCCTGAGGCCCTTGCCCACGGCAAGACCTTCTATAGTCCGGTGGAGCTTGTTCCTCGTTATTATTACGGTCCCCTCTTCAATGGACGCCCGTATGTATTCGGGTTCCACTCCTTCGGATAGAGCGGCCCTCTTCATCTCCTCGGTTATTATGCCCTTCCGGGCCTGTTCAAGCTGGGTCATCTTTGCCCCCTCGTCTGAATGTTTGGATATAAAACTTCAAGAAAGCCCTTTACGCTCTTTTCGATATCGTAACTTCCGAAGACCGCCGAGATAACGGCCACGCCAAAGGCCCCGTTCGATACGGCCTCTTTGACCCTTTCTGTTGTTACCCCCCCGAGCGCGAAGACCGGGACCTTTATCGCGCTTGCCGCCTCGCGAAGCTTTGCTATGCCGAGCGGCTCTCCGTACGCGGCCTTTGATTCAGTAAAATAGACCGGCCCGAATGTGACGAAGTCCGCGCCTTCTTTTTCGGCCTTTCCGGCATCAATGATTGAATGCGTCGAAACACCTATTACGGCCTTTGGACCGAGAATATTGCGCGCTTCACACGGCGCGTACCCGGCCCCAGTGATATGTACGCCGTCGGCCCCTGCGAGCAACGCGATATCGGCCCTGTCGTTTATGAGGACGAGCGCGCCGTATCGGGCGGCCTTTTCCTTGATAACCTTTGCGAGCCCAAGCAGTTCTCTCGCGGAGAGGTCTTTTTCCCTTATCTGTATAAGCCGCGCGCCGCCGGAGAGCGCCTTATCTATCTTCTCAAGAAAGCGAGTCGTATCCCTTTTGGCGGTCCCGTCGGTGATGAGGTAAAGCCTCTCACCGACGCCGGGCATTCGCCCTCCGTGGCCCATTCTCCCAGAGCCGTTTGGCGAAGATGATGATGAGCGCGACGATTGCAATGGAGAGGCTCACCATCTGCGCGGCCCTAATTGGGCCCGCCATGAGGGAGTCTGCCCGGAAGTGCTCTACTATGAACCTCCCCACCGAGTAAAGGGCTATGTAGGAGGCGAATATGAACCCGTCCTTGTGGTCCCTTTCCTTCAAGTATAGCCAGAGAAACAGGAAGATGCTCAAATTTATAACGAGCTCGTAGAGCATCGTAGGGTGAAGAGGTATGCCCGGGAATTCCGACCCGGCGATAGATCCCGGCGGAAATATTATACCCCAGGGCATGTCAGTGGGCCTCCCGTGGGCGTCACCGTTCATGAAGTTCCCGAACCTGCCGAAGGCCTGGCCTAAAATGAGCGCGGGCGCAACGCAATCGGCCATGCGCCAGAAGGCGACGCTCTTCCTCTTAAGGTAGAGCCACGCGGCAAATGTGCCGCCGATCATCCCGCCGTGTATGGCGAGCCCGCCGTGCCAGACCGCCGGTATCTCGACCGGGTTCGACAGGTAATAGTCGAGGTTGAAGACTACATAATAGAGGCGCGCGCCCAACACCCCTCCGACGACCGTCCAGATGATGAAGTTCATCACATCGTCATCCGTGAGGGATACAGCCTTCCTCTTTACCTCTTTCCTTATGAGCCAGCTCGCTACGAGTATCGCGACCACGTACATGAGGCCGTAGAAGCGTATCTCTATGGGGCCGAACCTGAAAAGGACGGGGTGCAATTGTCTCGCTCCTATTCTATAAGGCCCGTTGTAGGGCTCGATGCGGTTGCGTAGAGCTTCTTGGGGATCCTTCCGGAGAGATACGCGAGCCTTCCGGCCTCTGTCGCGAGCCGCATCGCCCTTGCCATCGAGACAGGGTCCTTTGCGCCTGCGATCCCCGTGTTCATTAGGAGCCCGTGGCAACCGAGCTCCATTGCGATGGCCGCGTCAGACGCCGTGCCTACACCGGCATCCACAATGACCGGGACTTTTATGATCTCCAGTATGATCCTTAAGTTGTGCGGGTTCCTGATGCCAAGCCCCGAGCCGATGGGCGCGGCAAGAGGCATAACGGCCGCGCACCCGATGTCTTCGAGCTTCCTCGCCATGATCGGGTCGTCGTTCGTGTAAGGGAGGACCGTGAAGCCTTCCTTCACGAGGACTTTGGCTGACTCGAGCAGGGCTTCGTTGTCCGGAAAGAGCGTCTTCTCGTCTCCCAATACCTCGAGCTTCACGAACTCGGTATCGAGCGCCTCGCGCGCAAGGCGCGCGGTCCTTATGGCGTCCTCTGCCGTGTAGCAACCGGCGGTGTTCGGAAGGAGCGTATATTTCTTGAGGTCGATGTGGTCGAGGAGCGATTCCCTGCTTCTATCCAGGTTGACCCTCCGGACGGCGACGGTCACGACCTCGGCCCCCGAGGCCTCGAGAGCCGCCTTCATTATTTCGTTCGACGGATACTTCCCGGTCCCGACCATGAGGCGGGAGCGGAAGGTCCTCGTGCCTATCTTCAAGACATCTTCCATGACTGCTCCTTTAAAAACAAGTGAATGAACTACCCGGCTGAAGCTGGTATCTTTTTATACTTCCCCTCCCTCGACGGGAGGGGATAGAGGGGAGGGTGACTGCTCCCGCAGAGCCGATTTCAAATCGGGCGGCTGGGGGCTCATTAAGCAATACCGTCCGGTTGTGATTTTGCCTGCCCGGCCAGGGCTTCACCCTC
>JACPGB010000038.1 GCA_016182655.1 Deltaproteobacteria bacterium
GGTCGACCGCCAGCTGACCAAGACGCTCGACCGGGCCGCGCTCGCGGTCGATATCATCGTCCACGACCACATCATCATCGGCAAATCAAACCACTTCAGCGCCCGCGAGAACGGCTGGATAATCGGCGGGCCGAACCCTCTGCATCTCGCCGGGAAATAACGGACCTCTTTTCACCTGCGCTTTCAATCCTCTTTAGCCCTTTTGTCGAATTACGCTTACTAACTCAATCAACACTGTTATTTCCTTTATGTTTTGTCTTTACAAACACGCGGGCGCATGGCGGAGAGCGCATAAGGGAGGGAGAGGCGAGCACGCCGAGGTAGATTAGACGCGGAGCGCTCTAAGGGGCGTGCGAGCGGGTGGGGGAGGAAGGAAGCGCTCGGAGCCATCGCCGAAAGCGCGCGGAGCGCGCAAAAAGGCTTTAGGCAAAAAGTTCGAGGGTAGCCGATACAGGCGTATGATCGGTTACGAATTATTGGGTTCAGGTTACAAACCTGAACCCGCACAAGTTTTCAAAAAGCCTGCGTAGCTCCCCCATCCTACCTCCCCATCTTCCTTTCCCCGAGCGCCGATTTTACAATCCGGAGAAGGCTCCCGAGCGAATAGGGTTTTTGCAGGAACCTGTTAAGGACGACCGCGATCTTCGAATTCCTTGTCGATATGTAGTCGGCGAGGTCGAAACCCGTCCTGTCGGAAAGAGATACGTCCGAAAGCACCAGGTCGAATGAACCGCCTTCCTTATCGAAGATATCCGCCGCATCCTTCACCCTTGAAGCCTCGGCGACGGAATAGCCGTGCTCCTGGAGGGCAGTTTTGGTGAAGTCCCTCACCTTGAGGTCGTCCTCCACAAGGAGTATCCTCTCCCCGCTCCCGTTGAGTTCGGCCGCGCCGCGGCCCCTCTCAGCGGAGCGTTTTTTCTCGATTACCGCGGGCATATAGACAAATAACGTCGTCCCTTTGCCCGGCGCGCTCTCGATAGTGATCCACCCCCCGTGCTGTCTCACTATCCCGTAGACGACGGCGAGCCCGAACCCGGTCCCTTTGCCCGCCTCCTTGGTCGTGAAGAAGGGCTCGAATATGCGGGCGGCGACCTCCTTTTCCATCCCGGTCCCGGTATCCCTTACGGTAATGCGGACCGCCTCGCCGGGTTTTGAGCCCGGCATGAGCCTGGACTCCTCCTGGGAGACGACGACATTCTCGGTCTTGATGAAGAGCGTCCCGCCGGCGGGCATCGCGTCGCGGGCGTTCACCGCAAGGTTCATTATCACCTGCTCGAGGTTCCCCTCGTCCGCGTTGACGTTCCACACGCCCGGCTCGAGCTCGGTCGAGATGGATACCTCCTCGCCTATGAGCCTCGATATCATTATGAGGAGGTCCTCTATGACCTTGTTCACGTTCAGGGGGACAAGCTCGAAGGGATGGCCGCGGCTGAAGAGCATGAGCTGTTTCGTGAGCTTCGAGGCGAGCATTACCGAGAGTATGATCCCGTCTATCCTCTGGTACATGGGGTCGCCCTTATCCATCTCCTCCAACGCGAGTTCGGCGTTCCCCCTTATGGCCGTAAGGACGTTGTTGAAGTCGTGGGCGATGCCGCCGGCGAACCTCCCTATCGCCTCCATCTTCTGGGCCTGGCTTATCTGGGCCTGGAGCAGTTCCTTTTCCTTTTCAGCCCGTTTCCGCTCGGTTATGTCCCTTATTGTGCCTGTGAAGTTTACCTGTCCGCCTATGGTGAAACTGTTGACGACGAGCTCTATGGGGAATATCTCGCCGTTCTTGCGGAGCGCCTCGAGCTCCACCACCTTCCCCTGTATCGTGCTTATCCCGGTATCGAGGAACCACTTGACCCCTTCCTTGTGGCGCTCCCTGTATTTTTCGGGCATGAGTTTCTTGAGGTCCATGCCTATGAGCTCGGACCTCTGGTATCCGAATATCGCCTCTGCCGACGGGTTGCAGTCTATCACCTTGTCCTCGGGGTTCGAGACTATCATGCCGTCGAAAGCGGTGTTATGTATCTGCCTGTACCTCCGCTCGCTCTCCTTAAGGGCCCTCTCGGTCCGCTTCCTCTCGGTTATGTCCTCTCCGGAGCTAAGGACGCCGGATATCCTCTCGTCCTCCCGGAGGATTATGTTGTGCCAGAGTATCATCCTCTCCTCTCCGGTCCTCGTAACAACCGGGTTTTCGAAGTACCCTTCCGACTCCGCCTCGCCGGAGATAAGTCCGGCGTATACGGTCCTCACCTCGCTCCTCATCCGCTCAGGGATGAAGTGGAACCAGTCCCTGCCGGCAAGCTCCCTCTCAGAGTAGCCGAGTATGTCGCACCCGCGTTTGTTTATGAGCTTTATCTTGCCCGACTCATCGAGGACGAGCACCATGACCCCGGCGATGTCGAGGTACTTATGAAAGTTGTCCCGCTCCCTCTTGAGCTCTATTTCCGCCTCCCGCCTCATCCTGACCGTATTAAGGACAGGCCTGAAGAGGAAGAAGTACAGGGATGGGACGAGGAATATCATCAGGAGTACCGGGTCGAGCAGTATCAGCATCAACCCCCTCTCCTTCATTTCGGCCGGCGAAGTTATATAGAAGATGAACATAACGAGCGCCTCGGCAAAAAAGACCGAGACCGCGGTTATGAGCATGATGTGGAGCGGGGAGTAGTATACTTCCTGTGAAAGGTAGCGCCCGCCCGCCTTCCGTTCTTTCTTGTCGTTTCCCATTGGGTCCCCTTCCGTCCGTCCGGCGTTTCAAATCCCTCTCATTAATTATACCGTAAAAGGATTTTTGCAGGCGTTCACGGTGTAATTTGACGGCTGGTCGGCTTGACACCGTGGAAATCCTTGATAGTCTCAAAAGATATGACCCTGCACGGAGGACTTCATGAAAAAAACGGCCCTGCTCATCGCAGGTCTTTCGCTCGCCTTGCCCGTTGCGGCGCTCGCGTACCCGAACGGGACGCTCCAATATGTGACCGACGCCGCGCCGTTTTGCGCCTCCTGCCACTCATCCGTAAAGGCCGAGTACATGCCGGAGTTGCCGCCTGATCTGGCGGAAAAAGAGATCCCCGAGGCGAAGCATTATGGGATGGTGCGCATGGCGGCCCCTCCGTCGCCTTACATCGAGCTTACGAAGGACGAAAAGGAGAGGCTCATAAAGGCCGCAAAGGAAATTGACGCGAACTCGAGGGTCACGGTATCGGCGCCGGGCAAGACGAGCCCCGGGTCTGAGATAAAGGTGACCGTCTCGGCCAGCGGCGGCAACGGCCCGGTAATAGGGGTCATGCTTGTAGACAGCGCCCTCCGGTACCAGGCAAGGCCCATAGCCTCCGAGGGCTGGCTTGTTACAGCCGAACCCGAGGTAAAGGGGCAGGACGGAAAAAAGCAGACGGACTGGCTCGACAGGCGCAAAAAGGGCGCGCCGAGGAACCTGAGTTTCGTTCTCATCGAAAGGCAGAGGTCCGACCCCGCTAACGGAGTCTACCCCGAGGGGACGATCGTCTTTACCTTGAAGGCGCCAGAAAGACCCGGGGCTTACACGGTCACTGCCGCGCTCCTCTACGGGACCGAGAACACCGACAAGGCGGGTTTTTTCCAGAGGCCGTCGGGCAGGATACTCTTTTCAGAAGAAAAGACAGTTATGGTGGAATGAACGGAGGGTGAAGTCTTTTTCACCCTCCCCCGTCAAGCAACCCCCTTTTTAATGCACGGAAGCAAGTCGCAAGCATCAAAACCACACCCCTTTTAACATCCACCAAACCTCGAATTATGGGGCCATATGCCCCTGCAAAAGATAAAATGCCCCATTAACGGGGTGTTTTGTCCCATTCCCGTTCTACGCCGCTTAGAGAATCTCCTTTAAATCCAATGCATTGAAAATTTGTAACTTTTGGCACCATTTTTGCTCTTATAAAATCCATCCGTAAAAAACCAATGCGCTTGCAGGCCGGGGCCCCTACGCCTCCGGACCGGCTTTTCCTGAATCACAAAGGAGCATAACGTGCAAAAATTTTATCTCGTCTCCCCCGGAGGCTCTGCCTCCCAGAAGCCGCGCCCGTTCTACTGGTCGCTCGACATAGGAGAGAAGTGGATAGGTATCGCGCGTAACGTCTACAGGGAGAAGCACGGCGACGATATAGTGAAGGAATATGTCGAGGCGGCGCACATGACGAACCTCGACTGGACAAAAACGCCGTTCCACAACGACAGCCTCTCCTCCGGGTGGCTCTCGCGCGACGGCAGATTTTACGGTTGCCCGCAGGTGAACCACGACGTCCTCGCCTACTGCGTACTCGGCCAAAAGGTCGGCGACCTCGAAAAGCTCGGGTGGGTAAGGGTATTCGACTCCAGGCGGTACACCTGCGAGAGGAGAATAAGCGAGGAGCAGGCTAACTGGCTCTCCGGGAACGGGTATACGATATACGATTAGGCGAGGCCTCCGCGATAAAGCTTCCGCGAGCCCGGGCCGATTGATGCCACCCGGGTGTTTTTTTATTTGGAACCGTTAGATTTCAAGCCGGTCGATCTCTCGAAAAAGGCCCCGCCCCGTCTTCTTCATTCCTTTTCCGCCCGAATCCTGCTACTATGCAGAAAAAAAATCGGGTCTCTCTTGATGTCCTCCTTTTTTTCAAGGCTCATCATAATACTGTCGACAACATTCTTCGCCTTTTCGACTGTTGCGCGCGCCGACCCCGGGCACCCATCCGCTGAGAAGGCCGAAGAGGCCGCGCCTCCGCCTCCTTCAAAAAGGACCGTAAGCTTCGAGCACGAGGTCGACGCGTACTATACGAACGTCGGCCTCTACCTGAGCCTGACCGACGAGCCGATACCTGACGTCGGCGAGAGGGACGAGCTCCTCGTCTATAAAGACCTCCTTTTCAGCTCCTATATACCGCGCTTCCTCGTCCTCGAGGCCGCGGTATTCCCCATGCCGGACCTCGGCGCATTCATAAACAGCAACGCGGAGGACATATACAAGAGCGGCGAGATATCCGACAGCCTGAACCTCGTCAAGGCCGTCACCGCCGGTTTCGAGGAGCCCTACGCGGTATCCCTATTCCTCGGCAACGTCGTATCCTTCACGCGACAGAATGAACCGTGGAGGAGCGGCAACTTCGGGTACATGGGATACCTCGTAAGCTACGGCGATTATCACATAAAGGACAACAGGCTCATCGAGGACGACTGGCTCGAGTTCGAGTGGAAGATAAAGGGGGACAGGAAGTTCTCGACCCACGACCTCCACTGGTCGTTCAGGGTCGGCGGCAAGGTCCACTCGAACCCTGACATAAAAGACGTCGTCTATGTCTCGGTCAGGAGGGGCAGGCTCGACTTCAAGGAGTCGGGATCCATACTCAAGAACAGCGGCTTCGAGTACACATTCGACATGGACAGCGAGACCTTGAAACCCGTCCGTCATATCCTCACGGTGGACAGGCGCTGGGCATTGAAGGACCGCCACGTCGGCTTCACGCTGGCCGCCGGTTTCATCTGGGAGAGCGAAGAAAGGTACACCGGGGAGCTCCGGTACCCGCCGGAGCGCGATAACTTCCAGTTCATCATCCGGCCCAATATCATATTCTGACGTCGCGTCAGTCGCCGAGCGCCTTGAGGTTCCTCTCAGCCTTCCCGTATCCCGGGTCGAGGCGAAGGGCCGCTGAATAAGCGGCTCGGGCCTCTTCCTTTCTCCCTTCAGCCGAGTACGCGAACCCGAGGTTGTTCCACGCCCTGGGCTTTGCCGGGGACAGCTTCACGGTCGCTTCCCATAAGGAGGTCTCGCTCCTGTAATCCCTGTTCCTCGCTACGGTGAACGCGCCGAGTATCAAGAGAAAGACCGCGCCCACAGCGGCCACGGCCCTCTTATCCAGCTTACCCGCGACCCTCGATACCCCTACGGAGAAGGAGAGGAAGACCCCGAACGCACCTATATATAAATGGCGCTCGTTCGCTATATCAAGCCTTGGCACGATAGAGTTCGTCGGCAAAAGAAAAAGGAACAGCCAGAGGACCCCGAAACCAGCCCAAGGCCGCCTTACGAGGAGCAAAATCCCTCCGATTACAAGTACCGCGAGCGCGGCCGCCTCTATGGGGACGAGCGGCGAAGAGGCCGTCAAGACAGGCAGGTCCGGGTCTATATTGAGTCCTTTCACGGATACGAACCTCGACAACAGGTAGGCGACGCCGTTTATATTGCTCAAGACCGTCGAGGACAACTCCCTCGCGTCTATCCCGGTAAAAAAGCGGTTATAGCCTCTGCTACCGAGTATCGCAAGCACCGCAAAAAGGAAGAGCCCCCAGTGCGCCGCCTGCCTCTTGAAAGAATCGCGTAGCCCCCTGCCCATGGCCTTGTCCCACAGGATGAGCGCGAATGGAAAGATAACGGCCGTCTCCTTTACGCCCACGGCGAGCAGGAAAAAGAAGGAGGAGGCGATATATGCAAGGGCGGGTCTTTTGTCGCGCCCTTTCTCGTACAGGAAGAGCGAGGCAAAAAGAAAAAACGCCATGAGAGAGGACGACCTCCCCGAGACGTAGGTCACGGCCTCTGTTTGTATCGGGTGGAGCGCGAAGAGGAGAGCGGAAAAGAGCGCGAAGCCTTTGCCGACGCCGTTCTTTTCCATGAAGGTCTCGGAGAGCCTGAGGACGAGGAGCGCGGAGGCCGCGTGGACCGCGATGTTAAAGAAGTGAAAGCCGAAGGGTGAGCCCGACAACGACCAGTTCGCGGCGTATGTGAGTTTCAAGAGCGGCCTTATGCCGCTGAAGAGCCCTGCCCGCCACGCATCAAGGGAGTGGACTGCGGGGTTGTTCACAATAACGTTGAAGTCGTCGAACTGGAAGGAGCCGTAGAGGAGCGCGTTAAGATAGACTGCGAATACCGCAAGGATGACAAGCGCCGCTCTCATCTCGACGCCTTCTTTACGGTCGAGAAGCCCGCATCCAGCGCCTCTACCGCGCTCCACCACCTGTTCGGCGCGTTCAGCATGACGAGCATGAGCCTTTTTCCGTCCCGCTCGGCAAGGGCTACTACGCATTTACCCGCCTTCGAGGTGAAGCCGGATTTTACGCCTATGGCGCCGGGGTATCTGCCCATGAGCTCGTTCGTGTTCTCGACCCTGAACTTCCGCTTGCCTCCGGCGGTCGTGATGTCGAGCGCGACGAGCGAGACGATATCGGCGAAGGCCCTGTCCTTAAGCGCCGCCTCGGCGAGCACGGATAGATCTCGCGCCGTCGAGTAATGGCCAGCCTCGTCGTGTCCGCATGCGTTCCTGAATCGAGTGTCTTTAAGCCCGAGAGAGGCCGCCTCCCGGTTCATCATGGCGACGAAAGCGGCCTCGGACCCCCCGACGTGGTCGGCTATCGCGTGGCAGGCGTCGTTAGCGGACTTAAGGAGCGCGGCCGAGACGAGGAACCCGAGATACATCTGTTCGCCAGCATTGAGCCCTAAGCGGGAGCCGGTCTCCCGTGACGCCGCTTTTGAAACCGTCACAAGCTCTTCGAGCGCGCCTTTTTTAAGCGCGAGACGGGCGGTCATTATCTTGGTGAGGGACGCCGGGGGGAGCCTTCTGTCCGGGTTACGCGCCCAGACGACCTCTCCGTTGGATCTTACGAGATAGGAGGCCGCCTTGAACGCGAACGGATCGTTGGGCGGGGAAGCAAAAGCGCCGCCCGGGAGGGCGGCGCAGATGAAAACAAGAAGGATTATGACGGCGCTTAAGGTACGCATCGCATGGCGGCTTATTTGCCGAAGAGCTTCCAGAGCTTCTTAGCCGTGTCCTTGGCGGTATCAGAGGCGCTCGGGGCGGCCCCGGTGGAGGTCGATGTGGAGGTGGTCTTCTTTCTCGGGGACGAGGTGTAGTCGCGCTCGCCTGAAGTATAATCGCGCTCCGAGGCGGTGTAGTCCCTTTCCTCCTCCGCCTTCTTCCTCGCCGCTTCCTCCTTGGCCTTCTTCGCTTCTGCTTCCTTTGCCTTCCTCGCCGCTTCTTCCTGGGCTTTCTGCGATTCTTCCTGCGCGCCCTTGAACATGTCCATGACGGAGCCCATGGACGTATACCCGGCCGGTATCTCGAAGAGCTTCGGGTCCTGCCTGGCTATTTTTATGTTCCGGAGGTAGTTCTTCATCTTCGCCTTCCGGCCCTTGTGCTCGCCTTCGGCATCGAGCTTAACCATGATGCCGTCCTTCGTCGACCACATGAGGCCCGTGTATCTGTCGCCGGATTTATCCGTCATGACGACCTTGTACTTCGTGGTATTCATCCCCTCGACGACGTCTGGGCCGACGATCGTCTGCTCTATCTTGTAGTCCGAGATGTCCGATTTTTTGTCGTCCTTCCCTATCGGGTTCTCCATGTACTTTTTCATCTCGGGCATCAACTGCCAGACGACCTTCTTGTCCCGCCTGACGATCATTACCATGCCCTCCATCTCCCGCCGTTCCTTCCCCGGCGCATGGCTCACCTTTGACTTCATCGACGCGCCTTCGGACTCGAAATAGGAGTCTGCCGAGTACTCGACCTTGGGCTCCTCGAACCCGGCCGCTGAAGAGGCGTTCGGGAGAAACGAGAGAGCGAGCAGGATGAAAAACGCCAATGCCTTTCTTAAAGTCATCTTCCCCTCCGGAATTTCGGATGATGAAACAGGTTTGAGACGCGGTTCAAGGCCCGGAAGCCGCCCTATTCCCTCGGATGCGAGTAGACCCAGAGGACCGGGCAGGGCGACTTGTTGGTGACGTTGTACGATACGGAGTCCCCGAAGAGCTTTTCGGCGAGAGAGGCCCGCTCGGTGGCCATGACGATGAGGTTCGCGTGCTGTTCGAAGGCTATCTGGATGATCTCGTAGGCGGTCTCTCCGTCCCGGAGCTCGGTCTTGATGTTCCGCATCCCGCGTGCCCGGAGCCTGTCCGCCTCCCTGTCGAGGAGCTCCCTGCCGTCGTCGAGCCACCGCTGGTGGATCTTCTCCCATTCCTCGGAGTCGGTCACGAGTATTTCGGAGTCGTGCCACTTATGCATGACATATACGAGTATGAGGCGCGCGCCGGTCAAGCCGCTTAAATACGCGGCCGTCTCCTCGGCCTTGTCGGACAGGCCTGATTCGTCTATGGGACAGACTATGCACCTGTATTCCATCCGCCACCTTTTCATGCGTCCTGAAAAGATTTTCCTTGTTGATTATACTCCAAGGGATTTTTTTTTCCATCCAAATCGACGCCCCGGCCTCCGAACCGCCTCGCCCCCCTTCGAGAAGGGGGCCGTGGGTACGCAATTATTTCAAAGAACGCGCCCCTACCTCGAAAAAACCTTGCAAATCAATGAATTAAAAAAAGAGGCCCGCCTCGCCCTAAGGCTTCAAGCCGTCGAACATCTAATAATCCTCTAATCTCTCCTCATTATAATGGTAGTCAAGAGACGGATAAAAAGCATAACCAAGGAGGTGGCGAGATGAGAAGGAGACAGATGAACCCATTAAGCACCGTGTACGACATAGTGACCATTTCCCTGACAGTCGTGATCGTAGCCGGGATGTCCATACTCAGCTAAGGACGCCGGAACAGAAAACCAAAAGGCCGCCGGGATTAAAGCCCGGCGGCCTTTTTTTTAGCGAAGGGCCCTTACCGGACAAGGCCCTTTCACGCCGTATTGCCTCTCGCGCCGGTTTATGGTAAAAAGGTCATTATACTATCACTCAAGGAGATATTTACGATGGCTGAGCTCGTAATCGACATAACCTGCCCCTCGTGTCAGACGACCTTCAAGAAAAAGGCGAAAGACCTCAAAAAAGGCGCGGTCGTCAAGTGCCCGAAGTGCGCGGATTCCACCACCATACAGGACGACTACTTCACGGAGATGGTGAAGAACCTGGATAAGGGCAAATAGCAGGGGGCCAAAAGCCGACTGCTCTGTTGATATTCAAGCCCCGGGACTCCGGCGTATATGCTAAAGTACGCCTCGCCTGATTCCCCGCTCTTGTATCCTTATGGCCCGCCATGGAGCTTATTTGAAGCCTTAATAAGTACCGTTTTTTCAGCAACCGTCGGCTCATGTAAAACGGCCCGCGGCGAAGCCGCGGGCCGTTTTATTCTCCTCTTAGGATCAAATACCCCTTGATGAGGACAGTGCTTCACACTCCATCAAATCCCATCCCGTCGAAGGGGGGCGGCATGATGGGAACCACGGAGCCGGCGCATCTCATTTGCCTGCCTTCCTTGGATCGTCCGCCGGGTTCGCGTAATTTATCTGCCATGGACCCCGCGTATGTATCTGGATGACGGTCTCTTCATCCGCCCACGCGAAGTGGTTGGTGTTCGGGGCCAAGATAAAGAAGCTCCCTGCCGGCAGAACCTTGCCCTTCGATTTGTCCGGTCTTTCTCCCTTCGCCAGATTGAGCGCCCCTGAGAGCACCGTAACGCGTTCTATCCCTGGGTGCGAATGTGGGGGAATGGCGTACCCCGCCGGGAATCTGAGGCGCATGGTGAACGGGGCTTTCTTCGCGGGGTCCCCTTCGAGCACCGCCATCTGAGCGCCGCCGGGTAACGCCGGGGGGCCTTCTTTCCATTCAAGCTCCGAGGGCGTAAGTATCGTCTCCTGTACGGCGCCCCCGCGCATAAGCCTTCATGTCGCGGGCGGCGCAGACGGCGCTTAAACAGAGCACGAGGGCAACGGATAGGCCGAGTCTTCCGATCAGGTATTTCATGCGGTCTCCTTGTGTGAGGACTGCGGATATGTGAGAGACACCACCCTATAATGCAATTATGCTTTTGATTCCTTTCTTGTCAATCCTTATAAGGCAAAAAAACACCCGCCGTCGGCGGGTGTTTTCAGCTTCCAAATCGCGGGCAGGTCAAGCCCCGTGGTAAAGCGGCTCGATGCCGTATACCACGACTGGCTTCTCCCTCCCCCTTACCCTTACCGGATCCATCTCCTCGACCAGGAGGTGGCCGAACCTTTTGCCCATCTCGCCGAGTTTCCTCCGGGTGAACTCGGTCACGATTATCTCGGCGTCGAATTCGCGCGTCAGCCCCTCGGCTCTTGCCCCGAGGTTCACATGGTCGCCGATGACCGTGTACTCCATCTTCTTGCCCTCGACCCCCATATTCCCGACTACCGCCTCGCCTGTGTTTATGCCTATGCCGATGGAAAAGGGCTCCTTGCCCTCGATGACCCATCTTCTCTGGAGCTTTTTTAGCTTTCCGAGCATGTCGAGGGCGCACCTTAAGGCGAGCTCGGCGTGGTTTTCCTGTACCGTGGGAGCGCCCCAGAAGACCATGATGGAGTCGCCCACGAACTTGTCGAGCGTGCCGTTCCACCTGAAGACTATCTCGGTCATGGTCTTGAGGTAATCGTTAAGGAGCGCGACGACCTCCTCGGGCTCGTGCCTCTCCGAGAAGGCCGTAAACCCCTTGATGTCGGCGAAGAGGACCGTGACCTCTTTCCTCTCGCCGCCGAGTCTGGCGAGCCCCGGGTTTTTTACGAGCTCGTCCACGACCTTCTCGGTCACGTAGGAACTGAATATGCCCTTTATCTCCCGAGCCCTTTTCTTTTCGGACAGGTACCTGTAGCCCGAGACCGACGCATAGACGAAGAACACGGCAAAGGAGGGGATGACGAAATCGGCCCAGAGCCCCTTGACCGAAAATAAATACCAGAAGGAGAGGAGAGCGGCGGCAAAGGCGGCGCTCGCGGCCGCGGCGCCGAAGAGCGCCTTCAAAGGAAACCTGAGAGGTTTGAAGCAGAGGGTAAGGAGGCGCGAAACGCGCGCTTTTACTTCCGGCACGGATACGGCGGTGACTCGTGTTGATGCGGACATCTTTATACTTTGAGCCTTTTGCTGACTCGCGCGAGCGAGACTGACGCCAAAAAAAACCGATCCGCGGCAAGCGGCCTTTGTACCTGAAAACCTGGTGATTATAACATTTCCGCTCCGCGATGTGTAGCGCTATCGGCTGTATTTCCCTGACCCGAGGATCTCGTTCAATCTCATGGCGTTCAGGGCCGCGTAGCCGGCCTCGTCGTTGTCGAAGTAGCAGAAGACCTCCGCCACACCCTGTCTGAGCCATGCCTTGAAGGTCGCCGCCCAATCGCGGAGCGCATCATCATCGTAGCTCCCCTGGTACTTGCCTCCGGGGCCGTGGAGCCTCACATAGGCGAAGTCCGCGGTGACCTCTTTCGGGGAGATAAGCCGGTCGAGCTCGTAGACGCAGAACGCGGCGTTCCTGTCCCTCAAGAGTTCGAAGACGCCTTCGTCGAACCAGCTCGGGTCCCTGAACTCGAAGGCATAACGTAAACCGGGATCCAAGGCGTCAAGAAATGCCTTAAGCCTGTCCTTGTTGAGCCTCCACGCGGGCGGGAGCTGAAAGAGTATCGGGCCCAACTCGTCCCCGAGCGCGGTTATCCTCTCGAAGAACCTGGGGAGCGTCGTCTCCGGGTCTTTAAGCTTCTTGTTGTGTGTGATGAGCCTCGATGCCTTGACCGAAAAGAGGAAGCCGGGCGGGACCGCCTCCCTCCACGTCTTCAAGGTCTTCTCCTCGGGGAGCCTGTAGAAGGAGTTGTTTATCTCGACGGTGGAGAATCGCTCGGAATAGAACTTTAGAAATGCGGACTTTGGGAGGCCATGAGGGTAGAACGGCCCCCTCCAGTGGTCGTAGTACCACCCTGATGTGGCGATGTGCAGACTGCTCCTCTCCCTCATGGAAGGGCTCCATAAAAAGGAAAGGCCGCAGAGGGAAGGGGCGTACCCCAACTAAGACTTCTGCGGCCTTTCCTTTAACCGATCTACTAACTGCCGGTCTCTCCGGCCTCGTCAGCCGTTACTTCGCGGGCTGAGCGGGGGCGGGCGCCGCGGGAGCGGGCTCAGCCGGGGTCGTGGTCTCCATCGTGCCTTTCTGCTCGGTACCGCCAGGCGCCGGGGCCGGGGCTTCCTGCTTCTTGCAGGCGGTGAACGAGGCCAACACGAACATTGATACGAGCACGAGCATTGCGAATCTCTTCATTTCTCTCTCCTCCTATAAGGAAAAAATAAAATTTTGAATGAATAATAATAGTCAGCAAAGCCCCCCTTGTCAAACCAAATTTTTATTTTTCCGTCAAAAAAAACCTGAAAAAGGCCTTTTCAACCGGGGTGCCATGTTTTTCTTTCACAAGCCTTCTAAACAAAAAGCTAATACAAAACAATAGCTTACATCGGAAAATAGACTTTGGGCGCGCTCAGCCCGCGTCACTGGCATAAAAATTGCTCAATATTTTCTACAATACGCCGAATATTAGTTATATCCGGAAAATTTCTGTGGGGAAGGGTGGAGGGGGCTGTTTTTCGAGCGCCCCCGGTCTTTTTCTTGCAAGGTCTAAAAAAAGAGAGGTGGATAGTGAAGATCAAACACAAGTTCCTGGCTATCTTCGTGCTCCTCATCCTCCTCGCCTTGAGCGTAAATAGCTACATTAACTTCAAGACCACGGAAACAGCGGTGGTCCAGAACGCTATCAAGTCGATGGAGAACGAGCTCGAAGGGGTATCCCACCGTATAAACGCCTTTCACGAGAAGGCCGGGGGGAACCTCATCTTCGCGCTAAACTACCCCGTATTCAAGGAGTACTTCTCGCTCCCGGAGACAAGGGCGGGGAACAGGTACAACGCCGAAAAGGTCATACAGTTCAGCGCGGAGCAGAGGAGGCTTAAGAAAAAGATAGACGACTGGACGCTATTCGTCCAGTCCAAGTTCCCGGTCGCCGAGACCTGCGTGATAGACTCGACCGGCCAGGAGCACTCCAGGATAACCTTCGGCGAAATAGCGCCGGACGACGATTTTTCAAGCGAAGAGAACGCGGCGCCGTTCTTCGACCCGACGATGAGGCTCGCTAAAGGCGAATTCCACGTCGCGTACCCGTACATGTCGGCCGACGCGCACAAGTGGGTCTTCTCTTACACCTCCCCCATAGCCCTCGACGACGGCTCCAAGCCGGGGTTCTACCACTTCGAGATACCCATCTCCTACTTCCAGGAGACGGTCGCGGAGAACACCTCGGGCAGGACCTTCGTCATTGACCCCGCCGGCATGATAGTAGCCGACAGCAGGAACAAGATAAGCATAGACCTTAAGAGCGGAGCTGGCTCTCACAGCCACGGCGGAGGGGACGAGCACAGCCTCAAGGACTACCTGCCTTCGGTCAATACCATCTCGGGGGACGCCGCGTTTACAAGCCTCCTCGCCGCCATGAAGTCAGGCAAAAGCGGCCACGGCGACTTCGACCTTAACGGCGAGGCGCATTACCTCGTATACAGGGGACTCCCGACCTTCAACTGGTCTGTCGTGCAGTTGAAGTCGTACTCCGAGCTCCTCGAGGGCAAGTCGTCTCTCGGCAAGATCAAAAAGACCATACTCTTTACGGTCATCGTGACGCTTGCGATAGCGATCGTCGTGATCTTCGTCGTATCCGACCGGATAACGAAGCCGCTCCTGCACCTTACGAACGCGGCAAAGGAGGTTGCGAAAGGCAACCTCAATATAGAGCTCCCGGAAATAAAGTCCAGGGACGAGATAGCGGATTTGAACGCCGCCATGAGCGAGATGGTCGGGAAACTCAAGGAGATAGTGAACGATGTCGAGTCGGCGGCCGAAAAGGTCACCGAGGCGAGCGGCGATATAAAGGCCAATTCGGACTCGATGTCGGAGGGGATGGCCAAGCAGGCGGCGAAGGCTACGCAGATAGCGACTGCGTCGGAAGAGATGTCTCATACGATCATCGAAATAGCCAGCAACACCTCTTCCATCGCCTCCACGGCGTCGCAAGCGAGCTCTCTCGCCGAAGAGGGGGAAAAGATAGTGGAGCGGTCGATAAACGAAGTGAGGGCGATATCCGAAATGGTCGGGATCCTCGCGAGGAACATCGAGTCCCTCGGCGACCGCTCCCAGCAGATAGGCAAGATAGTCGGCGTCATAAACGAGATAGCCGAGCAGACGAACCTGCTCGCCTTGAACGCGGCCATAGAGGCGGCGCGCGCGGGAGACCAGGGCAGAGGTTTCGCGGTCGTAGCCGACGAGGTCCGTAACCTCTCGGAGAGGACGGCTAAATCCACGACCCAGATAAATGCCATGATCAAGACGATACAGGTAGAGGTTCAGGCCGCGATAACCTCGATGGAAGACGGCGCCAAAAAGGTCGGCGACGGGGTCCAGTTCTCGGTGCAGGCCGGACGCGCCCTCGGGAACATCGTGGACAGCGTAAAGAACCTTAATTCCATGGTCGAGCAGATAGCCACGGCTACGACTCAGCTCACGAGCGTATCCGAGCAGATAAGCATGGACATCGGGTCGGTCGCGTCCCTCTCGCAGGACATAAACTCCGGAGCCGATCAGATAAGCGGCGCAACGGGCGCGCTTACCGGACTTTCCGGCTCGCTTCAGGAGGCGATAAGAAGGTTCAAGGTCTAATTTTTTATCAGGGACCATTCCGGGCGCGCCCCTCGAAAGAGGGGCGCGCTTTTTTTTGCTATACCGCCCGGTGTCTCGTAATCCTTAGCCAAGGCCTTTATGCGCTCTTGGGCGCACATTGTCAGTAGTATTCGCCCGCTCCCCGCCCCTCGCACTCGGCCTGGTATAAATTGTCTGCACGCCAAGGCCATCGAGTTTCAATCCACTCTCCCGCATGAGGGGGCGACGAACAACCGACGAACGGGAAAGAAAAAGGGGTTACGCAATAAGCGTAACCCCTTGATTTTAATGGTGGCCAGAGACGGAATCGAACCGCCGACACGGGGATTTTCAGTCCCCTGCTCTACCTGCTGAGCTATCTGGCCGGAAAAAGTACAGACAGATAAGTTAATTTAAAGAGGCCGTATTGTCAAGTCTTTTGTCCGTATTGACGGGCAGATCCGTATCGGACGGCCTTGCGTCCGGAAGCATGGGCGACCCGATTTAAGATTGGAACCGAGTACCCGAACGGGGTCATCCCATATCCCCGGAGACGCATTGGGCTGCCGCGACTGCCGCTATGGCCGCCGTCTCTGCCCTGAGTATCCGCGGCCCGAGCGAGGCGGCGATAAAGCCCTGGGCTGTAGCAAGCCCTGCCTCTTCAACTGAGAGACCGCCCTCGGGGCCGACGAGCAACGCTATCTTCTTTACCCCGGCGTGTTCTTTCAAGACCTCCGAGAGGCCCTTCTTCGCCCCCTCCTCCATCATCATTATCTTAAGAGAGGACGGGGCTTCAAGCGCGCGCCTGAAGTCAGTTATAAGTATCTTCGGCAACACGGTCCGGCCGCATTGCTTCGCCGCTTCTATCGCCGTCTTTTCAAGGCGCGTCTGCCTGCCTCGGCCTTCCTTGATAACCGGCACGGTCCTCGAGGTCTCGAAGAATATAATCGCCGTTGCCCCGAGTTCCGTCGCCTTCTGAACGACAAACTCGGGCTTGTCCCCCTTGAGTATCCCCTGCAGGAGCGTTATCTCAATGTGGCTTTCGGACTTTCTCTCCGAAAGGCCGGTTATAGAGGCCTCAGCGGAATCCCGCCCGACGGTCTCGATTTCCGCCGTCAGCTCTAATCCCTTTCCGTCAAAAAGAAGCACCTCGTCACCGGCCTTAAGTCTCAATACTTTTTTGAGGTGAGTGAACTCGTCACCCGTGATGACGGCCCTCTGAGACCCCACTGAGAGCCCCTCTATGTAGAAGCGCCTCAAATGCATTTCTTAAGCACCAGCGCGGCCCACTCATTGAGGGAATATCTTTTAAACGGCTTGAACCCTAACGGAAGATAGGTCGCTTGAACGGAATCGGCCTCTCCCGCAAGTATGCCTGAGAGTATGAGATACCCGCCCGCCTCGACCCGCGCGGAAATCTCACGGGAGAGCCTTTTAAGCTCACCAGCGAGTATATTCGCCGTGACTACCGAGAAAGCACCCTTGATATCCTGAACCGGCCTCTTGCTTATCTGGACCGCGACCCTATTGAGGAGCGCGTTCTTTCTGGCGATTTTGAGCGCCACCGGGTCTATGTCAAGGGCGACGGCCTTTTTCACCTTGAGCTTTCTGGCCGCTATGGCGAGGACGCCCGAGCCTGTGCCGACGTCGAGGAAGGTAGAGATTTTATTGTTTTTTGAAAGATACAGAAAGGCGGCGAGGCACATCCTTGTCGTAGCGTGAGAGCCCGTGCCGAAGGCCATGCCGGGGTCTATCTTGACTATTATATCGCCGGGCCGCCTGGGGACTTCCTTCCAGGTGGGGCGGATTACCAGTGAATGTCCTTTATACGATACCCTGACAGGCTTGATGGAAGCGCGCCACTTTATCGACCAGTCCTGGTCCCTGTAAAGGGCCGTCTCGAACGACCAACCGAACTTTTTTAGCTCGCTATCGAGTAAAGATAGGCGGCCTCTCTCGCCCTCGGGGATGAAGGCCTTGAGCTTGAGTTCCTTTGATCGCTCCCCCGCTATCTCATCGGTCACGGTCCATGTCGTATGCGAAAGGAGAGTGTCCGGGAGGGGGCCGCCCTCGATCTCCTCAACGCCGGGACTGCCTGCGGCAACGAGCGCGTCTATCGCCTCGTCTTCGCGCGCCCGGGGGCCGAGAGCTATTATCTCTATCCAGAGCTTCAAAAGCGGCTTACGACCTCATGTTCACGAACTGGAGGCTTATATCCAGGTCCTTGCCCTTGAGCGTCTGGATGCACTCCTGGAGGTCGTCTATCTTCTTTGCCGTGACCCTGATCTGGTCGTCCATTATCTGTGCCTGGACCTTGAGCTTCAATTCCTTTATGAGCTTCGTTATCTCCTTGGCCTTCTCGGAGGGTATGCCCTGCTTTATCTTTATGACCTGCCGCTTCATGGAGCCGGAGGCGTCCTCGACCTTTCCGTAGTCGAGGGACTTAAGCGACACGCCCCTCTTTACGAACTTGGTCTGGAGCATGTCGAGGATGGCGTGGAGCTTGCCGTCGTCGTCCGCAAGGACCGTTATATCCTCCTTCTTCTCCCACTTTATCTCGCTCTTCGAGCCCTTGAAGTCGTACCTCTGCTGCATTTCCTTTATAGCCTGGTTTACCGCGTTGTCGACCTCCTGCACATCGGTCTTCGATACGATGTCAAATGACGGCATCTGAAACCCTCCGGTTTTTTTTCAAGGCTTTACTATCGTGACCCCTTTCGGGGGCTTGAACTCGAAGAGGGAGTCCTTGAGTTCCGTGTTCGTCTTCATGTTCTTGAATGTAATGGAAGTCTCGTTGCCGTAGGCGTCGTCTATCGTAGTCTTCTTTACGAGGCCGCCCGCGTCGAGTGAGAGCGTTATCTTCTTGATGTTCTCGCCGGTGTCCTTCGGGACGAGCGTGATAGTATCGCTGTCCGACACCTTTACCTTGAAGTTCTTTTTAAGGTCCCCGATGCCTGAGAGGAAGTCTGTCGCGAGCCCTGCCGCGCCCGCGTCAAAGGGCTTCTCTATCGCCTGCGAGAGGTCGGGCTGAAAGACCCAGACGGTCTTGCCGTTGCTTACTATCAGGTCCTGCAGGGGCTTTTTGTACTCCCAGCGCATCTTCCCCGGCTTCTTGAAATATACCTTGCCCTCCGAGGTGTCCGACCTCTTCATGGCCTTTGATGTCGCCTCCTGGACAAAGTCCGCCTCTATCGTTCCGATGGTCCCGTACTTCTGCTGGATCTTCGAGACGATGTCGTCCGGAGGCACAGCGGCAAATGACAGGGACGAGACCATCAGAAGCGCCGCGAGGACAACTAAAAGCCTGTATGATGGAAGTTTTAATTTCATATGGAGATATTTATAATCCCCCTCTATCCCCCTTTAGAAAGGGGGAAGGCGCCCCACCTGCTTCCATTCTGCTCAAGGATGACGGAAGAGGTTCACCCCTCTTTTCTAAAGAGGGGCCGGGGGAGATTATTAAATGTGTATTCCTTCCTCTTTCTCAAATGCAGGAAACAACCTACTCGTGCGGTTTCCTCAAGAGCACCTCTCTCGGCCTCGACCCCTGGGCCGGGCCGACGACACCCTCTTTTTCCATCTTCTCGATTATGCGGGCCGCGGTGTTGTAGCCTATCCTGAACCTCCTCTGTATGTAGGAGGTAGATATCATCTCGAGCTGGGAGGCGAGCTCCACGGCCTCATCATACCTTCTCAGGAACTCTTCCCCCAGGTCCGCGTCCTCGTCTATGAGCGCCGCCTCCTCTTCCTCTTCCATTATAACATCGCCGTAGGCGGGCGTGCCCTGATTTTTCCAGAACTCGGTCACCTTTTTTATCTCGGCCTCGGAGACATAGGCCCCATGTATCCTCTGCAGGCGCGAGGTGCCCGGAGGCAGGAAGAGCATGTCGCCCTGCCCGAGGAGTGTCTCGGCCCCTCCGGCGTCGAGTATGGTCCTCGAATCGGTCTTCGACGGGAGCTGGAAGGCGATCCTTGCAGGGAAGTTCGTCTTTATGAGGCCGGTGACGACATCGACCGAAGGCCTCTGGGTCGCTATCATCAGGTGTATGCCCGAGGCGCGCGCCATCTGCGAGAGCCGGACAAGGCACTCCTCGACGTCTTTACCGGAGGTCATCATCAAATCCGCGAGCTCGTCGATTATGACCACTATATACGGGAGCCTCTTGGCCTCCCCTTCGCCGTCATCGTCCATCTGCTGGTTGTACTTCTCGATGTTCTTCGAGCCCTTCTCGGCCATGAGCTTATAACGCTTCCCCATCTCGGAGACTATCGCTCTCAGCGCCCCGGCGGCCTTCTTCGGGTCGGTTATGACCGGGGTCATTAGGTGCGGGATGCCCTCGTAGGCGGACAACTCCAGCATCTTCGGGTCTACCATGAGGAAACGGACGTCCTCGGGTGTCGCCTTAAAGAGGATGGAGAGTATCATGGCGTTTACCGAAACACTCTTTCCCGTGCCTGTCGCGCCTGCGACGAGCAAGTGCGGCATCTTCGCGAGGTCCGCCACATATGGCGACCCGGAGATGTCCTTTCCGAGCGCAAGCGACAGGCGAGACCTGGACTTCGAGAAGGCCGGGCCTTCGAGCATCTCTTTAAGCGTTATCATCTCCTTCGACCGGTTCGGGACCTCTATGCCGACGACCGATTTGCCCGGTATCGGCGCGATTATCCTTATCGACATCGCCTTCATAGCAAGCGCAAGGTCGTCGGAGAGGTTCGTTATGCGCCCCACCTTTATGCCAGGCGCGGGCTCGAACTCGTACATGGTGACGACCGGGCCGGGCCTCACCTCGAGTACCCTCCCCTCGACCCCGAAGTCCATGAGCTTCTTTTCGAGCACCTTGGAGTTCTCAAGGAGAGAGTCGGAATCTATGGAGCCGGTCTTTTCAGGCGCGGGGTCCAGAAGAGAGAGCGGCGGGAGCTTGAAGTTCCCCTTGGGAGACGAGAACTCGAGCCGCTCTTTCTCGTCCTCATCCGCCGCCTTTTTGCTGACCTTCGGCGTTATTATCGCAGGGCCCTGGTTCCTTGATTTTACGACGGGCGCGGGCTTTATCTCTTCGGCCTCTTCCTCCTCGAAAATGCTAAGGTCCTCGAACTCCTCATCCGTCGGAAGGGCCTCTTCCGTTTCTTCCTCCTGGGCGGCCTCTCCGGCCTGCATCGCTTTCGTTGCCAGCGACTTCAACAACCCCGCGGCAGGCGGAAAGAGCTTCATGCCTATCTGTATGAACGAGATGCCCGTGGCAAAGAGAATGGTTATAAGGAGCACGGCGGAAAGTATTATCATCGCGCCGGTCGCCCCTATCCAGCTCATGAAAAAGGAGCTCAAGACGCCGCCGAGCGCCCCCCCGGCTGTGTCGGACAGGAAGACGATGTTCAATAACGGGGCTGACGAGAGGATGAATACCGCGAAGCTTACAGGGAGCGCGACGCGGAAGGCGAAGACGCGCCTTAATAAAAACTCCAAAGAGACCGCGAGCATGAGGAGCGGGAACACATAGGAGATATAGCCTATGGCCCATAGGATCGCCCGCGATAAATAGACGCCGAGCGTCCCGCCCCAATTGGCTACGGCGCCGGCGCCGTAGGAGAAGAGCGAGACCGCGGTGTATAGCGAGAGCGCGAGGAGGACGATGCCGGCGACCTCGGCCTTAAACGTAAGGCCTTCGCCGCCCTTCCCCCCCTTGCCTTCGTTTTTTTCTCTACGGGCCTTTGCCATCTATCCTTTATATTTTTTGTTCGGGCGGAGAACCTAGATGTTCTTGAACTGCTTGCTCAAGGTTATGGACTGGTACTGGTAAGAAGACCCGATCCTGGGGCCGTAGATCTTCTCCGGGACTTCCAGCATCTTCTCGAAATACAACTTGCAGAAGGTCTGGCCGTCGGCGATCATGAACGGCACATCGTGGGCGCGCACTTCCAGCACCGCCTTCGTCCCCTTGACCTCTCCTTTCGCGCCGAAGCCGAAGCCCGGGTCGAAGAACCCGGCGTAATGAGTGCGCAGTTCCCCGGAACCGGCTTCATAGGCAACCATCTCGGCCGCGTACCTGGGAGGGACGCGTATCCTCTCCTTTGACGAGAGTATGTAGAAGTCCTCTGGCTCGAGTATGAGAGTCCCCTTGCTGTTCCTCCTCAAGGGCTCCCAGAAGTCCGGGATATTATAGTGGTTCTTTTTCGTGAGGTCAACGACATGGCTGTTCCTCTTCGACTTGTATCCTATGATGCCGTCGGGGCCGTCGCCGCTCAAATCAACTGACATGAAGAGCCCCTTCGAGACCTTGAGCTCTTCTGCCGTAAGGTGCGCGTCCCCGTTGAATAGGAGCTTGGAGTCCTTGTGGAGGGACTTCAATTTCGAATCCGCCAGCGCGCACTCTCCGCTTATGAGGCGGAGCTGGACGAGCGAGAGCCCCTCCTTTATCCTGATGGTAAACGACCTCGGCATGACTTCGAGATATAGCCTCCCCTTGTAACCTGGGGCGATGTCGTCGAACCTGGAGTTACGGTCGGTAAGCACACGGGCGAATATGTCGAGCCTGCCTGTAGTGGACTTCGGGTTCGCCCTTCCGCGGACGCCGGGCAAGAGCGCGACTTCCTCGGCAAGCGGGATAAGGTAGACGTGCCCCTTCTCCAGGATGCCGCCCTCGGAGATGTCCGTCTCGTACATGACGAGGTCCGAGCCGTAGACGTCCGGGGTGTAGAGCTTGTCCATGACGTCACTGCTTTCCGGCAAAAAGCTCGATACGAGCCTGTATGCCTTGGACCCGAGGCGGAGGTCCAGGGACGCGGGCTGTATCTGGTCGTCATCGATCGGTAGCGTCTTCGAGAAGACCTGCTTCTTCTGTACGGCCTTTTTTATCATCTGACAGCTTAAGACGCCGCACTCGTTGACCTTTTTCATCTCATCCTCGTTCAGTATTGGAAAGGGGTCTGAAAAACCATGGGTATGATACAAAAAAAGACGGAAGAATTGAAGGTTTTTTTGGGGAGGTGCTAAAAAGGGACGGGTAGCGCGCCCATTGAAGGCCTCGAAAAAAACAAGGCCCTCTATTGGAGGGCCTTGCCTGTGCTATCGAACGACAGCGTAACTTGCGGTTTGATTCTTGTGATCGAGGGGAAATATTTCCTGAAGGTGCTCCCTCCCGGTCAGCAGGTGTGCTCCGGGATGAACCGGAGGCCCGCACGGGAGATGCCGTAGAACTTCCTGGTCCAGACGACCTGCGCCTTTTTTTCGATCTCGAGCTCCTCTATGAATATGTCGACCGTCTCGTTCTGGTCGAAAGGGAGATAGCCGAGCATCTTGATGCCCATGCCTGTATCGGAGATGTCTACGGTCTTCGCGGGCACACGGACCTCTCCTTTCAGTATGTCGCAGGTCTTTTGCGAGACCACCCTGCCGCCGGTCCTTCTCTCCGGGTCGTTCAACTTCACCAGGTAACCGCAGTACGGGCAGGGCAGGTGAGAATCCCTCGCGGCCGAGTAAAAGTCGTTTTCGCACCTTACGCAACTGATCTTGTTCATACGAGGGCCTTTTTAAAGTACGGGCGTTTTTTTAGTTTAATATAATAGCAACAAACGATTTATTGTCAACTCCTTTGGGCCTGATAAAACCGTTTTTTATTGCACTGTTAATCTATTTTTAATTTCGGCTGAGCCGTGAGAAACTTGAGCCTCTTTTACGCGGAAAGGTAATCGGAGCATGGACGATTTTGAATCGGGTTGCTCCAAGCTCCCCGGACACAAAGCCGCCCGTACGGATTTGCCCGTCCGGCAAGGGTACTCGGCGTACGGCCAATCTCAAATCCGGCGACTTCGGCATTATTGGCGTAAGGGAATCGGATACGGATCTGCCCGTCCGGCGAGGACCTTGACTTTTGGGTATTACTCTGATAATCCTTATTCTCGTGAAAGCTCAAAACCGCGAGGGTTTCAGGAAAAAGGCCGTTCTTGCCGCGCTTGCCCTGCTCGTCATAGGCGGCGTCGCCTTATTCGGCAAGGGCCTCCTTGACATCAGGAGGCTGAAATCCGAGCGCGACGGCATACTCGCCTATAACAAGACGCTCGAAAAGGAAAACAGGGAACTCGAGACCTCGATAGAGATCCTTAAGACCGACAAGCGGTACATAGGACGCATCGCGCGGAGCGAGCTCGGCATGATAGGCAAGAACGAGGTAGTCTACAGGATAGAGAACGGGACGCCCCGCCACTAAGCCCCGCCGCATCTCTTGATCTTCCGAAAGGCAATAGATGGAAAGGATAGTAAAAACAGCAGGCATCCAGCTCGCCTCGACCCTCGACAGGGAAAAGAACCTCTCCAGGGCCGCCATGCTCATAGAGCTCGCGGCGGACGAAGGCGCGAAGATAATCGCGCTCCCCCAGCTATTTCACCTCCGCTGGTTCCCACACACCATAAACCAGAAGGGGTTCGCTTTGGCCGAGACCGCCGACGGCAGGACCGTGACATTCCTCCGCGAGCTCGCCCTGAAGAAAAAGGCGGTCATCGTAGCGCCTGTATTCGAGGCGGATTCAGGAGACCACTTCAACACCGCCTTTGTCATAGGGCCGGACGGCGAGATAATCGGCAAATACAGGAAGATGCACATCCCGCAACTCCCGCTCTGGGAGGAAAAGGCGTATTTCAAGCCCGGCGACCTGGGCTTTCCGGTATTCAAGACGCCGTTTGCCACCATAGGCGTGCAGATCTGCTGGGACATATTCTTCCCCGAGGGGTTCAGGATACTGGCGTTGAAGGGCGCGGAGATAGTCTTTGCGCCGACGGCGTCGGCCTTTTATCACTCCCACAGCAAGTGGGAGAGGGCGATTGCGTCCGCGTCCCACGCGAACGGCATCTACATCTTCCGGGTGAACAGGACCGGCAGGGAGGAAAAGCAGGAGTTCTACGGCAGGAGCTTCTGCGCAGGGCCTGACGGCGAGTTCACGACAAAGCCATCAGGCGCGAGCGCGGGCATAATCCTTGCGGACGTCGACCTCTCCGAGATAGCCGTAAACCGCGATGAATGGGTCTTCATGAAGGACAGGCGGCCCGGGGAATACAAAGAGCTTATAGAGGAAAAACCATGAGGCGCTCAGCGATAGACATGGTCCGCGCGGCCGTTGAGTCCGCCCGGAAAGACGGCGCCCTAAAGACCGAAACCCTCCCGGACGTCATAATAGAGAAGCCGAAGAAGGAGGAGTTCGGGGACTTCTCGACTAACATCGCCATGCTCCTTGCGCCGGTCGAGAAAAAAGCGCCGAGGGAGATCGCCTCTCTCATAGCCGAGAGGATAAAGGGCCTCCCCGAGGTGGAAAAATGCGAGGTAGCCGGCCCCGGCTTCATTAATATCTTCCTCAAAAGGTCTTACTGGACCGCCGTACTTGAGGACATCATAAGGAAGGGCGACGGGTTCGGAAGGAGCGAGACGGGGAAGGGCAAGACCGTCCAGATAGAGTTCGTCTCAGCCAACCCCACCGGCCCGCTTCACATAGGCCACGGCAGGGGCGCGGCGGTCGGGGATTCCCTTTCAAGGGTGCTCAAGGCCGCCGGGTTCGGGGTCGTCCGCGAGTATTACATCAATGACGCGGGCAGACAAGTGCGGACGCTCGGCGCGTCCGTAAAGCTCCGCATGGAAGAGTTGCAGGGCAAGCAGATAACCATACCCGAGGACTTCTACAAGGGCGGGTATGTAAAGGACATAGCGCAGGAGTACCTCGACAAGTACGGGCCGTCAGAACAAGGGCCCGACATACAGGAGTACGCCTGCAACGCCATGCTCGAGTCGATAAGGAAGGACCTCGACGCATTCGGGGTGGCATTTGACGATTGGTTCAGCGAAAGGTCGCTTGATGACGAGGGGCTGGTAACGTCCACGATCGACGAGCTTAAAAAGCTCGGCCATATCTACGAATCCGATGGCGCGCTCTGGTTCAGGACGACCGCGTTCGGCGACGACAAGGACAGGGTCCTTATAAAGGCCGACGGCGAGAGGACCTACTTCGCCTCGGACATCGCCTATCACAGGGAGAAGATAAAGAAGGGATTTACGACTCTCGTCAACATCTGGGGCGCGGACCACCACGGGTACGAGGGGAGGATCAGGGCGCTTTTGAGGGCCTTCGGCCACGACGACGCAGTCCTGAAAATAATATTTATCCAGCTCGTAGCGCTCCTCCGTAACGGCGTGCCTGTCGCCATGGGCAAGAGGGAGGGCGAGTTCGTTACCTTAAGGCAGGTGATGGACGAGGTCGGGCGCGACGCCTGCAGGTTCTTTTTCCTCATGAGGAAGGCGGATGCGCACCTGGACTTCGACCTCGAGCTTGCCAAGAGCCAGGCCCCGGAAAACCCGGTCTACTATGTCCAGTACTGTCACGCGAGGATATATTCGATAATAGGGTTTGCGAAGGAGAAGGGGATGGTCCTCAAGGACCGCTTCGATCCAGACCTGCTTGACAGGATCGACCAGAAGGAAGAGATAGGGCTGATAAAACATTTAAGCGCCTTCGAGGAGACGATAGAAAAAAGCGCGCTCAACATGGAGCCGCACAGGATCACATTCTACCTCATGGAGCTCGCCGGGCTCTTCCACCCTTACTACAACAAGACGCGCGTCGTGACGGACGACCCGGTACTGACGGACGCGCGCCTCCTCTTCTGCAAGGCCGTCGGAACTGTCGTGGCGAACGGCCTCGACCTCCTCGGCGTCTCCGCGCCGGTCAAGATGTAGCCGTAGTTTTCCCTTAGTAACTCATCGTAACAGGCGCTACGTCCTTCGCCATGCCGCCCCCGCCGCAGGCGTGTATCAAGTGCCGCCGTGACCCTCAAGGTCGAACCTCGGCGAATGGGAGAAGAACTCGTAGGGGTTACGGAAGGCTATCTTCTCTATATCGGATTCGGGGAAGAGTCCGCTTTTTCTCATGAGCTCGCAGACCTTCGGCACCGCGAGCGGGTCAGAATACCCCCAGTCAGCCGAGCCGTTCACTATCATCTTCCTCGTCCCGTAGCGGACAAGCATATCGACGGCGCGCCCGGCGGTGAGCTTCGTGACATAATAGACGGTCATCCCGGCCCAGCAATTTGTCGAAAGGGCGAGCTCTATCGTCTCTTCGGTGTTGTGGTCTATTACTATCCTCTCCTCATTGACGCCTTCCTCCTTGATGATGGCGATTATCCGCTCTATCCCCTTCTTCTTGTCGTGGTGGGGCGAATGGACGACCACAGGCATCGAGCGTTCCTCGGCCATGCGGAGTTGGAGCCTGAAGGCCTCCTCCTCTTCCTTCGTTATGAGGTCGAGGCCTATTTCCCCTACACCCACGACGCGCTCCCTTTCCAGATACCCCTCCATCGCGCCTATCACATGGCGCGCGATCGGCGAGCGCGCCTCCTTGGGGTTAAGGCCGATCATCACGTAGTGCCTTATGCCGTACTCGAGCGCGCGCCGCGTCTCGTGGGAGATCATCTGCTCCCAGTAGTCCTCGAAAGACGCTACAGCCCTCTTGTCGATCCCGGCCCAGAACGAGGGCTCCACGCACGCGACGATGCCGGAGGCCGACATGTTGTGGTAATCGTCGGTCGTCCTCGATACCGTATGGATGTGAGGCTCTATTATGCGCATGTCGACCTCCGTGGCTTTGCGAGGCCTTTCGGGCTTCCTTGGCTACAACAGCCTCTCCAGGTACTCGTACGCCTTTCGGGCCGCGTCCTCCGGCTCCTCCGAGTACGTATAGAGCTCGACGGTTATGAATCCGTCGTAGTTGTATTTCCTGTGCAGACCGAAGAGCTTCGCAAAGTCCATGTCCCCGAGGCCGGGGATCAAGTGGTAATGGACTCTCCCCTTTATGTCTTCGAGGTGGACGTGAAAGACCCTGTCGCAGAGCCTTTCGAATACGGCCTCGGGGTCTTCCCCGACGCAGTGGCTGTGGCCGAGGTCGAGGTTCGCGCCTATGCAGGCCGAAGGGATGGTATCGATGAGGGCGCGTAGCTCGGAAGAGTATTCGATCAGAAGCCCCGGCTCATACTCGACACCTATGCGGACGCCGTTTTCTTCGGCGTAAAGGGCTATCTCCGAGAGCGACGCTTTCAGGCGCGCGGTCGCCTCTTCGGGTGTGGAGCCCGGATAGATGTGCCCCGAGGTGACCGAGACGTTCCGGCAGTCGAGCTCTCGCGCGAGATCCACGCACCGCTTCGTGTATTCTATCCGCCATGCCCTCGCCGGCTCGTCGGAGGATGAGAGCGAAGGCTCCAGCAACGGGTCCCAGAACGGGCCGTATCCGTAATATCCCCGGACGGTGTTGGCGTTTATGTTGGAGACCTCTATGCCGGTCTCCTCGACCGCGCGCCTGACATCTTCGATCATCTTCAGATCGAGGTCGTCCATGAAGAGGTGCGGCACGTCGGCGAGGAGTTCGACCCCCGCGTACCCGATCCCGGCGATCTTCCTTACCGCCTCCGCGGCCGTGTATCCGGTGAATGCGTTGGTGCTGAAAGATAGCTTCATCCCGCCACCCTTTCATTGCTTGCTGCGTTAGCGTATTCGATGAGTAGCCTGTACTGGTCGTGGAGCGAGTGTACCTCGACCCCTAATGGCGCCTTGAAGAACGACGCGAGCTGAGTCATGAGCCCCGCCTCCCCTCTCCTTTTGGCAAGGACCGATAGCCTCGCGAGGTCGATGACGAGCGGCGCGGCGAGGATGGAGTCGAACCCCTGCCAGACGAACTGCATGGTCATCTTCGCGCCCATGAATCCTTTGAAGTGGATGAAGTTCCAGGCCGTCTTCTGGTCGTCGAGCGAAGGCACATAGTGGATATGCACGCGCGAGTGCGGCGCGTAGCCGAGCGCCTTAGGCAGGAGCGCGTCCTTGGATATTATCTTCGACTCCCTGTTCTCCGGTGTGTCGAGCACATGCCCGTCCATGTTGCCGAGCATGTTGAACCCCTCCCAACTCAAGACCTCGAGGTTCCGGCAGGTGAACATCGGTATGAGCGCGGATTTCACCAGCGTCTCTCCGGTCTTGCCGTCGTTGCCCATGACCGGGACCCCGGTTTCCTCCGCGAGCCTGACAAGGCCGGGTACGAGCGCGCCATTGGAAGGCGTGAAGTTGACATACGGGCACCCTTCGAGGACCGAGGCCAATGCGTAGAGGGTAGAGGCGCGCACCAGGTCCTTTCTGTCGTCATCCATGGCAAGGAAAAGCCCTTCCGGGGTCAAGAGGGGGCCGGATACCTCTATCGGCGGCTCGGTCGAGGCGAGGTTTACGACCACCGCCTCGTCTACCGAGTTCCGCTTTTTAAAATCCGCTATGTCGGAGCGGAGCTTCCTCAACTGGTCCTTAAGGTGCGGTTCGGGCGCGGCGTTTGAGGCGAGCGCTTCTATCGCCCTGCCGCAGTTGGTCGCGAACCCCTTGTAGAAGTCCGCCTCATTATCGGCGAGGCTCTCCTTTATCGCGGAGAGCACCTCTTCCCCGAGGTTTACGCTTTTTATGAACCTCTCCGCGCTCTGGATCGCGGTAGCTTCCCTTATGTCCCATCCGCCGAAGACCATATCCTCGGGCTCGGGGAGAGAGAGCGCGGAGAACTCCTTCGCCTCGGTCACCATCCCGGTCCTCTGGCAGAGGCCTTTTTTGAGGGAAGCGGCCCCGGCGAGGACCGCCGCGGATATATAACCGGAAGACCCTACGAACAATACGCCAGTTCTATTCATTCATTGACCCCGCGTGTTGGTTGGACGGCTTGCGCAAGCCGTGTCTCCGAAGCGCCTTCAGATACGATACGAGGTCGTCGAGGTCGCTGTCGCTTATATGTTCCTTTGGGAACGACGGCATCGCGCCGAAGCCCTTTCTCACCTGAAATTTTATGAGGAGCCCGGGGAGCGGCTTGTTGTTTATCGCCGGGCCGAGCCCGGCCTCGCCTCCGGGGTGGCACTGGGTGCAATTTTCCTCGAAGACCTTTTTGCCTCGCGCGATACGGGGCTCCGAGTCGTCGAAAGGGCCAATGAACAGCTCGCCCATCCTTGCCGAGCCGCATCCAAAGACAAGGAGCGAGACGGTTATCGAGAGCAACAATACCCTCTTCATCTCCCCGGCTCTTTTTTAGTTATCCGCCAGACAACACCCGTTGCCGTCCTGGGCTTAGCGCCTTCCTCGTCATGCAAAAGGACACCGAAGTCGACTATGTAGAGGGCCGTGCCGTCGGGATTGAACCGCGCGGCTACGGGCCGCTCAAACCCGCCCTTCTTGAGCCATGACGCCGGGCCGTTCGTCTTGCCCTTGTTGACCGCGAACTCCTCGACATCCCCTGTCTTCACGTTCACGCGTACGACCTTAAAGCCGACCGGGGCGAGGACCTTCCCGGTTGTCGGGGCCTCGTCCCCGAACTGGGCGACAAAGGCATGGCCCTTGAGACCGAAGCCCCTGTCGCGTGAGAAATCGAATCCGCTGGAAGACGAATGGGCCGCGAATATGGCGGCGGGCCTGGGAGGTTTGCCCGGCGGCTCCGAGAAGATGAGCTCCGGTTTTTCCTTCCTGGCCGGCTTGTAGTGGTCGTGCTCATTTAACGGGTGCTCTCCGTGAAAATCCGGCCAGCCGTACCAGTTGCCTTCCTTTACCTCCCAGAGGAGGTCGCCCGCGCCGAAGACCGCTCTGCTCCCGCGCTCGTCATAGGAGTTGTCTGTCGCGAAGAGCTTCCCCTCGGGCGAGAACGCGAGCCCGAACGGGTTCCTGAAGCCCCACGCGACGAGCTCCGGCTCGCCGCCTTCCACGGGCACGCGCATCACGGCCCCGCTGCACGGGACAGAGCCTTTTATGACCTCGTCCGGCTCCGTCTTTTTGCCGAAGGGCGAGAACGCGCCGGTCCCGACCTTCTCTTTCGAGGCGGGATCGATAAAATCCTTCGTCTCGTAATTGATGCCCTTGAGTTTTACGTCCCTGCACGGGATGTCGTGGAAGCCCGGATACCTCTTCGCCCAGCCGAGCCGGAAGTTGTCCTCGCCGACGACACCGGAGTTTGTCGCGGTCCCGACGCCGAAATAGAGCATGCCGTCCGGGCCGATGGCCGGGCCGTTCGTGTGGTGGTCGCCCTTGGAGGGCAGGCCGTCCACAAGCGGCGAGATATCCCCGTCCGGGGTTATTTTAAGGACCCTGCCGCCGTCGAGCTCGCCGCCCTCCGCGACGTAGAAGTTTCCCTTGTAAAAAGTGACGCCGGTCCAAGGGCCGTTCTTGTTGCCTTCGGCGACTATCGAGGTCGTCCCGTCGTTTTCTATTCGCAAGAGCCTCGGGGTCGTCCAGACCTCTCCGTGTGAGTACCCGGCCTCGACGACGTAGGCCCGGCCCCTCCCGTCAAAGGCGATGCCGGTCGGGAAGGTGAGCTCGCGCGCAACCGACTCTATCCTGTACCCGTCAGGCACGGCTATGTCGTTGCTGTTCACGATCCTCGGCCTGTTGAATTCCGTCTGGCCGCCTCCAGCGGAGGAGCGCATCTTGTAACAGCCCGGAAGGCCGCCGGCGAGCGTAAACGCGAGCAGAGCGCCTAAAAACTTTCTCAATGCTTGCTCCCCCATCTCTCCGCTATTATAGTGAAGCGGCCTTAAGGGCTCTCTCGCGCTTTGAGGGAATAACAAGCCTCACCGCCCCTCCCATTAATGGATGCGTCCGACTGCTTCCGCTTGTCTCAACGCGTGCGGCGCAATATATGCTGTTTTCGGGTGGCAGGACGCGGTTTATGGGATCGGTTTTCTTAAGAAGGGTTACGGAGAAGTTCCTGGTCTTCGTTGCGCCCCTTTAGATGGAGTCTAAGTCAATAATGGGGTTTGTCAAGAAAAGTAGGCCGCCGCCATTTTTGAGAGGTTTTACCCGATATTTTTTCTAATTACGCCTTATTGTGTTGACAAGGCGGCGTGTATTTGTTATTTTAATAAGATTGCAAACTACTGCGGGGTGGAGCAGTCCGGTAGCTCGTCGGGCTCATAACCCGAAGGTCGCAGGTTCAAATCCTGTCCCCGCTACCAAATTACAAGGGCCGTAATTCCTTTTGAAAATAAAGGGGTTACGGCCTTTCTGTTTATGGGATTGCGCGTAGTTCTTTACCCTCTTTTTCGCCCAGCGTAACCAAATCGTAACCGTTTTCAAGGACAGCCACCGCCTTGACCATGTGCGACGGCGCAAGGTGAGAGTACCGAAGCGTCATCGTAAGGCTCTTGTGGCCAAGTAGCCTGCTCACGGTCGTAAGGTCTACCCCCGCCATCACAAGCCAGCTTGCGAAGGTATGCCTTAAGTCGTGAAAACGGAAGTCGTTGATCCCGGCTACCCGAAGTAGCTCTCTGCCGCATTGAGGACAATTGCCAAGGCTTTCTTCCCCGGATTTTTGGCGCTCAAAGCTACAGGCCGAACACTTCTCCCATCCCGAAAAGCGCGGGCCTCGGCACGCCCGGGATGCCGAGCGGCCCGCGAGTAAGCCCGTGCCAGTTAAGGAACACGCTGTAGATTATGACATTGAAGCCTAATGAAACGAGGGCGTAGTAATCCCCGTCGAACCTCGATAAGACCGCGCCTATGAGGAAGGCGGCCCCGGCGGAGGCGATTATGCCTACAGCCATCGATATGAAAAAATTTACGCCGAGGCTTGTAGTCAGTATCGCCGTTGCGTACGCGCCTATCCCATAGAATGCCGCGTGCCCGCTCGCCAGCAAGCCCGTGTACCCCACGACGAGGTTCAGGCTCAGTCCGAGTATCGCGTATATTATGACGAGGATGGCGAGGTGCAGTATATATTCCATCTGTTCTTTCCCGAGGGCGCTATCTCTTAATTATCCCCTGTGGCCTGAATATGAGGAAGACTATAAGGAGAAGGAACGAGACCGCGTCCTTCCATTCGCCCGGTATCTTCCATATCCCGAAGTTCTCGACGAGGCCGAGGAGGAACGCGCCGAGCACTCCGCCGTAGATGTTCCCGACCCCGCCTATGATGGAGGCGATGACGCCCTTAAGTAAAAGCCCCATGCCCATCGTCGGCTGTATGCCGGTATCGAACCCTGCGAGGATGCCCGCGAGCCCGGCGATCGCCGAGCCTATGAAGAAGACATAGCCCGTGACCCTGCCGGTATTTATGCCGACCATCCTGGCGACTTCCTCGTCGTCGCTTATCGCCCTTACGGCCTTTCCGAGCATCGTGCCCTTAAGGAGCGCGAGGAGGCCGAGGAGCGACGCAATGCTTGAAAATATTATCACGAGCTGGGTCAGCGTTACGACGCCGCCGAAGAGGCTCAATGCGCTCCCGCCGGCCTCTCCGCTTGATAGCGTCTGAAAGTTGCTGGTAAAGAGGATGGAAAGGGCGGCTTGCGTGGTCGTGAATACGCCGAGGGAGGCTACGAGCAAGACAAGGTTCGAGGCCTTCCTTTTCCGGAGCGTGGAGTAGACGAGCCTGTCAAAGCCGTAGCCCGCAAGGCCCGCAACAGCGACCCCAAGCGCCGCGCCTATGTAGATATTCAGCCCTAATATTTTTGAGAGCGTGAAGAAGGCGTACCCGCCGATAGCGGCAAGAAGGCCGTGCGAGAGGTTAAAAAACCTTGTAACTCCATAGATGAGATTGAAGCCGAGCGCCATGAGCGCGTAGAGCGCCCCGGCTATGATGCCGTTCAAGATGAGCTGTGAGAGGATTTCCATCAGATGATTTTACGGGACCCGTCTTTCCAATGAGCTACCCAGCCGCTCCTGCTACAGAGTATCTCCCATATACCTCCCCTCCCTCGACGGGGAGGACTGAGGGAAGGGTGAATGCTCGGCGCAGGGCCAAAGTATCCGGAGACGACTATAATCTAAACACCCCGCTATCGTTGGATATGAACTTTGCCCGTCCGGCCAGGACTGCTCGGCGCAGGGCCAAAGTCGGTACGGAGTCTCCGGGTAAATCGATTCTCCTGCCGTACGATACCGATTTGCCCGCCCGCGCTCGGCGCGCGGCCAAAGCCTTGAACGAAGTCACGAGCATTCGAATTCCCTGCCGGTCGTTATGGATTTGCCTGCCCGTGCGAGGGGGCTTCACCCCCACCCTGCCCTCCCCCGTGAAGGGGGAGGAGATTTAAACATAACGCGGAAGAATGCAGGATTAGAATTTGAGATCGCCCGCTCAAAAAAAATATCCCGCCCTTTTCTTTGCAGGATATCTGTCTCTTCACTTAAGCCGCGCGGCTACTTCGCCGCCGCCTTGCCGCCCCTTACTTCCCTTACGGAGTAGTCGGCGTTCATTATGTCGCCGTTGGCGTCAAAGGTATAGTTGTCCGCTATGCCCTTGTAATCGGCCACATTGTAGATGCCTTTTTTTATGAGGTCGGTGTCTGTCCCGGCGGTCTCCATGACCGAGGCGAGTATCTTTAGCGCGTCGTAGGCGCGCGGCGCGTAGACGTTTATCTCCTTGCCGCCTGTCTTTTTGTTCATCGCCTCCACGAACGCCTGCGGATAGGCCTTGTTCGCGGGCTCAAGGTACATGGCCCCTTCGCCGTCGGCCTTTGCGCTCTCCCAGATATTCGGGTCGCTCCAGGCGTCCGCCCCGAAGACCGGGGCCTTTATGCCAAGCTCCCTCATCTGCTTTAGACCCACGATAGTGCCTTCCGTGTAGCTGACGAAGTATACGAGCTCGGGGTTGGCGGCCTTTATCTTCACGAGCTGGCCGCGTAGGTCCCTGCTGTCCTGCGGAAAGGACTCTTCAGCGGCTATCTCGCCGCCGAGCTTCACGAACTCGGCCTTGAAAGAGTCGTTCACGCCGAGGCACCAGTCCGAGAGGCATTTGAGGAGCGCGACGCGGTTCTTATTGAGCTTCGTTTTAACGTACCTTGCGGCGTAGACGCCCTGAAAGGAGTCGGAGGGCACGTTCCTGAAGATGTAGTCGCCCGCGTTTGTTATGCCGGGGTTGGTCGAACCGGCTGATAATAGTATCACCTTCGACTTTTCGGCGAGCGGCGCCATGGCGAGCGTCTCCGAGGAGCAGAACCCGCCCATGATCGCCGTCACCCTGTCTATATTGATGAGCTTGTTGACGGCGTTGGCGGCCTCCTTGGGGTCGCATTTGCCGTCCTCGTAGACGACCTCTATCTTTTTGCCCTTTACGCCGCCGGAAGAGTTTATCTCGTCGCTCGCGAGCTCGACGGCCGCCTTCATGTTCTCGCCTATATAGGCGATGTCGCCCGTCAACGGCCCGACCGAGCCTATCCTTATTGTGTTCTCCTCCCCGGCTTCTTTGCCGGACTTCGAGCACCCGGCCGCGAACGTTAGAACAACGAGTACGCCGAAGACGGCCTTCAGGGTCTTTTTCATGGTTCTTCCTTTGTCAGCGATAATCCTGAAAAATTATCATAACAACGGGGCGGAATCAATTCAGAAGTGCGCTCGGGGCTTGAAAAACAAAAGGGCCGCTCGCGCGGCCCTTTTTCATTTTTTTTGGCGTCCCAACTTTAAAATCCTGCACTTCTCGGAAAGCTTCCTGTGAAGGGCGACGTAGGTGAAGTTGTCCTGCTTAAGGTCTACATAGGTTATGTTGGTAAGCCTGCCTGCGGCGTAGGTGATGAAGGGAAGGCGGTTGGAGCTATTCAGTTGTCAAAGGGCGTGGGTGACATAGGCCACGAATGGTGCTACGCGACTAATTAAAATAGTCTTTCTTTTTTATAAGATAAAAAATTATAAAAATATAAAAAAACATAAAAATTATTCTAAAAACGGATGTATATGGATATTGTTCTGGAACTAAAATTTGATTGGCAACATGATCGAAAAAATAAAAAATATGAATCCCTATGTAAGCTTTCCAGGCCAGCATTTTTAACTTTAGCAAACCAAAGCCAATAAGAATGGAAACCAAACTGCTTGCTAAAATAAATACTTCTACAAAGGTCCCGGAGAATTGCTTTCCAAATAAATACAAAAAATCAGGGTAATCATTAAAAAGTAAAATTATTGAGCCGTAGATGTCTAAAATTGCTAAAATTGTGACGCCAACAGGACGTTTTCTCATTTGTTATCCAAATGACACTCTGGCGCTGTACATTCTTTATAGCAGTTATAACTCGCAGGAATCAACGGTACGATGGCCATTGCTTTGCAGTACTTATTTACACTATCTGCAAAGGCAGCCACTTCCGGTACTCCAGCAAATTGCATGAGTGATAAATTTAAATTATCACAAAACATTGTTCTGCTTTTATAGTCTATGTAATCTTCCGTATTTTGAACGCAGTTTATAACGCAAGGCAGATTCTTGCCTACCTCTCTTGGGAATCTGACCGTCATATCTGTCACACCTTCTCCGAAATGAGCAAGATCGTCTTGTATCCGTTGTATCAAGTCATTTTTTTCTTTATCCGACAGTTCACCAAATCCCATGAAACCAGATAATCCTTTCGGATCTTTTCTATTAATTGAATTTTGAGAGGCATAACTATAAAGATTATCATCCCCACCTGCAAACCCAATCGGGTCCTCCTGCGTATACCTTCCGGTATTCGGGTCATAATAGCGGTTCCAGTTATAATGGAAGCCGGTTTCTTCATCAAGATACTGGCCGGGGAATCTGAGGTTGTTTGTGACGGTTGCGACTTGTACCTCGGCATTGCCAAATGCAGTATACGTCGCGCTCCAGACCGTGTTGCCGTTGATGTCGGTGAGTCTTTGAGGCGTGCCAAGGTGGTCGTTCTGGTAGAAGTAATAATTGCCCCCCTCCGCCATGAAGACGGGGTCTGTGCCCCAGGTTGATCCGGGCTTCCAGCCGTAGCCCTTGCTTAAATTGCCGTTCTGGTCGTACTCGCCTATGAGCCCTTCATCGCTGTAAAGGTAGTAGGTCTCCCCCTCCCCCGCGCCCCCTGTTATGGTCTTCTTTACCCTCCTGCCGAATGGGTCGTAGGTATAGGTCGCGATCCTTCCGTCAGGAAGCGTTACCCTCTCAAGCCTGTTTCTGGAATTATAATAGTATTCCGTCGTTCCGAATGTCAAGCCCGTTGGGGCTGAGTTGTCAAGGGTGCGGTTACCCGTGGGGTCATAGGTAAACGACTCAGATATAGCGGGGCTTACGGCGCTCGTCAGCTGGTAGGTCGTGTCGTAATTGTAGGAGTAATTGCCTTGCTCGGTGTTTTTAGATGTGATATTGCCGATGTTATCGAAGCCGTAATTGTAATCAGAAAGGGTCGTCGTCCCCTGCTTCGTCGTAATGTAAGTGAGCCACGAGTTTGCGTTGTACTGGTAGTCGGTCGTGATGCCGTTCGGAAGCGTCGAACTTACGAGCCTGTCCAATTGATAATTCAGGGCTATCGTATTCCCATTGAAACTTATGCCCGTGGGCTGATTGTTAAGGCGGTATGTGTAAGAGTACAC
>JACPGB010000007.1 GCA_016182655.1 Deltaproteobacteria bacterium
ACGAGATAGTCTTCGTCGACGACGGCTCAAAGGACGGCACATTCAAGATACTGGAATCGATCCAGAAGAGCGACCCGTCCGTCGTCGTCGTATCCTTCAGGCGTAACTTCGGCCAGACCGCGGCGATGGCCGCCGGGTTCGAGTACGCCTCAGGCGACATCGTCATCACGATGGACGCCGACCTCCAGAACGACCCGAACGACATACCGAAGCTCCTCGAAAAGATAAAGGACTGCGACGTCGTGAGCGGCTGGAGGAAGAACAGGCAGGACAAGTTCCTCTCCAGAAGGCTCCCTTCGATGATGGCCAACGGGCTCATATCGAAGGTCACCGGGGTCGCTCTCCACGACTACGGATGCACCTTGAAGGCCTACCGCAAAGAGGTCATAAAGAACGTCCGTCTCTACGGAGAGATGCACAGGTTCATCCCGGCGATAGCGAGCTGGGTGGGCGCGACCATCACAGAGGTGGAGACGACGCACCACGCGAGGAAGTTCGGGAAATCCAAGTACGGGATATCGAGGACTATAAGGGTCATCCTCGACCTCATAACTGTCAAGTTCCTGCAATCCTTCTCAACGCGTCCCATACACGCCTTCGGCCCGGGCGGGCTCGTCATGGGCGCGCTCGGGTTTTTTATCGCGCTTTATCTCAGCTTTGAAAAGATATTCATGGGCAAGGCCATCGGAGGGAGACCCCTCCTCATACTCGCCGTCCTCCTCATAATACTCGGCGTCCAGCTCGTCATCATGGGGTTGCTCGGAGAGATGCTCGCGAGGGTCTACCACGAGTCCCAGGGCAAACCCATATACACGGTCAAGAAGGTGCTCGGCAGATGAAGAACGTCATCTCGGTCATAGTAAAGATAGGCGTCTCCCTCGCCATCCTCTACTTTCTCTTCAGGAACATCGACCTCGATGCCTTCCTGAGGACGGTCCTCTCGGTCAACCCCTACGCGGTCGTCTTCGTCGCCCTCCTCTTCATAGCCTCCCAGGCGACCTCGACATACCGCTGGTCGATAATACTCAAGAAGGACATGGACATTTCATATTTACGGCTTCTGTCCATCTACTTCGTCGGCATGTTCTTCAACAACTTCCTCCCGACGATGGTCGGGGGCGACCTCGTCAAGGGCTACTACCTCTACAAGCACACGAAGAAGGGCGACGTCTCTCTCGCCTCCATCTTCATGGACAGGTACTCGGGCTTTTCCGCGCTCATGGTGATAACCTCCATCGCGCTCATCTTCGGATACCCGCTTATCAAAGGCACGGGACTGCCGTTCTTTTTCGTGCTCCTCATAGGCGGGTTTTTCTGCATGTCGCTCATCATATGGGTGGGGCCGCTCCACAAGTGGGCGATGGACATACTCGCAAAGGTCCATTTTTACGGCATAAACAAGAAGATAGACACCTTTTACAGGGTGCTCATGGGGTATAAGAGCCACAAGGACATACTCTGGAAGATATTCGTCTGCTCGGTCTTTGTCCAGGTCGGCGTCATGGTCGGGTATTACTTCCTTGGGCGCGGTCTCGGCATGGACGTGCCGATAGCCTACTTCTTCCTCTTTATCCCCTTGACCACGGCTGTCTCGATGCTTCCCATATCGCTATCCGGCCTCGGCATAAGGGAGGGCGCGTTCGTATTCCTCTTTACGCGCGTCGGCGCGACCACGGAGCAGGCGCTCACACTTTCGCTCATGTGGTTCGTCATACAGGCGCTGGTCTCCATCGTCGGCGGCATAGAGTATGTCAGGATGGGCGGCAAGAAAGAGGCGCTCGGCGGCGAGCCTCTGGACGGCTGAGGGGTTGTAAAAAATACCGCTAAAGCCTTTTGCGCCCCGCTTTTTTGTGTTATATTCGGGTTTCTAATTTTTACGGAGGTTGAGTCCCAATGCCGATAGACAAGGAACTCCTGGAGATACTCGCGTGCCCCAAGTGCAAGGGCAAGATAAGGCTGAATGAGAAGAAGGACGGGCTCATCTGCGAAAAGTGCAGGCTCGTCTATCCCGTCAAGGACGATATCCCCATAATGCTCATCGACGAGGCGGCCCCCCTCAAGTAGGAGGGCTTCGCTTTTTCGTTCAGGCCGCGCCGGTCCCGGCGCGGCCTGAACGGTTTATCCCGTCCCCTCAAAAACCCCTGAAAACGAAGGCAGATGGAAAAGGTCTCCGTCACCATTATAGCCCTGAACGAGGAGAAGAACATAAGGGACTGCCTCGAGAGCGTGAAATGGGCTGACGAGATAATCGTCTCGGACTCCGGTTCAACGGACTCGACGGTCGAGATATGCCGCGAGTACGGGGCCAGCGTCTTCTCGGATGAGTGGCTCGGGTTCGGCAGGCAGAAGAACCTCTGCGGGGATAGGGCCAGGAACCTCTGGGTCTTCAATATCGACGCCGACGAGAGGGTAACGGCGGAGCTCAAGGCCGAGATAGCCGCCGTCATAAAATCCGGCGACAAGGCCGCCTGGTATGTCCCCAGGAAGAACTATTTCGGGGAGAGGTGGATAAGGCGGTGCGGCTGGTATCCGGACTATACGCTCCGCCTCTACAGGAAGGACTCCGGGAGGTTCACCGACAGGGCGGTCCACGAGACCGTTGCGGTCAACGGCCCCAAGGGGTATCTTAAAAACCCGCTCACACACCGCACCTACAGGGACGTGTCCGACTATCTCACAAGGATGGAGAGGTACTCGACCCTTGCGGCAGAGGAGATGTTCTCCTCGGGCCGGGCCGCGGGTTTTACGGATATTTTGCTTCGCCCGCCGTTCACTTTCCTTAAAATGTACATATTGAAGCTCGGGTTTCTCGAAGGCTCGGCAGGTGTGATGCTCTCGACCCTTTATGCCTCGTACACGCTTGCCAAATACGCCAAGCTCTGGGAGATGAAAAAGGGAAAGGCCCTGTATTAGCGGCAGAATCCGCCGACATCCAAAATCCGGGGCAGATTGCCCGGCATGGCGCGCCTCAAAGGCGCTTTCCTTGCTTTTAGCCACCTGTCAGAGTACAATATTCCGGGACCGGACCCCTGCCCGGAGGCGTATATGGAAAGGGGCCGGACAGGGCGCGCGCGTGGAATTCAAAGGCGTAAAAAAGATACTCGTTCTGAAGCTCAGGCTTATCGGGGACGTGCTCCTTACCGTCCCGGTCATAAAGGCGTTGAAGGGGGCGTTTCCCGAGGCCGGTGTTTCGGTGCTCGTAAATTCCGGCACTAAAGAGATGCTCACCCTTAATCCGCTCATCGATGAGATGATCGTCTTCGAGAGGGGGCTCAAAAGCGGGTCTTTTACGGGGAGGGTCGGAGGGGAGCTCCGGCTCCTGAAGGGGCTCCGGGGACGCGGCTTCGACATGACGGTCGATCTTACGAGCGGCGACAGGCCGGCGCTCCTCGGGTTTATGACCGGCGCAAGATACAGGCTCGGCTTCGACCCCGCGGGCAAGGGCTTTGCCGGGAAGAAACACTTATATACGCACCTGGCGAAGAGGCCGAAACTCAAGCATGTGGTCTTACGCGATTTATCGCTCCTTGAGGCCTTCGGCATAGGCAGAAACGACCTCTCGGTCGACATTTACACCTCGCCTTCCGTCGAGGCCCTTGTGGAAAAGATACTTAAAGAGGCCGGGTGCTCTAATGCCCCGTTCGTGCACGTCCACCCGACGGCCTCGGAGTTCTACAAGTGCTGGACGGATGAAGGCATGGCCAGCGTCATGGACGCCATACAGGACGCGGGCTTCAGGACGGTCGTCACCTCCGGGCCCGATATAAGGGAGCTCGACAAGGTCGCTTCGATAATCGACCTGATGAGGACAAGACCCGTGGACCTCTCAGGCAGGATCTCTTTAAAAGGCCTCGCGGCTTTGTCCAGGAGGGCCGCCCTCTTTTTCGGCGTCGATACCGCGCCGATGCACATAGCCGCGGCCGTGGGCACGCCTGTCGTAGCGCTCTTCGGGCCGAGCGGCGCGTTCGACTGGGGGCCGTGGGACAATATCGAGAACTCAAGGCCGGGTAAATCGTTCGGCGGCGACGGGGAGGATTTCATCCAGTCTCCTTACACGGGGCTCCGGGGCATGCAGACTTCCGGCGCGCATACGATCATCCAGAGGGGCTGGGAATGCGTCCCGTGCGGGAAAAAAGGGTGCAGGGGCTCGGGCAAAAGCGACTGCCTCGCGGACTTGAAAGCCGAAGAGGTCATGGGGATCATCCGCGAGAGGCTCGTTGTCGCAAACCTTAAGGCTGCGCCCTTAACGGAGGCGCTCAAGGTTTAGCGGGCTCCTCGCTCGTGCTACGGGGGCTGTATTGTTAAGTATATTTTCGCTTTCGGGGCGGCTTGAAGACCGACCGCGCCGGGCTTCTCATACCTCTTGTGAAGGGCAGGACGGTTTAAGCCGTAGATGAAGCTCCACCACCTGATAATCAAGCTCGCCTTCAAGGCGCTCTCCGGCAGGGAAGAGCCGCGCATCCCGCTGGACAGGGCAAGGGTAAGATCCATCCTTGTCATGACTACGACGGCGATAGGCGATACCGCCATGTCCACCCCGGCCATAAGGGCCGTCAGGAAGAACTTCCCGAAGGCGAGGGTCACCGCGCTCGTAAGCGTCGCCGCGCGGGAGGTGCTCTCCGGGAATGCGTGCGTCGACGCGTTCATAAAATACCCTGGAAGGATAAACCTCGGATACCTCTTGAAGCTCCCCGGGTTCCTGAAGGAGCTCAGGGCGGGCTCGTTCGACCTCGTCATAGCCCTCCATTCCAACGACCCTGACGCCGGCCCTATAGCTTACATGACCAAAGCGCCCTGGAGGATAGGCCCTGCCGAGAGCGAGTTTGCGTTCCTCTTTACAAGCCCGGTCAGGATGAAGGCGCCGGGGACCCACTTCGTGGACGCGAGGCTTAAAAACCTCTCCGCGCTCGGGATAGCGCCGCACGGCAGGCACATGGATTTCTTTCTTGACGAGGAGGACCTCGTCGAGGCGAGGGCGTTCCTCTCTGAAAACGGGATAAAGGGCGAGAGGCTCATCACGCTCCACCCGTTCGGCTCAAAGAGGAACAAGTGGTGGCCGCTCGAGCACGCAGGGAATTTCACGGCCCTCGCGAAAGTCGCGGGGTTCGCTACCGTGGTCCTCGGCGGCCCGAAAGAGGCTAAGGCGGCCGAAGCCTTTGGTTTGCCCGCCGGGGCCGTCTCTGCCGCCGGAAGGCTCTCTTTAAGGGGCTCGGCCGCGCTCATATCAATGAGCGATGCCATGGTGACGACGGATTCGGGCCTCATGCACCTCGCGCAGGCGCTCCGCACCCCGACGATCGCCCTCTTCGGCCCGGACGACCCGGAGATATCCGGGCCGGTGAATAACGACAGCGTCGTGATGAGGGCGGGCATCCCGTGCGCCCCGTGCAGGTCGAAGGCCTGCTCCCTCCCGCAGAACGACTGCATGAGGGGGATACTGCCCGAGGAAGTGTTACAGCGGGTCCTCGACTCGATAAGGACCGGAAGGCAGAAGACCGCGAAGGTCATTCATTTCAGGAACCCCAAAAAGGCCCAGTGATGAGAGGCGTCGAGGGAGTGATCAAAAACGAATTCGCCTCATTTACAGAGAGGCTCGACCTCGTCGGGCTTTTCATAATGGCCGTTGCGCTCCCGCTCTCCGAGGGTGTTAAGAACCTGGGCTTCGGCATAGCCGTGCTCGGGTTCCTCCTGTCGTTCAGGAGGAAGAAGGGGCTCATCATTACCGCATTCGGCTTCGGCCTCCTCGCGCTTTTTCTCTCGGGCGTTGTCTCGACCGTGACCGCCCTCGACCAGAAGGCGAGCCTGAAGGGCCTCTGGGACGTGTTCAGGTACTGCGCGGTCTTCTTCATAACCGCGAACTCCATAAACTCCGAGGGAGAGGGGAAGGCGGTCATATGGGGCATCCTCGCCTCCCTTATCATAGGCGGGCTCTGGGGGGTGGCCGCGATGCAGTGGACGGGAAAGCCCCTTGAGATACTCTCGCTCGGCCACTCGAACCATACCGGCATATTCGTTTCCATCGGCGCGGCGGTCTCGGTGTGCCTCTTCCTCTTCAGCAGGACCCGCTCCGAGCGCGTCCTCCTCGCGTGCGTTGCGGTATTCCTCATGATAATCCTCCTCTTTACGGCGTCCCGCGGGTCGTTCCTCGCGTTCATGGCCGCCTCCGTTTCGGTCCTCGTCGTCAGGTACTCGTGCTCGAAGTCCAAGGCGCTCGCGCTCCTTGTCGTGCTCTCCGTCTGCACGATAGGGTACTTCTATTCGCCCCTGAACGTGAAAAGCGGCGCGTACGACAGCGAGCGGTTCAAGGCATGGGCGCTCTCGATAGATACCTTCGAGGCCCATCCGGTCGCGGGCATAGGCCTCAACAACTACTACCTTTCAGGCCACGAGATGGCCACTCTCGGACATGCCCACAGCCTGTACGTAAACACCCTCGTTCAGAACGGCGCGATCGGCGCCGTTGCGCTCGCGGCGGTGCTCGCGGGAGCGGCGGCGCTCCTCTGGAAGGCGCGGGGCCTAAGGGGCTCCGAATCCCTTTACGGCAGGTCCGTCTGGTACGGAGCGCTCGGGGCGTACGTGATCGTCATAGTCGCCGGGTTGACGAACACGACGCTCCATCACGAGCACGCGATCTTCTTTACGCTCATCATGGGGCTTCTTGCGGCCTTCAGCCGGAAAGGGCGCTCCGATTGGCCCTGTATCTGACCGCGCCGTCCGCATGCGGCGCCATCCCCCCACTTCCTTCAACGCGGGCGCGGGGGTAATTTTTTTTGAACGGATCGGATATGAAAAAGGCGCTCTTCATCAGGAGGGACAACATCGGGGACCTCGTATGCACGACCCCGGCGATAAGGGCGTTGAAGCTCGCCCGCCCGGAGTGCAGTGTGGCGGTACTCGTCAACTCCTACAACGCGGACATAGTCGCGAACAACCCGGACATCGACAGGGTATTCGTCTATGAGAAGGCGAAGCACAGCGAAGGCGCGTCCTTCTCCGCGCACCTGAAGAACCTCGCGCTGTTGATGCGACTTCGCGGAGAGAGGTTCGACGCGGCCATCGCATGCAGTTATGATTATTCCAGGAGGGCGGCCAGGCTCGCCTTCCTGTCCGGCGCGCGGCTCCGGGTCGGCTACGCCTCCGCTAAGGACTCCTCGGCGAGTCTCTTCCTTAACCGGCGGCTCCCCGCGCCTCCGAACGGCCTCCACGAGGTCGAGGCCGTAATGGGGCTCCTTGCGCCGTTCGGGGTCGGGGGGAGGCCGCCGAAGATGGTGTTGAACCCCGCGCCGTTGGAGAGGGAGAAGGCGCTTTTGTACCTTAAGCGGCTCGGCCTTAAAAATCCCGAGGACGCGGTGATCTTCCAGATAAGCTCGAGGAAGCCCGAGAACAGGTGGCCCCTTGAGAGGTACAGGGAGCTCGGCGCACTTATAGACGAGCGCCTCCGGCTCCCGGTCATACTCCTCTGGTCGCCGGGAGACTCCGGAAACAGGTTCCATCCCGGAGACGACCGGGCGGCCGAGTGGCTCATCTCCAACATGAAAAGTAAGCCCTTCCCCTACAGGACGGAGAACCTCCAGGAGCTCGTGGCCGTGATGAGCGCGGGGGCGATAGCCGTCACGCCGGACGGCGGCGCCATGCACATAGCCGCCGCGCTCGGCAAGCCCATCGTCGCGGTCTGGGGTTCGACCGATCCGGTCAAGTGGTCGCCCTGGGGAGTAGACCACCTTATACTCCAGAAGGGCTCGCGGAAGGCCTCCGACGTTACCGCCGAAGAGGGCTTCTCCGCCCTTCAGTCGCTCCTCTCGGACGCGGGGCAAAAGGAGCGGTTGATTTGAGGATCGGGCTTATAAGGATGAGGTACACGCCCTACGGCGGGGCCGAGGTCTTCCTTCAGAGGTTCATCTCTAAGATCCTTGAGCGCGGGCACAGGCTCGACGTATTTTCGTCACATTGGGAGGCCGGGGAAGGGGTCACGGTCCACAGGATCGACTCGGGCGGGCCCGCGTTCCTCCGTCCGTTGAGGTTCGCGACGAATGTGGCGAGAGAGGTCGAAAAGGTAAGGCCCGACCTTACCTTGAGCCTTGAGCGGACTTTCTCGCAGGACATATACCGCGCCGGCGACGGCTGCCACAGGGAGTGGCTCATACAGAGGGGCAGGACCGCGTCGGCGCTCAAGAGGGCGTCGCTGTCCCTGAACCCCAAGCACAAGGTGATCCTCGGCCTCGAAGAGAGGCTGTTCAAGGACCCGGGGCTCAAAGCCGTCGTGGCGAATTCCAGGAGGGTAAAGGACGAGATTATAAGGCATTATGGTTTGCCTGCCGAAAAAATATGTGTTATATACAACGGAATAGACTTCGGGACGTTAAAGCCCCCTGACGAGGCCATAAGGGCGCGGTTGCGGGCCTCTTGCGGCATAGCCCCGGACACGGTCCTCATCCTTTTCGTCGGCTCGGGTTTTGAGAGAAAAGGGCTCCTGTACGCGATAAGGGCGCTCAGCCTCATTAAAGATACTAACGTAAAGCTCATGGCCATAGGCAAGGGGGATACGGCCAGGTATCTCGACGAGGCAAAGAGGATAGGTGTGGCGGACAGGGTGATCTTCAAGGGGCCGGTCGAAGGGGCGTACAACTACTGTCAGGCAGGCGACATATTCCTGCTCCCGACGATTTACGAGCCGTTCGGGAACGCGTGCCTTGAGGCGATGGCGGCCGGGCTTCCGGTCGTGACTTCGCGCATAAGCGGCGTTTCGGAGCTGATAGAAGACGGAAGGAGCGGCGGAATAGTCGAGGAGCCGACCGACCATGAAGAGGTCGCGGCCAAGGTCTCGTTATTTCTCGACAAGGACTCAAGGAAAAACGCCGGAAGGCTTGCCAGGATCGAAGCTCTGAAGCACCCTATGGAAAGGACCGTCGGGGAATTTCTGGACCTCGTGGAAGGGCTTAAGATAACAGGATGAGACACCTTTTAAGTCTTAAAAGGGCGAGAATGATAATCGAGCGGTTCCGGGACACCCGGATACTCGTCATCGGCGACCTCATAATGGACCACTTCATCTGGGGCAAGGTGCGGCGCATCTCCCCCGAGGCCCCGGTCCCGGTAGTAGAGGTCACTTCCGAATCCCTCATGCTCGGCGGCTCGGCCAACGTCGTCAACAACATACACTCGCTAGGGGGCAAGTCCCTTGTCACAGGCGTCGTCGGCAGGGACGACGACGGCAAGAAACTCATGGCCGCGCTAAAGGAAAAGGGGATACCGACCGAAGGCATCATAGCCGACGCCAAAAGGCCGACTACGATAAAGACGAGGGTCATAGCCCACAACCAGCAGGTCGTCCGTTTCGACAGGGAAAAGAAGGACAGGATAGAGCCGGATTCCACGGCGAAGGTCTTCAACTACATAAAAAAGGCGCTAAGGTCCGCCGACCTCGTCATAATCTCGGATTATGCCAAGGGGCTCATTACCGAGTCCCTCGTCGAGGACACGGTCGAATTGGCAAGGAAGTCCGAGAGGCCCATAGCCGTCGACCCGAAGGTGGAGCACTTCGATTACTACAAGGGCGTCTCCATTGTCACGCCGAATAACCTCGAGGCCACTCTCGCCTCGGGAGTAGAGATAACCGACGACGCGTCGCTCCACAGGGCCGGAGAGGTCCTTTTCAACAAGCTCGGGTGCGAAGCGCTCCTCATCACGCGCGGGGAGAACGGGATGAGCCTCTTTGAGCCGAACTCCGAGACCCACATACCGACCGTCGCGCAGGAGGTCTTTGACGTGAGCGGCGCCGGAGATACCGTCATAGGCGCGCTCGGGCTCGCTCTCGCCTCAGGGGCGTCCTTCAAGGAGGCCGCGGTCATTGCCAACTTCGCGGCTGGCGTCGTCGTCGGCAAGGTCGGCACTGCGACGGTAACGCCCGAGGAGCTCGCCGCGGCCGTGGAGGCGGGGCTCAAGAAGGCGAGATGACCGCGCCGAAAGAGCCGGATGCCGTAAAGCTCGTCGTCTCGGTATTCACGGCTGACGAGCGGCTCTTCCCCGGAGTGTTGAAGAGGCTAAAAGAGTGCTTCGGGGCGATAGACGTATTGAGCGAGCCGTTTGCGCTCGATACCGATTACTACAAAGACGAGCTCGGGGGGCCGCTTGTAAGGAAGCTCCTCTCCTTTGAACGCTTGATATCGCCCGGGGACCTCTCTTCCATAAAACTCCTCACGAACGCCATGGAGGCCGAGTTCGCCGAAGAGGGGATAAGAAAAGCCAACATCGACCCGGGCTATATCGCCCTTGAAAAACTGGTGCTGGGCTCCTGCAAGAATTTTTCGCACAGGGTCTACGTCGCAGAAGGGGTCTACGCCGAGGTGACGCTCATGTACGAGAGGGGGAAGGGTTTCAAGACCCTCGAGTGGACGTACCCGGACTACGCGGCCCCGGATATGCTCTCTGTCCTGAATGAAATAAGGAAGAGGCTCCTTGCCGCCAGGTCGATCGGCAGAGGCTCTTAGGAACGCTCAAACGAAAGAAGAGGCAAGATGGCCAAATCAATGACCGGCTACGGCCGGGGGGACATCCAGATAAGCGGAGACGCCTTCTCCGTAGAGGCGAAGTCCCTGAACCACAGGTTCATCGACATAAGCCTCCGCATGCCCGAGAGGTTCTACCAGTTCGAGGGCAAGATACGGGACGAGATAAAGAAGAGGTTCTCGAGGGGCGCGTTCTCGATATTCATAAACGCGGTCTCGGTCGAGGCCCCGGCTTTGAAGCTCAACCTCCCGCTCGCAAAGGCCTATATGGACGCCGCGGAGGACGTGAAGAAGGAATTCGGTCTCAAGGGCGCGCTCGACATAGAGACGCTCTTCAAGCTCAAGGACATTTTCACGGTCGAGAAGAAGGACTCTATCGCGGAGAAGGACTGGGAGTCCGTAAAAAAAGGTTTTGACGAGGCCTTTGAAAAACTCGAGGCGTGGAGGGTCGCCGAAGGCAAGGCTTTAAAGACAGACCTCCTTGCAATGATAGACACGCTCGAAGGGCTCCTCTTTAACATAGAGGCGCGCGCGCCCAGGGTGCTCGAGGCTTACAGGCAGAGGCTTAAAGATGAGATGGAGAAGTTTTTGAAGGACCGGGTGGACGAGTCCCGCATACTCCTCGAGGCCGCCGTCTTCGCGGACAGGACGGCCGTAAGCGAGGAGATAGTGAGGCTCAAAAGCCACCTTGAGATGTTCAGGGAGTATCTGAGGGTGGATGAGCCGGTCGGAAAAAGGCTGGATTTTCTCTGCCAGGAGATAGGCCGCGAGATAAACACCATAGGGTCGAAACCGAGCGACGTCCATATTACCCAGATAGTGGTCGAGATGAAGGGCGAGGCTGAAAAGATAAGGGAGCAGGTCCAGAACATAGAGTGACGCGCCGTGGCGAAAAGGGCTTAAGTCGGCGATATCCATTACAATAAAGATATAATATGGGCGGAATACCATTCATAGTCTCGGCCCCCTCGGGCGCGGGAAAGACCACCCTTTGCAAGAAGGCGGTTGATTTTTTCCCGGATCTGAGGCATTCTATCTCGTACACCACGCGGAAACCCAGAAACGGCGAGGTGAACGGCGCGGACTACTGGTTTATCGAGGACCGGGTCTTCGACGATATGATAGCAAGGGACGAGTTCCTCGAGTACGCCGGGGTCTACGGCAAGAGGTACGGGACCTCGAAAAAGGACCTCGACAACCTCCTCTCCGAAGGCTTGAGCGTCATACTCGAGATAGACGTCCAGGGCGCGGACCAGATAAGGGCGAGGCTCCCAGGCGCGGTAGGCGTCTTCATACTGCCGCCCTCGATAGAGGCCTGCAGGGTGAGGCTCAAGCAACGGGGCAAGGACTCGCCGGAAGAGATAGAAAAGAGGCTTAAAATAGCCGTCGAAGAGGTAAGGAAGGCGGCCCTTTACGACTACATCATAATAAACGACGACCTGGAGGCGGCCTTCGAGCACTTCAAGTCAGTGATAGCCGCCGAGAAGGCCCGGACTCCGAGGATGCTTGAAAAGGTCGCCGGGCTCTTCGGGGCCGTAACCGGAATAAAGGCTACCTCTAAAAATTAGGAATTTTTTCTGAGGTCAAGGAAGGGCGGAAATAAAAAGCGCAGCATATATGAAAATATATGTGAGCATTTTTATTTCCGACCTGACACAGAGATCAGGAAAAATAACAATTTTTGGAGATAGCCTAAAATAAGACAGGTTTTAAGGAGGAACACATACATGGCAAGGATAACCGTTGAGGACTGCCTTAAGAAGGTCCCGAGCCGTTTTACGCTGGTGCACCTCGCCTCCCAGAGGGCGAGGACGCTTATAAAGGGCGCGCCCCCGCTGATGAAGACCGAGAACAAGGCCGTCGTGACCGCGCTCCGTGAGGTCGCGGCAGGTTTCATCACCCTGGATACGGGGAAGAAAAAGGGCGAACTGTCCGAGTAGGTCATTTGTCTTGAAATCCGCCCCTTGCGAGGCGGATTTTTTTTGCACTCAAAGCCGCTCCCCTCAAAGGAGAGCGGCTTTTTATTGAGCAAAACGGTTTTAAGAATCATTTGACCTTCCGTCTTCCATAATGCGTCGTACGGTCGAGCCCTTCCCGACTTGCGGAAAGTCGAGGATCGACCTACTGAAAGAGGCCTTCACCGAATTTCCGCTTAAGAGTCAGATAAGGGTAGACGAGCTCTTGCTTGACGCAAAAAAGACGCGCCAGGTCTACATGAAGAACGACTCCCACTAAAGGAGATGCTCTCCGAGTGATCGTCAAGGCAGCTTCCAGGACGCCAGGAGCGAGGCGTCTATCTTCGGTACCGCGTCGAGCAGGCGTTTCGTGTAGGCGTCTTTCGGATTGGAGAATATCTCCCCGGTCGGCCCGCGCTCGACGATACGCCCGCCGTACATGACCGCGACTTCGTCGGCGATGTACTCGACGACGCCTAAGTCGTGCGTTATGAAGAGGAAAGAAAGTCCGAAGTCCCTTTGTATGGATTTAAGCAGGTTAAGTATCTGTGCCTGCACCGAGACGTCGAGCGCGCTCACAGCCTCGTCGCAGACGATGAACTCCGGGTCGACCGCAAGCGCCCGGGCTATACCTATCCTCTGCCTCTGCCCGCCCGAGAACTCGTGAGGATACCTCTGCATCGCTTCAGCGCTTAAGCCCACGCGGCCAAGCGTCGTCATGATTTTTTCCTCCCGCGCCTTTTTAGTCATGCCGGGGTTCAGCGCCCGTATCCCTTCCTCTATCGTCTCTTTTACGGTGAGCCTCGGGTTCAGGGACGAGTACGGGTCCTGAAAGATTATCTGCATATGCGACCTGAAGGGCTTGAGCTCCTTTTCCGTTAGAGCGGTCAATTCCCGGCCCTTGTATGTTATCCCGCCCTCCGTCGGCCTTATGAGCTGGATAATGGATTGTCCGGCCGTCGTCTTTCCGCACCCGGACTCACCGACGAGGGCGAGTGTCGAGCCTTTCCTTATCATCAGGTCTATGCCGTCCACGGCCTTGAGATGACCCTTGACCCTTTTAAGCAACCCTTTCCTTATCGGGTAATAGGTCTTAAGGCCCTTTACCTCAAGGAGCGTCTCCCTCTTTTCATGCGGGATTGTCAAAGACGGCAGTTCGTCGGGCTCGTGACGCAGGGGCTTCGAATATGGCTTTGACATGAACTCCGCGTCATGCAGATGGCAGGCGACGAGATGCCCCGGCGCGCGCTCGACAAGCGGCGGCTCTATTCCGGCGCACCCTTCCATCTCCCTCGGGCATCGGCCGGAAAATCGGCAACCGACGGGATAAGAGGTCGCCGGGGGCACTGCCCCGGGGATGGTGTCGAGCTTAAGGCCTCGCTTCTCCTGCCCAGGTATGGAGCGGAGCAACTTGACGGTGTAGGGGTGCATAGGGTTCCTGAAAAGCGTCTTTGTCGGCGCGAGCTCGGCTATTTTTCCCGCGTACATGACGCCGACCGTCTCGGCGTGCGTGTAGACGAGCGCCATGTTGTGCGTGATGAGGAGGACGGCAGTCTGCATCTCGCGCTTGAGCTCGTCTATGAGATCTATTATCTGCGCCTGTATGGTAACATCGAGCGCGGTCGTAGGCTCGTCAGCGATTAAAAGGTCGGGCCTGCATGATAAGGCTATGGCTATCATCACCCTCTGCCTCATGCCGCCGGATAAAGAGTGCGGGTATTCGGAGAGAAGGGAGCCCGGGTCGGGGAGCTTTACCCTTCCGAGCATATCGATGGCAACGGCGCGCGCCTCTTTCCGCGCCTTCCCCTGATGGAGCGTTATAGCCTCTATTATCTGCTCTCCGATCGTGAGGACCGGGTTCAAAGAGGTCATCGGCTCCTGGAATATCATCGAAATATTGTTGCCGCGTATCCCGCGTTTTTCGCGCTCCGTGAGATCAACTATGTCGCGCCCGTTAAGGAGTATCTCTCCACCCGCGATGTAGCCCGCGGGCTCGGGCACGAGCTGGATGACGGATAGGGCGGTAATAGACTTGCCGCAACCGGACTCGCCTACGAGCGCGAATGTGCCGCCCCTGGGGATGGAGAACGAGACCCCGTCGACTGCCTTCGCGACCCCGCGCGGGGTCTTGAAGTAGGTCTTGAGGTCTTTTATTTCGAGGACAGGGTTCATGTATGCCTTTTTAGGTCAATGCTCGTTTTAATTGAGGTCAGGCGAAAATGAAAACATTCTGCCTGTCCTATGCAAGTATTGTCATTCCCGCGAAAGCGGGAATCCAGGGGCTTTCATTGAAAAACGACCAAAACTGGATTCCCGATTAAGACCTCGGGAATGACAACCATGGGATATTAACTCCTCCCCTTTACAAGGGGAGGTTGGGAGGGGTCTTGAAGCGAAGGCTTGCCTCCCCCGGCCCCCTTGCCAAGGAGGGGGATAACTATCTGTACCTGAGCCTCGGGTCGAGCGCGTCCCGAACAGCGTCGCCGAATATGTTCGCCGGCAACACGAGCGCGAACATCGCGGCAAAGGCGGCAAGGAGGTTCCACCAGACGACCGGCTCCCTCGATAATTCGAGCCTCGCGGTGTTTATCATGTTCCCCCAACTCCCCATCTCCGGGCCGACGCCTATGCCTATGTAACTCAATATCGCCTCGGCGAGCACGAGCCCGCTGAACTGCAATACGAACGTTATGAGGACGAGGTGCATGACGTTCGGCACGATGTGCCTGTATATGATGGAGAGGCGCCCGATACCGAAGGCGCGTGAGGCCTGCACATATTCAAGCTCCCGCAATTTAAGCGTCTCGCCCCTTATAAGCCTGCATAGGTCGGTCCACGAGGTGATGCCGAGTATGACGCAGAGCCAAAAGAGCCTGTCGTTAAGGACAAAGGCCCGCCAGATGACGTGGACCTCGGATATGAGCCCGCCCTGATAGCCGCTCGAACCGAAGAGCAACATGAAGGCGACGATGAGCAATACGCCGGGAATGGACGAGAGCGTCGTATATATGTACTGGACGATGTCGTCGATGACGCCGCCGTAGAAGCCCGCGACGACGCCAAAGAATATGGCGAATGGTATTATGACGATAGTCGTGCCCGCGCCGATGACGACGCCCGTCCGCACCCCTTTCAACGCGGTAAAGAGGACGTCGTTCCCCACCCTGTCGGTGCCGAGCCAGTGAGCGCGCGGGTACTTTAGGGGCGGGTAGTCGCGTACTATTGTCCCGTCGGCCCCCTCCATCGATTCCTTTGCGTACGAGTGCGTCGCAAACGGCGCGGAGTAGGTCTTCTCCGTCCTCGTCCTCATGCCTGATAAGGCCCTGTCGAGCAGGCTCAACGCCTCGGGGCTGTAGATGACGCCTCCGTCTTCGGATACGGCCGATGCCCCGTCGTCATCGATGACGGCGTCCCTGTAACGGACGCTGTCGAGGAGCGCTACCAACACATAGAAGGCGAGAAAGACCATGCAGACCAAGGCGAGCCTGTTCTTGCCGAGCTCCCTCCGCACGGACTTAAGGGTCCCGACCTTCCGCGAGGCGATCACGAAATAAAGGACCGCGCCAACGAGGAAAAAGATTATGAGATCGGTTGCGAGTATTACGGGCATTTTTTACTTGTACATACCTTCCGATAGGCGGGGTTTTCCAACCCCGCCGTGGAATTTTTAAATACAACTACTCAAACCTGACCCTCGGGTCGACGAGCGTGTAGCTTATGTCGGTCAGTATCAGTCCGACTATATAGAGTATCGAGCCCAGGTATACCATCGACCTTACAATTGCGAAGTCCTGGGCCTGTATGGCGTCTATCGTGAAGTTCCCGAGTCCGGGTATGGCGAAGAACCGCTCCATTATGAGCGAGCCGTAGAAGAGGAACGGTATCGAGACTACGACGTTTGTGAGTATCGGTATCATCGCGTTCTTGAGGGCGTGCTTGAAAAGGACCGCGCCTTCGCCGAGCCCCTTTGCCCGCGCGGTCCTGATGTAATCCTTGTTTATCTCTTCAAGAAATACGGTTCTGTAGAAGCGGACTCCGATGCCGAGCGAGCTTAAGACGCCGATGACGACCGGGAGGACAAGGAACTTTACCGAGTCGATCCCGGTATCGAACCCCGAGATGGGGAAGAGCTTCAGGACCTTGCCGAGGAGGAACTGCCCTCCTATGATGTAGAAGAGTGTAGAGACCGACATCATGACGACCGCGAGCACTACGCCCCAGAGGTCGAGGTATGTGCCTCTGTAATACGCGAGCATCATGGCGATGAAAAGGTCGAGGACGAGCCCGAGGGTGAACATCGGGAGGCTTATGGCGAGCGAGGGCCACATGCGCGTTTTTATCTCTCCTCCTATGTCGATGTTGTTCCTGTCGGACCTGCCGAAGTCGAACCAGAGGAGCGGGAGCGACTTCTTGAAGAAGATCGTCTCGGTCAGCTTTGCCGTGCCTTCCTCGGGGGTATTGAAGAAGACCGGCAGGTTATAGCCGTGGTCGCGTTTCCAGTTATCGACCTGCGCGGCCGTGACGTTCTTTTCTCCCAATATCTTTCTCGCCATGTCGTCCGGGGTGTTCACGTAGAAGAAGAGCACGGCTGTCAGGAGGTTCACGCCTATGACTATCGGTATGGCGTAGAGTATGCGCCTTATTATGTATGTGAGCATATGTTTATCTCTTGGCTCGCCCGAGTCTTCTGCGTACGCTGATTACAGCCGGTATGGAGCCGAGTATGATGAGCGCCGCTATTATCGCAAGCGGCCAGAGGTTCGGTGAGTTCCACTCCTGCCGGAGCTTCTTTCTAAGCTCCGGGTCGACCCTCAAGTATTTCATGGTGTTGTTAGCCATCGAGTTAGGCTTTATGTTCGACATCCACTGGTGGTAGAGCCCGAATGCGACGGGATGATGGCCCCAGACCCATGGGGAGTCCTTTTTGGCGATTGCGAGCATCTCGTCTATTACCTTAAGCCGCTCGGGCGAGTTGTCCATGTTCTCCATGATCTTGAAGAGCCTGTCGAACTCGGGGCTCGAGTAGTTCGATACGTTCTCGCCCTGGTATTTCACCTTGCTGTTCGAGCCGATGAGGAGAAATAGGAAGTTCTCCGGGTCCGGGTAATCGGCGTTCCAGCCCCAGGAGAACATCTGGAAGTTGCCCTTGAGCATCTTCTCCTGGAAGCGGTTGTAGTCGGTAGTCCTGTTCTCGAGCTGGATGCCGAGGAGCCTCATGCGCTTGATGTACCAGTTTATCATGGGTGTGGAGTCGGCGCCCGTCCAGGGGTTGTCGAATGTTATGACGAGGGGGCGTCCGTTTTTGTCGCGGCCGTTCGAGAATCCGGCCTCTGCCATGAGCTTTCGGGCGTATTCGAGCGATTTCCTCACGGGCCTTTTTTTTGCGTCGTCCCACTCGTATACATACCGGTTTACGCCGTCCTTGCCGTCCTTGTTGCCGAATATGCCGGGAGGGATCGGCGACATGGCCGGTATGCCCCTGCCGTTATTGAATATCTCTATGTACTCCTCGAAGTCGAGGGCAATGGAGATCGCCTGCCGGAGTTTCTGTTTTTCCGGCGAGTACCCGCCGATGGATTCGTCGAGCATGTTGAAGCCTGTGTAGTATATCGAGGGCCTGACCGACGTCAGGAGCGTTATGCCTTTCTCCTTCATCGCGTCCGTAAGCTCGGCCTCGCCCGCGGCGGAGAACGATACCGCCTGGTCGAAGCTGTCCGAGGTTATCCCTGAATTGTCGTAATAGCCTTGCAGGAACTTGTTCCAGCGCGGGATCACCTCCTGCTCGAGCTTGAATACGAGCTTGTCGGCAAATGGCAGGCGGGTCCCCGCGTCTTTCAGGAGCCCCTTCTCCGCGTCCACTGCCTCTCCCTCTTTCGGGTACTCCTCGTAATGGAAGTTTGGGTTTCTGGAGAGGATTATCTCCATGTTCGGGTTGAAGGTCTCCATCATGTACGGGCCTGTGCCGATGGGGAAGCGGTCGATGGTTATATTCCGGTCAGCCAAGGCCCCTTGCTTGTAGAATAAATGCGCCTCTTCGGGTACGGGCGAGAAGAACGGCATGGCGAGCCAGTAGACGAACTGCGGGTACTTGGTCTTGAGTATTATCCTGAATGTGTGGTCGTCTACGCGCTCGACGCCGGGGAGCTTGTGCTTGCGGTAGTCGAGTATGACGGGGTTCGCCTTTTCGTCCGCCTCCTGGTTGTAGGAGAGCCCGGCCTTTTCCCTCCGCTCTTTCCTTATGCCGTCGAGGTCGCGCCGGAGCGCCTCGGAGTATTCTTGCAACCCGAGTATGTACTTTTCGAATATCGGCAGGACCGGGCTCGCTATCTCCGGGTCGGCAAGCCGCATTATCTCAAGTATGTAGTCGTCGCTTTTAAGCTCCCGAGTCCCCTTTACCTTGAAGTCGCTCACTTCATCTACGCCTTTAAGGTCGGACGGCGAGAGGTTCATGTAGAGCGGCTCGCCGTCCGGCCCTTTTGCAAAGGCCGGATGGTCCTGGTACAGGATGCCCTTCCTGACCGTTATCTCATAGACGGCCTTCGCGACCTTTTCAGGGGCCGCGCCGTGAGGGAGTCTTTTGCCGTCCCTGTCATAGTAGGCGGGCGCAGGCACATCCTCGACGGTAGACGGGATGAGCTCGTAGGGGCGCTTGAGGTAATGGTACTGCAGAGGGGGTTCGTAGATCTGCGCGAGGAAGTCGTATTCTTCGGATGAATACGCGCGGGCCGGGTCGAGGTGCTTGGGAGGCTCGAAGAACGTGGAATAGAATGTGTTCGCGCCCGTATCCGAGGCCCTGTAAGGGTCGTTGGGCGTGCAACCGCCTGAAAGGACCAGAAAGACGATAAGCAAGACCCCTCCGACGCTGGTCGATGGCCTCTTTATTATCGTCCCTCCTCCCGCGTATTTCCTCAATGAATTCAGCAAGGTGACCAAAATTACAGACTATTGATTATATATCAAATATATTCTAATTAAAAGGTTTAATTCGGCAATTGCCTGAAGACGGCCTCTTCGCCGGAAGAAACCGTTATAAAACGAGCATTTGACGGTGCTTGACATTTGGTATACAGTTATGTTAGGATAAAATGCTTTACTATCCTTAGCATAGCTAAACCTATCCCCCGAGGCGGGCCATGACCAAAAAAAACAACAATAATCATAACAATAGCAATAACACCCAGGCTGCGCATAGCAACGATATCTCGAGCCTCATAGACATAGGTAAGGACAAAGGGTTCTTAACCTATGATGAAATAAACGACGCCTTCCCGCAGGACAATTTTTCCGTCGAGGAGATGGACACCCTCCTTGAGACCCTTGGCGAGCTCGGCATCGACATAGTCGACACCGCCGAAAAAGGCGAGCCCCAGGAGGCCCCCGAGGCCAAGGAAGAGGCTATCGACGTCGAGCGCGTAGAGGACCCGGTCCGCATATACATGCGCGAGATGGGCGCGGTGCCGCTTTTAAAGAGGGAAGAGGAGATAGTATACGCGAGGAAGATAGAAGAGTCGAGGGCGGAGCTCAGAAGGCTCACCTTATCTTCCCCGTTCGCACTGCGCGAGGTCCTGCGTCTCGTCGACAGGGTTAAGACAGGGCGTGCATCCCTCCGGGACCTTATCGAAGAGGCCGAGGAGACTATACAGTTCGACGAGACCTATTCTGACGAGGTGCTCGATAAGCTCGAAAAACTCAAGAGGAGAAAGCCCGAGGGGGCGTACAAGGTCCTCAAGGACGTAAACTTAAGCAACAGCCTTATCCGGAGAGTCGTAAAGCGGATAGTGAAGCTCGAGCACCTGATCGAGCGCGAGGAGTCGAAGAAGGGCGCGCGCAAGGCCGAGAGGGCGAAGCTCCGCATAAGAAGGATAATGAAACGCCTCGAGATGAAGAGGTCGGACCTTAAGGAGCTCTCGAGGGTCGTGAAGGTCCACGACTTCAACATGTGGGAGGCCAAGCAGAGGCTCATCGAAGCCAACTTGAGGCTCGTCGTCTCCATCGCCAAGAGGTACGTGAACCTTGGGTTGAAGTTCTCGGACCTCATCCAGGAAGGCAATATCGGCCTCATGAAGGCCGTCGACAAGTTCGACTACAAGAAGGGGTACAAGTTCTCGACTTACGCAACGTGGTGGATAAGGCAGGCGATAACGCGCTCGATAGCCGACCACGGCAGGACCATCAGGATCCCTGTCCACATGATAGAGACGATAAACCGTCTCCTCCAGACCTCGCGTCAGTTGTTGAAGGAGCTCGGCAGGGAGCCGTACCCCGAAGAGATAGCCGAGAGGATGGACATACCCATCGCCAAGGTAAGGCGTATCCTCCGGCTCATGAAGCAGACATTGAGCCTGGAAACGCCCATCGGCGACGACGAGGAGAGCTCGCTCGGAGACTTTATAGAAGACGAAAAGTCCCCTTCCCCGGCCGACGCGGCGATTGAAAAGGACTTGTCGGACCAGACCAACCTTGTGCTTGAGTCCCTTACCCCCCGCGAGGAGAAGGTGCTCCGCATGAGGTTCGGCATAGGCGAGAAGCAGGACTACACCCTCGAAGAGGTCGGCAAGGTCTTGGGCGTCACCAGGGAGAGGGTGAGGCAGATAGAGGCAAAGGCCATAAGGAGGCTCAGGCACCCTACCAGGGCCAAGCTCCTTAAGGGCTTCAGCGAGGGTTAGGATGCGGGCCGGCGGAAAATGCCGGTCCGAACCCATAGAAGGCACGTTTTGTTTTTCGATCTGTTTTTCCGCTACACGAATGAGAACGGGTATGTACATCATGAAGGGACACCTTGGATAATAAGGTGTCCCTTTTTTTGTTTTACGATAGAATGTTGTTAAAGGTAAAGACCCATATGGGATTGAGAGCGCATCTTTACGCCGGAATACCGGGGCGAGGAGGGCGTTCCCGATTAATGAGGTATCCCGGATATGTCTGACGAGTACGACGCGCCCCTCGAAGACAGAGAAAAAAAAGGCGCCGGAGACGGCAGGGGGGCCGGAAGGATGATATCGCTCAAAAAAAGCCTCAGGGCGAAGTTTACGCTCATCCTCTTCATAGTGGGGATGGTGCCGCTCGCCGCCACCTCTATTTTCTTCTACTACACCGCAAAGGACGCCCTCTTCAAGAACGTCTTCAAGGAGCTCAAGTGGAACGCCGACGAGATCTCCGGCATAGTCGAGTCCCACTTTGCGGAAGCGGGCAAGGACCTCCTCATAGCCTCGCAGAACACCGCATTCAACATGTACTTCATGGACCCGGCGAACAGAAGCAAGTGGGTCAGTGAACAGCAGAACACGCTCAAATATCTCCGCACTGTCTATCCGGATGTCATCGACGAGGCCTGCTTCATTGACTCCACCGGGCAGGAGGTCTCGAGGATAGTGTTCGATAAACTTGCCCACGAGCACGAGCTTTCCTCCGAGGAGGACCGCTCGGAGTTCTTCAAAAAGGCCTTTCTCCTCGAGAAGGGAGAGGTCTTTCAGGGCCGCCCCATGCTCTCCGAGGACACGAAGAGGTGGGTGCTTCCGAACGCGACCCCCATAATGGCGAACGGAAAAAAGGCCGCGATCCTGCACTTCGAGGTCACCATGACCTACTTCCAGCGCCTGCTTAAAAGCCTCATAAACCCCGACCGGGGCTACGGCTTCATACTTAACGACGAGGGCGCGTTCATGGCGCACACGCGCCTTGAGCTGGGAGAGAAAGACCCGTTCCCGATGGCGATAACACCTGGCGTGCCGCCCGCGCTCGAAGCCGTCTACAGGCGGATGGTGTCGATGGAGAGCGGCATCGAGGAGTTCTCCGAGGGGGGCAAAAGCTATTACGTCATCTTCAGGCCCATCGACACGGCCTACCACAAGGGCAGGAACGAGAACAGGTGGTCGCTCGCCTACGTGATACCGAGCGAGAGGGTCTACGTCGAGCTCGCGATACTCAAGTACAACGCGATAGTGCTCGCCTCCACGGTCGTCTTCATAATCGGGCTCGCCTATGCGGTCGGCAATTATGTGACGAAGCCGATAAGGGAGCTCGCCCGTGCTACGAAAAGGGTCGCCGGCGGCGAGATGCCGAGGGTGGACGTGAAGCGCGAAGACGAGATAGGCCAGCTCTCGGACTCGTTCAACATCATGGTCGAGGCGGTAAAGAGGCGTGACGAGGCGTTGAAGTCCCTGGCCACGACCGACGGGCTCACGGGCCTATTCAACCACAGGTACTTCAAGTCCGAGCTTGACAGGCACGTAAAGGCGGCTCAGAGGTTCTCGCGCCCGCTCTCGCTCATCATCGCCGACATCGATTACTTCAAGCATTACAACGACAGGAACGGCCACCCGCAGGGCGACGCGGCATTGAAGACCGTCGCATCGGTATTTGCAAGGAGCGTAAGAGAGGTGGACATAGCCGCGAGGTACGGCGGAGAGGAGTTTGTGGTGATCCTCCCCGAGACGCCGCTCGAAGGCGCGCTTGTAGCCGCCGAGCGCATAAGGAAGAAGGTCGAGGAAGAGCCTGTCCCGAACGAGGAGACCCAGCCTAACGGCAGGCTCACGGTCTCGGTCGGGGTAGCTACTTTAAAAGAGGGCGACGACATGATCAAATTAATCGAGGCCGCCGATAAGGCCCTGTATGCGGCGAAGGAGGAGGGGAGGAACAGGGTGAGGGGGGGGTAGGGTGCAGGTCTGCCCTTTGCGGGTTCAGGTTTGTAACCACTGCTGTCCAAATTCTTTTTTGTTTTTTTGCGGGTACAGTTTTGTAAACTGAACCCTCTAATTCGTAACTCAGTATGCGCCCGGCTGGCTTATTCGAACCCTCTGCCAAAAGCCTTTTTGCGCTTAGCATGCACATGCGACTTTATCCGACGTATTGTGCCTTTTTCTTTTTTGCCCTGCCGGGCTTTTTTTCGGCATGGGGCTTCGCTCCCTTCATCCTCCCCCGCCCACGCGTGAGCCTCCCCTGAGCGCGCTTCGCGCGTCTATCCTCCCTCCGGCTCGCGCGTCACTGCCTCCCTTAAGGTCGCTCACCCCATGCCTGGGGGGTTTTGAAAAACAAAAGACCGAATGCAGTTTCCCCTCTCCCCTTTGTGGGAGAGGGCCGGGGTGGGTACAACATGCTAACATGGGTAACAAAACAACCTATGGACATGGGTAACACGTTAAACTACAGGGCAGGAGGAAAATGCCATGCTGGAGAAAGACTTTTGCGGGTTCAGGTTTGTAACCTGAACCCATAAGTTCGTAACCCGATATGCGCTTGATTTGCTCTTTGAACCCTTTGCCCAAGGCCACGCGGCAAAGAGCAAAATGGTTTCTAGGGAGTGAGATTAAGAACTCCCGAGAGCCTTTCAACAATCTCCTTGACCGCGAGCCCTTCCACCCGCACCCTCTTTTCCCTCGACTTTGTCCCTGAGTCTATTGAGAGCGCGGACTTCCTGATACCTAAAATATCGGATAGGAATTCTATAAGCGCGCGGTTCGCCTCGCCCTCTACGGGCGGCGCGGTTAGCTTTATCTTGAGGGAGTTTTCCTGCACGCCTTCGACGGCGCATCTGGATGAGCGGGGCTGAAGCCTTACGCGGATAAAGACCCCCTTCGGGGTCTCTTCGACGAAGGGGAAGGACTTACTTGGGGAAGAACTTGAGCTTTTCCGAGTCACTGTCGGCCTTGCGGGACTCGTCCTCTTCCAGGACGAGCCTGCTGGAGTGGTAGTTGATGACGGCTTTTATCGAGGACTC
>JACPGB010000040.1 GCA_016182655.1 Deltaproteobacteria bacterium
ATTGCGGCTGTCAACCAAAACGTCCGAGAGACTCATCTGCCCCATTCGCTTATGCATCATCCGCTCCATTGGCTATATTATTTTGCTATATCTCTCTTGCATTATAATATCGCCGGAATAGTTATGCAAAGGTCTCCTTGTCAAGGGGAGGAGAAAAAATATTAAAGCACGACTAAGTTATCCCTGTGTATCACCTCGTCATACACCTTATAACCGAGTGCCTCTTCGAGGGCGGTGGTCTTCAAACCTTTTATCTTCTTGATCTCGATTGCGCTGTAGTTGGCGACCCCTCTGGCGAACTCCTTGCCCTTCAAGTCCACGCAGTGGACTACCTCTCCTGCGTCGAACGAGCCGTCTACATCCTTTATGCCTGAAGGGAGGAGCGACTTCCCGCCCTTAAGCAACGCCTCTTTCGCGCCCTCATCCACAAATACCCTGCCCGAAGGGCGGGTCGAGAAGGCTATCCAGTGTTTTTTGGACGTGAGCCGGTCTTCCTTGGGGAGGAAGAGCGTCCCCTCGTCCTCTCCGGCTAATATCCGGGAGAGCACGCCTTTTGAGTTACCGTTCGCTATTACTGTAGCCACACCGAAGTGCGCCGCCTTTCTCGCGGCCTCGCACTTGGACCTTATTCCGCCTGTCCCGAGCCTGTTGGTATCGACCGAGAGATCCAGGCCGATATTGTCCACATCCTCGACGACTCTAAGCTTCTTCGCGGAGGCGTCCTTCTTCGGGTCGCTGTCGTAGAGGCCGTCTATGTCGGACAAGATTATAAGGAGGTCGGCCTCCATGAGGTTCGTGACAAGCGCCGAGAGCTCGTCGTTGTCGCCGAACTTTATCTCCTCGACGGCCACGGTGTCGTTTTCATTAATAACCGGGACTATGCCGAGCTTTAAAAGTGTTGAGAGCGTGTTCCGGGCGTTCAGAAAGCGGCTCCGGGCGTTCAAGTCATCATGGGTAAGAAGCACCTGAGCGGCCATCTCGGAATCTTTCGAAAAAGCGGCATCGTATCTGGCCATGAGGCTCCCCTGCCCCACCGCCGCAACAGCCTGCCTCTCCGGGATGGACGAGGGTTTCTCCTTTAGACCCAGCTTCCTTATACCGAGAGCTATTGCCCCCGAGCTTACGACCGCGAATTCGAGCCCTTTGGGTTTCAGGGCGTGTATCTCGGAGGATAAACGCGAGAATATCTCGGTTCCGTCGTCAGCCGCGCCCGCGACCACCGCCGAGCCGACCTTTACGACGATCCTACGCGCCTTCCTGATTATTTTTTTTCTCAGATCCTTCATTTCGTATCTTGCTTGGCCCGCTCTTCCGTCTTAAGGCGTTCGACTTCTTTCCCCACATGGTTTACGAGATTACCGAGGCCTTTGCCGGTTGCGGATGATATCGGAAATACCTTTATACCCAAACCTTCGAAGAAATTCAATAATTCCGGAAGACGCTCTGTTGCCTCTGTTATGTCGACCTTATTGAGCGCAACGACCTGCTCCCTCGCCGCAAGCTCGGGGTTGAAGGAACGGAGCTCGTTATTGACGATCTTAAAGTCCTCTTTCGGGTCCCTCTCGGTAAAAGGCGAGAGGTCGAGCACATGGATAAATAGACGCGTCCTCTCGATGTGCTTGAGGAACTTTATCCCGAGCCCTTTGCCCTCGTGCGCTCCTTCTATGAGCCCCGGGATGTCGGCGACTACGAAGCCGCCAAAGTCGCCGTACTGGACTATGCCCAGATGAGGCATGAGTGTAGTGAACGGATAATCGGCTATCTTGGGTTTCGCGGCGGAGATGTGCGAGATGAGGGTCGATTTGCCCGCGTTAGGAAAGCCTATTATACCGACGTCCGCGAGGAGCTTCAATTCCAGCTTCAAGTGCCGCTCCGTACCGGCCTCTCCGGGCTGGGCGAACCTCGGCGTCTGGTGGGTGGATGTGGCAAAATGGGCGTTGCCCTTGCCGCCTCTACCGCCCTTGCAACAAAGGAAGGTCTCTCCGTCGTGGGTTAAATCCGAGAGTATCTCCCCTGTCTCCTGGTCCTTTATGAGCGTCCCTATTGGGAGCTTTATGACGAGGTCCTCTCCGTTCTTGCCCGAGCAGAGACTACCCATGCCGTGCTGACCCCGATCTGCGGAGAACTCCCTCTTGTACTGGAAGTCGAGGAGGCTTGAGAGGCGGTTATCCGCGATGAATATGACGTCTCCCCCCTTGCCGCCGTTCCCTCCGTCAGGGCCGCCCTTGGGGACATACTTTTCCCTCCGGAAGCTCACGCACCCCCTGCCGCCGTCCCCGGCCTTCACATAAATTTTTGCCTCGTCTATGAATTTCATGGATAACTATGTCCCTTAAGGATTTATCGCAAGCACTTGATTTTTAGATTTTTTATCCCCATGCCATAAAGGGGATGGAGGGGGATTGTAAAACGACCCCTCCCGACCTCCCCTTGTAAAGGGGAGGAGAAAACATAATCTCCCCAGACCCCTCTTTAGAAAAGAGGGGGTCAAAAAAACTGATGCACTCGTCAGGCATAAAAAAAGGGCGGTCCGGAAAGGCTTAGAGAGCCTCTCCATCCCGCCCTTCAGGATTATTCAGGGTCTTATTCTATTTGTGGACCGGAAGTCTACAGGCCCAAAACAAGGCACATCGCGCTATTACAGGGATCCGCCACGCTTTTAAAACCAGCCTCGGAGGTTACTGGGGGAGGATGGTGACGAACTTCTTATCGCCTCTCTCCTCGAACTTGACGATGCCGCTTACCTTGGCGAAGAGGGTGAAGTCCCTGCCCTGCCCGACATTGGCGCCGGGGTAGAACCTGGAGCCAACCTGCCTTACTATTATGGAGCCGGCCGAGACTACCTGGCCCGAGAACCTCTTTACTCCTCTTCTCTGGCCGTTAGAGTCGCGTCCGTTCCTTGAACTGCCGCCTGCCTTTTTATGAGCCACGGAAAAACCTCCTGAAGACTTTTAAAATTTGATTAGGCCTTTATTTCCTGTATCTTTACTGAGGTAAAGAGCTGTCTGTGCCCCTGCTTCTTGGCAAAGCCCTTTCTCCGCTTCTTTTTGAATATGATGACCTTCTTGCTCTTCCCCTGCTCGACGATCTCGGCCTTGACCATCGCTCCCGCGACGATCGGAGCCCCGACCTTTATGGAATCGCCCTCGCCAACGGCAAGCACCTCGGGGAACTCAATGGTCGAGCCTATTTCCCCTTCGAGCTTCTCGACCTTCAACAAATCGCCTTCCGCTACCCTGTACTGCTTTCCGCCGGTCTTGATCACTGCGTGCATCTTCGAGTCCTCCAAGATTATTGAATGTTAAATATTAGCGATTTAATAAGACGTTGTCAAGGAAAATTCAATCTGGGGAAAGGTTTTCTCTTAACTCCCCCTCCCCTGATGGGAGGGGACCAACGGGAGGGTGAAAACTTTTCACCCCCACACTACCTTCCCCATCAAAGGGGTAGGGCGATTATAGAGATATTCATATCTCCATTCCTTGCATAATCGGTGGAAATCGGTAAGAATCAAAGCACCATGGCTGAACGAAAGATACTCGGGCTCGGGAAAAACGTCTTCTTTACGGGGCTGGTCAGCCTCTTTATGGACATCTCCTCGGAGATGGTCTATCCGCTCGTCCCCCTTTTCCTTACCGGCGTCCTCGGGACCACAAAGACTACCGTCGGCATAATAGAAGGCATAGCCGAGGCTACCGCCTCGATATTAAAGGTATTTTCCGGGTGGCTTTCGGACAAGCTCGGAAAGAGAAAATTCCTGATGACGATCGGCTACGGGGTATCAGCCGCGTCCCGCCCCCTCATCGCCGTCTCGAACACATGGTTCCAGGTCTTGACCGCCCGCTTTATAGACCGGGTGGGAAAGGGGGTAAGGACCTCGCCGAGGGACGCTATCATCGCGGACTCCACGGAAAGGGAAAGGCTCGGGCTCGCCTACGGCTTTCACCGTTCGATGGACACCATCGGCGCAGTCATCGGCCCCGGAATCGCCTTTGCCCTGCTCTTCCTTTCTAAAGACAACCTGAGGCTCGTATTCTACGCCTCCACCATACCCGGCGTCATAGCCGTCGTCATAATAATACTCTTCATAAAAGAGAAGAGGCGGACGCGTGAAGAGGCACAGGCGCCGCCGAAGCTATCGCTTGCGTCGTTCAACGGGCCCTTCCGGAGATACCTCGTAGTCATCGCCGTATTCTCGCTCGGCAACTTCGCCGACGCCTTCCTCGTGCTCCAGGCCGAGAACGCCGGGATATCCCGCGAGCTCATCCCTGTCGTATACGTCCTCTTCAATATCGTCTACGCCATGTCTTCGGCCCCGCTTGGCGCGCTCGCGGACAAGATAGGCGTCAAAAGCATGATACTGGCGAGCTTTATCCTCTATTCGCTCATCTACCTTGCCGTCGCGTTCTCGACTTCCGCCATGCACATCTGGATACTCTTTCCCATTTACGGCATATACAAGGGCATGACCGAGGGGACGCAGAAGGCGTATCTTGCCATGCTCGCCCCCACTGAGCAGAAGGCTACGGCCTTCGGGGTCTACCATACGGTCGTCGGCGTCATGCTCCTGCCGGCTTCCATTATAGCCGGATACCTATGGGACAACATAGGGCCTTACGCGACGTTCCTCTACGGGTCCGCCATGTCGTTCGCGGCCGCGGTCTTTTTTGCTTTTACGGGAAGGCGGGACAGGGTTTGACGGACAAAACGCACGGGGTTTAAAACAAGAAAAGTGGATTTTAGAAAAATGGATGAAGTTTAAGGGGCGGCCTCGGCCGGGGTCTTCTTTAATTCGACGGCGGCCCCGTATTTTTTGAGCCTGCCCTTGACGTCCCCGAAAAAGACGAGTTCCTTAGCAATCGCCTCTGTCGGCAACATCCCGTCGGTAAAGACTATGTCTATGTCGCCGGCCTGGGAGCCGAAGAGCTCCCTGTCTATCCGGGCGCTTGCCAGAAAATCGCCTTTCACGCCAGGCCCCGGGCTCTTTTCCCTGGAATCGATCTTCAGGAATATCTTTGGCACATGGTCCTCCTTGGGGAAGGAGTAGATGGTGTATTCCCTGCCTGCCTCATGAGGACCGTATACGCCGTAGCGGAAGTTGTAGAAGGCCCCGAGCGGGTCGTCGCAGACCTTGTCCTTCGGGAGGTCTATTATCCCGGCGCTCGTCTCCTTGCCGTTCTTCGTCGACTTCCAGGTCATGGTCATCTTCCCGTAATCGAAGACGGTCGACGACTTCATGACTTTGTTATCGCCTATCGTCACGCTCTTCTCAAAGCTTTTGGTCAGGAACCTTTTGCCGTCCGGCGAGAGCTTGAGCCTCGATACGTAGACGTCATTCCTGTGCTTTATGAATTTGTCCACCACCCCGGTCGTGTAGGCCGTAAGTGTCGCTACATACTCGTTGTTCTCGCCCTTCACCAGGCCGATCTTCCCGATGGCGACCTCCTCAAAGAACCAGATGCCTATCTCATAGACGAGTTCCTCGCCGAGGTACGCATCGGCTATCGTGCCGTTTTTCGGAAGCGCGGTCTCCGCAAAGGACGGTGTGCAGATCGACGAGAGGAGAAATAAGGCGAACGCAAAAAATATTTTGGTGCTTCGCATGTATACTATTTTAGAATATTTACGAGAAAAATCAAGAGAATATGGGGCAGTAAACGAAGACCGCCCTTAAGGCCATTTCTTCCGGCACGCCTTGCGGCTTCGGTTTCTTGCATTATAATTAGAAAAAGCCTTTGAGCTTTGAAGCAAGGGGATAAACGCGCACGCTGGCCAAACTCCGGGTTCCCCGAGAAGGGCAGGAGCGGATAGGGCGATCAAACAACGCTGTCAGCAAAAAAAAGAGGAGGGAAAGAAAACATGAAGAATTCCATTTTTTACGCGTTTGTCCTCTCGGTCTTCCTCGCCGTGTTCTCAATGAACGCGGTGAACGTGCACGCGGCCGAGGCAGAGGCGGCCGCCACCGAGGACGCGCAGAAACAGCAGTCCAAGGCGGTGAAGCAGACCCAGCAGGCCATTGACAACTTGAAGTCCGCCATCAGGAGCTTCGAGCAGGCCCAGAGGGCCGCTGGAGAGGACGAGCACCTTAAGGAGGCCGTCAACAGCGCGAAGACCGCGCTCGACAGCGCCGAGAAGTCGATGGAGCACGCGAGGCTGTTCCAGAGCGGTGCGGGTGCGGGCAAGGGCATGACCGAGCGCAAGGGCGCGGCCCCCGGAACCACCCCTTCTCCCTCTGAGAGGGAGGGCGGAACAATGGGCGGCGGCACGACCGGCGGGGCGACCGGCGGCCAGTAGATAATAATCCGCATCCACGGGCGGGGGGCTTCCCCCGCCTTTTTTTTATTTCAGTCTGGGGACGAGAAGAGCGGGGTCTTCGACGGTCCTCGGGTCAAGGAGGAACCTGTCCCTGTTTATTCTCCCGAGTATGGCCGGGGATGCGGAGAGGAAGAGCCTCGATATCCCTTCCGCCGGTATCGACTCGCTTGTTATCGACACGACCCATGTAGGAAGGGTGGTCTCCGGGAGCGCCCCTCCTCCGATGACCGATACATCCTTTTCGACCCACACCTTGAACGGAGCTCCGAGCGCGGCTTCTATCAGCGGGCGGGCCTTCATGGCCGCCTCTTCGATATCGTTTATGTCTCTCGTCATGTGCCGGAGCGTCGGGACGGCCTCCCGGAGCTTATCCCTATTAAGGTAAAGCCTCAAGACCGCTTCGAGCGACGAGAGCGTCAGTTTCCCTGCGCGTAGCGCCCTTTTAAGCGGATTTTTTCTTATCCTGTCTATGAATTCCCTCTTGCCAGCTATTATCCCGGCCTGCGGGCCGCCAAGGAGCTTGTCCCCGCTGAACGTGACGACGTCGACCCCGGCGGCTATCGACTCGCTCACAAGCGGCTCCTTCGGGAGCCCCCAGACCGATAGGTCCGCGAGAGAGCCGCTCCCGAGGTCTTCTATCACAGGTATGCCGTTTTCCCTGCCTATCTCGACGAGGGCCTTTAACGGAACATCAGAAGTGAACCCCACCACCTTATAGTTGCTCGTGTGGGCCTTCAATAGAAGGGCGGTAGCGTCTGTCATTGCCCCGGTATAGTCGGCCCCGTGGGTCCTGTTCGTGGTGCCGACCTCCTTCAGTATGCACCCGCTCTTTTTTATTATCTCCGGGAGCCTGAAGGAGCCGCCTATTTCAATTAGCTCGCCGCGCGATATGACGACCTCTTTTCCTTCGGCGAGCGTGTTTAGCGCGATGAGCACCGCCGCCGCGTTATTGTTTACAACGCACGCGGCCTCGGCGCCTGTAAGCTTTGTTATAAGCCCCTCGACATGGGAGTCCCTCTCCCCCCTCTCCCCTTTTTCCAGGTCGAACTCGAGGTTCGCATTTCCCTCTGCCGCGAACCTCAACGCCTCTATCGCCTCGTCGGGAAGAACAGCCCTCCCTATATTGGTGTGGAGGATGGTGCCAGAGGCGTTTATTATCCGTCTAAAGCTCGCCTTCGTGAGGCAGTCTATGTAGCCGAGGGTCCTCTCGACCGCTGAGTCTATCGATACGGCCTTCAGCGTCCCGTCGATGATCGACATCCTCATCGAATCAATGGCGGACCTCGCCGCGCCCATTACAACGGCGGACGAATGCGCTTCTATTGCGCCTTTGAGCCGCCCGTCCCTTGCCACCTCGTCGACCGAGGGAAGCTCTCTCAATAAAGACCTGTCCATATATAATAATCTCCCCTTGCCCCTCTTTAGAAAAGAGGGGGTATGCGAACCCAATCTTACATTACCAATGAAAAACGGTCAAGGGCGCGCATCTTCAAAAGATATTTACAGGGCCACAACTCCATAGTATATTAATTTCATGCGGAAAACCCTTGCTTTTGCATTGATTGTCATGTTTTTCCTCGGGCTTCAGGCCTGCAAGAAGAAGCAGGACGAAAAGCCCGTTCCAGCCGCCCCCTCGTCAGCCGAGATAATCAAGAACTACGCGGATACGCTCACTACCGCCCAGGACAAGGCGAGGGCCGCCGCGGACAAGGCCGAAGGCAGGGTAGAGCAAGAGGAAAAGGCGATAAAAGAGCTCGAAAACTAAAAATTGTTATTTTTTAGAGCTAGATCTTAAAAAGAGGTATCAATGACCCCGCCAGTCGTATCGTTCGTCGGAAAGTCCGGTAGCGGAAAGACCACTTTCCTTATAAAGGTCGTCTCCGAGCTCGTAAAGAGGGGCTATAACATCGGGACGATCAAGCACGACGCCCACTCATTCGAGATCGACCACAAGGGAAAGGACTCTTACCGCCATAAAAAGGCCGGGGCTACGGTCGTCGCCCTCTCCTCGCCGGAAAAATTCGCGGTAATAAAGGATGTGAAAGAGGAATGGCGGCCAGAGCGGCTCATATCCTTATTCCTGAACGACTGCGACTGCGTGATAACCGAGGGGTACAAGACAGGCCCCTTCCCGAAGATAGAGGTGTTGAGAAAGGCGCACTCCACGACCCCGGTATCCGTTGATGACGATCGCCTCCTCGCCTTTGTGACCGACCTCGACATGAAGAGTTTTGGCAGGCCCCAGTTCAAGCTCAATGACTTCAAGAAGGTGGCCTCGTTCATAGAAAAAGAGATAATAGAGGGTCATAAAGACAAAGGGGTCTCGCTCGTCGTCGACGGAAAGGTCGTGGTCATGAAGCCCTTTATCGAAAATCTATTGAGAGACGGGGTCACCGGCATGATAAGGACCCTCAAAGGCTGTTCTAAGGCTAAAGATATCGAGATCAGGATAAGGCGTTCCTAAAACCTTTTCACTCAGACACCCTCCCCTATGGAAAAAACCCAGGAAAAACTCAAAATGACCGCCTCGGTCCTCGCCGGCGGGCTGTCCCGCCGCATGGGTACTAACAAGGCGTTGATACCCATGGACGGGGAGACCATCATCGCGCGCGCAGTAAGGGTCCTCAAAGGCGCGTTCGATGAGGTAAACATCATCGCAAACGACCCTCTCCTATATGAAGGGCTCGATGTCAGGGTCTACTCGGACATCATCAAGGAGGCCGGGTCTTTGGGCGGGGTATATACCGCGCTATTCCACGCGAAGCACGACCATGTCTTTGTGACGGCCTGCGACATGCCTTTTCTGGACATGGCCGTCGTCCGTAAAGTCGCAAGCGCAATCGATGCCTTTGACGCCGCAGTCCCCTTCATAGGCGGAAGGCTACACCCCATGCACGCCGTATACTCCAAAAGGTGCCTTAAGACGATAGAGGCGATGATAAAGGAAGGGAACCTCCGCATAACCGAGCTCTTTGGCAGGATAAAGACACAGCGCTTGACTGAGGAACGCTTTCAGGGCATGGACGCCGAAAGGTCGGTCGAGAACGTAAACACCAAAGAAGAGCTCGAAAGGCTATTGGGATCGAGGCGATGAAAAGACCGGATATCGAAAAGCTTAGAGACCTGATGGCGCGCCTCCGGGGAGACGGCGGATGCCCTTGGGACAGGGAGCAGACGCTTCCTTCCCTCGTCCCCTTCATAATAGAGGAGGCCTACGAGGTCATCTCGGCCATAGACTCCCAGGACCCCGTGAATATAAAGGAAGAGCTCGGCGACCTCCTCTTCCAGATAATATTCTCTTCCCGAATAATGGAGGAGGCCGGGAAGTTCGACCTCGCCGACGTGATAGATACTTCCCACGAGAAGATGGTCAGGCGCCACCCCCATGTCTTTGGCGAGGCAAAGGCCGAGACATCCGAAGAGGTATTGAGGCACTGGGCTGAAATAAAAAAGGAAGAAAAGAAGGCCGCAAAGCCGGAAGGCTATCTTTCCGGCATACCCGAGAAGATGCCGGCGTTGCTACGCGCGCACAAAATCAGCCAGAAGGCGGCCAAGGTCGGCTTCGACTGGAAGGATGTCGAAGAGGTATTCGTAAAGCTCGAAGAAGAACTTGGCGAATTCAAGGCCGAGGTGCGGAAGCGCAACGCCGAGGGCATGGAAGAGGAGCTCGGCGATCTTCTTTTCACCATAGTTAATGTCAGCAGGTTCATGGAGGTCAACCCCGAGGACGCTCTAAGGAAGACGATCGGCAAATTCATAAGCCGCTTCCATCATATCGAGACCGATATAACCGGAAAGGGGCTCGACCTTTCTGCCGTAGGCCTCGACGAGATGGAGCGCCTCTGGCAGGAGGCGAAGGCTCTGGAAAAAAAGTGAAGCCAAACGGGGCCTTGTAGAGATGTCCCCAATTTCTGTGGATAACTTGTTGACAACTACCCGGATGCAAAATTCGCTTGGACAGTATAGTATGGCTATTCCGCAGGTTGCCTAATTTTTAATCAGCTGTTTTCCCTTCAAAAACAACCACTTCCGCCATTTGCAGGGTCTTTTCATTTGGGCCGCTTTTTATCGCCGTTTCCTTAAAATCCCCTTTAAAAACGCCATTTCGGGTGTAGATAGCACTCTCGACGCGCCGATGTACACCGCAAGACCTATCCCCAGACAGAACGAGAGAAGGACTGCCTTCATCACTACACTCATCGTCTCGAAGCCGATTTTAAAGATGATGAGGTATATAGCCCCGCCCATGATGAGAGATGCCGCAGAGGACTTCAACGCAGAAGTGAATATCATCCGGCCGCCGAACCTCCCGAACCTCTTCTTGAGCACAAGGAGCAGAGCGACCATGTTGACGGCAGAAGAAAGAGAAGTCGCGAGCGCAAGCCCCGCGTGCCCCATAGGGCCAACGAGGATGAAGCAGAAGACGGCGTTTGCGAGAAAGGCGAAGAAGGCGATCCAGACCGGCGTGGCCGTGTCCTTGACCGAATAGAAGACCGAGGTGAGTATCCTTGAAGTCGATACAGGCACGAGCCCCAAGGCATAGTAATATAGCGCTACTGCCGTGCCGGCGGAGGCCTCCGCGCCGAACTCCCCTCGCATGAAGAGGACCTCTGTTATCGGGTAGCTCAAGACAAAAAGCCCGACGGTCGCCGGGATGGTGACGAAGTTGACTATACGGAGCGCAAACGATAGCGACGACCTGAACCCCTCCCAGTCCTTCTTGGCCACATGCTCGGATAAGCTCGGCAGGGCCGCCGTGGAGACCGCCACGCCAAAGACCCCGAGCGGCAATTCCATCAGCCTTCCGGCGTAGTAAAGATAAGAGACGCTCCCTTCGGCCAGGTGGGATGAGAACCAGAGAATGACGAAGTTATTGAGCTGGTAGACCCCCATGCCGAAGGCCGCCGGGCCCATGAGTATGAATATCTTCTTTATCGCCTCGTCCCTGAAGTGGAAGCGGGGCTTCGGGACCATCCCGAACTTCTTGAGGTACGGGATCTGGATGAATAACTGGAGGAAGCCTCCTAAAAGCACGCCTATGGCGACCGCGTATATTGGTGTTTCGAGAAACGGCACTACCGCGAATATGCAAAGTATTATCGCGATATTGAAAAAGACCGGGGCGATGGCCGGGGCCGCAAAGTGCCTGTAGGAGTTCAATACCCCCATCGCGATTGCCATGAGCCCGATGAATATCATGTACGGGAACATGAGGCGCGTTAAGTCCACGGTCAGCGAGAACTTTAGCGCGTCGGTTGCGAAGCCCGGAGACATGAGGAGGACTATTTCGCGCGAAAAGATGACCCCAAGGAGGGTCAACACAACGAGGATTATGGCGAATATGGTGAATACGCTTGAGACGAGGTCGCGCGTGGCCTCCTTCGACCTCTCCCCCATCTCCTCGGTGAATATGGGGATGAAGGTGGAAGTAAGCGCGCCCTCGCCGACGAGCCTCCGGAGGAGGTTCGATATCCTGAATGCCATGAAAAAGGCGTCGGCGTACATCCCGGCCCCGAAGACGTAGGCCACGGCCGCGTCCCTTATGTAGCCGAGTATACGGCTCAATACGGTCGCCCCGCCGACGATGGACGCGGCCCCGGTTATCTTTCTCTCGTGGGATTGGGTCATTTATGGTCCAAAAAGCCTTGACAAAGACGCTAAAAAGGCATATTATCTTTTTTTATTTTAAAGGCCCCTGCCCATGCACCCCCTTACCCGGGCCTTTAACAAAAGAGATTAACAAATTTGATTTTCAAAAGGTAGAGGAAAGTTGGGCCTGGGGGCGGATGGCGTTGCAAGCGGTTTGTTTTGAGAGTTTGATCCGGACACCGGAATCACTGATATAAACTTAGGCTAATTCTAAAAATTAGGAATTTTTTCTGAGGTCAAGGAAGGGCGGAAATAAAAAACGGAGCATATGTGTTAAATATGTGAGCACTTTTATTTCCGACCCGACGCAGAGATCAGGAAAAATAACAATTTTTAAACAACACGGAGGAAGAAGTTGGCAAACCATCAGTCAGCCATAAAAAGACACCTGCAGAGCGAAAAGCGGAGGCTTCGTAACGTCTCCACGAAGTCCAACCTTAGGACCGCCGTTAAGAAGGTCACCGACGCCGTAACCGCCGGGAACGCCGAAGAGGCGGCAAAGTCCCTTAAGGACGCAGTATCCACGCTGGACAGCGCGGTATCGAAGAAGGTCCTTCACAGGAACAACGCGTCCCGGAAGGTCGCAAGGCTCACAAAGGCCGTAAGCTCGATAAAGGCGAAGTAGTCGTCTTAAGGCCTACTACATAGCTACTACCCACAAACCTCCCCGCACCGAGCGTGCGCGGGAGGTTTTTTATTTGGATTGAGATTTGAAATTGCTTCGAATAATGACTTCCTCCGTTATCCGGCCTTTTTCCCGCTTTCGCCTGACATCATCCACTCCGGCAGGGGCTCGCGCGTGGCTTCGTGATACAGAGTCTCGGGCGCGATGTCCAGGCCGCCAGGCCAGCACAAGACGCCAAGCTCCTTATCAATATAAAACTGCTTGAAAAGGTCGAGGTCGGCTAAGCGGCTGAAGATGCCCCCTCTTTTAATTAAGCCCCTCAAGTCCACAACCCCGTTTTTCCCGTCTTTGAAAAAGATTTCAAGTCTATATTCCTGAACATGCACGATGTCTATGATTTCATAGCGCATAGTTTATCTCCTTACAATTACCGCTTACTTCAGTGGCTCTATCTGCAATAAAGGCATATTTTCGGAGGCAAGGGCCCAGTCATTTCTCAGATCGTCCCTGTGTATATCCGCCCACTCCATAACAAGACCCAAAGCCCTCGGCGGCAGATAGCCTTCGAGTACGGCAAAATCCTCTATCCGTATAATGACGCTGTCCTCTCCGTACCTGGCGTGAAAATGCGGAGGGTTATGATCATTATAGTATATCGCTATTATAATACCAAAAAATCTGCATATTACAGGCATAAATCTCCATATTGGACAATCTTCCCCTACCCGCACAACTCCATAATCAGCCTCGGCAAAATCACCGGCTCGGGCACGCGGTTCGATTTGAGGTCAGAGTCGGCCTTGAGGAGTTTTTCTATCGCTATCTTAAGCTCCCTTTCAGAGAACTTCCTCGACCTTCTTAAGTACCCGTCGGCGTACTTGGGGAAGAGGCCGAGAAGCGACGGGAGCTTATCCGGAGGAGTGCCCTTTTTGAGAAGCGCCTTTATCTTAAGGAGCGTCCTTATCTGCCTTGCTATCGACCCGAGGACCTTTAACGGCTCTTCGTCCGAGATCTTTTCGTAGATGTATAGCGCCTTTTTTAAATCCTTCGCGCCTATGGCGTCGGATAGGCCGAATATCGACTCCTCGCGGCAATCCAGCCCCGCGTCCTCGACATCCTTCTCCTCGATCGCCGGCTTTTCCCACGCATACAAGACTATCTTTTGAAGCTCCGCGTGTATGTCCCGGAGCTTGCCGCCGCCGATCTCGACGAGCTTCCTTACCGCGCCGTCGGATATCGTCTTTCCCTCTTTTTTGACATTTTTCCGCACCCACGCGAATAGCTCTTCGTCGGAGGGCCTCTCGCAGGCCTTCAGATACCCGCCTTCGATAAGGGCCTTGGCAAAGGCCGACGTCCTGTTGAGCTTAGCATCCATTGAGACGAATACGAGGCAGGTCGAAGGGGACGGCCTTTTGATGTACGGGATTAGAGTTTCGGTATGCTTGTCCTTGAAGTTCTCCGCGCCCTTTACGACGACGAGACGCCATTCCGCAAAGGCGGGCATGGTCGAGGCCGCGGCGACGATGTCGGACGGGTCGGCCTTTGCGTCGAACGAGTGGTAGTTCATGGATGCGAACGGGCCCTTCAATACCTCGTCCTTTATCGCGGAGAGCGTCTCATCGATCAGGTAGTCGTCGCTACCGTATATGTAGTAGATGGGTTTGAGTGTCATTTGTTTTTTTAAGGAGAAAGGATTCACCCTCCCCTTCATCCCCTCCCGTCAAGGGAGGGGAGTTGTTAAGTAATCTTCCCTCACCCCTCTTTAGAAAAGAGGGGGATTTTGAGATTCTCTCCTCCCCTTAACAAGGGGAGGTTGGGAGGGGTGGTTTAAAATAAGACGACCTCCCCTTGCCCCTCCTTGGTAAGGAGGGGGATCAAAAACCTTCCCCCTTTTCTAAAGGGGGACTGAGGGGGATTATATAATAATTGTCTCGATAGGCGGTACTAACGAGCCCCGCTATAACGCGGCTGGAAAGCCGCGCTTGCCCCTCCTTGGTAAGGAGGGGGTCTGCCTTCAAAAATTCTCCAGCAACCTCTCCTTCACTATCCTCGCCGTGTCCTTCGCGAGCTTTCTGAGCGCCGCCTCTTCGGCCTCCTTCGTGACCGTAACATTCGAGGTGTTCACCGCGAAGTCCTCGTAGTCGGAGATATTGTCGTCCTTCCAGATAACCGTCCCGTTTTTAATAAGCGTGACCGAGAGGACGACGGTCAGCCTGTACTCCTGGTTAACGTCGCTCTTCGAATAGGAGACCGCCGTCAGGTTATACGACCTTATGACCCCCTGCATCGTCCCCTCGCCTTCGCGTCCGACCTTTACGGTCGTGACCATCTCCTCGACAAAGGCGTTCGTAAGTATCGCCTCTATGTTGGTCTTATGGGTTGCGTTGGCGAAGATGGGGATATTGAGCGAGGAGAGATCGCCGGGCATCTTCCCGCCCTTGCCGGCTATGTGATAGCCGCACCCGGCGAGCGTAAGGAATAAAATTAAGAGTAAGGTCTTCTTCAAAGTCACGCCACCACTATGTTCACTATCTTGTTAGGCACATAGACGAACTTCTTTATCTCTTTGCCGGTTATCCACCCCACTGCCTTCTCGTCCTTCATTACCGTCTCGCGCACCATAGCCTCGGTCGAGTCAACCGGGACATTCACCTTCGACCTCACCTTGCCGTTTATCTGTATGACAACCGTCACCTCCGCCATGACGAGGGCGGCCTCGTCGACAGAAGGCCACGGAGTCCTGTAGACCGGCGTAGTGTAGCCGAGCTTCGACCATAGCTCTTCAGAGATGTGCGGCGCGAACGGGGCGATCAAGAGTACTACGGATTCGACCGCCTCCTTGAAGGAGCGCGCCTCCGCCGAATCTTTCGCCTTGCCATCGAGCGATGGCCTGAATTGATACAATAGGTTCACAAGCTCCATGACGGCGCTTATGGCGGTGTTGAAATGGAACCGCTCCTCGATATCGCGCGTGACCCTGTCTATGGTCCTGTGCGTCGCGGAGTGGACCTCCTTTGCCGTCCCTTCCGCGCCGATTTTCAAAGGCTCGACACCAACGAGCGCTTCCTCGTTCTCGACTACAAGCCTCCATACCCTGCCAAGGAACCTGTACGCGCCCTCGACCCCATCCTCGCTCCAGTCGAGGTCCTTTTCAGGAGGCGCGGCAAATAGGGAGAAGAGGCGCGTCGTGTCGGCGCCGTACCTCTCTATTATTCTGTCCGGGTCGATTACGTTCTTTTTCGACTTCGACATCTTCTCGACCGCGCCGACTTCGACACCTTTTCCGCAATGGACGCACTTGCCGTCCTTCGATTCCTCGGGATAGATGTATCCGTGTTCAGAGCATTTTAGTATCTCCTTGCAGACCATGCCCTGCGTAAGAAGGTTCGTAAAGGGCTCATCGGCCTTGTGGAGCCCTAAGTCCCGGAGCGCCTTTGTGAAGAACCGCGCGTAGAGGAGGTGCAATACCGCGTGCTCTATGCCTCCTATGTATTGGTCCACCGGCATCCAGTACCCTGCCTCGTCCTTCTTGAAAGGCAGGTCAGTCACCTTGGGAGAAATGTACCGGAGGAAATACCACGAAGAGTCAACGAATGTGTCCATGGTGTCGGTTTCTCTCCGCGCGGGGCCAACACACTTCGGGCACTTCACTTCCGTAAAAGACGGCACATCGAGCGGGGAGAACCCCTTGCCCGTGAGCTTCACATCCTCGGGGAGTATCACCGGGAGTTGCTCGTAAGGCACGGGGACAGTCCCGCACTTTTCGCAATAGATGACCGGGATGGGGCAACCCCAGTACCTCTGCCTTGAGATTCCCCAATCCCTGAGCTTGTAGTTTATCGAGCGCTTGCCAGCCTTCTTTTCCTCGATGAGGTCTATGATGCCTTCCATCGCGCCGGTATTGGGCGTGGAGTCGAACGGGCCGGAAGCGACCATCACCCCGTCATCGACAAAGGCCTCGGTCATCGTCGCGGCCTCAAGCGTCTTCCCCGGCGGGTTTATGACGACCTTTACCGGGAGCCCGTATACCCTGGCGAACTCGAAGTCCCTCTGGTCGTGCGCGGGGACAGCCATTACCGCGCCGGTGCCGTACTCCATGAGGACGAAGTTGGCTACATATACCGGCACCTTGTCCCCGGTAAGCGGGTTTACGCAGTACGCGCCTGTGAATACGCCCTCTTTCTTTACTTCTTCCATGTCCCTGGGCTTGCCTTCGGCCTTTACGCCCTTGACGAAAGAATCGACCTCGGCCTTTCTCTCGTCCGTTGTTATGCGCCCTATAGCCGGGTGGCCTGCGGCAATGGACATGAATGTCACGCCGTAGAGCGTGTCGGGCCGCGTCGTGAATATCTTTATAGACTCATCCCTGCCGTCGATCTTAAAGTCCACTTCAGCGCCGACGGATTTGCCTATCCAGTTCCTCTGCATCACAAGGACGCGCTCTGGCCAGCCCGGAAGCTTGTAGGTATGGTCGAGGAGCTCCTCGGCGTAATGGGTAATCTTCAAAAACCACTGCTCCAGGTCCTTCATCTCGACGGTCGAATCGCACCGCCAGCAAAGGCCGTCCTCGACCTGCTCGTTGGCAAGGACGGTCGCGCACCCCGGGCACCAGTTGACGGTCGACCGCTTCTTGTACGCAAGCCCCTTTTCATAGAGCTTAAGGAATATCCACTGGTTCCATCTGTAATACTCGGGCGTGCAGGTGGCTACCTCTCTCGACCAATCATAGCTGAAACCCATGCGCTTCAATTGGGTGCGCATGTTGTCGATATTCGAATAAGTCCACTTGGCCGGGTGGGTGCCGTGCTGGATGGCCGCGTTCTCGGCCGGGAGGCCGAAGGAATCCCACCCCATAGGATGAAGGACATTCTTGCCCCTCATCATGAGAAAACGCGCAAGCACATCCCCAATGGAATAGTTCCTGACATGGCCCATGTGGATCTTCCCCGAAGGGTACGGGAACATCTCGAGGACATAGAACTTCTCTTTTGAGCGGTCCTCGGAGGTCGAAAAGGCGCGGTCTGCCTCCCACGCCGCCTGCCAGCGTTCTTCGATGGGTCTGTGCTCGTATCTCTCGGCCATATAGACTGGAATATCCTTTGCGGTAGTTATTTGCCAATGGGATTTTTTATCACATTAGCATAGCATTTTTCAATTGGAAAGGGGGGAGTAAATAGGGCTGACGCCTGGTCTATTAATGATCGAAACAGAATTTTGCTTTATTGTAATGCGCTTTGCAGAATGCCCTTTGCGCCCTGCCGGGCTTTTTTCGGCATAGGGATTCGCTCCCGTCGCCCTCCCCCTCCCATTCGCTCGCCTCTTAGGGCGCTGTCGCGCCTTTTTACTTCCTCGGCTCGCTCCTCACTTCCTCCCTTAAGGTCGCTTCACCCTATGCCTGGGGAGTTTTGAAAAACAATAAAGAATTTTGTTTTGTTCTGTCTTTACAAACACACGGGCGCATGGCGGAGAGCGCCTAAGGGAGGAAGAGGCGAGCGCGCCGAGGAGATTAGACGCTTGCGCTCGGCGCGCAAACAACCGGGAGATAAGCGCGCAGGGGCTACGCGAGCGGGCGGGGGAGGATGAAAGCGCTCGGAGCCATCGCCAAGAGTGCGCGGAGCGCGCAAAAGGGCTTTTTCCACCCAGTTGTCATTGCGAGCGAAGCGAAGCAATCTCATCTTTTAAAATAAGCAGGCCTTGAGATTGCTTCGTCGCAGAAACGCTCCTCGCAATGACAATTAGTTACGATTCAAGCCTGACCACGCAAAAAATAATCAAAAGAAATAAGCCTTCGCAGTCCCCCCTTCCTTTTCCCCTCCCCTTTTGCTATATTTTTCAAGGAGGCAAAATGAAAAAAATACTTGTGATGATATTACTCGTCTTTGTCTTCGCCGGGTGCAATAAAGGCAAGGACGAAAAGGCTTCACCCTACAGGCAGGACCTCAAACCGGGCTCCCCCTCAGTCGACTTCCTCTACAAGGACATGGACGAGAAGCCATTCAGGCTTTCTGAGGAAAAAGGCAAGGTCGTGGTCCTCTACTTCTGGCGAATGAAGTGCTCGGAGTGCAAGGACGAGATGAAGTCGCTCGAATCTCTCTACAGGAAATACAAAGACCGCGGCATAAAAGTCGTAGCCGTAGGCGCGGACACCATGCACAGCGCGCCGATCGAGGATGTCCGGGAGTTCCTGTCTAAAAGCGGCATAACCTTCACGAACCTCCGTGACGACCAGGGCTTCGTATCAGAGGCGTACAATGTGCTGAAAGCGCCGGAGGCGTTCGTCATTGACAAAAACGGCATAATCGACGTCGTCATGATGACGAATACCGACTGGATGTCGGATGAGAGCATAAAGCTCTTCGAATCCCTCCTTAAATAGGCGGACCATGATCGACGCGATAAGGAAAAGACGCTCTGTCCGGGCGTTTCTAAAAAAGGAAGTGCCTGAGGAGAAATTAAAAGAGATACTCCTCTCGGCGTCGTTCGCGCCGACCTCGTGGGGGACGAAGGCGTGGGAGTTCGTGATAGTAAAGGACGCGGAGAGGAAAAAGGCGCTCTCGAAGGCTACGGCGCATTCCGCGTTCGTCAAGGACGCGCCTCTCGTAATCGTCGTCTGCTACGACCCGAAAACAGGCAGGCGGTTCAAGGAGGACTCTTCCATTTGTGCCGAGCACATACACCTTGAGGCAGTAAATCAGGGGCTCGCAAGCTGTTTCGTCCAGGTCGCGGACGCCGGAGACCCTCCGGGCTCGGCAGAGCCTTATGTAAAAAAACTCCTCGCAATCCCTGAGAACCTCCGCGTACAGTGCATGATGCCTGTCGGATACGCCAAGCGGGAGCTCGCGCCGCATAAGGAGAGCGCGTTGGACCTTAAAAAAATACATTATGAAAGTTTCTGATTTTTTGTCATTGCGAGGAGCATCTTTGAGCGACGAAGCAATCTCCAGGCAATTCTATGCCAAAAGATGAGATTGCTTCGCTATGCTCGCAATGACAGAAAGTGCACATTCTCAGAAGTACCAATTCCAACTACGGCGGGTTCAGGTTTGCAACCTGAACCCTGTAATTCGTACAACCACAGCGCCCAAAAAGATGCTGAAGCCTCGTTTATAAAGACACTGGATTCCCGCTTCAAGCACGCGGGAATGACAGTATTGGGTTTTCGCAGCGCTCGCAATGAAAGCTAAAAATACCAATTCCAGCTCATATTCAAATCATTCGAATAAAACCCGTCGAACCTCTCCCGCTTGATATCCAGCCTGAGCGCGTTATTGGCGTCCATCGTAAACAGCTGATCCAATTCGGCGGAGACGATTGTATGCTCGTCGCCGGGGCCGAAGGCCGTTGCCTTTGCCTGCACCCTCGCCTTCCAGTTCTTTGAGACAGGCGCGAGCACCCCGACGGATGCGCCCGCGCCGAGGGCGTAACCGTCGTCGAGCCCGCTACCCACTTTCACTTCGGGCTCTATGAATCCATAGATGAGCGCGTC
>JACPGB010000041.1 GCA_016182655.1 Deltaproteobacteria bacterium
GGCGTTATGAACATGGGGATGAGCTCTGCGCCGGTCTTCTCCGAAAGGAGCGCGGGGCCCAAGGGGAACTCGACGGCCTGTCCGCAGAGCCTGAACCGGGAAAACCTCCCGACCTTCCTCTCGGTCCCTGACCCGTCGCCGGTTATCATGATGACGCCGTTCCCGGCGAGCCACTTGAACGCGCCCCTTAAGAACCCGTCGGCCATTATGACTTCGGCAGGCATCATCGCTTCGTACTTGAGACGAAGCCTGAAGGCGACGTTCCTGCCTATCCAGCTAAGACCTTCGTCAGACGGCAAGCCTATCTGCTTCATCCCGTAGCCGAGCCGGGCAAGCGAGACAAGCGGCAGGTGGACCGGCCCGAAGTGGCCGTGGACGAGTATCGCGCCCCTGCCTTTCTTGAGAGCGTCCTTAAGGTTCTCAATCCCCTCGATCCTTACGAGTCTCTCTATTTCTTTTTTTCCGAACTTCGGGAAGATGAAGATGAGGAGCCTGTCGATATAGTGGTTCCTGAAATACTCTTTTACCGCGGCCTCCGCCTTGTCATCCGTGATCGACGGATCGACGCGCTTGAGATTTTCATTCAGGAGCGCCTTCTTGCCTTTTGAGAATGCGTAGTGCAGGTCGCCCATCGTCCTCAAGGTCTTGACGCCTGTTGCCACCGGCACCGCCTCGACTAACCACCGGAGCGGGTACCAGACCATGAGCCTGAGGATGTCCCTTAAAGGGCTCTCTTTGACTACCATCGGTAAGCTATTTGCCCTTGAGTTTGAGCGCGAAGTTGAAGGCGTCCTCTATATACTTCGTCCCGGGGTTGGTGTAGTACTTGGGGTGAAGGAGGTTGTCGTCCTTTGTCACGAAACCGTCCTTGAGAGCTATCTCGAAGAGCTTCGTGTGGGGCTCAACGCGCATGGAGTTGAACTCGAAGTGGACTCTCCTTCCCATCTTGAGGCGCGCCCTAAAGCAGAAGACGGCGAGAGAGACGAACGCGCCGAGCGTTTGCCCCGGAGGGTTCTTGAAGAAGTTGTAGGAGACCTCATAACCTTCCTTCGAGCTCAATACCTTGAATGCGCCGGTGATGTCCCTCTTGGTCAGGTTCTTCTGCAAGGCCTTCAATACAGCGTCTGAAAAACCGTCGGGCGAGAGGATCACCTTTTTGCACCCGGCCTTTACGGCGAGGTCGATGAATTCGGGCGTTATCTCCCTTTCGCTGAACCACGCCGACCACTCGGCCTTGACCTTGCGGTCTATCATCTCCCGGCATATCGCCTCCGCGTGCTTTATGGGGATGTTGAAGACGGAATCGACGAAGGTGAACCTCTTCGCGCCGTGCCTGCTGACAAGGGCTTCGACTTCGTCGACTATCATCTTCGGATCGCGGAGCCTGTACTTGCTGCCGTTCAAAAAGCCGTAGATGCAGTAGATGCATTTGAGCGCGCACCCGCGCTTGGTCTCTATGCCTATGGCCTCCGGGACTTCCCTGTACTTCTCCATCGGAGTGAAGTCCCGCGCCGGGATCGAGACGGCGTTCAGGTCAACTTGCCCGCCGCCGCCGCTGAACGCGACCCTGCCGTTCTTCCTGTAGAATACGCCGTTCACCTTTTCGGGGGTGTCGAGGTTTTCGAGGAGCTTCGGGAATATGAACTCGCCTTCGAGGAAGACGCCGTAGTCGAGCCTCGGCTCGTCTGCCATTATCTCTTTTGCGTACATCGAGAAACCCGAGCCGCCGATGATGAGCTTCGCGTCGGTAAGGGGCTTTATGAGGTCGATCGTCTTCTTGAGGTACGCATAATAAAAGACGACCTCCCTCTTGTTCGTGGAGTCTATGTTCCGAAGGGAGATGCCGACGGCCTCTGGCCTGAACGACTCGATCTCTTTTTTAAGGCCGTTGAATGGGTCGTCGGCAACATTCATGTCGAATGCGCGGACATCATGGCCCTTCAACTGGGCCTTGAGGCACGCAAGCCCCAAAGGATAGACCAAGGGCTCCTTGCCGCCGAGAAAGGATTGGATGAGAAGTACCCTCATGCCGCCTTTCCGGTGAGCCTCTTTACGAACCGGCGCGTGGACTTCAACCCCGTATATATAACCTTGAATACGGGCCTGAACGGCTTGCTGTTCAGCACCTCCACCGTCGGGGAGCTTACGAGGAACTTCAACACCGGGCTCGGGAACCTGCCGCCCTGCGAGAGCGTGATGAGGAGGTTAAGGTAGCTCGGGTCCCTCATGAGGTAGCTCTTCTCGTATATCTCCTTCTTCTCGTCCCGTATCTTTCCGTCTGCCTTGGCCATCTCGTAGAGCTTGGTGCCGGGATATAAGACGAGCGAGAAGGGCTGGAGCGTAAAGGGCTTGGGTATATCGGCTATAAGTTTCAAGCTCTCTATCGTGTCTGCCTCTGTCTCGTACGGGACATCGAGTATGAAATCGTAGACCGGCGGGTACATCCTGTCCTTGTACTTATTTATAATGTTGAAGGCCTTCATGAGGCGCGCGTTGTCCATCTGCTTCCTGTTGAAGAGCTCCTGGACGTGCGCGCTACCGCTCTCCACACCCATCTGGAGGAACATGAGGCCTGCGTCCACCAGGAGGTCGAGCTTCTCCTCCGATATCGTCATGGGAGAGGCGAGACAGGTAAACGGCAACCCCACCCTCTTCTTGTACTCGACGCAGAACTCCTCGATGCTCTTTTTGTTCCTGGCGAAGAAGGCGTCGTCGGAGATCCAGACGAACCCGGTGAAGGGCATGTTCTTTTTGACCCACTCGAGCTCGTCTATCACATGGGCCGTCGAGCGCCAGCGTAGATAATTATCGTTATTGTACATCGTCTTCACGGTGTCGTTGATGCAGTAGGTGCACTTGTGGGGGCAGCCCCTGCCGGTCATCGTCTGGTAGCCGATGAGCCTGAACTTGTGCATGCCGGGGCCGTTCTCCAGGAACTTCCTTACGAGTTCGAAGGAAAGCGGCCGGATACTACCCTCGAACAGCAAGTGCGACGTATTCGGGTCGTAGTCGGGGCGGGGGTAGGCGTCGAGGTTGTGCTGGAGGTTCCGGACCGGGTTCCTGATCGTCTTCCCGTTCTCCTTTACCCAGATGTTTTTTACATTTGAATAAGGCTCGCCCTTTGCTATTTTTTGAGCGAGCTCGAGTAATGCGTCCTCGCCGTCCCCTACGCAGACCATGTCCGCGTGCTTCAAGGACTCCTCGGCCCTGATCGTCGGGTGTATGCCGCCCCAGATGACAGGGATTTCAAGCCTCGACTTTATCTTCTCCGTTATCTCAACCGCGCTCTCGTAGAAGTTCGTCATGAGCGTTATGCCGACGAGGTCGGTGTCCTTGAGGAGCGGTATGAGCTCATCGAGGACCTTGTCGTCGTATCTCTTGACGCCCTCCACGAGGTTCTCGCCGCACGGGTCAGGGAGGAATATCAACTGCGTCGAAATACCGTGCTCCTTGAGATACGCGGACATGGTGCGTATCCCGAAGGCGGTGATGTCGGGGTATGGGGATATAAGAGTTATCTTCATAAAGGCAAATTCCCTTTGATATGGCTTTAAAAGCGCCTGACAGTTTTCACGATGAAGCGGCGGCTTTATCCGGTTCCCGGGCCCGGGTCACTTTATTTTATCAACTTTTGACGTAGTGGACAACCACATGCATCTTCATGCAGCGCAAGGGTGAGATGTCCGTCACCCTCTCGTAGACCTCCGAGACCTTGAAGAGGAGCTTGCTGAACATGAAAAAAGGCGCGCCCGTGTACGCGGCGTACTTTTTTTCAAACCCGATGGACGAGAGCATCTTGTGGATGGAGCCGAGCGCGTTGAACTTGTAGTAGGTCGGAAAGGTGTCCTCCTCTATGTACGAAGGGAAGATCCTGTCCTTCAAGTCGTCGCGGAGCTTCATGGGGAGTATGGCGCTGAGTAACATCATCGGGTGATAGAGGCTGTTCGTGGCGACGATCAGGTGTCCGCCCTTCTTTAAGACCCTGTGGAACTCCTTCATGACCTCGTTCGGGTCCTTTATGTGCTCTATCATCCACTGCGAGACGACGACGTCGAATGAGTCGTCGGCGAACGGGAGCTTGTGCGCGTCACCTACGGCGAATACGTTGAACGCGTTGTTCTCATGTATCGCGTCGAGGGAGATGTCCATGCCGACCTGTCTCGCGACCTTTTTCTTGAACCCGGCCATGAGCGACTTTTTGCCGCACCCGGCGTCCAGGAGCACCGTCTTTTTGCTTATCGCCGAGGTGACAAGGTCGTTGTATATCTCAAGCGTAGTCCTTGCCTTGTGGAAGTAACTGCCCTTTGGGAACTTCGGCAGGTCCATGCCCTCGACCTTGCCTGCTACAGCCCCCTTTACCGCCTTTCCCATGCCTCAAACTCCTTGTATATTTCCTTTGCCGTAGACCACCTGACCCTGGCGCCGTATCCGTCGACCACGGAGAGAAAGTTGTCCAGCCCCCTTATCGCATCTTCGTCTACAGGGTTACTCGGGCTGAACCGGGTTCTACCCTGGTACTCGACCTCGTGCGTTACGAAGCCCCATGAAGCAGGCTTCCCGTCCTCCGCGTCCTTTACAGCGGCGTCGAGATACGGCCTTAACCTCTCGAAGTCTCCTGTGCCGATGGTCGTGGACGAGTACCAGAGGTTCGGCGGCACATGGTCGAGATAGAGGAGCTGACCGGCCGCCCTGTGCTCGGCGAACCTGCCGCCTTCGTAGTCGGGCCGCCACGGGTGGATGAGCGCGCCCTTGTCCCTGTATCTCCTGTTGCCTCCGAGCCCCCAGTCGTCTCTCCCGCGCATCCCCTCTATGGGCGCGGGGTCGAGCGGCGAGTTGTTGCCTGTTATGACCCTGTAGCCGGTACGGGCCGCGTTCGAGAATGCGTCCCTAAGAGGTGTTGTGAGCCTCTTTGTCCCGGAAATGGATACGACCTCGGAGACGCCGGCCCTCAAAATGGAATCCCGAGTCTTCCGCCACTGGTCGAACATGTCGGTGTGGACATGCGAGCCGACCTCGTGGCCCCTTCTTTCAAGGTCAGTAAGTATGTTGTCCCGCCCCTGGTACTTGAGGGCGGAGTCCGCGAACCCCTGGAGCGGATGAAAGACGCCGCGCGCCCCGTGTGATTCAAGGGTCGCGGCTATCCTCTCTACCGCCTTTACCGTCCCCTCGAAGTCCTCCCTCGTGCCAATCTTGAACTCCGGGTCGGTCTGTCCGTTCGAGTGTATGTGCACTACATAGAAGACCTTGAGCGCCTTTGAGTCCGCGGAAGCCCCGTGGTTTGCGCCCTCTCCCATGCCGCTTTCAAGGTACTCGTATGCCTTCGTTAAATCTTTTCTCGTCGTATAATTCAGCGCGCCATCCGAGACGAGCCTGTCGATGCGCGATAGAAACTCGTCAAATTTTCTGAGGCGTTCTTCGTTTATCCTCCCTACCCTGTTGACTGCTGTAGAGCCCGAAGGGTTAAGGAAGTAATAATCGTGTATCGCAACGGGGAAGTAGTTTATTGGCCCGCGCCTCGGACGCCTCAAAAAAAAGTTGAGCTTGGAGAGCGCGTCGTCAAACCCGCCGTCGTCCTCCTTGAAGAGATACCCCGAGCCGTCGTAGTGGCCGACGGCGAGTATGCCCTTCGGGTCTTCCCTGATAACGTCGCCCCTGCAAGAGAGCGGGTCGGCGACGGCCCACGAGTCTCTGGCGACCCTTACGGGTACGCTCGATTTTACGCACCACCTGAAGGAGCTCGTTATGCCGCTCCCGTACATGTCAACGGTCATTTGCTCAAGGGCCTCAATTCTATCGTACCTGTTGAAGGCCCTCTTTTCGGCGTCGAAAAACGGCTCGGAATTAAAGCTCGTCGTGAACGAGACGACCTCCTTGGCCCCGGCCTTTTTTATGTCCCTTATGGTCGAGCCTACGGTAATCTCAGGCGGCCCCCACGCGTGATAGTGCGCGCCTATCTCGTGGCCGCGCGCTTCGAGCTCCTCTATCGCGTTAGTCCCGCCGCCGAACCTTTCAATGGAGCGCGGATATATGTCGAGGAACATGAACGAGCCCCGCGCCTTGTGCCTCTCAAGGATGGAGGCGAGGCGCGTTAACAGCTCGGTTTCTATCGCATACTCCTCGGCATTCTTTACTATCGCCTCGGTGTGGAACTCGATATAGAAAAATACCGGTTCCTGTACTGCGGCCCTCAAGCAACTTACCGGGCCGAGCGAGAGCATGAAAAATGCGAGCGCGGCAAGACATATGGTCCTTAAAAATCTCATGGCTTCATCCAAAAATTAAGGCCGCTCTAAAAATTAGCAATTTTTAGCTTTAAGAAGCCGCCATCTCCCGGATATACTTCAAGAGCTCATCCGGCATTACCATCCCCTTGCCCGGGAGCCACCTCGGAGGGCTCGCATTCGAATAGGACCTGTTCGGCTCGTTTTCGGAACCGTTTACCCTCGTCCAAACGGCCTGCCCCGTGCCGCCGAACGAAGCGTTAGTCGCGGCGTTCACAAGGTCTATGGCGTGGTCGTTCGCGCTCTGCGTGTGGTCCCTTTCGTTCTGGAGCCTGAGATACTTTATCTTGAGGGACCGTATCCACCTTACAGGCTCCCTCTCGCTCCACCACTTCGCGTCGGCAGTCGTGTGGTTGTTGAAGAGCGGCAACACGAATGATGTGTTGTTGAGAGTTATGTAGAACCTGTCGGCCGGGCCCTCGACATCGATGAGATACTTTACAGGCGTCTTGTGCCTTGAGAGCGCGCCCGCGCCGAGCGCTATGCCGTAGGAGCGCGTCACAACCCCGACATTGTTCTTATCGACCATTTCGAGAGAGGCGACATGGTTGATGAAAGCCGCGAACCCGTCCTGCTGGATAAACCCGTTCCAGTCCTCGCTCCCCTTGGACTTGCCCCTGCCGTCCGGGTCGATGATGCCTACGACGAAGCCGCCCTGCGCGATTATCTGGGCTTCTTTTTCATTCACAGGGCTCGAGCCGTAACCGAGCGCGCCGGGCATGAATATGACGGCCGGGAGCCTGCCGGACCTCTCGGCCGGGTAATATACCTTTGTCCAGAGCTCGGCCTTGCTCGTCGGGTTTACTATTATCGACTCGATGTTTGAGAGCGCCTTGCCGTTCGTCATGGCGTCCTGCCTGGGCGGGAGTCCCTGTTGAGGAGGCGGCATCTGCGGCGGCGCGCCGTTCGGCGGCATTTGTCTGTTAGGCATAGGCGAGGCCTGCGCCGAGACCGTCGGGTCTATCTTCTTCAAGTCCGCGAGCAGCCTGTCCATCGCCTCATACGCCGCGGCCGGGTCCCGCCCGGCATCGTTCTTAAGCTTCATTATCGTCCCGGGAGGGGCTATTCTCATCACATCGTCCATCTTGCCCGATGCGGCAATGGAGCGTACCCACATCATCGCGAACGACGCCCTCTTCTCGAAGTTCGCGGCGTCCGTCCTCTCCTCAATCCCTTTTTTCACCGTTTCCATATCCTGGGGGCTAAGCATCGCGCCGCCAGGTCCATTCGGGCCGCCAGGGCCTCCGGGCCCTCCCTGTCCCCCCGACCCAAACGGGGGCTGGGACGACGCCTCGCGCATGATGAATATTAATGCCACGACACCGATGATAAGCAGTATCTTCTTCATTCCGCCTCCACCACGCCACGCCTTCCGTCGGTTGCGACGAGCCTGCCCTCGTCAAGCATCCTGGCCCCGAGCCGGGCGATGGCGAGCGAGAGCCCGGCCATGAGCCAGGGTATCCTCACAATGTAGCCGAAGTCCACTATCGAATGTATGAAGTATATCTGCACGGCCCCGGTAAAGGCGAGGGCCGTGGTGAAATAGATGTTGTCGCCCCAGATCTTCTTAAGGAACGAGTACATCGCGGTAATGTAGGCGAGCATGAGCCACAGGGCGAAGAGGAAACCTATGAACCCGAGGTCGGCCATGAGCGAAAAATAAGATGACTGCGCGTAGCCCCAGATGTAATCCCCTATGCCGCCGACACCCGAGCCGAGCCCGTATGACGGTATTATCTGGTTGAAGTCCCCGGCCCACCACTTAAGGCGAAGGGCGAACGACATCGAGCCCCTCGTCTCGACCGGGGACTCGCCGAACCGGCCGAGGCCTCCGCCAAGGTCGATGAACGACATGATGGCGAGCATGGATATGAAGGCTATGAAGAGTACGGCAAACGACCTTATCTGCTTGCCCCTGAACCTCGGGTGTATGAGGATGTAGCAGATGGTCGTCACCATGAACGAGCCTATGCCGCCCTTCGATAGAGTGTGGACGTCCTCGTAGAATATGAAGAGGACCGGGAGAGCGACGAGTAGTTTCGCCTTCCAGCCCTTCACCGTGAGCAATAAGGCTATTCCCACCATTAGCGCGGTGTTCAGCATGTACGCGGTCCTGTTCGGGTCCGCGATCCCGGCTACCCTTTGCTTTATGTTCTCAAGGACTATAACGTGGAAGAAGACCACGGTCTTCTCCAGAAAGAACTTCTTGATGTAGAGGTCTATCTCCGTGAACTCGACGTAGAGCGTAACTAGCGCGAAGCACGCCGCGAGGAAGCCCATGACGAGCCACATAAAAAGGACTGGCCTTATGAGACGCCCGTTCTTAAGGAGTATCTGAGGGAGGTAGAATATGGAGACGCACGAATAGAGCTGGATGAGGATGAACGTCCCGCCCTTCCAGTCGTGCGCCCAGAGGAGCGTAACCGTCGCGTAGAAGAGGAGGAAGATGGACGGGAGGTCAGTGCCGCTCCTCCGTATCGGCTCGACTTTTTTTAGCGCCCTGCCTATGAATACGCCGATCAGCGCAATCGCCACGAAAAAATCTATTATTAGGAAGTTGTGCTTGTCATAGACGTACTCGACACCCGGGTGCCTGCCGACGCCGACCATGACGTTCATGAGGGGAGCGGTAAAAACCACGAGGAGGAGGCCGGTCTCGGGTTTTTCGACGAGGAAGAATATGAGGAACGCTATCCCGAGCAGGACGAAGGGCGCGTATATAGGCATTAAAAGGATGGCAAGGCCAAGGAGCGCCGCGGCGCCGATGAAGACCGCGAGCAGGCCCCGGCTGTTCGAATAGTTGAATGTCAGTCCGGACTCTCTCATCACTCAAGGTAGCCGAGGCTTTTAAGGCGCTCGGCGACGAGTTTGGCGTCCTCTTCGGAGGTCTGCCCTCCGGAAGAGTCCTGCCTCGATTCGGTGTCGGCGTAGGCGAGGCGTTTCAACGACTCGTCGCTAAGGCACTCTTTTAACACCCTGCCGTCGAGTTTTTTCGGGACCTCGATGCCGAGGAGGTGGTAGACCGTCGGAGCGACGTCGATAATGTGAGCTTCTTTGGACGAGGACTTTTTCACCGATGGCCCGGACATCACAAGAACGCCGTCTTCCTCGTGAGTGCCGGACCAGTTATTTACGTTCCACTTCCTTAGCCTCTGTATGAACTTGCCCGTCGGCGCGCCCTCTTTAAGGAGGCCGAACCCCCTGGCCCATTTTATAAAGACGTCGGGCGCGGCAGGGTTATTCGGGTATAGATCCCTCCCCTTGAAGACCGCCTCGATCGGTTTGTGCCCCTCGGGCGTCCGCATGTTCAAGAGCTCGCGCGCGACCTCGTCGACAAGGGTATCGTATTCTTTTCCTGCATTCACTATGCCCTGGGGCTCTCTCCCCTTGAGGTTCACATATACGGCGTCCGATACGCCGAGGAAGTATACGCGCGTCTTCGACCAGTCGACGCCTACGAGCGTCAGGGGCGGCGGCAGTTCCCTTATGACGCCGAGCTTGGATAAGATCACCCTCGCAAAAGTCCCGACGCCGCCGGTCTTCTTCCTCTTCTCCTCGTCGATTATGAGGTAGCCCTTCTCGGTAAGCCATTTGTTAAGCGAGACAAGCTCACTCAATGGCCCGAAGCCGTGGTCCGAGAGTATTACTATCTCCACGCCGTCGCCGGCGGCCTTAACGAGCTCGCCGACGGAATCGTCTATTTTCCTGAATACCGTGTCTATCGCGCCTTCGTTGGGGTTCCCCTTTTTGAACCCGGGGTGGGTCTCGTCCCTGTCCTTCCAGAAGAAGTGCTGGACGGTATCGGAGGCCGTGTATACTACGGTAAAGAGGTCCCAGTCGAGTTTCTGCATGGCGAACAGGGCGACGTCCGTCCACCTTGAGACGGACGAGACGAGGTCCTCGACGGATACCCTCCTGTGCTTGAACATCGGCGGCACGAGGCAGTCCTTGCCGAATTTATCCGAGAGCTCCTTGAAAAACCCCGGAGGCGATACCACGCGCTCGTCGTGAAAAGGCGTGGGCTCGCCTGAGATCATGAAACCGTTGACCTCGTCCGGCGGGAATGTCGCCGGGACGTTCAGCACAACGGCCTTTTTCCCGAGTTCGCTTGCGACCTTCCAGACGGGCTTCACGAGCCGCCTCGACGAGACGGCGGGCGTGAGGTCATAAGTACCCTCGGCGCGCACCAGAAAATCGAATATCCCGTGGTTGCCGGGGTCGACGCCGGTCGAAAACGATGTCCACGACACAGGGCTCAATACCGGCATGGTCGCCTTTAGAGTGCCGTGCGCTCCGCTATCCATGAGGCGCGCGATATTCGGGAGCGCGCCTTTCCTGACGAGCGGCCCCACAATGTCGAAGGTCGCCCCGTCTATGCCTATTATGAGGACTTTCTTTTTATCCATGCGCATGCCTGAATTTATTTATGAGGCTCATCGAAGAGTTCATGGCGACGAGCAGTACCTTGACTACCCTGCTCAGGAACTTGAGCGGCGGGTGGACATAGAAGAGGTCGGCCTCTTTCACATCCCCTTCGGGCAGGAGGTCCGCGTCCTTCTTTATTACGCCCTTCGATACCGCGTAGTTGTAGACCCCTGTCTCGGGCTCTATCCTTATCCAGTTGAGCCCGATGCCGCCCTTGCGTTTGAGGCGCAACACTATGTTGCCCTTTACGAAAAAGACGACCATCTTGAATAACCCGGCGACGGTCTCCTCCGGCGCTCCGACGAAGAAGCAGAAGCCGGTCTTGATGCCGTCGACCTCCTTGGCGAGGTTGTAGACCTTTACGACGTCCGCTTCCGTGAAGTTCTTGCCGAGCACCTTGAGCGCGCCGCTTGAAAGGGCGTCGGTCGAGTACGCGATGTAGACGCACCCGGCGTCCCTTGCGAGCTCGAGGAATTCCTTTGTTATGAGCTTCGGCTCGGCCCAGGCGAACCACTCGACCTTGAGTTTCCTTCTAAGTATCTCCCGGCATATGGCTTCCGCGTGGCTCAGGGGGATGGTAAAGAGCGCGTCGGAGAACATGAAGTGGGTGATGCCGAGCCTTACAAGGTCTTCTATCTCGTCGACTACGTTCTCCGGCGTGCGGAGCCTTAGCTTGCTTCCATTCAGGTACGGGTACGTACAATAGTTGCACCTGTAGGCGCACCCCCTCTTCGTCTGTATGCCTACGCCGCCCTTGCCGCTGTACTTCTTGAGATCAACGAGGTCCTTCCTCGCGAACGGCAGTCTTTCAAAGTCCGGGAGAGATCTTACCCCCGTGAACATCACCTTGCCGTTCTTCCGGTAATATATGCCCTTGACCTTCTCGGGTGTTTCGAGGTTCAGGAGGAGCTCCGGGACCGCCTCCTCCCCCTCAAGGTAGACCCCGTAGTCGATATCCGAGACCCTCTCCATAATGATCTTTGCGAATATGGAAAAACCCGCGCCCCCGGCCATGACGCGCGCCTTCGGCGCGGCCTCTTTGATTATGGCGAGTGTCGGGCGGAGCGTATTGAAGTAGTAGAAGAAGTCCACTCCCTGCTGGTTGTCTATGTTCCTTATGGATATGCCGACGACGTCCGGCCTGAACTCGGCGAGCTTCTTTTTAAGCCCGCCGTACGGGTCATTCGAGATGTTCGGGTCGTAGACCGCGACCTCATGGTCCTTGAGCATCGTGGCGACCATGAGTATCCCGAGCGGCATGACGGAAGGCTCTTTCCTTCCGAGATATGATTGTATGAAAAGTATCTTCAAGAGAGTTACCTTACGAAGTAGTCGTCCGCGTACCAGAATACCCGGAGGTACTGGGCCGGGTATTTCTTCACATATCGGTCGAGCAGCGAGATGAACTTCTGTGTGTTGACTTTCGCGTCCCTCTCGGCGTCGCCTGTAGCGTCCATCGTCATCGGCTCTTCGGCGACGAGCAGGTGCGTATGGTCTTCCTTCCTCACGATAAAGACCGGGACGACCTCCGCCCCGGTCTTCATCGCGACCCTTATCGCGCCCTCGGAGTACCTGGCCTTTTTGCCCATGAAGTCGAGCGTCATGGACATCTCGCCCTCTCTCCCGTCGACGGCCCAGAGGAGGAACTCGTTTTTCTTTAGAGCCTCCAGCGCCTTCCTCGGCCCCTTGTCCGTATAGATGAAGTTCACCGGGAGCTTTTCCCTGTACCCTATGCGCATCCTGAAGGCGTACCTTCTCGCGAAGTTGGGGAACTTGAAGAGGAGCCCCGGCCTCTCCTCCGGAGGGTGGCGGCTTGCCATCTGGCTGACTTTAAGCCCCAGGTGCCCTATCGCGGGCATGAGGAACTCTTCGTTCCCGAAGTGCGCGTGGAAGAGCATCACGCCCTTCCCCTTCCTTAACGCCCTCTCGATATGATCGAGCCCTCTGTACTCTACCAGCGTGCGGATATTGCCTGCGTTCAGCGACGGGTACATGAATATCTCCGTCGAATTGAAGGCGTATATCCTGAACGCCTCTTTTTCTATCTCCGGAGAGGCCTTGCCGAAGAGAAACCTGAACCCGTCGTCGAGGACCTTTCTCTTGCCGCTCGCCGCGTGGTACATGATAGACCCGGCGAGCCCGGCGAGCCAATAGCTCAAGCTCCGCGGCGCCGCCTGTACAAAGAGCCTCAAGCCCACCCAGTAGAGGAGCCTTGCGAGCTCCTGCGCATAGACCCGTAATAGTCCCATCCCGGGTCAGTTGAGCTTGCCGAACGGAGGCTGTCCGTACCCCAGGAGCCTCGCGTAGTGGCAAGGGTATCTTCTCATATAGTCCTCGAGGAGGGCGGCAAACGCCTTGACCCCGTCCTCGACGGTCTTTATATTAGAGAGCGGCGGCTCTATTACAAGCCTGTGCCTGCCGTTCTTTTTTCTCACCATGAAGACCGGGACTATCGGGGAGCCCGCCATTAGCGCGATCCGGACCGGCCCGGTCATGAACTCCGCGTCGATATTGAAGAACCGGACCTCGGTCATGTTCTGCCCCATGCCGTCCATGGAGATGGCGAGTATTTCGTTCTTATCAAGCACCTTCAGCGCTCCCCTCATCTGGTTATTCAGAAAGATGAAGTTCGCCGGCAGGTATTTTTCGCACTCGCCCTTGAGCCTGAACCAGCTCATCATGAGCCCGTCTGATTTCCTGTTCAGGACCTTCTCAATGTTGGCTACGGCGTCCTCGCTTGCGAGCCCGACCTGGTTTATCCTGTACCCCCTGTGGCCGAGGCCGGGCATGAGCATGTGTTCGTTCCCGAAATGGGCGTGGAGGAGCACGACGCCCTTTTTGAGTTTGAGCGCGTCGTCGAGGTATTCGAGCCCCTCGGCTTCGACGAACCTCCCGATGTTACTGCTCCCGAGCCTCTTGTACAGGAAGACCTCGAACTCGCTCATGATGTAGTTTACGAACGAGCGCCTTACCACTTCTTTCGCGTCCACGCGTCCGCTCCCCATGAGCTTTTCGAGGTTCCTCTCTATGATCTCCCCCCGGGCCTTCGCCACAGTACAGTATAACATACCGCCAATCCTGCCCATAACATAAATCACGGAAGCCGGCAGGAGCGGCACGACGGCCCTGAACGGGCCCAGGAGAAACCATTTTATTACGCCTCTTATCAAGGCCTTCACGGCTTCTCCCCCTACCCGGCGGCCCCGAGGCTCGGTCTCTTTGCGGCATACGGGAAGAGCCCGGCGCGGAGCGCGAGATAATGGTAGAGTATTACGGACAAGAGCGCAAAGGACGCGAGCATCGCGGAGGCCGCTCCGAGCGCCCCCCACTTCGGCACGAGCGCTACGGTCATCCCCGCGTTAAGGGCAAATGCCGCGGCCCACGCCTTTACCACATCGGCCTGCCTGTCTATCGAGATGAGCGCGAACTCCATGAGCGTGCTCAAAAAGAGCGGGACCTGCGTCCAGGCAAGAAGGCTCAACACTTTCGAGGCCCCTTCGAACCCGGCCCCGAATATCAACCAGATTATCCAGCCCGAGAGGAAAAATGTCGCGACCGCTATGACGAGCCCGGCTACGAACAGGTACTTCATCGCCTTTGCGCAGAGCTCGCCGACCCTTCCCGCGCCTCCCGCGCCCATTTTCGAGAGGGCCGGGAAAAAGGCGATGGAGATGGATACCGGCAGAATCTGCATCTGCATGACTATGGCCTGCGGCGCCTGGTAGAGGGCGACGTCCGCCGCGTCCCTGAAGTACTTTATAGCCATGTGCCCGGCCTTCAACGACCCGACCGCGAATATCACGACGAGGCCGAGAGTATAGGCCTCCTTGATGTAGAATTTGCACTTCTCGTAATCGAACCTCATGACGGGACGGACAAACTTCGTGTTCGATATGTACATGACGGCGACGGTCCTCACGATGTTCGACGCGGCTATTGCCGCGAAGAGCGCGAGGAAGCCGAGGTCGAGGAAAACGACTACGGCGATGAAGGCGAGGTTTGCAATTCTAAAGAGGAACGTCGTAAGCGTTTCGAACTCCATCCTCTCAAAGGCCCTGAACGTCCCCATGAAGACAGACCCGGAGGCCCAGACGAGCTCCGAGACCGACGCTATGATCGTAGCGTAGACTATGTGGGGGGTGCCGAAGGAAAACGCGATAAAGACGCCTATGGCGGCGATCGACAGAATGGAGAGGACCCAGCGGACGATGAGTATGGAGCCGAGGGACTCCCCCGCCTCGTCCCTGTTCCTCGCAAGCTCCCTTATGGCTATACGCTCGAGCCCGAAGTATGTCGCCGAGACGAGGAAGCCGACGAGGGCGGTCACGAACGCGAACTCGCCGAAGAGGCTCACGCCGAGATACCGGGCCGTGAGTATGGTGGAGGCGAGCCCGGCGAGGACGTCGACTATCCTCGAAAGGAAGATCGCCGCGCTGTTTGCCCTTACCTTCCTGTCAAAAGGCCGCAAGGCTTACCCCGGCCTTGTTGGATGGCGCGCCCAGGACCGCTTTCAGCGCGGCCATTGCCTTACCTGACATTTTCTGTCTCGCGGACGGAGCGGAGCGACTCTCTCGACCTCGCGTCCCCGGGCGGCACGTCGATGTATTCGAGGAAGAGTATGACTGAGAGCCCGAGCATGGTGCCGAGGAAGAGGGCTACTATCGCGAGGAGCTTCTTGTTGGGGAAGTATATGTAGCTCTTGCTGTTCGCCTCGGTCGGGACCTTCGCCTCCTCGATTATGGTGGAGTTGGAGATGGATAACCCCTCGGCGAGCCGCGCGGCCTCGAGCTGGGTATTAAGGTTGTTGACGGTGGTCTTGAGCGTGTCCGCCGCGACGCTTATCTTCGAATAGTCGAACTCGTTCTGGACGACGGTTCTCATCTCCCTGTCGAGCCGCGCTATCTGCTGTCTCGTCACTTTGTCCTGCGCCTTCAGACTTATGAGGACTATGTCGGTGTCCCCGAGCTTCTGAATGAGGTTGTCGTAGTAGGTGTTCCTCGCGCTCGACTCGTTCGAGAAGGTCTTTTCGACCTCCTTTTCCATCGCCGCCTTCGTCTGCTCTATCTTCTTGTATACGGCCTTCACGTCCGGGTGCTCGGGGGTAAGGTCGAGGAGTTTCTCGGCGAGGGTGATGTCGAGGTCGTAGAGCTTGGATTTGTAGCTCTTTATGAACGGGTTTGCCTCGTAGCTCTTGGACGAGAGCTTGAACTAGGGCTGTTCCTTGATGGCGACCTCGGCGGCCTTCCTTATGGCCTGGTTCTCCGTCACCTGCTGTTCTATATCGTCAAGTTTCGACCTCATTTGCGAAAGCTCGGAGAGGAGGTTGTTCTTCTGGGTCTCGAGGTTTACGATGAGCTTCTCGCTCTTGAAGTCCACCCTCCTCTTTTCGGCCGCCTCCCAGTCCGCCCTCGACTTTTCGGCCTTCTCCTCTATATACTTGCGGGACTTGACGACGGTATCCCTGTTCAGCTCCCCGAAAAAGTTCGAGAACTCGCCGGCAAATGTATTGGCTATGTCGACGGCTGTCTTTTCGTCCCTCGCGTAAGCCCTTATCTCAAAGAGCTCGGCGTCGTCTATCTGCTCTACTTCCACACCGGTGCCCTGCGTCAGGACCTTCTTTACATAGCCGGGCTCGACGAAGAAGTTGAAGTCGTACGGGTTGCCCTTCTTGTCCTTCAAACCGAGCTTGTCGATGACCTTCTCGGCTACCTTCCTGCTCTCTATGAGATTCACGAAGGTGTCGGGGAGGTTGTCGGAGTCCGAGTAGCTCAACTTTCCGAAGCTCGACGGCAGGTCGCGGCTGACGAACGAGGGCTGGAGGTTCTGGAGGTTCAGCCATATCTTCGCCCTTACCTTGTATACCGGTTTGATCATGAAGGAGCCCACGACCGTGACCCCTACAACGGTGGCGAGTATGGCGAAAAAGACCAACTTCCTCCGAAGGAATATCTGCCATAACTTTATGAATTCCATTTAAGAACGCTTCCTCCCTGTTTATTGCCCCGTCTGCGGCAAAACCGATGCACGGCGCCCTTGCGCCTTAACCGCTTTTTTTGCTGAACCCGTCCCAGCCCTTCCGCGGCCCCGGAGCGTCAGTTCGTCGGAATCGAGAAGTTAATCGCGCCCTCGCCGCCCTGGAGGACGTCCTTGACCTGGGGCCAGAGGACTATGCCCGTCTCGAGGTTGACGATGGGCGAGAGTATCTGCCCCATATGGGCCATGAACCAGCTCACGTTGGCTATCGCCACCGCCGGGACATATACTATGTCGCCGTTCTGGAGTATCTTGTCGTCCGCGAGGTTCCCGTCCTTAAAGGCCTGCTTGAGGTTGACGGAGTACACATGCGGCTTGCCATTGCCCCTTCTTATGAGCATGATGTTCTTGAGCTTGGCGTCCTCGGTATTTCCTCCCGCGTTCGATATCGCCTCGGTGACCGATGTCTCGTACTCGAGCGGGAATACGCCCGGAGACTTTACCTCGCCGAGGACGAGTATCTTCTGGCTCTGGACCGAGGTGATAGTTATGGTCACCTGCGGCTCGACGATATACTTTGCGAGCTTCGTGCGGAGCTCGTCGCTGAGCGCAAAGACGCCCTTGCCCACGACCTTCACGTCCCCTATGAGCGGGTACATGAACATCCCGCTCGAATCTATCTTTATCGTCTTTTTAAGGTCGTCGTGCCTGTAGACCGTGACCTCGATGGTATCGCCAATGCCCAAGACGAACTCGTCTATGGTCACCTTTTCGAAGACGGGTTCGGCGGGTGCGATCTCTTTTTTTCCATCGGTCGAGGCGCAACCCGCGAAGAGGAAAACGGCAAGCGCGAGGCTTAACGCCGCAATGAGTCGTTTCATGAGCATAGGACCTCTTTCAAAGTTTTTTGGGATATCCAAAGGCACCTGTCCGAACCGCCTGAGGCGTGCCTTTCTCTACGGCTTGCGCCTCTGTTGTCCTGACATGGATTATTGCCGAAATCCAGGGCGGCTGGTGCGTGATGCTTGAGGTCTAAGCGGGGAAGAGCGTTATGGTCTTTGCCTGTATGCGCTATCAACGTATCCCGGATCCCTCGTCTTGAAATAGCCGTCCGTCTTCCAGGGCGCGGCTTAAAGGATATTATTATTAAAACTCTGGAAAGTCAATAAAAATGAGGCACTTACCAAACCAACGCCCAGCGTGCCTATAGCCCCACCATTATCTTTCCGTTCTCCCTGTCAGCCGAGGCCGCAAGAGCCTCCTTGACGCTCTCGAACGGGAACCTTTGCGAGATCATGGGCGACAAGTCTATCCGCCTTTTGGCTATGAGCCTTATGATGTTCGGGAATATGCCGTAGCCCGCGTGCCCGCGCGCCCCGACGACGCTGTTCGCGCCGGTCACAAGGGCGTCGAGGTGCATGGGAGTGGATGTCGCGGCCCTGCCGAGGTAGACTATCCTGCCCTGGCTCGCAAGCGACCGTTCCATCTCCGGGACCGTCTTTGGCGCCGCGCCAGCGGCCTCTACCTGCACCTCCGCACCCGCGCCTTTTGTAAGCTCAAGGACTATGTCAGACGGCCTTCTCTCCCCTATCTCCCTTATATTGAAGGCGTGGTCCGCGCCCATCTCGCGCGCTATCCTTGTCCTTCCCCTGGTGACATCGAACGCTATCACCATGTCCGCGCCCGCGGCCCTGGCAAGCGAGACCGCCCCGAGCCCTATGGGCCCGGCCCCGTAGACGACGACCGTCGAGCCGGGCTTGAAGCCGCCAGCCACGACGAACATGCCGTTATACGCGCACCCGACAGGCTCGATAAGCGCGCCTATGTCGAAGAGCTCCCCGCCCTCGTAGACTTCCGATAAAGGATCTATCTTCCAGCAGTACCTTTCGTTCACGGCGACGAGCTCGGCCAATGCGCCGTCCCGGCTCAAGCCCAGCAACTCTACATTCCTGCACTGGTTGGGGTGCCCGCTCCTGCACGGGGTGCATATGCCGCACCACATGACGGACTCGACCGCAACGATATCGCCTTTCTTCAAACCCTTTACGAGCCTGCCGGTCTCCTCGACAACGCCGGAGAACTCGTGGCCGATGACGCACGGGAGTTTCGTCAATCCCGAGAATATGATATAGCCGTCCTTGTCGGTCTCGTAGACATGGGTATCCGAGCCGCAGACGCCGCAAGACTTTACCCGGATCAAAACCTCGTCTTCGAGCGGGCGCGGGGCGGGTATTTCCTTTATGTCGAACGAGGTATTACGCCAGACCTGGCTCCCGACGAGGGCGCGATGTCTTTCCTCCTCCTCGCGTCCCGGCGCGTAGCCCGGGCGGGGGGCCCAAACGCCGTCGGCTACAAGCGCCTTCACAGCCCCTCCGTCTGCAAGGCCTTCTTGTTTATCTTGCCGCTCGTGGTCTTCGGGAGCTCGTCGAGGAACTCGACGTGTCTCGGCACCTTGTAGTGCGCGAGCCTTTCCCTGCAGAACTTCAACGCCTCTTTCGCGGTCAATGCCGCGCCTTTTTTCAATGTGATATAGGCCTTCGGCACCTCTCCCCGGAGGTCGTCCTTGACCGAGACGACGGAGGCCTCCCTTATCAAAGGGTGCTCGAGGAGGGCCTTTTCTATCTCTGCCGGATAGACCTTTAGCCCCGCGACCTTCATCATCCCGGACTTCCTCTCGACGAAGTAGAAGTAGCCGTCGGTGTCCTTTGTGGCCAGGTCCCCGCTATGATACCAGCCGCCCTTGAAGGATGACGAGCCGTTCGAGGCGTTCGCTCCCTCGAAATAACCGCTTACGACAGCCGGGCCCCTGAATACGAGCTCGCCGACCTCTCCGGGGCCGCACTCGTTGCCTGCATCGTCCATTATCCTCACCTCGTAATGCGGGCACGGTCCTCCGACCGATCCCGGCGGGATGACCGTCCCCGGGCGGTTGGCTATGGCTATGCCGGTAGTCTCGGTCGAGCCCCAGACCGGAATGATCGAGACCCCGAGGCGGGATGAGAACCTCGCCATGAGTTCCCCCCTCGTGTACATGCCGCCGCTTTCAGGCAGGCGCAAGGAGCTTAGGTCGTACGCCTTGTGCTCGGTAAGCTCGAGGAGGTTATCGTACATGGGGGCTAGCCCCATCATGCAGGTCACTTTGTGTCTGGAGATCGCCTCTGCTATCGCCTTCGGATAGATGGTATCGACGAGGACCGTCGTGCCGCCTAAAAAAAGCGGGCGGGCGAGGAGCTCGTGCGGGTGCGCGAACGGGGCGAACATGCAGAGGTGGATGTCGTCTTCCCTGAGCCCCAGGGCTTCGACCGACGCGAGCGTGTTCCAGTAGACGTTGGCGTGGGTCGTTATCGCGCCCTTGGAATCCCCGGTCGAGCCGGAGGTGTAGTTGAGATAGACGGTGTCTTCGGGGCGGATGTCGATGGAAGGCCTTGCGGACGGGAATTTAAGGAACTCTTCCCATGCTGTAGTCCGGGGGTCCTCGGGGCCTATCGAGACGACTCTCGCGTCCGTGCCTTCCACGGAAGCCGCCGCGTTTTCCACGTGCGCTCCGTAAGCGACGAGGAACCTGGGATCAAGCGTCTTTACCAGGGCCTTTATCCTTGGAAGCGGGAGCTCGAAGTTGATAGGCGCGGCGACCGCACCGGCCTTGGCGGCGCCTAAAAAAGATATGATGAGCTCGGGGACCCTCGGGAGCATCATGCCGACGCGGTCGCCCTTCCTTACGCCTTTTGCTATGAGGGCGTTCGCGAACCTGTTTACGGTCGCGTCGAGCTCGGCGTAGGTCAGGACCGTATCGTTGAATATCACGGCGGGCCTCGACGGATGGGCGGCCGCGTTTTTTTCAAGCATTTCTACAAGCGTCATAAAACTCCCTATTTAACAAACGGCCTGTTCAGGCTGCTTTAAAAAGCCCCAGATGCGAGGCGTCGAGGCATCGAGGAGAGAGGCGTACTCTTTTGTACGCCGCAGTGACGAGTGCCGAAGACAACAAAGCAGATGGACTTATTTAAAGCCTGATAGCTAATACGCACCGACTTTCCTAAACACCACCCCTACTGTCTTGAAAAGTATCTTGATATCGAGCCAGAGCGACTGGTTCTGCACGTAGTAGACGTCGTGCCTTATCCAGTCGTGGAAAGAGGCCTCGCTTCTCCCCTGTACCTGCCAGAGCCCTGTGATGCCGGGCTTCACCTTAAGTCGTATCGACCTCCAGGATGGGCTGAACTTCATCTCGTCCATGACGAGCGGGCGCGGGCCGACGAGGCTCATCTCTCCCTTCAGCACATTCAGCAACTGCGGCAGTTCATCAAGGCTGGTCTTCCGGAGGAACTGCCCGATGCGGGTTATCCTCGGGTCGTTAAGGAGCTTGAACATCGGGCCGTCGACGTTCTTCTGGTCAACGAGCTTCTTCTGCTGGGCATGGGCGTCTTTCACCATGGTCCTGAATTTGAGCATCTCGAAGTCCACCCCGTCCTTGCCGCACCTCCTCTGCCTGAAGACCGCCGGGCCGTCGGAATCGAGCTTTACGGCCAGCGCCAGCGCGAGCATGACCGGAGAGAACACTGCGAGAAAGAAGAGAGAGGCAATGATGTCGAGGAGCCTTTTGAGGCCGAGGAAGGCCGCGTACTTGTATCCGCCCATCTTGAGCCCCACGGACTCTATGACCCCGTTGAACTCGTACCTCGACGGTATGAGGTTCACGTCCGCGACCTTCAAGTTGTCGACGAGTATCTTATTCGAGAACGCGTCGCCCTGGAATATCTTCACCCCGCGCCCGACGACGCAGTACTTGACGGAAGCGTTCTCGTCCATGTCGAAGTCGTTAAGGGTGATGGATTCGCGTATCCTGGCTCTCTTCCCGATGGTGCAGTTGTCGCCTATGACAGCCGGGCCGATTATCTGCACGTCGTCGGAGATGGTGCAGTTCCTGCCTATCAGGATCGGGCCCGCCATGTAGGCCTTAGGCGAGATGGAGATGTTCTCCCCGGCCCAGACGCCGTCGGATATCTCGGTCAGCCCGGTCTTTGCGAAGTTCCCGTTCAGGAGCGCCTCCCTGTGGAGGCCGAAGTAGTCCTCTATGGTCTCTATCGGACTGCAGTACCCGTCTATTTCGTGGGACTGGACCGCGAGCGACGCCTTCTTTAAAGCCGGAATGAGCTGTTCCCTTATGTCGAAGTAGCCTTTCGCGTTTATAAAGTCGAAAACGGAGGGGTCGGCGATATAGAGCCCGAGCGGCGTATACGGCGACCTCCTGTCGCGGGAGGGGTGTATGACGGAGAACCCCTCGACCGAGCCGTTCTTGTCGACGAATATGTCCTCGGTCGGGTATTTGCGGTTCTTCAAAACCCCTATCGTCAGGGCGGCCTTGCTCTCGGCGTGCTCGGCCATGAACCTGTCGATGTCGAAATTGCCCATGTAGATATTGCTCGATATGACGAGGAAGCTCTCGTGCCCCACATGGTCCCGCATGGCCCGGAGGGACCCGGCGGTCCCCATGTGCTTGTCCTCCCCGAAGTGGCTTATCTCCACCCTGCCCCTGAAGGAGTGCCGCAGATTTTCCATATACTCGGCGGTATCGAAGCCGTCGTCATTGGGGATGGAGACGAGGATATTCCGTATGCCCTTGTTCTTGAGGAAGTCGACGGTGTACTCGATGAGATGGCGGTTCAAGACCGGGAGGGTGCAGACCGGGTTATCGCGGAGCAACGGGTTCAAGTCCTCGTGGTGCCCCCCGCAGAGGAGCACCGCCGTGGTGACAGCGCCTTTTGTGAACAGAAGACCCATTCTCTGCCTCTTTATTTGCGTCCGGACCTATCCGGCCCTTCCTATTCTATCGGATGTCGCGTGGAAAAACTTTTGCGGCCGCGAACAACCCCCGCGAGCCGCTTTCGCCCCTTTAAAAGGACGCGCCCGCGGGATCGGTCCCGGTCTTCACAACGAGTTCAAAAAATGGGGGTCGAGCCTGATCAGTGTCGAAGGACCGGGAAATGGAAATCGGGCGGCGTTTCTCTATGAGCTTCACTCTATTCCCCTCGCCTCCGTCGTCGCCGACTACGGCCCGGGGTCCCCCCATGAAAGAAAAAACTCTTTAAAGTTAAGGAAGTAAGTACGGTTTCTAATATAAGGCAGGCAAGTACCTTTTGTAAAGGGAATTCTGGGAGGAGGCGTCCGCTCTTATGCTGAAAAAAGCGTCTTTGTCAAGAAAAAAGGCCCGCCTGTCGGCGGGCCTTTTTTTAATGGAAGGTTAAATCGCGGTGCTTCTATTTTCCCCTCGGCCTTGCCGGGGCGACAGCTATCTTTCTGCCGGAGAGGATCGACTGGTGCATGAACTCTATTACCTTCTCGGCCGAATCCCTCGGGACCTCGACGAACGTGAAGGTCTCGAATATGGATACGCCCTTTATCTCATCCCTCGATATGCCGGCCTTCTTGGTGATGGCGTTCACGATGTCCCCTGCCCTAACCCCCTGCTCCTTGCCTATGGTCATGAAGAGGCGGGCCATTCCGGAAGGCGCGCCGGTGTCGTCGAGGGAGACCTCGGGCCTCTCGGTCGGCGGCGCCTCGAAGCCCTGCAACTGGAACTTGAGAAGCGCGGCGAGCGCCTCGATGGGGTTCATATCGACGGTCAAGTCCTCTGCCAGCTTCACGAATTTATCGAAGGACTTGTCGTCTATGAATTCCTGGATGCGCTCCTTGAGGGATGAGACGCGCGCGCCCATGACCTCTTCCTTGGTCGGGAGCTTACCCCTCTTTATGTTAGCCTTGGAGACCGACTTTATAAGACGGAGCTGTCTGTCCTCCCTCGGGGTGACGAAGGTGATGGCTATGCCTTCCTTCCCCGCCCTGCCGGTCCTGCCTATCCTGTGGACGTAGGACTCCGGGTCCTGGGGGATGGAGTAATTGACGACGTGCGAGATGTCGCTTATGTCGAGACCGCGGGCCGCGACGTCGGTGGCCACAAGGATGTCGATGCGCCCTTCCCTGAACTTTTTCAGGACCATCTCCCTCTGGGACTGCGTAAAGTCGCCGTGCATGGCGTCGGCGTCGTATCCGCGCAGTTTAAGCTGCGACGCCGCGTCGTCGGCCTCCCTCTTGGTGTGGCAGAACACGAGGAACCGCCCGGCGTCGTCGGAGTCGATAAGGCGCGAGAGCGCATCCATCTTCTGGTCGTTCCTCACCTCGTAGAATATCTGGTTTATCTTGGGGGCGGTGAGGGTATCCGAGGCTATCCTGATCTTCTCGGGGTTTTTCATGTAGCGCTTAGAGATCTTCAATATCTCGTCGGCCATGGTGGCCGAGAAGAGGAGGGTCTGCCTCTCTTCCGGGGTCTCCTTGAGTATCCTGTTTATGTCGTCCAGAAACCCCATGTCGAGCATCTCGTCGGCTTCATCCAGCACGACTACCTTTACGCCCTTTAACGAGAGGGTCCTCCTCTCTATGTGGTCGAGGACCCTGCCGGGCGTCCCGACGACTATATTGACGCCTTTCGCGAGCGCCTTTATCTGCCTCTCGATGGAGGTGCCGCCGTAGACCGGGAGCGCGTGGAGCCTCTTGAACTTGCCGAGCTTGTTCATCTCCTCCGCGGCCTGTATGGCGAGTTCCCTCGTCGGCGCGAGTATGAGCGCCTGTACGCCGTGGCCCGCGCGGTCGACGCGCTCGATTATAGGTATGCCGAAGGCGGCGGTCTTTCCTGTCCCTGTCTGTGCCTGCCCTATGACGTCCCTGCCCGTCAATAACGCCGGGATGGTCTTTTCCTGAATCGGGGTCGGCACCTCGAACCCCATCGATAGAACGGCCTTGAGCACGTCTCCCGAGAGGTTGAAATCATTAAAAGTCTTTCCCTTCGCGATTTCCAATGTCCAGCTTTCTCCTTTGTCTGATGTGTTTAGCTGATTATATTAACACAAAAAACCGATATGTGAAGGAAAAAGGTTTCAGGTAACATGTGGGGGGGGCGGGAAGGCCGCCTTTAAAACAAAAAAAGCCGGGCCGGAAGATATCCGGCCCGGCTTCATAAATGCCGCCGTGTTTCGCTAAACGAATGTGATCTTCAAGATAATGGCGATCGCCTGGCTCAGGCTTGCCTGGGCGACGAAAAGCTGTCCCATGAAGATCATCCTGTCCATCACACCCCCTAAAAGACTATGAAGTAGAGAAGGATGCCCGCGGTGAAGTTGCCGACGACGGTCAGAAGCTCGAAGATGTATCCTTTATTAACCGTGTTTTTGTTCATTTTCCTTCTCCTTTTCGCCTTAGATGACAACCCTCGATATGAGGAGAACCGCAACGAGGTTAGCGGCAGTCGCCATTATCTCGAATAGTCCGTTGGTCTTTTTCATCGTCCTTGTCATTGAAGCCTCCTTTTTTTACGCTGGTTTCCGTTCTTTACGCCTCCATTATAGTAAGGCCTGAATTAAAGGATTATTAAAAAGTCGTCCCTAAAAATTGCTATTTTCTCTGATCTCTGCGTCAGGGCGGGAATAAAAATGCTCACATATATTCCCATATATGCTACGCTTTTTATTCCCACCCTTCCTTGACCTCAGAAAAAATATCTAATTTTTAGGCGGCAAAAGAAAGCGCCTGACCTCCCGAATAAAAAAAGCGGGGGGGCGGCCCCCCGCTTTTTCAGCCCGTTACACATCTACTTCAGTACGATCACCGCAATGGCTATTACAGCTATTGCGGCCACGACGAGTATGTTTACAAACGAGCCGATCGCCTCGACGGAGTCGAGATTGAACCTTGAGAGACTCATTTCCACCTCCTTGAAATAACCGGACATGGAGAAGACTCCCCAAGCCCTGGCTTTTCAGTTTGGATTTCGGCATCTTACAAGGAAAACGCGAGAGCGGATGTGCGCGAGGTCACGCTGGGGCAAGGCACGCCGGGGCCGGGATAGACGGGTGAAATAAAAAAGAAAGGAGGCCTGAAAGGCCTCCTTTCTTTTTCGACGGTTCTACGAGATCAGGGTCGCGAGCGCTACGGCTATTACGGCCAAAACAGCCGCGACATTCAGTGCCGTCGCTATCTCGCTCCTTACCGATCGGTTCAGTGTGGTGGGCATGATTCCCTCCTTTTTACGGGCCCCGGCCGATTACGGCCTGTGCCGTCTCCAAATAAAGCATAAAGGTAATGTAGGGTTTTATTCTAATATCGTACCTCTTATTTAAAGAAAATACCATGACGGAAATCACATTTGGAAATAGGAGGGGGAGGCCTTTCGGCCTCCCGGTAGGGGTGAAGATCGGAGCCTGCCAAGAGCGGTCTTAATAACCTGCGAGAAGCGTCATAAGGACCGACGTCAATACCATGGTCATTACGGTAAAGCCCGCGAGCACCTCGAATATCCCGTCAAGAGCTACTGCCTTCGCCTCGGTTCTTGTCTTCATTCAGGCCTCCTTCGGCTTTCGCCTCGTTCTATGGCCTTATTATAAGATAGAGAAGATTAAGAAGGGATTAGAGGGGGTGTAGAACAGGTCATGCCGGTGTTTAAAGCGCCGGGGCCTTTCGGCCCCGGCCTTTTTAGGCTAATAACCTTTGGTAAAGGTGGTAAAGACCGAAAAAGCCAATACGGCCATTACCGTAAAACCGGCGATGATCTCAAAGAGATCCGATATGGTGCGCTTTTTTTCCATTTTTTCCCTCCTTTTGTCGAACTTACCGGTGCATGGTACACCCGCAGGGATCTTCGCGCGGTGAGTTTGGTTACCCCAATGGGATTTTACGATAAACACTTGCGCATTAGCGTATTTATACGGTTTTGCGCAAGCACAAAAAAGACCCATCCAGGGGCAAATTGCCCTAAAGAATTTTACATACCCTTACGATAATAAGGACATCTAGACAAACTTGTTTATTACAATTGAAAGGAGATTCAGATGGCAAAGTCTGACGAGATACAGAAGGCTATAGCGGCACACGGGATGTGGAAGGTAAGGCTCAGGAGCGCCATTGACACCGGAAAGAGCGAATGGACGACCGGGCAGGTAAAGGTCGATAATCTATGCGAATTCGGCAAATGGCTGCACAGCCTGCCCGATTACGAAAAAAAGTCCGAGAACTGGGGCAAGATCCGCGAAATGCACGCCAAATTCCATGACGAGGCGGCCAAGATACTGGACTCAGCCCTTACGGGCAAGAAAGAGACCGCCGCGCGCGGGCTTGAGATAGGAAGCGATTTCACCAAGCTCTCATCGAGCCTTACGGTAGCGATGATGAACTGGCTAAGGGCCGCGTAAATTTAAAAAACGAGGGCTGATTTTGACGCCCGTCCGTGTTTTCACACGGACGGGCGTCTTTTTTTCGGGCAACCTGCTAATCTTTCCCGCCTGTCTTAAGGCTCTCCCTGAAGTGGACATTCACATTGTCGAGCGCGCAAAAGCTCCCGCACATCGTGCAGGTGTCCGAGTCTTCCGGGGCCCTCGTGGCCCTTATCTCGGATGCCCTCTCGCCGAAGAGCCCGAGCCTGTACTGCTCGTCCCACTTGAGGTCCCTCCGGGCCTTTGCCATTGACATGTCGCGGCCGTTCCTCCCGAGCTTCACCATGTCGCCGACATGGGCGGCGACTCGCGCGGCCCGAACACCCTCGACCACATCCTCCTTATTGGGCAGGGCCAGGTGCTCTGCCGGCGTCACGTAACAGATGAGGTCCGCGCCGTAACGGGCCGCCTCTGCCGCGCCTATGGCCGCCGAGATATGGTCGTAGCCGGCCGCGATGTCTGTCGTAAGGGGGCCGAGCACGTAGAACGGCGCGTCAGCGCTCATCCGCTTCTGGAGCTTCACGTTCGCCTCTATGTCGTCGAGCGGCAGGTGCCCCGGCCCTTCGCACATCATCTGGCAACCCATCTCCTGCCCGACATTGGCGAGCTCGCAGTTTATAAGCAACTCCTGTACCTGGGCGCGGTCGAGGGAGTCGTGGATTGCGCCTGCGCGGAGGCCATTGCCCAGGCTCAACACGCAGTCGTACTTCTTCAATATCTCCACCACCCTGTCGAATTTCTCATAGAGCGGGTTTTCCCTGTTGTTTTTGATCATCCAGCCGACCATGTAAGAGCCGCCGCGCGACACCAGCCCGCCGTAGCGGTAGCCCTGCTTATTCAACCTCTCTATCGTGAGCCTGTTTATCCCGCAGTGCACGGCCATGAACGATATGCCGTCGGCGCACTGTCTCTCCAGGACATCGAAGAGGAGCTCTTCTGTCAGTTTGTTCGGGTCGTGGTATTTTTCTATCGCCTCCTTGAAGGCCTGATAGAGCGGGACGCTCCCGACGGATAAAGAGGTCGATGACAAGACCTCCTTTCTTATGGAATCGAGGTCTCCGCCGACCGAGAGTTCCATAAGGGTATCCGCCCCGGCCGCCTCTGCGGCTTGGGCCTTTGCCACCTCGGCGGAAACATCTATTATGTCCGAGGATGTCCCTATGGACGCATTGACCTTGGTGCGGAGCCCTTTTCCAATGGATACGAGCCGCGCCTTCCGGTTCTTGTTATTCGGTATGACGGCCTTGCCCTCGGCGATCATCTGACGGATGTATTCCGGCGATGCCTCTTCGCCTTTCGCGGCCTCCTCCATCTCCGTTGTAATGATGCCTTTTCGTGCGGCTTCTATCTGGGTCATTGTCATGTCTCCTTTTCCTTTCCTGAAATAAAAAAATCCCCGAGGCCCTTGAATCAGCCCCGAGGATTGCACCCTGTTTCTTCACCCTCGCCCTCGCCGGGCAGGCAAATCCGTAACGAACGGAGCTGGACCATGTATCTTCATCTGCTCCGTAGGACTTGTCTGCGGTCCGGCGTTAATGTCCGAAGTTCTCGGACGACCTCCCTGTCCGCGAGAAGGTCTTTCATGACGCAAGGCAGGTCTTCTGGCTTCCGGATCCGCCTACTCGCCAACCTTCCCGGAGTTACCTCCAGTGGTATCGTTGGTTTTCGTCCCCGGTTACAGCGGCGGGACCGCTCCCGATTCCCTGCTTGAGCAGGCCACGGGATTCCCTATTATCTCCCGAAGGAGATACCTGGCGTCTATCGGAGTAACTTTATAGGTTCGGGAGGGGCAAGTCAAGGGATAATAAATTTGTTGGACTGAGTTTTGGTAGGTTGGGTTAGCGAAGCGTAACCCAACACAGTCTTGCGGGATTTGCTTTTTATCCCGACAAGGTGTTGGGCTTCGCTGGCTCAGCCCAACGACTAAAAGCCTTTTGCGCCCTGCCGGGCTTTTTTTCGGCATGGGGCTTCGCTCCCTCCGCCCTCCCCCTCCCCGCTCGGCGCGGGGGAGGAAGAAAGCGCTCGGAGCCATCGCCAAGAGCGCGCAAAAGGCTTCGGGCAGAAGGGTCGAATAAGCCAATCGAGTGCATATCGAATCACGAATTAATGGGTTCGGTTGCAAACCTGAACTCGCAAAAGAAATACGACCCCACCCAACCTCCCCTTGTTAAGGGGAGGAGGTTTTAAAAGCCCGCAAACCCCTTCTACCTCACCTCCACCCTCTTTACCCCCTCCGGCCTCCAGGCCGGGGAGATGACGCCGGAGCCTTCGACCTCCGGGCCTTCGTCGAATATCGATGCCCAGCTTATAGTAAACTCGCCTATGTCCTTGTTTATCTCGTCTATCGCTTTAAGTAGCTTCTCGCGCTTGATGCCGTCCTCGAAGAGGTCGAGCTGGCCGGTCCCCTTAGAGATGTCTGAAATGGAGACGCCGACGAGCCTCACCGCGGATTTTAGTCGGAGCGAATCGAGGATGGATACGGCCGTCGAATAGATGGCGCGGGTGTCGTTCGTGGGGACCTCCAGGGTCTTTTGCCTGCCGAAGGTAAAGAAGTCGTGGTAGCGGAGCGTGAGCGTCACCTTCCTGCCCTTGAGGCCGTACCTTCGCGCCCTTGCCCCGACCATCTCGGAGAGCTTAAGTATGTAGCGCCTCAATACCCCTCGCTCGCTTATGTCGCGCGGGAGCGTCGTCGAGTGGCCGACACTCTTGGCCTCCTCTTCCTCTCCCATGGGGATGACCGGGGACGGGTCTATGCCCTGCCCCATTAATTTAAGCCGCTCGCCGATTATCCCGAACCTCTCCCTTAGGATACTCACCGGGAACCGGGCAAGCTCTCCGCAGGTCGCGACCCCCAAGGATGCGAGGTGGATGGTGAGCTTCGGCCCTATGCCGAAGAGCTCGCCTACCGGCAGGGGTTCGAGCACGGTGGCGATATCCTCCTCCCTTATCTCAACGAGCCCGTCGGGCTTTTGCATGTCGGATGCGAGCTTGGCGAGGAGCTTGTTCGGGGCGACCCCGATCGAGCAGGTAAGCCCGAGCTCGCCCCTTATCCTCTCCTTTACCTTCATCGCTAGCGCGGAGGGCTCTCCGAAAATGGCGGCCATGCCTGTTATGTCACAGAACGCCTCGTCGATAGAATAGGCCTCAACTTTCGGCGAGAAGTCCTTGAGAATATTAAGTATTCTAACCGATGTATCGATGTACTTGCGGTTGTCCCCGATGACGAAAATGAGGCCGGGGCAGGCCCTTTTGGCCTCGTACTTGTTCATCCCGGTCTTGACGCCGAACTTGCGGGCTTCATAAGAGGCCGTCGTTACGACCGTCCGGTGGGCAGAGCCGATGACGGCTATGGGCTTGCCCCTCAAAGCGGGATTGCATCTCTGCTCGACCGAGGCGAAAAAGGCGTTCATGTCCATATGCATGACAGTCCTCACGCATCCACCCCGTTCAAGGTCCACTCCAACTCCTTCTGGTTATAGGCGAGCTCGAAAAGCGTCGCCCCGTCCGTGACCGAGAAGTGTAATATCGGCGCCTCCCCTTCTTTCGAGGCCCAGGTATAGGTTATCTCCCTTACGGGATAGACCTTTCCCCTCCACTTGAATTTGACGGGCCTGACCCCTTTTTCAAAGACGGCCATGACCTTTATCTTTTCCCCTATCACCGTAGCCATTTACCCGACCTTCTTGATGACCGATATGACCTTGCCTATTATGGAAAACTCCCGGTCTTTGTTGACGACGATGGGTTTCATATCCGGGTTCTCGGGCTTGAGCACAACCCTATCTCCATCTTTCAGGAACCTCTTTACCGTCGCCTCCCCATCGAGCATGGCGACGACGATGTCGTTGGGGTCCGCATGATTTTGGGGCTTTATGATGACGAGGTCGCCTTCGTCGATGCCCGCGTCCCTCATGGACTCGCCATCTATCTTTAAAAGAAACCCCTCCGGGCAGTTGAAGAAGCGTGCATCGAGCGCCACATGGCCGAGGATGTCCTCTATGGCGAGATTGGGCGCACCGGCCCGGACAGACCCGGCTATGGGCATGGATACGAGCCTTTTGGCTGGCCCACCGAGCATCTCTATCGCCCTTGAGATGTTGGCCGACCTCTTTATGAAACCCTTTTTCTCAAGGGCCTCCAAATGTTTTCTGGCGTTCTTGGGGCCGTTTATGCCGAGACGCGCGCAGATCTCCCGTAACGATGGCGGAAACCCCCTCGCCTCGATGAAGCTCCCGAGAAATGAGAGCACCTCTTTTTGTCTTGATGTGAGCGTCCTGTCCATGATGGGCTACAAATGTTACCCTATCATAATGCCGTTACAGGGACATTGTCAAAAGAAATCCTGTCCTGCCGTAAAGTTGTTCAATCCCCGTCCGATAAGATGGAAAAGGGGTTTTAAACCCAAATCAGGAGGACGGCATGGCGCTCTTATGGAGAAAGACACTGGAGACAGGCGTTGACTGGCAGGACACACAGCACAAGGAGCTATTCGAGAGAATTAACAGGCTCATGGACGCGATGCTTGCGAGAAAGGGCAAGGAGGAGATAGTAAACCTCATCAAATTCCTCGATAGCTATGTGGTGACCCACTTCGGGGCAGAGGACCAGGCGATGGCGAAACTCCAGTTCCCGGGGAGGAACGCGCATATCGCGGAGCACAAGAGCTTCAAGGAACAGGTCGCGGGGCTTAAAAAAGAGGTCGAGGCGGGGGCGAATCTCGCAATCGTTATCCAGACCCAGCAGAGCGCGGTCGACTGGCTCACGAACCACATAGGCGTCGTTGACAAGGAGCTCGGCAACTTCATCCTGCAGAAGACCGACCCGGCCAAGAAGTCGGCCTGAAAAACCCTTACAAACAAACGCCTTACAAGGTATATTTTATATTAATTATCGGGAGGCCGGGGTCAACCCCCGGCCTCGTTTTTTTGTACCGGGACCGGCTCCGCGCCCGGATCGGACTGGGCCGGCGGCTGGACTTCGGCGGATGTGGAGACGGGGCCTGCGGAGTCCGTTCCCCCTGCCACTACCTCCTCGAACTCCGGCACGACTATCCCCCTTCTTACCATTATGCTGTAGATGATCTCGGCGCGTTTGGCGACATACTTCTGCTCGCCCGAGGCATCGAGCCTCCTGGGGTTAGGGAGGACCGTAGCGAGCCTCGCCGCCTCCATCGGGGTAAGCTCTATCGCCGACTTCCCGAAGTGGTGGCGGGCGGCGGCCTCGACCCCGAAGACGCCCTCCCCCCACTCGACGACATTCAGATAGAGCTCGAGTATCCTCCGCTTGGATAAAGTCCGCTCAATCTTCCAGGTGATTATCGCCTCTCTTATCTTCCTCAAGGGGCTTTTTTTCGGGGTGAGGTAGAGGTTCTTGGCCAACTGCTGGCTGATGGTCGACCCTCCGGCCTTGAGCTTTCCGGCCTTCAGGTCCTTCTCTATGGCCTTCTGCATCGCCTCGAAGTCGAACCCCTCGTGGGACCAGAACTTGTCGTCCTCGGCGACGATGACGGCCTTGGCCATGTAGGGAGAGACCCTCGAGAAAGGCACCCAGACCTGGTATATCTGGCGCTTCCTGCCCTTGGCCTTCCACTCGGCCTCCCGGTACTCCATCATAGCGGTCTTTTTGGGGTTCTCTTTCTTGAGCTTCGAGACATCCGGGATAAAGGCGAAGTAAAGTACGGCGAGGAGGACGACGAAGATGGATACGGCGTATAGGGATCTTTTCATTTACGGCTTATCCTGCTTAGAAAACCTTTCACTCAGACTGGGCTCAGATTTTAGGCCCGGTCTTCAATAAAGCAAATAAACCCTTGGAAAACTCTTAAAAATATTCTCTCAAACTCCTTCAACAACACTTAATGTTTTCACGCCAGATGCTCCCCCATTCATTTTGAGGGGGAGCATCTGGCGGAATTAAAAGTTTTTGAAGGGGGTTTGGGGGAAACTTTTTATAAAAAGTTTCCCCCAAGGTTTAATGGCTTATATCGCAGACCTGCTCCGGCCTGCCGAAGAACTCCTGTATCATGGTCTCGCAGTCTTCGACGAGCCAGCCGGTCTCTCCTGCCTCCCGCTCGCAGAACTTTGCGCTCCCGCGCTCCGACTGTTTGACGCCCTCGGTGCAGAGCGCGAACGGGACCGGGTCAGATGTATGGGTCTTTATGGAGATCGGGGTCGGGTGGTCAGGCAATACCAATACCCTGTACTCGCCGAACTTCTCTATGCCCTTGAGAATCGGCCCGACTATCTGCTTGTCGAAGTCCTCTATGGCGCGGAGCTTGTCCTTGAGACTCCCGTTGTGCCCTGCCTCGTCCGGCGCCTCTACATGGACGCAGACGAAGTCTTTGCGTTCAAGCGCGGCAAGGGCCGCCTCTGCCTTGCCCTTGTAGTTGGTGTCTATGTAGCCGGTCGCGCCCGGGACCTTTATGACCTCGAGCCCGGCGTATATGCCTATGCCCTTCATAAGGTCGACGGCCGAGATTATCGCGCCCTCGACACCGAACCTCTCCTTAAGCGTCGGCATGCGCGGCGCCGCGCCCTGCCCCCAGAGCCAGATGGAGGTGGCGGGCTTTTTGCCGCTCCCCACCCTTTTTTTGTTCACCGGGTGGTCTTTGAGCACGCCCTTTGACAGCTCCATGAGCTCTACGAGCTTCTCGGCGCCCGCGCCTTTCGGAAGGTACTCGTCTATCTTCTTGTCCGATATATCGTGCGGCGGGGTCGTCTTGAACTTGCCCTGGATCGCCGAGACCATGAGGTGCCTGTAGGAGGTGCCGGTATAGAAGCGCACGCCCGAGCTTGAGAGCGCCTTGTCGAGCGATTTTATGATGCCGTCCGCGTCTTCTGTCGTGATGTGCCCGGCGCTGTAGTCGTCCATGACGAGCGAGCCGTTCTGTTGGGCAAGTGTCACCAGGTTGCACCTGAAGGCGATCTCGGCGGGGGACAACTTTACGCCGATGGAGGCCGCCTCAAGCGGGGCCCTGCCGGTATAGTATTTCTTCGGGTCATAGCCGAGGACGCTTAAGTTAGCGACGTCACTTCCCGGAGAGAACCCGGGAGGCACAGTCCTGAAAAGACCGAACTTGCCGGTCCCGGCAAGTGAGTCCATATTGGGAGTGTCGACGGCCTCTAACGGGGTCTTGCCGTCGAGCTCGTCCATTGCATTGTCGGCCATGCCGTCGCCGATGAGTATTATGTATTTCATAAAAGTATCCGCTCCCGAAGTGGTCTTTTAATTATCCTATGGCGGATGGGGCTTGTCAAATCGCCGGTCCGTAATCCCAGTAGGATTGAGCGCGCGGGAATGACGAACAGAACACATCTCATAAAACCCCCTCTCCCCTTGTGGGAGAGGGTTGGGGTGAGGGGGGCCCTCGCCGGGCAGGCAAATCCGTATCGGGCGGCTTTACCCAGGACAACCTTAAACAGCCAGATTTAAAATTGGCCGTACGCCGAGTACCTCGCCGGGCAGGCAAATTTATAACGGACGGCAGGTGAATCGATTACCCCGGAGGCTCCGTACCGACTTTGGCGTGCCGAAGCTCACCCTCCCCTTTTTCCCCTCCCATCAAGGGAGGGGAAATCAAAATGATAGGCGGGACTTTACAGTCCCGCCACAAACTCTCTCCTCAACGCTTCCGCTTCAAAACCTTCGTGGCCGATAGCTAAAACCCCATTATCTTCAAGATCTTCTTCACATCCGCCGCAACCTTCACGGGCTTGGGTGAGGCGTTCATGGCGTTGTCCGGGTCTTTCAAACCGTGGCCGGTGAGCGTGCATACGACGGTGTCCCCGTCTATGAGCACGCCGTCCTTTTTTAACTTTATCGCCCCGGCAAGTGAGGCCGCAGAGGCAGGCTCGCAGAAGACGCCCTCGCGCGCGGCCAAGAGCCTGTAGGCCTCGATTATCTCATCATCCGTTACCATGCCGATCGTCCCGCCGCTCTCTTCCTTTGCCTTCAAAGCCCCTTCCCACGATGCCGGGTTGCCTATCTTTATGGCGGTAGCCAGAGTGTGCGGGTCTTCCACAGGGTGGCCCAATACGATAGGGGCCGCGCCCTCGGCCTGGAAGCCCATCATCTTCGGCAGGTTCGAGATTATCCCTTCCTTGTAGTATTCCTTGTAGCCCTTCCAGTAGGCGGTGATGTTGCCCGCGTTCCCGACCGGGAGGAAGTGGTATGTGGGGGCGTACCCCAGATGCTCCGAGACCTCGAAGGCCCCGGTCTTCTGCCCTTCTATCCTGTAAGGGTTTATGGAGTTGACCATCTTTACCGGGTAGTCCTTGGTTATGGCCTTTACGATATTCAAGGCGTCGTCGAAGTTGCCCTTGATCTGCAAGACCATCGCTCCGTGCATCATCGCCTGAGAGAGCTTGCCCAAGGCGATGCCGCCGTCAGGCACAAGCACATATGCCTTCATGCCGGCGCGCGCGGCGTATGCCGCGGCGGAGGCGGAGGTGTTGCCGGTAGAGGCGCAGATGACGGCCTTTGCGCCTTCTTCCCGCGCCTTCGATACCGCCATTGTCATGCCCCTGTCCTTGAAAGAGCCGGTGGGGTTCAGCCCCTCGTATTTAAGGAGGAGCCTTATGTCCCCGAATATGTCTTTAAGGTTCACGGACTCTATGAGCGGGGTGTTTCCCTCAAGGAGCGTCGTTATCGCCTCATCCTTTATTTCAGGCAGGAAGTCCCTGAACTCCCTTATGAGGCCCGCCCAAAGCCCTTTCCTAGTTAGCTGCACCGAGGTTCTCCTCTATCCGTATGTAGACAATTTTATCGTGTATTATGTCCATCTGCTGTATCTCTTCTATGGCGGATCTCAATTCCCGTTCAAGCGCGTTGTGCGTGAGAATGACGAGGGGAACCGCCCCGCCTATCTTCCTGTCTTTTTGAATGACCGACGATATGCTTATGTTGTGAGCCCCTAACACGCCGGAGATCTTTGAGAGCGCGCCGGGCTTGTCTACTGCGAGGAACCTGATGTAGTACGGTATCTCGAGCGAGTCTATCGGCTTTAAGGCAACGGCCTTTACGGCCTCGGCCGTATAGGCAAGAGGGGTTATCCTTTCGGTGATGCCTTTTCTCATGTTACGCGCTATGTCCATGAGGTCGGCGACGACCGCGCTTGCAGTCGGCATCATGCCCGCGCCGAGCCCGTAGAGCATGACCGAGCCGACGGCGTTGCCCTTCAAATGTATGGCGTTGTAGACGCCGTCGACGGTCGAGAGCGGGTGCTGCGCCGGGACCATCGTCGGGTGTACGCGGGCCTCGATCTTGCCGTCGTCGGACTTGGCAATGGCCAGGAGCTTTATCCTGTAGCCGAACTCCTTGGCGAACTTTATGTCGTGCTGGCTGATACTGCTTATGCCCGAGGTGTAGATGTCCTTTATGTCGATGTAGGTCCCGTACGCGAGGTTTATGAGTATCGCGAGCTTGTGCGCGGTATCAATGCCGTCTACATCGTAAGACGGGTCTGCCTCGGCGTAGCCCTTTTCCTGCGCCCGCCTTAAGACATCCTCGAACTTGCCGCCCTCGTTCGTCATCTTTGAGAGTATGTAATTTGCCGTCCCGTTTATGATGCCGTAGATCGACTCGATCTTGTTCGCGGCAAGCCCTTCTCTAAGCGCCTTTATTACAGGGATGCCCCCGCCGACCGAGGCCTCGAAGCCCATGTCGAGCTTTTTCTCAGCCGCCTTTTTGAATATCTCTTTTCCGTGGGTGGAGAGCAACGCCTTGTTGGCCGTGACTACATGCTTGCCTTTTTCCAACGCCTCCATGATGAAGGTCTTGGCTATCCCGGTGCCTCCGACGAGCTCGATGACGATCGATATTTCGGGGTCGTTTATTATGTCCATCGCGTCAGTTGTCAATACGCCGTCGTCGAGTCTTACGCCCCTGTCGCGTACTGTGTCCTTGTCAGCGACCCTCTTAAGGACAAGCTCGCACCCGAGCCTGTCCTTTATGAGCGAGGCGTTCTCCTTCAAGACCTTTACGACACCGGTGCCCACGGTGCCGAAGCCTATGAGTCCCGCGCAAATTCTCTCTGTCTTCTTGAGCGTCACGGAAGTCGTATTTCTCTCCATGGTCTGCATCTACGAGACCTTCTTAACGGGCATCTCGAGCGCCTTCTTTATGCACTTGGCCGCCTGCCTTATCCTGTGCTCGTTCTCGACGAGCGCGAGCCTTACGAACTCGTCCCCGTACTCTCCGAACCCGATACCGGGGGATACCGAGACCTTTGCCTTATCGAGCAGGAACTTCGAGAACTCGAGGGACTTTAAATGCCTCAAGTGTTCGGGTATCTTTGCCCATACGAACATCGTCGCCTTCGGCTTCGTTATCTCCCAGCCCGCCTTGCCGAAGCTCTCTACGAGGGCGTTCCTCCTCACCTCATAGGTCTTGCATATCTCGCTTACGCAGTCCTGCGGGCCGTTAAGCGCTATGACGCTCGCTATCTGTATCGGCTGGAACATCCCGTAGTCGAGGTAGCTCTTCATGCGCGTCAGAGCCGCTATGAGCTTCCTGTTCCCGACGGCGAAGCCTACCCTCCAGCCGGGCATGTTGTAGCTCTTGGATAACGTAAAGAACTCTACACCCACGTCCTTGGCCCCAGGTATCTCAAGGAAGCTCGGGGCCTTGTAGCCGTCGAAGACAATGTCGGCGTAGGCGAGGTCGTGGACGACCATCATCTTGTGCTCTTTCGCAAAGTCGACGATTTTTGCGAAGAAAGCCTTGTCGACCACCTCGGTCGTCGGGTTATGCGGGAAGTTTATGACGAGGAGCTTAGGCTTCGGCCAGGTCTGCTTGGTCGCCTTTAATAGCTCGTCAAAGAAGTCCACGCCCGGAAGGAGCGGTATCGAGCGCACATCTCCCCCGGCTATTATTACCGAATAGGTGTGGATGGAGTAGGTCGGGTTCGGGACGAATACGACGTCACCCGGCTCAATCACCGCAAGCGCAAGGTGCGCGAGACCTTCCTTGGAGCCGATGGTCGCAACGGCCTCGCCCTCGGGGTCGATATCGACATTGTACCTTCTTTTGTACCAGTCCGAGATAGCGAGCCTTAGCTTGTATATGCCCTTGGAGGCCGAGTACCTGTGGTTCCTCGGGTTCTGGGCGGCCTCGATGAGCTTATCCACAATGTGCTTCGGGGTCGGCTGGTCGGGGTTGCCCATGCCGAAGTCTATGATATCCTCGCCGCGCTTCCTCGCCGCGACCTTGAGATCGGTCACTATGTTGAATACATACGGCGGGAGCCTCTTGATCCTGTAGAATTCGTCCATTTTGTTCCTGCCTCTTTGTTTAAATATAATCGGTAAAACGGCGTCTAAACTGTAATAGACAACCCCATACCTCCCATCCCTCGACGGGAGGGGATAGAGGGGAGGGTGACTGCTCGGCGCAGGGCCAATTTCAAATCGGGCGGCTCGGGGGCTCATTGACGCAATGCCTTCCGTTGTGATTTTGCCCGCCCGGCCAGGGCTTCACCCCCACCCCGCCTCCCCCGTCAAGGGGGAGGAGATTTAAAGTCGCACGGAGAATAACCTATCCGGTTATGAGTTTCTCAGCATTGTATGAACTTCTAACGAACGGCCCGGAATAGACATATTTAAGGCCTATCGACTTCCCGTACTCCTCGTATTCCTTGAATACCTCGGGGTCTACATACTCCCTTACTTCAAGGTTCTGCCGGGTGGGGCGCAGGTACTGTCCTATGGTGACAGCAATGCAACCGGCCTCAAGCAAATCTCTAAGTACCTCTTTTACCTCTTCTTTTGTCTCCCCGAGCCCGACCATGATGCCGGATTTAGTCATTACGCCGCAGGCTTTGGCGCGCCGGAGGACATCGAGCGACCTCCGGTAGTCTGCCTGGGGCCTTACCTGTGGGTAGAGTGAAGGGACTGTCTCAAGGTTGTGGTTGAAGATGTCGGGCCGGGCCTCGAGGACCACCCTTAACGCCTCCTCGTCGCCCTCGAAATCAGGGGTAAGCACCTCTACCAAAATGCCGGAAATGTTATCCTTTATCGCCTTGATTGTCAAGGCAAATTGGCCCGCCCCGCCTCTCGGAAGGTCGTCCCGGGTGACCGATGTTATGACGACATGCTTAAGCCCGAGCTCCTTTGCCGTAAGGGCGATGTTAGCGGGCTCATGGGGGTCTACCCGCAAGGGGGCCTTGCCCTTATCTATGGAGCAAAAACCGCAGGTCCGCGTGCAGACGTCCCCGAGTATCATAAAAGTGGCGGTCGGCTTCGTAAAGCACTCGCCGATATTCGGGCACCTTGCCGACTCGCAGACGGTATGGAGGTTCCTCTTCCTCAAGATCGACTTCATCTCGTGGAGGGAGCTTCTTTGCCCGAGCGGCTTTTTCGCCCACGGCGGGAGTCTGTTCATTTTCTCTTAACCTTGCGTAAAATATCGGGTTTCAATCCCTTGTTCAAGGTATAAAGATAACATCACGGGCTTAAAAATACAATATCGTATTATACAGCCTTAAGGGGCGGTAGGAAGGCCGGTTATCGACCTTATCTTCACGGCGGCTGATTCCTTGTAGGAACGGTATTGGTCAGGGGCCTTTGTGATGAAGAACGAGTAGCTCTCAACGGCCTCAGGGGTCCTCCCCAGGGCCAGGTAGGCGTCGCCAAGCGCGTAATATACCTCTGAATACGCCGGGTCTGCCTTAAGCGCGGCGAGGTAGGAGATGACGGCGTCTTCATTAAGACCTTTTGCCTTGAATGTGAGGCCGAGGTTATAGAGCGCCTTCGAATTTGCCGGGTCTATAGTTATGGCCTCTCTGAACCATTCGATCGCGTCGTCGAACCGGCCGGTCTCCTGATAGAGTGTGGCGAGGTTCATGCGGGCGATGTTAAAAGACGGGTCGAGCCGGATAGACTCCATAAACTGGATTTCGGCCTCCCTAATGAGCCCCTTTTTGTAATATACCGCCCCGAGGTTGAGGCGTCCTAATGGGCTCTCCGGGCTCTTCTCGACCACATCCGACCAGAGCGATAATCCGTCCTTCCAGACCTCGTTCCTCTTGTGCGCGGCTATGCCGAGCGGTAGCGCTATTAGAAAAGCGAGTATTACCGGGGCCGCCCTTCCCTCGCCGCGTTTCCCGAGGATGTAAAAGACCATTGAGAAAAACGCGAGAAAGGCTCCGAATGACGGCAGATAGAGCCTGTGCTCGAAGATGACATCCCGTATCGGTATGAGAGACGATTCGACCGAGAGAGTGAGAAAAAACCAGAGGACGCCGATGGAAAATAGGACCCCGTACGCGCTTTTATTTTTATGGGACCTTACAAGGACGTAAACCGCAAAGACGAAGAGCGCAAGGAGGAATATGAATGAGGCAACGACCTCGGGTGTAAAAAACGATTTGTACGTCTTCATCTCGTAGAGGAGGTTCAGGCCATACGGAAGCGCAAGGAGCCTCAGGTATATGACTATGACCCTGAACTGGGTTATCAGGTACTCGTATCTCGAGAGCTCGCTCAATTCCTTATTCTGAAGGGCGGTTATGGAGTCCGATATACCCATGCCGGGCGCGGCCTCGTGGGTAAGGAATGTCAAGGGGATGATGAGGAGCGTGAGCGCGAACGGAACGAGCGCCTTTATCCTCGTCCTCGCCTCCCCTTTCCCGAAAAGCGTAGCTTCAAACAAGATGATTGCGAGCGGGAGCGTAAAGCTTATCTCCTTTGTCCTCATCGCGAATACGGCAAGTATTATCGAAAAGAGATAGGGGAGTTTCCTGACTCCTGCGCTCGCGCCGAGCCTGGCCTTCAGGTAAAGGACGACGGACGCAAGGTAAAAGAGCGCGGCGAGCGCGGCGTATCTCTGCGTGATGTAGGTGACCGACTCCGTCTGGACCGGGTGCACGGCAAAGACGAGCGTGGAAAGGAACGCGATTGATCCGGCCGACACGCGCGGGAGGGCGTTCAGCGCCGGGGTCTTCGTCATGAGCCTTGCAAGAGAGTAGACGAGAAAGGCGTTTATCATGTGGATGATTATATTGACGAGATGGTAGCCGCTCGGGTCGAGGCTTCCGAAATAATAGTTGAGCGCAAAGGAGAGGTTGCCGAGATACCTTGATCCCGTCGGCGGCCAGAGGTTTGAGAGCGTCTTTATCGCGTCGTTATTGACGATGTA
>JACPGB010000003.1 GCA_016182655.1 Deltaproteobacteria bacterium
AGGGTTATCCCCGAGCTCTGCGACCCTTTCGCCGTGAACCCGGATATGACGACGCCTTCGGTGCCGGAGGCGAGTATCACCGGCTCTTCCTTTACGGCGGGCCTTACGACGGTAAACTCGGGCCCCTTGACGGACTTGAGCCTCAGGGGTTTATGAATGACGAGGTTCTCGGTGTAGACGCCTTCGTTCACGAGGACGGTGTCTCCGGGCGCCGCGGCCTCTATCGCCCCCTGAATGGTCTTGTAGGACTCAGGCACGAGGAGGTCGGCCGCAATGGCTTCGCCGGCAAGCAAGGTTGCAAGGAGGATCAAAAGGGAAAGGACCTTGGACATAATTCTCTTGGAACGACTCCCTGGGAAAGATGTATTTTGCAAGACCCGCCCAAAAAGGACGCCGCCTTTGACGGCCTGACGGGGGGCTCTTCAGGTTACAATTATTATAGTATTTGAAGATTCTATCAAAAAGGTAGCGCGTTGTCCAAAAATTTTTAAAGAGGGGCGAGGGGAGATCACAGCGGGGTTCGGGAGTAGATCTCCTCTCCTTTACAAGGGGAGGCCTGGTGGGGTGATTTCAAGACGACCTCCCGTAAGCCCCTCCTTGGTAAGGAGGGGAAGTTTAAACTCCTCCCCTTAACAAAGAGACCTTTGCGTAACCTGTATGTCTGTACTACATCATATTTTTAGAACTGGTTTCCCGATCAAGACCTCGGGAATGACAAACAATCCATACTGTCATCCTCGCGAAAGCGGGGATCCAGTGTCTTGTGAAAAGGTCTTTTAGAAAAGGGGGAGGTAAACCCCTCCCGGCCTCCCCTTGTAAAAAGGGGAGGAGATCAACGGCTCCCCTCCTTAACAAGGAGGGGCAAGGGGAGGTCGTATCTTTTTTCACGCTACGAGGGTAAGTCTTCACCCTCACGTCAGTCCCCATTGAGGGAGGGGAAGTAAATAATTTAAAAAAAAGGGGTTTGGCGGAATCCGCCAAACCCCTTGTCTTTACTGGTGGAGCAGAGGGGGATCGAACCCCTGACCTCAAGACTGCCAGTAAGAAACGGCAACAAACCATAACCCCTTGATTTCGGTCTGACTTTCCGGTTTTGACTTGAAAATCAAGGGGTTAATCGTTGTCCCTTGATTCCCGCTGTTTCCCTTAAATCCCTCTATTCCCTCCCAGTCTACAACAATTTTACAACAGTTGAGTCTTAAGGCTTTCTATAATATTACTGTTTAAAAAGAAGTCTGCACCCCTGATCTCAATAAAACAGCCGCCGATTCTATTACAAAATTAATACAATTTGCTGATGTACGACAAAGAACATAGACGGTTTACGATGAAAGCCGAGCCGGACTATGGTAGTCTTTAAAAAGACGAATATGACGTGAGCGAGAGAGTGATAGGATGAATAAAAAAGAGCTTCATCCCGTTGTTCAAAATATTATTAAGTTGCTAGCCCAACAAGCAGTTGATGATCTGCTATCTGAGGACGAGAAGAAAACCGAAAAGGACGGCAAAGATTTTTTCTAGGGCTTTGGGAAAGGGATTCTACAGTTATTTTGAGCCATGAGCTTTAGCTTGACCAAGGGCCTGGTGCTCTCCAGATTCTTTTGAAAGCATGACCTGCGGCTAACCTTACGGCAATAGGTCCAAGGAAGGTAGCGAGATCCTTAATTATTTTCCCGAAATCCTCCGGGACATCAGTTAATCTGTTTTTGCGGATAAAACCTTGCCATTGTTTAACTTTTGTGGCATCGGAAGCAAAGGTGTCTGTCAACGGAGACGGCTCTGACGGGATTCCCGTGCCACGCGCAGAGAAGGTCATCGTGATTGCCTTTGCTAACGTTTCTCCATCAAAATCATACTGTCTTGATAGTAACCAAATATCGAAGAAATCTTTCATGCGGCTGTTCAAAATATCCAGCTTTATCATCGCTTCAAATTTTTCTGCCATAGTGCTTTCCTTGGTGTAACCACGAAGGTGTGGTGCTGGGAATTCGAGTATCGTAGGATAATCTAGATAAAGAGGCGAAGGGATTATTATATCGCCAAAACCTACATCGAATTGAATGGCAAAAAGCGCAGTACCTAATTTTCCCCGAAATCTAATGCGCACACCTTCGTAGTTGGCATCCTCAGTGATACGCTCTCCCTGAACGCTGTTTGCATCAAAGATAAGGCCGTCAGCATTGACGTCTTGACCACAGATATCTTTTACTATTTTAATAATTGAATCGACGCTATTATCCGTCTGACCGAGGACGTCGATGTCCATGGTGGGTCTTGAAAGAGGTGCTCTCCATACGGTAAGCATCAAGGCACCTTTAAGGACGAATTTTTCAACATGAGGAGATTTGGATAAGGAGATTTGGATAACCGGTAGAGAAAGCGTTCCATGGCAAAATACTGCAGTAGTTCGGTAAAAGGGCGCCCTGTCTCCCGCGCCTTGTTGAGCAAACGTTGATGCACAGAGGCTGCTATGTTTTGAGGTTTTCGATTTGTCATAGCAGTGCCTCCAGGTAAGGTCGCATTACCTTTTCAACACGGCAAATTCGTGCGTACCTCATCACTTCGTTTACTTTGACGCGCTTTCGTTCTCGATAGAGTTTAAGTGCCTCTACGGCGATATCGAGGCCAATTTTATTCCGATACTTAAAGCAATCAGCCAACGTTTTTTCGGGGTTGTAGATACGAATTTGGATGCCATCTACTTTGGGTGTTTCAATCCCCTCTGTGAAAGCCTCGCCTGTAAATCGAAAAACGCGCACCGGTGGATGTTTTAGACGAGGTGACTCGGTGCCTCGTCTCAGCGCAATGTATACCTCATGTGGGATTTGGGTCGTAATTTCGTGAAAGGAAAGAGCTGAGATCAGACAAATTACGCCTGTTGGCACTTTCATGGCTACCGACACCAGGTCGGGGTTGCCGAGAGGCGGTAGGTCCGCAAGTCGATACAGGCCCCGGTCAAGTTTTTCTATTATTCCGGCATCGCGCATAGCATAAAGCATTTTGCGGTGGATTCCGGCCTGAACGGCCTCGCTCATCTTAAGAATCCCTCCGTGTTGACGAAAAATGTTCTTCGCTTTTTCAAATCTATCTCGTTCGAGATTTCGCATAGGAAACAAATTACCTACATTATTTTATATTTGTAGGTATTATGTCTCCCGATTTGGATTTTGTCAATAAATTAAATAGCTATAGAGCATTTCTCGCTTGTCCTATATGCATAAATTTGTTAATTATTTATGTATATAATTTTACAGAAAATTAATTGGTGAGATGAGGAAAAGCAGAAATTGAGCCTTATTGGTATAAGCGTCTGGATTAATCCTCAAAGGAGAAAATTCTGCCCAGCGTGAAATCCTGCATGGGCTCCAATAGAAGCAGATGAGGATATTATAGTTTACAGGAATAGAACACCTGCGGGCCTCAACCTGGGAAGATAGCGATGAACTTGGATTATGCTACTCTCGATTCAATGCGTATTAATCATCCGGCATGGCGGCTTTTGCGCTCGGATCATGCGCCGCTGATTGCGAGTTTTTTGCACCGGGTGTTCATTATTCCCAATGTGAGGATGATTGCTCAAGCTAATCTGAGTGAAGCTCTTGAGGATGAGCTGTTTATTTTACATGAGCAACACGGGCCGGAGGTCTTTACAAAATCGGCAATAGAATATCTTAATGACTGGGCTGCAAATGAGAAGGGATGGTTGCGTAAATTTTATCCCAATAAGTCCGATGAACCGCATTTCGATCTGACTCCGGCAACCGAGAAGGTTCTTTTTTGGCTGGCCAGCCTTACAGAACGGACATTTGTAGGTACGGAATCGAGGCTACTCACTCTTTTTGACCTGCTGAAGCAGATGAGCGAGGGCAGCGAAGTTGACCCGCAGGCGCGTATCACTGAACTTCACAGGCGACGCGATGAAATCGATGCTGACATCTCAAGCATTTTGGCCGGGAACGTGCCTTTGCTTGATGAAACCGCGCTGAAGGACCGTTTCCAACAATTTGTCCAAATGGCGCGCGAACTGCTTGCTGATTTTCGCGAGGTGGAGTACAACTTTCGGTCCCTGGACAGGCGAGTACGCGAGCGAATCGCTCTCTGGGATGGCTCTAAAGGCGCGCTGCTCGAAGAAATCATGGGTGAGCGGGACGCGATTGCAGATTCGGATCAGGGGAAAAGCTTTCGCGCATTCTGGGATTTTCTGATGTCGCAGTCGCGACAGGAAGAGTTGACCAGGCTTCTGCAGCAAATTTTGAATCTTCCCTCTGTTGCGGAGCTTAAGCCGGATGTCCGCCTGAGGCGAGTGCATTATGACTGGCTTGAAGCAGGCGAGCACACCCAGCGTACTGTGGCGCGGCTTTCGGAACAGCTCAGGCGCTTTCTTGACGACCAGGCCTGGCTTGAGAACCGCCGCATAATGGATATATTGCGCAGTATCGAGTCAAGGGCTCTGGCCATCCGTGATTGTCCGCCGACCAGCAATTTAATGACGATAGCTGACACGGCGGCTACTATCGAACTGCCGATGGAAAGGCCGCTTTACACCCCGCCTATGAAACCGATAATCGCGAACGTCGAGCTTGAGGAAATCTCTACTGAAGTGGATGCGTCGGCGCTCTACTCGCAGGTAGTGATCGATAAGGCGGAATTGTCCGGTCATATCCGCCAGGCATTGCAAACGCGTTCGCAAATCAGCTTGTGCGAGCTGGTGAAAGCTTACCCCCTGAGGCACGGTTTGGCGGAACTGGTGACCTATCTCCATTTGGCAAGCGATTTGCCCCATACGGCGGTGGACGAAAATACCATTGACACAGTCGAGTGGCAAACTCCAGAGGGAGCGGCCCGGCGTGCACGGTTACCTATAATCATATTTGTGAGGAGCTGAATTGGACGAACAAGATTTTCAGCCTGCGGTTAATCGTGAAACTCAGCCAGAGCTTTCAACTGTCGTGGTGCAGCTTCTGAAGGGGGTTCTCTATTCGGAGGAGAGTCCAGTCCTTTGGAATGCGCTCCTTACCCTGCAAGCAAGGGTAAGGGATTATGTGATCGTGCTCGGCCTGGAATTGGTGCTGGACGAGGCCGAGGGCTATGCCTTTCTACGTTCCAGAGCAGAGGCGGAGGCAGATAGTTCAACCGGGCTGCGATTGGTAACGCGACGGCAGTTGTCCTTTCCGGTCAGCCTATTGCTGGCCTTATTGCGCAAGAAACTGGCGGAGTTCGATGCCGGTGGAGGCGAAACACGGCTTATCCTATCGCGCGATGATGTGGTGGAGATGATCCGCGTTTTTTTGCCTGAAGGGAGCAATGAGACAAAGCTAATCGATCAGGTGGATACGCATTTGAACAAAATCGCCGACTTGGGATTTGTGCGCCGCTTACGGGGACAGGAGCATACGATTGAGGTGCGGCGTATACTCAAAGCCTTTGTCGACGCACAGTGGTTGGCGGAGTTCGAACAACGGCTGGCGGCTTATCAATCTTACGCCGGATCCAGATTTGGAGATGCAACAGATGAGAGAGTCCCTTGACCTCGAATTCTCTTCTGATGACCGTCTGACGGGCTATCGTTTGCATCGTCTGGAGGTGCTCAACTGGGGTACTTTCAATGGCAAATGTACGTTCAGACTCGACGGTAAGAACGCTTTGCTCACCGGTGATATCGGTTCAGGCAAATCCACGCTGGTGGACGCCGTCACGACTTTGCTGGTGCCTGCCCACCGTATCTCCTATAACAAGGCGGCCGGCGCGGATACCAGAGAACGCACTTTGCGCTCCTACGTTTTGGGCCATTACAAATCTGAACGAAACGACTTGAGCGGCAGTGCCAAACCAGTGGCGTTGCGTGACAATAACAACTATTCGGTTATTTTGGGAGTGTTTCACAATGCCGGTTACGGCAAGACTGTAACTCTGGCACAGGTCTTCTGGATAAAAGAGGCGCAGGGTCAACCTGCCCGTTTTTTTGTGGCTTGCGAGCGTGACCTATCCATCCATGCTGACTTTGCTCAGTTCGGCACCGAAATAGGAGGGCTCCGCAAGAAGCTGCGAGGGGCTGGTGTTGAACTGTTTGATAGTTTTCCGCCTTATGGTGCCTGGTTTCGGCGGCATTTCGGTATTGAAAACGAGCAGGCGCTGGAACTCTTTCATCAGACCGTATCGATGAAGACGGTTGGCAATCTCACTGACTTTGTTCGCACACACATGCTGGAGCCCTTCGATGTTGCTCCAAGGATTGCAGCCCTGATAAGTCATTTCGACGATCTGAATCGTGCGCATGAAGCCGTACTCAAGGCCAAGCAACAAGTTGAAATGCTCACTCCGCTGGTGGCCGACTGTGATCGGCATACGGAGCTGGTGGCCGCTACCGAACAACTTCGCGCTTGTCGCGAGGCACTGAGATTCTATTTCGCAGCGCTCAAGCTGGAACTGCTGGATAAACGTGTAGATTCATTAAAAAATGATCTCTCAAAGCATTCTTCCCGGATTGAAAGCCTGGAGGATGAACGGCGCTCGATGCAGAATCAGGAACTGGAACTCAGGCTCAGTATCTCCGAAAACGGCGGCGACCGAATCGATCGTATCGGTGATGAAATTGGTCAAAAAGAAGAGGAACAACGGCGCCGGATGAAAAAGGCTGATCGTTACGGCGAGCTGGTATGTGCATTGGGGATACGTCCGGCCGAAGAGGCAGAATCGTTTTTTGTCCAACATAAGACTTTTGTGGCCGAACAGGCTGCATTAGCAGCACGTGAGGTAGTGATTCAGAATGAATTGACTGAAATGAGCGTGCTGTTCACTCAAAAGCGGCAGGAGCACGAAACCTTTGCGGCAGAAATCAAGAGCTTGAAAGCCAGGAGGAGCAATATTGACTCCAGGCAAATCGCGCTACGCAGCACCCTTTGTGATGCATTGGGCCTGCCTGAAGGGGAAGTCCCCTTTGCAGGGGAGTTGATCCAGGTCCACGAAAATGAACGCGATTGGGAAGGCGCCATCGAGCGCCTGCTGCGTAAGTTCGGCCTTTCTCTACTGGTGCCGGATCGGCATTACACCAGGGTAGCCGAGTTTGTCGATAACAACAATTTAAAGGGACTCCTTGTCTATTTCCGCGTACGTGAGGTCGGTCGGCTTGATCGGCTACCATTGCATCCCAATACTTTGGTTCGCAAGATCTCAATCAAGCCGGATTCATCATTCTACGGCTGGCTGGAGCGCGAGGTCGCCAATCGTTTTGATTATGCATGCTGTGATTCTCAAGAGAAGTTCCGGCGTGAAATTAAGGCCATTACCCGTGCCGGACAGATCAAGGCTCCGGGTGACCGACACGAAAAGGACGACCGCTATCGCATCGAAGACCGCAGCCGTTACGTGCTGGGCTGGAGCAATACCGCCAAAATCGCCGCTCTGGAAGAGAAGCGCAGCGCGCTTGAGGCGCATCTGAGTGAGACCGGCAGCCGTATTGCTGAGTTCCAAAAAGAGCAGAGGTCTATCAAGGAACGCCTTGATACGCTTTCCAAAGTCGGCGAATACCGCGATTTTACGGAACTCAATTGGCGGCCATTGGCCCTTGAGGTTTCCAGGCTGGTTGATGAGAAACAGCGGCTGGAAGCCTCTTCAGACCTCCTTAAGACATTATCCGAACGCTTAAAAACTGTGGTTGCCGATCTGAAAAGAACCGAAGACCGTCTTAAAATTGAAAATGACAAGTGGTCCAAAACTGAACAAAAGATTAACGATTCCGAGATATTGAGACAACAGACCAGGGCTTTACTGGATACTGCTCAGCCGGGCAATGCGGAGTATTTCGAAACGCTCACGGCAATTCGGCTTGAGGCGCTTGGGGAACACCAACTTACTATCGAGACCTGCGATCCCCGTGAACAGGATGTACGAGCGTGGATGCAGAGCAGAATTGATGCAGAGGACTCAAAGATCAGACGTCTCGGTGAGAAGATTATCCACGCGATGACCAAATATAAGGAGAAATGGGATCTGGATACCCGGGATGTGGATGCCAGCATAGAGGCGGGCTTTGAGTATCGCAATATGCTCAATAAGCTCAAGGCCGACGACCTCCCGAGGTTTGAGTCGCGCTTCAAGGAATTGCTCAACGAGAATACAATCCGCGAGGTTGCCAATTTCCAGTCGCAGCTTGCGCGTGAGCGGGAGACCATTAAGGAACGGATTGCTCGTATAAACGAATCACTCACTCAAATTGATTATAACCTTGGGCGTTACATTGTTCTGGAGGCCCAAACGGCCACGGACGCCGAAATCCGTGATTTTCAGACCGAACTGCGCACCTGCACGGAAGGCGTGCTTACCGGCTCCGATGACGTTCAGTACTCGGAAGCAAAATTTTTGCAGGTCAGACAGATTATTGAGCGTTTCCGGAGTCGCGAAGGGCAATCCGAGCAGGACCGCCGTTGGGCGGCAAAGGTCACCGATGTGCGTAACTGGTTTGTGTTCGCAGCAAGCGAGCGCTGGCGCGAGGACAAAAGAGAATATGACCACTACTCCGACTCCGGCGGCAAGTCGGGAGGACAGAAGGAGAAACTTGCCTATACCGTTCTGGCCGCCAGTCTGGCCTATCAGTTTGGCCTAGAATGGGGGGCGGTACGTTCACGCTCTTTTCGCTTCGTGGTGATCGATGAGGCGTTTGGCCGCGGCTCCGACGAATCGGCGCAGTACGGACTCAGGCTTTTCGATAAAATGAACCTTCAACTCCTTATCGTTACCCCATTACAGAAGATTCATATCATAGAACCGTTTGTCGCTTCTGTCGGCTTCGTGCATAACCAGGACGGGCGTGCCTCCCATCTGCGCAATCTCACGATCGAGGAGTACCGTGCGGAAAAACAGAGGCTGGCGACATGAACTGGACAACGCCAGCAGACCTCCGCGCTCAGGTCCTTAAACTGTGGAACAGAGGTATATTGCTGGCCAGCATGGTAAGCGGTACCCCTATATTCCCTCGGCGACTCATAGTTAAAGGACCGACTTCGGTGGAACTGGCGCAGCGCTTCGATGAAGTCCGTGGTTGGATTGCCGGGCTCAAAGGCCAGGCGAAGCCCTGTCGAGTGGTGTGGCGGGATATTAATCATCGTGTTTTGGGTTCGAATTCGGTGCCGGATGAGGTTTGGATTGACACGCTGGAAGATGCTCTTGGGTTGATAGGCAAAAATCAGGACGCCGAGCGTTTTGCTGCAATGGTGGCGATCACAGGAGAGCGCCATCCGGAACTCCTCTCATGGTTGGGGAAACGCCCGCTTCGTGCATTGGAACTTGCCAATGAATGGCCTAAGTTGTTGGACATCGTTGCCTGGAGGCGCCAGCACCCCAAACCGGATATTTATCTACGACAGGTAGATATCTCAGGTGTGCACAGCAAGTTTATCGAAGACCACCGTGCGGTGCTTTCGGAATTGCTTGATTTAGTGCTGTTACAGAACGAAATCGATGATTCTGCACGGGGAGTGAGCGGTTTCTGCCGGCGCTACGGGTTTCGGGATAAGCCTACGCGTATACGGTTCCGCATACTTGATTCTGATATCGCCTTTGTGCCTTCTGGAACAGATCAGGATATCATGGTCACTAATGACACCTTCGCCCAGCTTGATTTACCGGTAGAAAAGGTTTTTATCACTGAGAACGAGATCAATTTTCTTGCCTTTCCGTCAGTTCCGAGTAGCATGGCCATCTTCGGCGCTGGGTATGGTTTCGAGATGCTGGCTGACGCGCTTTGGCTTCAGAGCCGGTGCATTTATTATTGGGGGGACATCGACACTCATGGGTTTGCCATCCTAGATCAAATTCGCGCCCTGTTCCCAAATATCAAATCTTTTCTGATGGATCATGATACCTTGCTGGCCCATCAGCCACAGTGGGGGAAGGAGCCGCAACCTGAAAGGCGTGATTTACCCAGATTGAACAGCACGGAGGTTGCATTGTATAACGACCTGCGTCAGAATAGATTGGGTATTCAATTGCGACTTGAGCAGGAGAGAATCGGGTTTGCGTGGGTTGAAGCTGCCCTGAAGAAATTATAAGCAACTGTTCATGGTCGACTTCACTGGATCATTTCTTCTTTCTCGCATCCTTAATTGCTTTATCTATGGCCTACAGGGTTTACTCCCTTTAAGCTTTTTACCGACCCTATCCCAGAGATTATCGATATAGGAACTGATATCGTGCTCCTTTATATAGTCCTCAATTAGTTCTCTTACCATAAACCCCTGACCTCAAGACTGCAATACAACAGTTTTACAACAATCCAACGAAAAAGGGGTTATGCTTAACGCATAACTTCTTGATTTTATTGTGTAGCGGAGAGAAATCGGCCCCCCTGACCTCAAGACTGCAATGCAACAGTTTTGCAACAGTCCAAAGAAAAAGGGGCCACGCTTTCGCGTGACCCCTTGTCATTACTGGTGGAGCAGAGGGGGATCGAACCCCTGACCTCAAGACTGCCAGCCTTGCGCTCTCCCAACTGAGCTACTGCCCCAAAATCTGAATTGTCAAAGCCCCTTCTTGAGAAGCCGCCGGGGGCGTAATAGCTATTATTAACATTCGAGGGGCGGCGTGTCAATGAAAAATAAAATGTACGCGCCGATTTTTTTTAGGAGGGCGGACGACGCGTATCAAAGCGCAAGAGCGCGCACTCCAAGCGCAATGAGCGCGGGGTTTTGCGTCCCGAGGCGGAAAAATTTTTTTCTACTTTTGTCTTGCAAATGGCAAAAAAAAATTGTATGAATAAGTAACTCTAAATTACAGAGACCGCATAAACAGAGGGGCGGCGCGGCCCGAGCGGCCGCGGATCTGAAGGAACGGCGCATTTAAAAAGAGAAACGGCGTTTGAGAATAGGGCACAAGAGGCCGGGGCGCATGCTGAACGCCCGAGGCGTTAACGGGTGCGGGCCGCAAAAGCAGGCGCGGCGGATTTCAAAAATCTCTTAATTAAAAAAACAGGAGGTTCAGATGGGAAAGGCACTAACGAAGTCGCAGATCGCGGATCAGTTGGCAAAGAAGGTGGGCGTTACCAAGAAGATCGCCGGCGAGATGATCAATCAGCTTGCCCAGCTCTCCTACAAGGAAGCTAAGAACTCGTTCACGATACCCGGCGTAGGCAAGCTCGTGCTCGTGAAGAGGAAGGCCCGCATGGGCAGGAACCCCCAGACCGGCGCCGCGATAAAGATACCCGCGAAGAAGGTGGTGAAGTTCAGGGTCGCCAAGGCCTGCAAGGACGCGGTGCTCGGCGAGAAGTAATCCCTTTCAGCGCGCGAACTCATCTAACCATCGTACATAGACAAAGGGCCCCCGGAAGGGGGCCCTTTTTTTTTAGGGTCAAATATAGAGCGGCTTGCCGCGTTTATAGGCCCATCTCCCTTGCGGGAGAGGGCGGAGGGCGAGGGGGGGATATCACTTCACCTGCATCCCCTCCAGACTATCGGCGTTCGGGATCTGGAAAGCTTGGGGGACGGCCACCAAACCCCCTCAAACCTCTTGTCTTTTCCGCCTTTCTTTTGTATATTGCCCCATTATGAAGTGTCCCTTCTGTAGCTTTCTCGAAGACAAGGTCATAGACTCAAGGCTCTCCCAGGACGGCTCCACTACCCGGAGGCGCCGGGAATGCCTCGGGTGCGCCAAGCGCTTCACCACATACGAGCGCGTGGAAGAAACCCTTCCTCTCGTCGTTAAAAAGGACGGGACGAGGGAGTCCTTTGACAGGGGGAAGATCCTCGGCGGCATCGTAAAGGCCTGCGAGAAACGGCCCGTATCGATGGAAGAGATGGAAAAGGCCGCCGACAGGCTCGAGATGAGGTTCCTGGATTCCGGCGAAAGGGAGATACCGTCGTCTTCCATCGGCGAGGCGGTGATGGAGGAGCTTAAGAATCTCGATGAGGTCGCGTACGTCAGGTTCGCCTCGGTCTACAGGGAGTTCCGCGACATCAACGAGTTCATGAAGGAATTGAAGGACCTCCTCGATATAAAGAAGAGAGCGAAGTGAAGCCCGGCGACGAACGTTTCATGCGCCGCGCCCTCCGGCTTGCGAGGAAGGGCATCGGCAAGACATCTCCCAACCCCGCCGTGGGCGCGGTCATAGTAAAAAACGGAAAGGTCATGGCAAGCGGCTGGCACAGGAAGGCCGGACTGCCGCACGCGGAAATTGAAGCGTTAAGGTCCGCGAAAGGCGATGTCAGGGGAGGTACCCTCTTCGTGACATTGGAGCCGTGCGTACACTTCGGAAAGACCCCGCCCTGCGTTGACGCCGTAATAAAGGCCGGAATAAAGCGCGTCGTCATAGGCGCTAAAGACCCGAACCCGCTTGTGGCAGGCAAGGGCGTAAGGAAACTCAAGCGCGCTGGCATGGAGGTCGATAGCGGCGTCCTTGCAGATGATTGCCGCGCGATCAACAGGCCCTTCGAGAAGTTCATCGCCACGAAGACCCCGTATGTCACTTTAAAACTCGCCTCCACCCTCGACGGAAGGATAGCGATTGCAACCGGCGAATCGAGGTGGATAACCTCCGAGGAGTCGCGGAAGGCGGTACACAGATTACGCTCTGAAACCGACGCCGTCATGGTCGGGGTGAATACGCTTCTGCGCGACGACCCGGAGCTTACGGTCCGGCTTGTCAGGGGCAAAGACCCCTTGAAAATAGTCCTCGACAGCTCCTTCAAGACCCCGTTAGCCGCTAAGGCCTTTAAAGACCCCGGCAGGCTCGTGATATTCACCGGCCGAGGCGCGAGCGCGGCAAAGATCAAAAAGGCCCGCGCACTCGGGGCGAGGGTGGTCGTCGTGCCCGCAAAAAATAACGGTCTCGATATTAGGCGCGTTCTGAAAGAGCTCGGGAAGCTTGAGGTCTCAAGCCTCCTCGTCGAGGGCGGCGGGACGCTCTCTGCCTCCCTTGTAAAGGCGGGCCTCGTCGACAGGTTCGTCTTTTTCATCTCTCCCAAGCTCATCGGGGCGGACGGCAGGCCGTCGATCGGAAGCCTGGGGCTCAAAAAGCTTTCAGCCGCGCCGGTATTGAAGGATGTCGTTGTAAAAAGGTCCGGTTGCGATATAGTGGTAGAGGGGATGCCGGTCCATTAATCTCCTCCCCTTTACAATGGGAGGCCGGGTGGGGTGGTTTTGTACAAATGAGGGCTTCTTAGCAGGGGTTTTCGCCATGTTCACAGGCATAATCGAAGACGTCGGAAGAGTAAAAAACATTGAAAAAAAGGGCGCGTTTGGTAAAATAACCATAGAGACCGCCCTTTCTCTCGATGAAGTCGGCTTAGGCGACAGCGTCGCAATAAACGGGGCATGTCTCACGGTAGTCGGCAAGGCACACGGGGCGTTTACGGCGGATCTAAGCGAAGAGACGCTCCTTGTAACGACGCTCGGCGAGTTGAAGGCCGGAAGCCCGGTAAACCTCGAGCGCGCGCTTACCTTATCGAAACCCCTCGGCGGCCACATGGTCTCGGGCCACGTCGACGGCATCGGAAGGATACTCAAAAAAACGCCCAAAGGCGGCGCGATAGACCTTGAGGTCGAGATCCCGTCCGTTCTCATGGGGCAGGTCGTAAAGAAGGGCTCTATAGCAATCGACGGGATAAGCCTCACAATCGCGGAGATAACCCGTGAGGGCGTAAGGGCCGCGATAATCCCCCACACATTCAAGAAGACCACCCTCCCGGACAAGCCCGAAGGCGCGAAGGTGAATGTCGAGACCGATGTCATCGGGAAGTATGTCGAGAGGTATTTTTCAGCCGGGAAGAAGGGTGTCACCGAAGACTTTCTCGCCGAGCACGGTTTTTTAAGGAAGCAGGAGTTTTAAAGTATGTCGATCAAGAGAATAGAAGAGGCCTTAAGGCAGATAAGGGAAGGCAGGATCGTCATCCTCGTCGACGACGAGGACCGGGAGAACGAGGGCGATCTATGCATGGCCGCCGAACTCGCCACCCCTGAGGCGATAAACTTCATGGCCAAGTACGGGCGCGGCCTCATCTGCCTCACACTCACTGAAGACAAGGCCGACGAGCTCGACCTGAAACCCATGGTCGAGGACAATACATCCCTTTTCAGGACCGCGTTCACGGTCTCCATCGACGCGAAGAAGGACGTGACCACAGGCATCTCCGCTTCCGACAGGGCCGTCACCATCCTTACCGCCATACAGGACCATGCGAAGCCCGAGGAACTGGCCCGTCCGGGCCATGTATTTCCGCTACGCGCGCGGAAGGGCGGCGTGCTGGTCCGCACGGGCCAGACCGAGGGTTCGATAGACTTGTCCCGCCTTGCGGGTCTTCGTCCGGCGGGGATCATCTGCGAGATAATGAACGAGGACGGCACCATGGCCCGCATGCCGGATCTCGAAATTTTCGCCAAAGAGCACGGGCTCATGATAGTGACCATAGCCGACATAATCGAGTACAGGCTTAAGAAAGACCTCCTCGTACACAGGGCCGCCGAGGCTACCATTCCGTCGAGGCACGGCGGGGAGTTCAGGGCCGTGGCGTACACCAACGACATAGACTTTCACGAGCACCTCGCGCTCGTTAAGGGGGAAATAAACCCGGAAGAGCCGGTGCTCGTCCGCGTGCATTCCGAGTGCCTTACCGGCGACGTCTTCGGTAGCGAGAGGTGCGACTGCGGCGAGCAGTTGAAGGGCGCGATGAAGATGATAGAGAAGGCGGGCAAGGGCATCCTCCTCTATATGCACCAGGAGGGCAGGGGCATAGGGCTTGTGAACAAACTCAAGGCGTACACGCTTCAGGACGCGGGGCTTGATACCGTTGAGGCCAACGAGAGGCTCGGCTTCAAGGCTGATCTCCGCGACTACGGCATAGGCGCGCAGATACTCCTCGACCTCGGCGTGCGGAAGATGCGCATCATCACGAACAACCCGAAGAAGATAGTCGGCCTCGAAGGCTACGGGCTGGAGGTCGTCGAAAGGGTCTCCATAGAGTCGACCCCGCACGCGAAGAACGTCAATTACCTCCGCGTAAAGAAAGAGAAGATGGGGCATCTAATCACGAACCTCGACTCGTTCGAAGCGGTCCCGGGAAAGACGACCAAGTAGAAGCGCGGCGCGGGGGGATAGAGGGCGGTTTTTTCATCGGCCCGCAGGCTTTTGGAATTTCAAGATCGTGACCAGGAGACCCGCCCGTTTAACGGAGGCGGGTCCGGTTTTGTTATTCTTTCTTAGAGTTAATACTCCGCGGCTTGAAGATACCCCTGCTTCATCGGGGTAGTTCATTTTCTGGATTTGAAAAATCCCCTTAGGAGGAGGGCGTAAATGCCGAGGACGATCGAAGGCAACCTTACAGCAAAGGGTCTCAAGTTCGCGTTAGTGGTCGGCAGGTTCAACGACTTCATAAGCGGAAGGCTCCTCGAGGGCGCGCTTGACACCATCTTGAGGAGCGGCGGCTCCGACGACGATATCGACGTCGTCAAGGTCCCCGGCTCATACGAGATGCCGGTAGTGGCCAAGGCTCTCGCGGCGTCGAACAAATACGACGCCATAGTCTGCCTCGGTTGCGTCATCAGGGGCGGCACCCCCCACTTCGACTATGTCGCCGGAGAGGCCGCCAAAGGCATAGCGAGGGTGTCGCTCGACTCCGGCACCCCCGTCTCATTCGGGGTGATCACAGCCGACAACCTCGAACAGGCGATAGAGCGGGCCGGGACCAAGTCAGGCAACAAGGGCAGGGACGCGGCGTTGACCGCAATGGAGATGGCCAACCTCCTCAAGACTTTAAAGAAGAAATAAACGAAGGGGCTTTCCGGAAAAAAGAATGAATGTAAGAAGAAAGGCGAGGGAGACGGCCCTCCAGGTCCTGTACAGGATGGACATGGCCGCGGACGCGTCGTCCGAGGACTACGGCGGAGAGATGGAAGGGCTCGCCGAGGGGACCGAGGCGCGTCTGTATTGCGAAAGGCTCATAAAGGGCATTGTAGAGAACAGGGCCGAAATAGATTCTACCATAGAGGCGCACTCCGACAACTGGACCATCGAGCGCATGGCGGTCGTGGACAGGAACATCCTCCGTGTGGCCGTATACGAGCTTAAATATTCCGACGCCCCTTATAAAGCGGTGATCGATGAGGCCGTGGAGCTCGCGAAAAAATTCGGGTCAGCGGAGTCCGGGGCCTTCATCAACGGCATAGTGGACAACGCCCGGAAGGCCCTTGAAAAAGAAGGCCAGGAGTCGAAGCGGGTCTGAAAATACAATCTACAGGAGACAGGGTTTTGAAAGTACAACTGCTCAATCTCGCCGCGCAGTACAATAAGATCAAAAGTGAAGTGCTGAAGGAAATAAAGACCGTCTGCGATTCCCAGCATTATGTGCTCGGAAAGAACGTCGCCGCTCTGGAAGCCGAGATAGCCTCGTACTGCGGCTCCAGGCACGCGATAGGCGTGGCTTCAGGGACCGACGCGATACTCCTCGCGCTCATGGCCGCGGGCGTGAAGCAGGGGGACAAGGTGGCTACGACCCCGTTCACATTTTTCGCCACAGCCGGGTCGATCGCCCGCCTCGGCGCAGTCCCTGTGTTCGTCGACATAGACCCCCGCACCTGCAACATCGACCCAAACGCGCTTGCGTCCGCGATAAAAAAGACCAAAGGCATAAAGGCCGTCATCCCGGTCCATCTGTACGGCCAGTGCGCCGAGATGGCGCCGATAAACTCGGTCTGCAAAAAGAACAGGATAGCGGTCATCGAGGACGCGGCCCAGTCGATCGGCGCGGAGTATAAAGGTAAAAAGGCCGGGGCCATAGGCGATATCGGCTGTTTCTCGTTTTATCCGACAAAGAACCTCGGTTGCTTCGGCGACGGCGGCATGGTGACGACCGATAACGACAGGCTTGCGGAGAGATTAAGGATGCTCCGCGTCCACGGCTCAAAAGTCCGCTACTACCATGACGAGGTAGGCGCGAACAGCAGGCTTGATGAAGTCCAGGCCGCGATCTTGCGCGTGAAGCTCAAATACCTCGAGAAGTGGACAGAGGCGCGAATCAAGAACGCGGAGCGGTACACGAGGCTCTTTAAAAAGGCTGGACTCGAAGGCGCGATCACGCTCCCGCATGTCGAGGAGTGGAACCGCTCGGTCTACAATCAGTACGTGATAAGGGTAAAGAAGAGGGACGATCTCCGGGCGTGGCTCTCCGGCGAGGGCGTGGGCTCCGAGGTCTACTATCCCTTATGCCTCCACATGCAGAAGTGCTTCAAGTACCTCGGCTACAAGAAGGGCTCTTTCCCGGCCTCTGAAGCCGCCGCCAAAGAGGTCCTCGCGCTTCCCATATACGCGGAGTTGAAGCCGGTCGAGCAGGAGTATGTCGTTGCGAAGATAGCGGAATTCCACAACAGGTAAGAAGGAGGCTCTTTTTGAAAAGGATACTTGTTACAGGCGGGGCCGGGTTCATAGGCTCCCACCTCTGCGAAAAGCTCCTTAACGAAGGCAACGAGGTCATCTGCCTCGACAACTTCTTCACGGGCAGGAAAGAGAACATCGCGCACCTCATGGACAACCCGGTCTTCGAGGTCGTAAGGCACGACGTCATAGAGCCGATACTCATCGAGGTCGACCAGATATACAACCTCGCCTGCCCGGCCTCCCCGGTCCACTACCAGTACAACCCGGTAAAGACCATAAAGACCAACATCATGGGCGCGCTCAACATGCTCGGGCTCGCCAAGAGGGTGAGGGCGCGGATCCTCCAGGCGTCGACCTCTGAAGTATACGGCGACCCGAAGGTCCACCCGCAGACCGAGGACTACTGGGGGAACACCAACCCCATTGGCCCGAGGGCCTGTTACGACGAGGGCAAGAGGTGCGCGGAGACGCTCATGTTCGCGTATAATAAGCAGAACGGGGTCGACATAAAGGTCATACGGATATTCAACACCTATGGGCCCCGGATGCTTGAGAACGACGGCAGGGTGGTATCGAACTTCATAGTGCAGGCGCTCCGGGGGCAGGACATTACCATTTACGGCGACGGGAGTCAAACGCGCTCGTTCTGCTATGTTGACGACCTCGTGGACGGCATCGTGAAGATGATGGATAACAATGACATCACCGGCCCCGTGAACCTCGGGAACCCCGGGGAGTTCACGGTTTTAGAGCTCGCCAACATCATAAGGAGGCTCACGGGGTCTTCCTCAAAGGTCATCAAGATGCCTCTGCCTCCCGACGACCCGGTACAGAGGCGGCCGGATATAACGATAGCCAGGAAGACCCTCGACTGGGACCCGACGATAAAGCTTGAAGACGGCCTTAAAAAGACGATAGCCTACTTCAGCGAGCGGATAAACGGGACCGGGACATTCACGGTCTAAAGGAGCAATCCATATTTTGTCTTTCAAGAGGCGCGGCTTTCAAGCCGCGCCTCTTTTTTTATGCATTCAGTCAACTCGACACTTGTGGGATAGCGCGGCTTTCACCCTTCCCCCGCAGCTTGCTGGTGTAGTTAATCTTTGAGCCTCTGTACCACCCGAAGAACTCATAACCATATATCGATAGGCGCGGTTTTCCAACCGCGCCTAAAAAATTCCATGTAGCATAAATAGGAGCACATGATAAACCCTCCCCCTTAACGGTAGAGGGGAAGGGTCGGGGTGAAAAGCCCTTATTGTCATTGCGAGGAGCGGTCCTCGCCGGACGGGCAAATCCGTATCAAGCGGCTGTTTCCAGGAAAGTCTATATGCACCCGATTCGGCTTTGGCCACGCGCCGAGCGTTTCCGACGAAGCAATCTCAAGGGGTCGCGATAAAAGATGAGATTGCTTCGCCGCGCTCGCAATGCCCCCCACGGGTTTTTGGCGGTTTTTTTACTATAATCTGCCCCTTATGCCCTTATTTGCAGGGTACTCTTCCCTCGCCTTGACACCGGGGATTTCGGTGCTAAGCTCTTCCTTAACCAAAGTACCCGGGAGGTGCTTATGATAAGGACAAAGAGGCAATACCTGGACTACGGCTCGATGAGGAGGCAGTCGCCTGACTGGGCCGCAGGCAGGACCAACATGGCCTTCGGCTCGGCCTATCTCCTCCTTACAATGGCGCTCGGACTCTATATGAACTCGAACGCGGCGCTCGCGCATGACTTCATGCTTTCGCAGTTCCAGAGGTCCGTGCTCGGCAACGCCCTTTTCAACTCCAACATAGACGCCGCCCTGAACATCGCAGTAGGCTATATGCTCACGAGGCTCCCGTTCGTCGGCTGGCTCTCCAGGACGGTATCGGCGCTCATGATAGCCGGGGCAATCCTCCATTCCGGCGCGCTTTACGCCGCGTCCTTCGGCCTCCTGTCTTTCGGCGCGTCTGTCGCGCCGCTTGGGGTCTTCATTATAGCCTCAGTGCTCGCAATCGTCAGCTTCGGGACCGTGGTGCAGAGGATGGCAAAATGAGCGGAGCCTTCCGCCCGCTCCGGGTCTGGTCGAGGAATCAGAGGATAATACACTGGGTAGTCGCCATATCGGTCATCCTCCTGATACCGCTCGGCGCGTTGATAATATCGGCTGATTTTTTGGGGCTTCCAGAGGCGGGTGAGGACGCGGTCGTCGGCCTCCACGCTTCCATTGGGTTCGTATTCGCCATCGGCGCCGCCGCCCGCCTCATATATCTCTTCACAGGCCCGAGGGAGTCCGGCTGGAGGGACGTCATCCCTCATACAAGGGCGCAATGGGCACTCGGCGCGGCGACCGTTCGATACTACATCTCCGGCTTCAAAGGCAAGGCCCCGCTCTACTTCAGCCACAACCCGCTCGCAGGCATCTACGACACCGTCCTCTTCCTCGCCATGACTACCCAGGCAATAAGCGGCATAGCGATGTTCATCCTCCACGGCGAGGGCGAGGAGGCCGCAACCGCCGCAAACGCGGTAGCCCACGCGCACGCCGAGGCGCACCCCGAGTGGCTCCTCGTCGTCCATGTCATCGGCGCAGTCGTCATAATAGGGTTCGTCATCTCGCATTTCGCCGCCCTCGCCATCCACGACATATTCGAAAAACGGGGGCTCGTTTCCAGCATGATAAGCGGGAACAAGTTCTTCGACGAGGAGGAGATAAAAGAGCTCGACCGCACCCACATGCCCTGAAGTACAGCTCCCCCCCCTCCAAACCCCCGCGATTTGACTTTTCTCCTCTTCTCGTGTAATCATTAAATATGAAGTCCGAAAAACACATCTTTGCATAAAAGGAGGATTCATTCATGTCTTCGAAGATGGACCCCATAGCCGAGTTCAGGGAAGACCACAGGAAAGTCCGCGACGGCATACTCTCGATAACCGATGCCCTCCGGGCCAAGGATGTCAAGAAGGCGAGAGAGATACTCGGAGAGCTGAACGTCATGGTCGGCCCGCACTTCAGGTACGAGGAAGAGGTCTTATATCCCGCGCTCAAGAAGTTCCTGGGCGAGTATGTGGAGCAGCTGCTGAAAGAGCACGACAATGTCGTAAACACAGCCAAGGTCTGCGCGGGATTGCTCGCCAAGGACTCGTTGAACGACAAGGAGTCGGAGGACGCCTCGCAGGCCGCGATGCAGCTCCTCATACATGTCAGCAACTGCGACGGGCTCGCGATATTGTCCGAGCGCTTCAACCAGAAGGAGATGGACAACCTCGCGGACAAGTTCGCGGACGCGAGAAAGGCAGGGGTATCGCTCCTCGATTGGGCGGACACCATAAGGAAGACCTATGTCAGGTAAGGAGAAGAGGTACTGCATATTCCTCCACTCCGGCTCGTATGACAGGGTATACCAGTCGATGTCGATAACGAACGTCGCCCTTGCCACGGGCTACGAAGTCCACATATTCTTCAGCTACGGGGCCTTGAAAAGGCTCGTCAAGGGGAACACGGATAAGGTCGTGATAGAGGGGGAGCCGGTATTTTTCAAGGAGGATATAGAGAGGAACCTTAAGCGCGGGACCCTTGACTCCATAAGCGAGATGATAGAGACGGCCAAGCGGTTCGGAAGGCTCAAGATCTACGCCTGCACCGGCTCGATGGCCGTCCTCAACATCGCGCGCGACGAGCTCATAGAGCATGTCGACATGTCGATGGGGCTCGTCTATTTCCTGAACCTCGTAAAAGACGCTGAACAGGTCTTATACATCTAATCAGGTCCGCACGCGGCCCCCTCCCGGGGGCCGCGCCATTTTACGGAGGCGGTCATGGTCAAGACAAAGTCCGTCTACAGCGAGCCGGATGAAAAGGACGGCGTGCGGGTGCTCGTGACGAGGTATTGGCCGAGGGGCGTCAGGAAAGAGGCGCAGGACCTGTGGATAAGAGACCTCGGGCCGGAGGCCGCGCTCATCAAGAAGTGGAAGGCCGGAGAGATAGAGTGGGCGGAGTTCACGCGAGCCTACAAGGAAGAGTTCAAGAGAGACGCCCGCAAGAGGGAGCTCCTCTCCGAGCTCAAATCGATAGTCAAGACTGCGAGAAAGGATGTCACCCTCCTTTGCACCTGCAAGGAGGAAGAGCCCTGCCACAGAAAGCTCCTTAAGGAGATGCTCGGGAGATAGCCATCCTCAGTAATTCCCATCAGTGGTGTCCATAAATTTTACACCTCGATAAAATCGCATCATACTGAAAAATAACGTTTTTTTGAGATGGCCCCGGTTTCAGGCTGTGTCGCATGTCCATTATTTTTACAGTTTACAGTGTAGCCTGGTTATGTAAATACCAAAAAGCCTGCAATATTGATAGGTTATCTTTTGCGAGGGGCGCTGGTATTGTTTTTGCACATCTTTGTAACAAAGGATTGTCTACTAGAAACAGGAGGCTGTTGAGATGGCGAAGAAGATGCTCTCAGGACTGGGTGCCGCGGCGATATTTGTATTTGGTTTTTCCGGAGCGGCCTCAGCCACCACGCTCGATTTTGAATTAGGGTTGATCGGGGGCACATACACGAGCCTTAATCAGCTTGACGCCTCTTACGGCGGTTTTACCTGGGACTCGAATTACTATGTAACCACCCAGGACTTATACAATGTCAATTACGGGAATTCATCGACCTTTGTGTCAGGCAACGAGGCCGCCTTCAACGGCTATGGAGTATTGACGGTCACCGCTACCGGCTCGCCTGTCGATCTCACAGGCGCATGGTTTCAGGGGTGGGGCGCCGGGGACATCGCCGTTTGGGATACCGCTACATCCGTGACCGTGGAAGGGTTCCTCGGCGCGACCTCGGTCGGTACGGCGTCCATGTCACTCAGCCCGTCGAGCTTTTCTTACCTGAGCTTTAACTTCGGCTCCCCGGTGGATTCGTTCACGGTCACATCGAGCGGCGAAGGACACTGGTGGCTCATGGACGACCTCTCTTACAACGCCGCCTCTGTCCCCGAGCCGTCGACGCTCATCCTCCTCGGCTCCGGCATGGCAGGGCTCGGGCTTATGAGGCTCAGAAGACGTAAGTAATAAAATAAAAGGTGCGTCTCGGTCTATCTACTATTTTGAACAGGAGGGCTGTTGAAGTGGCTAAGAAGAAGCTCTCAGGACTGGGGGTTGCGGCAATGTTCGTATTCGGTATTTCAGGAACGGCCTCAGCCGCCACACTCGATTTTGAATTAGGTTTGACCGGGAGCACATTCGGAGACCTGAACGCGCTCGACGCCTCCTACGGCGGTTTTACCTGGGATTCGAATTATTATATCGTCACCCAGGATTATTACAATACTATCTACGGTAATTTATCGACCTTTGTCTCGGGCAACGAGGCCGCCTTCAACGGCGACGGCGTATTGACAGTCACGACTACCGGCGCGCCTGTCGACCTCACAGGCGCGTGGTTTCAGGGCTGGGGCGTCTATAACGGCTTCTATTCCTATACCGCAACGTCAGTTACCGTGGAAGGGTTCCTCGGCGCTACATCGGTCGGTACAGCGAGCATGTCACTCAGCCCGTCGAGCTTTTCTTACCTGAGCTTCAACTTCGGCTCTCCGGTGGATTCGTTCACGGTCACTTCGAGCGGCTCCGGCACTTGGTGGCTCATGGACGACCTCTCTTACAACGCCGCCTCTGTCCCCGAGCCGTCGACCTTGCTACTCCTCGGCTCCGGCATGGCAGGGCTTGGGCTTATGAGGCTCAGAAAGCGTAAATAAGCTTATTTCCCCTAAGAACGTAAAAGCCCGCCGTTATCTGGCGGGCTTTTTCATGTTCATAAAACGGAAAGGCCCGGTAAGGTCTACGCCTTGCCGGGTCTCATTAGAGGTTTTGAGATGAGGTGGCCTTTCGGTCCTGCTATTCGGGTCAGGCGGCCTTCTTTGTCTCAGCCTCGATCTCGATATTCACCTTCTTCGGAAGCGCCTCTGCCTTTGCGGGCATGCTGAGCTCAAGGACGCCGTTCCTGTAGGTAGCTTTCACCTTGGAGACGTCAACGCCCTCCGGAATCGTAAGCACCCGCTCGAATGTCCCGAAAGAAGTCTCGTGGAAGAGATACCCCTCTTTCTTCTCCTCGACCTCGGACTTCCTCTCGCCGCGGATGGTCAGCACGTTACCGGTAAGCGAGATGTCTACGTCCTTGGGGTTTACGCCCGGCAGGTCCGCGTGCACTATGAACTGATTATTCTTCATGTAGCAGTCGATCGCCGGATACCACTCTCCCCTGAATGCCTCTCTCCTCAAAAGACTCGTCGGTGCCAAGCCTCCGAATACCCTTCTGAAGAGGTCATCCATGTCTCTCTGGATGCCTGAAAGCTCTTTTATAGGGTCCCATTTTTTCAGCTCGAACATATATATCACCTCCGTTCGATTAAAAACCCCACCTTCATCTCATCCATTCCTGACCCTAACGTTATTATAGCCCTCCGGTTTTGCAGTGTCAAGACGGGGTGTGCTCGGGAGATGGGCCGAAAAGTCAATGAAATCAATGAGATATTGGCGTGATTGACCGGGAAGGCTGGGAAAGCGGACTTTATCAGTCTGAGATGGTGACTCTGTTCTTGCCTGACTCTTTCGAGCGGTACATGGCTGAATCGGCCTTTTTTATGAGGGACTCGCGGAGGTCTCTCATCTGGCCCGTGGGGCAGGACTTCAAAGTGGATATCCCTATGGAGCACGTTATGTGCCCCTTGAGTTTTATGGCCCTGCCGCCGTGGAACCTGGTCTTCAGGAAAGTGAATTTTTCAATCGTTTCCCGGAGCCTCTCGGCCACCCCTCTGGCGGCCTCGGCGTCGAGCCCTGGGAGCATCGCCACGAACTCGTCACCGCCGTACCTCGCGGCAGTCGCGGTCTTGATCCTTGCGATGGATTCGAATAAAAGGGAGCCCACTTCGACGAGCACGCGGCTCCCGGCCAGGTGGCCGTGGGAGTCGTTCACCTCCTTGAACCTGTCGAGGTCGAGGAAGAGGAGGCTTAGATCAGACTTCTTTTTAAGGGCCTTTGTGATGTCCTTCGTGAGCCTGTCGTAGAAGTACCTGTCGTTGTACAGGCCCGTAAGGTTGTCCCTTATGGAGAGCTCGCCGAAGCGCCTCGCGTCGAGAAGGTTCTGTATGAGGGTGGAGGTGTACTCGGCGAAGATCTTCAAGAGGTTAAGGTCGGTCTGGTCGTAGTCTATGCGGTCGATCCTGTTGATGAGCTCTATTACGCCGATGGTCGCCCCTTTTATCCTTATGGGGGCGCAGATGATGGATTTCGTCACGAACTTCGTCTTCTGGTCCATCGCCGGGAAGAAGTTTTTGTCCTCCCGGGCCCTTTTGCTTATGTAGACCCTTCCCGAGGAATAGGTCCTACCGGCTATGCCTATCCTTACCGGGAGTATCGTCTCCATGAGAGCGGCCGAGCCCTTGCCGAAGCAGGCGACAAAATGGAGGACCCCGGCCTTTTGCCTGTTCTGGTTGAGGATCGGGTCGTCGAGGAGTATCGAGCCGGATTCGGACGGCACGAACCTGTTGGCAAGCGTGAGTATCTCCTTCAGCATCGCCTTCAAGTCGATGTACTCGGGCCTGTAGGCGTCCTTCTTTTTTCGCTCGAGGGTCTTATCGAGTATGTATTTCGGGGCTATGTTAATCTGCATGGGGTTGAACGGGAGCCTGAAACCGGTTTTTGAGAGGCGGAAGGCTTAATGCCGTCCGCAAGGGCTTGAACCAGAAATATACAACAGAAAGGGGTTTTTTACAAGGCTTTTGGCAGGCTTCAAATTTCAAGCCTGTTAAGCGAACTCCACATCCATGATGTGCGTGGAGCACGATATGCACGGGTCGTAAGCGCGGACAAGCGTTTCGACGGTCCGTGCTATCTCGGCCTTGGGTCTCCCGAGGAGCTCAGGCACGAGCGCGCGGAGGTCGTCTTCAATGGAGCGGAGGTTCTGCGCCGTCGGTATGATGCAGACCGCCTTTTCGATGAGCCCGTCCTTGTTTATCTTGTACTCGTGGTAGAGAGTCCCCCTCGGGGCCTCGACGACGCCAAAGCCGCGCCCCCAGGCCTTCGGCTTTTTCACGGGCTCGGGTTTGGGGCCCATGAGGATGAGCTTCTCAATGAGGGAAATGGATTCTTCCGTCGAGTGATAGCACTCTATGAGCTGGGCCATGTTGTTGAGGAACGGGTTGTAGGACGGGACCGTGAACTGAGCCTTCTTTGCCGCGGCCTTTGCTATCGGGCTCAACTGCCTGTAACTGTTGTTGACGCGGGCGAGCGCTCCGACCATGAACGTCCCTTTTGTCTTGGCGTGCTTTGCCGCCGAGTGGGCTACGACATACTCCTTTATCTTCCTTGTGTAGCTCTCGGGCTTGAAGGCGTAGCTTTCGGAGGATACCGGGTTCCCGTTATATAGGCCGTACTCGCCCCGGTCCTTCAAAGAAATATATTCGCGCTTGAGATTAAAGTCCGGGAGAGGGTGGTCGTTAAGGAATGTAAGCATCCTGTCCAACCCCTCGAAAGACCCTTCAAGCGCCTCCCGGAGCCTCTTTAATTCCTGCGGCTTAGGCGTGTGCACGACACCGCCGGGAAAGAGCGAAATGGGGTGTATGTGCCTGCCGCCGACCGTCGCGCAGATGTCGTTAGCAAGCCTCTTGAGTTCCAACCCGGCCCTCGCCATATCAGGGTGCGAGGTGAGGAGCGGGACTATGGAGCCGACGCCTGCGAGGTCGGGGAGCACCAGGAAGAAGAGGTGTAGTATGTGGCTCTGGAGCGTCTCCCCGTAAAACGCGAGTTTCCGGAGCATCTCGGCCTGCTTCGAGATCTTTATATCCATTGCGGACTCGATGGCCTTGAGTGACGCGGACGTGTGGCTGACCGCGCAGATGCCGCAGATGCGGGACATTATGTGCTGGGCCTCGTCGTATCTCCTTCCGCGAAGCATCGCCTCGAAGAAGCGGGGGGACTCGATGATCTCGAGTTTCAACTCCTTTATCTTCCCCTTTTTCACATCGATGACGATGTTGCCGTGGCCTTCGACCCTGGTTATCTCATGTATCTTGATATTGAGGTCTTTTTTCATCCTTTAATCCTTGTTCCTATTTTTTACCGGTAAAACGCGCTTGCCGCGTTTTTTCCCTCTCCCCTTGATGGGAGAGGGTGCTTGTGAATTTTTTAAAGGCGTTCTCTAAGCGGGTTCAGTTTTGTAAACTGAACCCATTTAATTCGTGACTCGATATACGCCCGCCCGGCTTTATTCGAACCCTCTGCCAAAAGCCTTTTGCGTTCAGCGTACGCATGCGCCTTTTTTGGGTGTATTGTACTGTTTTCATTTTCGCCATGCCGGGCTTTTTTTCGGCATGGGGCTTCGCTCCCTGCTCCTCCCCTTCCTACCGCTCGGCGCGGGGCCAATTTCAAATCGGGTCGCTTAAATCAACCTGATGCACTGCCGTCCGATACGGATTTGCCCGTCCGGCCAGGACCGCTTGCCTCCCCTGAGCGCCGCGCGTCTATCCTCCCTCCGGCTCGCGCGTCACTGCCTCCCTTAAGGTCGCTCACCCCATGCCTGGGGGTTTTTTAAACAAAAAAGAATTTGGACGCATACGGGCATATTAACAACCTCGTTTTCAGGGTCCGTCTTCAGCACTTGTGCGTTTTGCAGGCACCGTAGAGGCTGAACTTCCTCATGACCGACTCTATGGTAAGCCCGTGCCTCTTCAATGTCTCGGCGTGGGCGTCGGTGTTGGGATTGTCGACGAGTCCCCTGCACCCCCAGCATATCGCTCCGTAGGTGACGCATATCGCGTCGCACCCGGCGCGCGTTATCGGCCCGACGCAGGTCATCCCCTTCTCGAATACGCAGGTGTTCCCCGCCATCTTGCAATCCACGCAGACAGGGTGGTTCGGTATCTCGGGTCTTTTCCCGAGGAGGAGCGAAGTGGCGAGATGGAGGAATTCCTTTTTCGAGATCGGACAGCCGTGGAGGTAGTAGTCTACCGGTATTATCTCGTCTATGGCGCGGGTGGGGAGGGTGTCGAACCGCTCTGATTTATTGGCGTCCTTGCCGTAGACCTCTTTCTTGACCTCGTCCATCGGGAAGCGGTTCTTAAGACAGTTAAGGCCCCCTGTGGAAGAGCACGCGCCTAATGCCACGACGATCTTCGCGTGCTTTCGTATCTTCCTTAGCTTCCTTACTTCTTCCTTCCTTGTAATAGACCCTTCGACAAAGGCGATGTCGTAGTCGTCGGACTTCTGGTCTATCGCCTCCCTGAAGTTGACTATCTTCACAAGGCTTAATATGTCCGGGAGCTCGTCTTCGCAACTCAAGACCGCGAGCTGACAACCTTCACAGCAGGTGAAGGAGAAGAATGCGAGCCTTGGGAGTTCCTTCTCTTCCATAACGGGCCAAACCTCTCTTGAAATTGCTAAGTGCTTAAGTTTACTTAAGAATTATATCATAGGGGCCGGCCTATGAAAACAAAAAATGCCGCTGGACAAAGCCCTCTATAAGGGATATTTTATCTTGTATTTCGGAAAATTGCTTCAATCGTTCTTTAAAGGGGCGCATTTGCCGAAACGGACCGCGATAATCGGCACAGCCGGCCACATCGACCACGGCAAGACCTCTCTGGTGAAGGCCTTGACCGGCATGGACACCGACAGGCTTGCGGAAGAGAAGAGGCGGGGGCTCACCATAGACCTGGGCTTCGCTCATATGGAGCTTGAAGGAGGACGCAGGGCCGCCATAGTCGATGTCCCTGGCCACGAGCGCTTCATAAGGAACATGCTCGCGGGAGTAACGGGCATAGACTTTGTCCTGTTCGTCGTCGCCTCCGACGACGGCGTCATGCCTCAGACGAGGGAGCACCTCGACATCGTCCGTCTACTCGGGGTGCGGGACGGCATAATAGTTATAACGAAATGCGACCTCGCAACCGTTGAGAGGGTGGAGGAGGTAAGAAAGGATATATCCGCGCTCGTAAAGTCCACGGCGCTCGAAGCCGCGCCGTTTGCCGCTGTTTCGACTGTAACAGGCGAGGGGATGGAGTCGCTTAAGTCGCTTATATGCGCAAGGGTCGTCGAGACCGAAGAGAGGGCGAGAGGCCCGTTCTTCAGGCTCCCCATAGACAGGTCCTTTGCCATAAAGGGATTCGGCACGGTCGTCACCGGGACCGTCGCCTCCGGCTGTGTCAAAAAGGGGGATGAGGTCATCTCTTTTCCATCCGGCGTGACCGTAAAGGTGCGCGGGATTCAATCGATGCACGAGGAGGCGGACTCCGTAGCAACAGGCGAGAGGGCGGCTCTCAACATAACGGGAGTGAACCACAAGGAGATAGGCAGGGGCGCGCTCCTCTGCTCGGAGGGGCTAAAGCCCTTTATCGACAGGGCCAGGGAGGGCCTTGCCGTAGACTGCTCGTTCGAGTTCCTTATGGACGCAAAGTCCAGAGCGCCTTTGAAAGACCGCTCCATCGTAAAGATACACCATCTGACGGACGAGACACTCGCGGTCATCCGTCTTGCGACAATAAGAGACGGAAAGGCATTCGGCAGGCTCGTTCTTAAAAAGCCGCTCCTCATGCTCCGGGGCGACAGGTTCATAATAAGGGACCCTTCGAGGAACTCGACCGTCGGGGGAGGGGCCGTCGTATTCCCGTATCTCTATGCCTCGCTCGTTCCGAAAATTAAAAAGCTCGCTCCGCCGTCCGGTCCGTCGAATAACGACGCCCTCCGCTCGCTCATGGGGGAAAGGGCGGCGACAGATGCCGGGCAGGCACGCCTCATGCTGAACCTATCTCAAGATGGGTTCAGCAAGGCCTTGGGAAGCGGCTTTGAAGAAATTGGAAGTTTTGTGGTCGACAGGGAGCGGGCAGGGGCCTTGAGAAAAAGGATTGTGGAAGCGGTCTCTGCCCATCACGCCGCGCACCCGATGGAGGAGGGCCTGTCCGAGGACGCGCTCTTTTCATCGTTCAAAAAAGAGACCGGACTTGCGGCGGACGCGGCGCGGCGCTTCCTGCGGGAGCTCTTTGAAGGGCTCGTCTCTTCGAAAATATTAAAGAGGGTAGCCGCAACTCTCGCATTGCCCGGACACGCCCCCGGCGCATCCGGCAGGGACGCGGAGGTCGAAAGGGCGATACTCGCCCGTTTCCACGAGCCGTTCTCGCCGTTGCACAAGGAGGACTTCGACAGACTCGAATCGGGTAAAAACGATATCGCCCGCGTTCTGAGCTTTCTCGTGAAGAACGGCTCCATCGTCAGGCTCAAGGAAGGGAGCTTCCTCTCGGGCGCGGACTTGCAAACCGCGCGCGAAAGGCTCGAAGGCTTTATCGCCTCGAACGGCCCGATAAAGGCCGCCGAGTTCAGGGACCTTCTCGGGTGCGGCAGAAAACTCGCGATAGAGATACTCGAATACTTTGACAGGGAGCGGGTGACACTTCGCCAGGGGGATTTGAGGGTGCTTCGCAAATAATCAAAGCCTCCCATTCCTCGACGGGAGAGTGTGAGTATTTAATTTTTCATCCCTTTCTCCGTCAGGGGGAGGGGGTTAATACGCTAAAAAAATAAGACAGGGGTTAGAACATTGCCTTACAGGTTCAAATGGCTCGGCAGGGCCCTCCGCTGGTTTTCAATCGCGTTCACGGCCTGCTTCCTCATCATCATGTACACGCCTGCGGCGAATTACGCGGCAAAAACGCTTATCAATCGCCACCCGGAGCCGGGCACTGCCGACATAATCGCGGTCCTCGGGGGAGGCGCGTATAAAAACGGCGTGCTCGGCGCGGCGTCGAGCGAGAGGCTCATCAAAGGGCTTATACTCTTCAAGTCCGGAAACGCGCCGAGGATAATATTCTCGGGCGGGACCATCGTGGAGCCCTCCAAAAAATTCATCCATACGGTATTCAAGCGTGACCGTGCGGGCGCGATAGGCATACAGGAATCCGAGATAATGAGGGACACTGCCATCATATTCGGCGTGCCCGACGAGAAGGCGGAAGCGGACCCGGCCTCGACGAATACCTACGAAAATCTGAAAAATATAAAATCGTACATGGACGCGCGGGGGCTTAAAAAGTGCATCCTCGTCACGTCGCCTACGCACATGTTGAGGGCGTTGCTCGTTTCCGAGGCGCTTCAAATGGACTGCGACGCCGCGCCCGTCGACGACTACACCGCCTTGAGGCAAGGCTCCCTCGACCGGCTCGCTCTCCTTCGAGAGGTCGCATGGGAGTACGCGGCGCTTGTGTTGTACAGGGTTTACGGATATATATAATGGTACCGCTGTCATTCCCGCAACATTTAAGCGGGAATCCAGTCTGTTTAACGCGACATTCTTATCAAGGAGCCCTTTTGAACCACGGCAAAAAGATAAAACTCACGAGCTGGGCGAGCTGTGCGGGTTGAGCGGCCAAAATAGGCCAGAGCGCCCTGATGCAGGTCCTGCATCAGCTACCGGTCACTAAAGACAAAGACCTCCTCGTAGGCATAGAGACCGCCGACGACGCTGGGGTCTATCGTATCTCCGACGATACGGCGGTGATCTCGACCGTCGACTTCTTCCCGCCGATCGTGGACGACCCGTTCACCTTCGGCGAGATAGCCGCGGCTAACGCCTTAAGCGACGTCTACGCCATGGGCGGCGTGCCGAGGCTCGCGATGAACCTCGTCTGCTTTCCGAAGGAGCTCCCGCACGAGGTATTGAACGAGATACTTAAAGGGAGCCTCGCGAAACTCAACGAGGCCGGGGCGCTCCTTGTGGGCGGTCATTCGATTGAGGACAGCGAAATCAAGTACGGCCTCTCTGTCACTGGTTTTGCGCATCCGGACAAGATAGTCACCAACTCCGGCGCGCGGCCCGGAGATGCGCTTATACTTACGAAGCCCATCGGCACGGGTGTTGTCACGAGCGCTGTCAAGGCCGGTAAGATGCGCAAAGAAGAGGCTCAAGTCGTATTCGATTCCATGAGGACTCTCAACCGGTACGCGTCTGTTTGCATGGTCGAGTTCGGCGCGAGCGCATGCACCGACATAACCGGTTACGGCCTCATCGGACACGCGATGGAGATGGCGAAAGGGTCGGGTGTGTCTATAATAATCGACTCCCCGTCGGTCAGGGTCTTTCCAGGCGCATTGAGGTTCGTTACAAAAAAATCGTGCAGGCCGAGGACTCTCCTTACGAACAGGGAGTTCTTGAAGCCCGATATCGAGGTAGGCGCGTCCGTGCCTGAGGAGCTCGAACTGGTCTTTTTCGACCCGCAGACCTCTGGCGGGCTTCTTATTGCGATACGCGAGGAGGAGGCGACGGCGCTAATAGAGAGGCTTCGCGAAAAGATCGACGCGTTCAGGGTAGGGAGGGTCGTCGAAAAAAGACTCTCGCGCATAATCATAGAATAATCAGAGGAGGCCGCAATGGGGACTAACAATGTCAATGTGGAGAAGATAAAGGCGACTGTAGCGGATGTAAGCAAGGACCTGTCCAAGGCGAAGAAGGTCAACAAGATTGAAGGCGACTGGAACCTCGGCGCGGGTAGCCAGTTCAGGGCGACTGTCCAGTTCGAGGGCGGAAAGATGACCCTTGAGGCCGACCAGCCGTCGTTTCTGGGAGGCGGCGGGACACAGCCTGGGCCGATGATATACTGTCTCTACGGCTCCGCGTCCTGCTACGCCGCGACATTCGCGACAATGGCCGCGATGGAAGGGATAAACCTTAAGAAGCTCAAGATTGTCGCCGAGAGCTCGATAGACTTTTCGCGCGTATTCGGCCTTACTGAGAACCCGATAGCCGAGAAGGTCAAGTTCACGCTCTTTGTGGAGTCCGACGCGCCTATTGAAAAGATACGCGCGATAGAGGAGCTATCGAAGGAGAGGTGCCCGGCGGTCTACTGCCTCACGAATCCGATACCGCTTGAGACGGAGCTGAAGATAGGGTGAATACTGTGCAGGGCTTTTAAGCCCTCTTTTATAAAGAGGGGTTGGGGGGAGATGCGGGTTCAGTTTTGTAAACTGAACCCATTAATTCGTAACTCGATATGCGCCCGGCAGGCTTATTTCGAACCCTCTGCCAAAAGTCTTTTTGCGCTCCGCGTACATATGTACATTTTTTGGGTGTATAGTACGGTTTTCATTTTCGCCCTGCCGGGCTTTTTTTCGGCATGGGGGTTCTCGCTACGCCCTCCCCCGCCCACCGCTCGACGCGGGGCCAACTTCAAATCGGGTCGCTTCACTTTGTTCAGCCCAACTTATAATACTAAAGGCGTTGTTTCCCAACCCCGTCTTATTTATGCCCGAACGCCTCCTTCAATGGTAGAAGCTTTAACTCTTTGTTCTCCCCGTAGAACCCAAGCAACCTCTCAATCCCGTCCTCCTCGTTGCCGTTGCCGTGGACGAGGATGAACGCGCCGTTATGCGGCGTCTCTCCCTTTGCGAGCCATGCGTCGGCGCCTATGGGGATGAGCGAAAGCTTCCTCAATTTCTCAAGCAGGGCGGCATCCGATATGAGCCCCGGAAAACGGAAGAAGACCGACGGCGTTATGCCGTTCTCAAGGAGGAGTTTCTCGTTCCTCAATACCTCATCCTCAAACCCCACGCCCGGCGTAAGGAGAAAGTTCTCCTTCAACTCTTTTAGCTTGTCATACGGGTGGGAGTACGAGTGGTTCATCCATGTGACTTTGATCCTGCCTTCGGCCTCCTCTTTCCTTATCCAGTCGAACTCGTCCCTGTGGCGCTCTATCCAGAGCCCGCTTACGGCTATTGCTATGGGCGCGGGTGTCGCGAGCGATTCGGTAGCCTCGAAGGCCGGCCTATCAAACCCCTTTGTCGAAGGGCAGAGGTCGATCGTCAAAAAAAGCCCGCCGGTATTCTCCTCAGCCGACCTCATCCCCTGGTTCTCTATGCCCTTGGCCGGGGCCGTGTATCTGTAAAGCGCTTCTACAAACCTCGTCCCTTTCCAGTCCTTTATCTTTACATCGGTCGATATTATCGCGCCCTCGTCGACAATCTCCGTAGTGAAGATTTCGGGGTCGATGGAGATAAGGCGCGCCCTGCCGTCCTCCTTGAAGCTCCTTATCGCAATCTTGAGCTTTTTGTTCGAGTCCCTGTAGGGCTTGAATACGGGTCTTAAGTCTGAGATGGTCGCGGCAAGGGATGCTTCGGCAAAAGCGAGTGCGAGGAAAAGTGAGATTACGGCAGAGAGGATTTTTTTCGGCATACCGCTACCTTTGCAGGCCAGTATACCAGAAAGCCGCTTACATTATCCACATGAGAAGGAGCGGGGTGGTGAATATGCTTATGATGGTCGACATGGCCACGGTCGAGGCCACAAGGTCGCTGTGGACGTTGTAACGGTGGCTAACGACGAAGTTTATGACGGCCGACGGCATCCCGGAGGACAGGAGTATTATCTTGCCGTTCAACCCCGCTATCCCGAGCGCGGTCACGACGAGCCAGCCTATAGCAACCCCGCCGCCTATCCTGATGATAGAGCCGGCGACGGACATCCACGGGTACTGGAGCTTCGCGGAATGGAGCCTGTAGCCGAGGCTCACCTGCATGATGGGGATGGTCGCGGCCCCGAGCATGTCGAAGGTCGTAAGGAGCGGCGAGGGTATCTCGATGTTCCCGAAGTTGAGGGCGAGCCCGATAATGGACGCGTATATGAGCGGGAGCTTGAACATCTCGGAAAACCCACCCCTGCCCTTGGCGATGTATATGCCGAGCGAGTAGACGAGGAGGCTTATCGCTATGTAATAGAGGATGGCGACGGTCAAGCCCTCCTGCCCGAAGGCGAGGAGCGCGAGCGGGAACGACATGTTCCCGGAGTTCATGAACATCGTAGGCAGGTAAAAGCCCCTTAAGTCCCGCCTCTTGATGACAGTGAGATAGATGAACGCCATCGCCCCGGTGCCGAGGACGACTATGAGCGCGGCGAAGGAGACCGTCGCGAGGTCGTCGAAGATGAGCTTCTTGCGGGACAGCGATGAAATTACGAGCGCGGGGATGGTGAGGTAAAGGAGTATCTCGATAATAGGCTCAAGGGATATCTTCTTGAATCTCGCGAAGAGGTAGCCGAGCCCTATTATGCAGAAGACCGGGAAGACGACTGAGAGGACTTTTAGAAGGGCCATTGCGTTACCAATTCCAGTAACCCTTTTTAAAGAGGGGTGTAGGTTTTGATCCCCCTCCTTACCAAGGAGGGGCAAGGGGAGGTCGTCTTTATTTTCAAACCACCCCTCCCAACCTCCCCTTGTTAAGGGGAGGAGTTATAAGTTTTAAAAAAAAGGGGGCGGAAGGTTCCGCCCCTTTTAGTATATCTCTATTTAAGCCTTCTTACTCCTTCTCTACCTCGATGAGCGTCTCGTCCGGGTTGACGGAGTCGCCTATCTTTACGAGGATCCTCTTCACGGTCCCGCTTATCGGCGTGTGGACCTCGTTTTCCATCTTCATGGCTTCGACGGTCAAGACCGTGTCGCCTTCGGCTACCTTTGCGCCGACTGCGACCTTAAGGGAAGTCACCTTGCCTGGGATGGGGGTAGTCACATCGCCCTCTTTCCGTGCCTTGGGCCTTACCGACTGCGTAATGGACGGCCTCTCTATCTCCCCGGCGGTCGTGGGGATGACCTCGGTAAGGGACTCTATCATCACTTCTTCGAGGCGGTTATCGACTGAAATAAAGAACGGCCTCTTTCCCTCGACCCTGTGGCCTGCCCCTGCGACCTTTATCCTGTAGGACTCGCCGTGGACGGTTACTATGAACTCGCTCGGCGCGAGGTGCGGCACCACATGGTCTGGCTTGACCTCGGGCTCTTCGTGCAAAGGCTCGGGCGCGAGCTTTCCGGCCTCTCTCTGCTCGAAGAACTCAAGCGCCACAATCGGGAAGAGCGCGTAGGAGAGGATGTCCTCGACCGACTTCGCCTTGCCGTCTATCTCCCTCATTAATTTATCGAGCTCGGGTTCGAGCAGGTCCGCGGGCCTGCAGGTGATAGGCTTTTCATCCCCGATAGCCTTCTTCCTCGCGTCCTCGTCGATCGGCCCCGGGGGCCTTCCGTAGAGCCCCTTGAAGTAGTTCCGGGTCTCGCTCGTAATTACCTTATACCGCTCGCCCATGAGGACGTTGAGTGTGGCCTGCGTGCCGACGACCTGGCTCGTTGGGGTCACAAGCGGCGGATACCCCATGTCCTTTCTCACCTTCGGTATTTCGGCGTAGACGTCGTTCATCTTGTCGAGCGCGTTCTGCTCCCGGAGCTGGTTCGCGAGGTTCGAGATCATGCCGCCGGGTATCTGGACGACGAGGGTCTTTGTGTTTATTGCGGTAAATTCGCTCTCGAACTTCTTGTACTTCTTCCTTACGTCCCTAAAGTGGTCCGCTATGTCGGAGAGTAACGAGAGGTCGAGCCCGGTGTCGTAGGGCGTGTCCTTAAGCGCCGCGACGATGGACTCCGTCGGCGGCTGGGAGGTCCCCGAGGCGAGGCTCGATAACGCCGTGTCGATTATCTCGGCTCCGGCCTCGATGGCCTTCAGATAACTCATCGCCGCAAGCCCCGAGGAGTCGTGCGAATGTATGTGTATTGGGACCGAGATCTTCTCTTTGAGTTTCGTCACGAGGTCGAAGGCCGCGCCCGGCGTAAGCAACCCCGCCATGTCCTTTATGCATATCGTGTCCGCGCCCATGCCTTCGAGCTTCAACGCCATCTCGACGAACCCCTCGTGCGTGTGGACCGGGCTCGTCGTGTAGCAGATCGTCGCCTCTACGTCGGCCTTCGCGTCCTTGGCGGCCTTTACCGCGACATCGATGTTCCTTATGTCGTTAAGCGCGTCGAATATCCGGAATATGTCGATGCCGTTCTTTGCCGCGCGCTCGACGAATTTTCTCACCACATCGTCGGGGTAGTGCCTGTAGCCGACGAGGTTCTGTCCGCGAAGCAACATCTGGAGCCTGGTGTTGGGGATGGCCTTTCTTAAGAGCTTGAGCCGCTCCCAGGGGTCTTCCTTAAGGAACCGGAGGCACGCGTCGAATGTCGCGCCGCCCCAGACCTCCAGAGACCAGTACCCGACCTTGTCGAGCAACGGGGCCATCTCCAGCATGTCCTCGGTCCTCATGCGAGTGGCAAGGAGAGACTGGTGCGAGTCCCGGAGTATCGTGTCGGTTACCCGGGTGCGGGTATCTTTTTTCTTCTCAGCTACCCGGGCCTTGTTGTTCGCCGGGGTCTTGGCTCTGTTGGGCATCTACTTAAGCCTCCGTCCTTCCTTAAATGCTTTTTACAGCCCGTGGTGCGCGGCTATGGCCGCGGCTATCGCCGCGACGAGGTCCGTCGGCTCCCCGTACTCGTCGTACGCCATGAGCTCGGGTTTCCTGTCTATGTATCCGGTGTCGAAGTTGCCGGCCTTGAAGTCCTCGTCCCTCATTATGTTCTTGAGGAAGAGTATCGTCGTCTTTACGCCCCTTATGACGAACTCGTCGAGACACCTGTGCATGCGGCTTACCGTCTCGTCCCAGGTCGAGCCCTTTACGACGAGCTTTACTACAAGCGAATCGTAGTAGCTGGGTATGATGAAGTCCTTGTATATGGCTCCGTCTATGCGCACACCTATGCCGCCGGGGGAGTAGTAGGCCGTTACGCGCCCGAAGGACGGGAAGAAGTTGTTCTTCGGGTCCTCGGCGCATATCCTGCACTCCATGGCAAAGCCGTTGACGCGCACGTCCTCCTGCTTGAAGCCGAGCGGCTTTCCCGCCGCGATCTCTATCTGCTTTTTCACGAGGTCGATGCCCGTGACCTCCTCGGTTATCGGGTGCTCGACCTGGATCCTCGTGTTCATCTCGAGGAAGTAGAAATTCCTTTGGCTGTCGACGAGGAACTCGACCGTCCCGGCGTTGGTGTAGTCGGCGGCCCTCGCGGCCTTAACGGCCGCCTCGCCCATGCGTTTCCTCAAGCCTTCGTCAAGGATGAGCGAGGGCGTTATTTCTATGAGCTTCTGGTGACGCCTCTGTATCGAGCAGTCCCTCTCTCCGAGATGGACTACATTGCCGTGCTTGTCTGCCAGTATCTGGAACTCTATGTGGTGCGGCTTCTCCAGATACTTTTCGAGGAAGACCTCGGACACCCCGAAGGCCGCGGCGGATTCCTTCTTCGCGGTCGATATCTGGTTTATGAGCTCTTCCTTGTTGCGCGCGACCCGGAGTCCCCTGCCGCCGCCGCCGCCCGAGGCCTTTATCATGACGGGGTAGCCTATCTCATCCGCGAACGCTACCGCCTCGTCAATATCCTTTATCGAGTTCTCGGTCCCCGGCAGTATCGGCACCTCGGCCTTTTTCATCATCTTCCTGGCCATGACCTTGTCGCCCATCTCGGCGATGGTCTTGGAGGTCGGGCCGATGAAGGTTATGCCTTTCTTCTCGCAGAGCTGGGGGAAGCGCGGGTTCTCGGATAAAAAGCCGTAGCCCGGGTGTATGGCGTCTACGCCGACCTTTGTGGCCAGATCCACGAGCCTGTGGATGTTCAGATACCCCTGTATGGGGCCGGGGCCGACCATGTAGGACTCGTCCGCCTTTTTCACATAGAGGGAGGTCGCGTCCTCCTCCGAGTAGATGGCGACGGTCGGGATGTCGAGCTCCTTGCAGGCCCTGATGACGCGGGTAGCAATTTCGCCCCTGTTGGCTACTAAGACCTTTTTAAATAAACCCATCTCGAAAAAACCTCATTATGCGGAGCGTCGGAGGACTTTGACGCCGTCCGGCGCTGGGTGCGAGCAAACAACTATTTAGCCAGTTTTGCCCATATAAGTCAAGAAAATTACAGGTTCCGGGCCTACTTCACGGCAGTTGATCTCATGTGCGCGAGCGCGTCTTTAAGACGCGCTATTACCATCCCTTTGCCAAAAGCTTCCATCATCTCGAATATGCCGGGGCTTACGGTCCCGCCGGTCAGCGCCACCCTTACGGGTTGGGCAATTTTGCCGAGCTTCAGGTCCTTTTCGGCGAGTATCGCGTTGAAGGCCTCTTCAAGCGTCTTATGGGTGAATTCGGCAAGGGGTTCGAGCCGTGCGATTACAAGCGCAAAGAGCTCCGCGTTGTCGGGGGTCAGGAACTTCTCCGTTGCCTTGGGGTCGTATTCGACCTTATCCTTAAAGTAGAACGCGCCGGACTCTGCCATGTCCTTCAAGGTCTTTGAGCGCTCCTTGAGTGTTGCGGCTATCTTCGGAAGCCTCTCGTCCCCGGCGACTTTAAGGCCGAGGGATTCGAAGAACGGCGCGACGAGCCCTGCGAGCTCGTCGTCCGGAGTAGCCTTTATGTAGTGCTGGTTCAGCCAGAGGAGCTTTTCCGGGTTGAATACGCCGGAGGACGAACCCACGGACTCGAGCGTGAACTTCTCGATAAGGCCGTCAAAAGAGAATATCTCCTCGTCCCCGTGCGACCAGCCGAGCCTGGCAAGGTAATTGACGAGCGCGTGAGGCAGAAACCCCATCTCCTTGTACGCCATGACGGAAGTCGCACCGTGGCGCTTGCTCAAGCGGGTCTTGTCCGACCCGAGTATCATCGGCAGGTGCGCGAATACCGGGAGCTCGTGGCCGAGCGCCCTGTAAAGGAGTATCTGCTTGGGCGTGTTGTTTATGTGGTCGTCGCCGCGTATTACATGCGTTATGTCCATCGTCGCGTCGTCGACGACGACGCAGAAGTTGTAAGTCGGCGTCGTGTCGCTCCGTAATATCACGAGGTCCTCTATCGTCGAATTGTCGAAGGAGATAGCCCCCTTGATAATGTCCCTTACGACCGTCGTCCCCGGAGGCACCTTGAAGCGCAGCGCAAAGGGCTTGTCGAGCTTTTCGTGGATGTTCCTGCACCTGCCGTCGTACTTGGGCGGCCGGCCTTCCTTCATGGCCGCCTCCCTCCTCGCCTCCAGTTCCTCCGGAGTGCAGTAACAACGGTAGGCCTCGCCCTTCTCAAGGAGCTTGTACGCGTGCTCCCTGTATAGGTCGAACCGCTTGGATTGAAAGAACGGGCCCTCGTCCCAATGGAGCCCGAGCCACTCCATGCCGTCGAGGATGGCCTTGATCGACTCCTCAGTCGAGCGGGCGACGTCGGTGTCCTCGATCCTTAAAATAAACTTCCCCTGGTTGTGCCGGGCGAAGAGGAGGTTAAAGAGCGCGGTCCTTGCGCCCCCTATGTGAAGGTAGCCTGTAGGGCTCGGCGCGAAACGAGTGCGGAAATTCAATTCAGAGACCTCCTGGATAAATTCTTATTTAAGGGGCGCGAAGCCCAGGCTGTCCTGAACAGCCTGAATGCTTTGATTTAAAAGGGATTCTTCATGAAAAACGGCAGGGTAAATATTAACAGAAGCTTTTGGGAATGTAAAGGAATTGGAAGCCGGGACGGGCCGACTTGACAGTGACCGGGACGGGTATAGCCTTGGATGTAAAAATCCGTTCAGAGAGGTCCTTATGAGAAAGCGTTTGTCACTGCTCCTTGCCGTGGCCTTTATTTCCCTGTGCCTTCCGGGAGCAGGGGAGGCGTGCGATACCCAATGCCCGCTGAGTCACGAACGGACTTGGGACAGGCTCGTCGAGAAGAGCTTCGCCCTGCCGAACGGGCTTGGGTCCAGGCTCATGACCGAGGAGGAATGGGAGGAGCGGAAAAAAATGATGGTCCGGATGCATCCGCTGGAGAGGCAGGCGTACAAAGAGACTGTGCGCCGGGAGCTTCTTAAGAAGGCAATTGAAAATGGGATCACTATCAGTCAGGGAAAGACGATAAATACGAAGAAGTCGAGGGAGCGGAAGGTCCCGTTCGCGTACGCGGCAACCGAGGCGAGTGCCGCGCCTCTTACTGAATAACGACCCCGGCGTAGCCGACGACCTGATGGAAGTCGCCGCTCGTCTCGCCCGAGGTTGAGTATTTGACGAGCGTCGCCTCTTTCGCTCCCAGTAGCCGGGAGGCGTTTATGGCGATCGAGGCCGGGATAACCCCGCACATGGTGATGTCCTTGTTTCTCGTCACGCGTAGCAACCCGTCGGCGTCGAGTTTCAGCACGCGCTCGAGCGCAAGCTTGTCCTTTGCGCGCGTCCGGGCCTCTGTCTCGTAGTGGTTCATGTCCGAGCTTACGATTATGAGGACGGGCTTTTCGTATTTTTTGATTGCGTCGGCGAGCGCCTCTCCGAGCGCGGCGCAAAGGGATGAGTCCGCGTGCATGACCGTGATGGGGACTATAGTCGTCTTTGCGTTACGCGCCTTTATGAACGGGAGCTGTACTTCGAGAGAGTGCTCCATCATGTGCGCGGCCTTGTCAGCCGTGAATAGGTCGCTCTCCAGAATGAGGTCGGAGATCTCTGCGTTTACTTCCACCGTACCGGTCGGTATCTCCCAGACGCCGCTGTCCATGACCGATACCTGCTCTCCGAGCCCGGTGTGGTTCGGGCCTATGAGCACGACGGTATCGGGTATCTTCACAGCCGAATATACCGCGCCGGCGACGGCCCCGGAATAGATGTAGCCCGCGTGCGGGGCGATTATCGAGACCGCCGGTCCGGCTATCATGCCTGGAACGAGGAAAGAGTCGATGGTTTTTTTGAGGGAAGCGGCATCGCCGGGGTAGAACCTCCCGGCCACGCAGGGCGGCCTTTTTGCCATCTTTCGCCTGAGCTTACCTGATAAGGGGTTCGGGACAGGGCTTGTCTTGCATAGAAGCCCCTCCCCTGGATTCCGGATTGAAATAGCTTATCAAAAGAGGGGCAGGATGTAAAGACGCGGGGCTTTGGATAAAAAAACCCCCTAACGAGACCTCGAACACCGGCTTTCGTTCGGATCAGGACCAGGCCGACGCCTTTTTTGTCCAGTAATTGCCCGGATATCTCCTGTTCATCGCCTCCCATGTGCGCGATAGATGGGAAGCATCTCCCGTTTCCTTGTAAAAAGACACCCCCATGTAATAACGCGCCTCCGGGGCGACCTCCGAGTCCGGCTGGTTGTCTATTATCCACTCGAACGCGCTCTCGGCATCCCTGAAGTGGTTCCTGTGAAATTCGGAAAGCCCCCTGGATAAGTGAATCTGCGCGATGAACTCGTCCGGCGGCAGATACCCTACCCACCGTTCGAACTCGACTCCGTACTCGTCAGCGAGTATAAACGTAGGCGTCCATTCTATCTTGTACCTCGCGGTCATCTCCTGGTCCCTCGTGACGAGGTATTCAACGGGCGCAAACCCGTGGTTCAACTCCTCCTGGACCCTCTGGTCATTAAAGGTTATCGCCCTCGTCTTCATGCACCCGCCGCAATCCTGGTGGTGGAAGAACATGAGAATAAACCTGCCCGTACCCTGGACTTCCCGTCCGGCGGCCCTTATGTCCTCTTTCCAGTTTATGCCTGTCATCCGGCATACCCCCTTTCAAAAGCCCCTGTACCCTATTTTAATTATGGCACCCTTGAAGGGCGGGGTCAAACCCGGGTCTGTATGGGGACGATCGAATATGCTATACTTTCCGGCCTCAAGAATAAAAGGGGGATTCGGATGATCTCAGGTAAAAGGGATAAGCTCAGGGGCGACCTCGTAATATTCGACCTCGACGGCACGCTCATAGATTCGAGCAGGGACATCGCGTGGTCCGCGAACATGGTCCTCTATTCGATGGGCTATGACAGGCTCGACATGGAGGTGATAAAGGAGTCGATAGGCTGGGGCGTAAAGAACCTCCTTGAGAAGCTCATGCCGGAAGAGACGCCGGAGTCTATCGATGCCGCTCGTTTGAAGTTCCTCGCATTCTACGGCGGACACCTCGTCGTGGAGACGACCATCTACCCTGGCGTCGTCGAGATAATGGAGTATCTAAAGGCCGGCGGCAGAAAGATGGCAATCGTGACGAACAAGCCGCACGCATTGTCGGTTGCGATACTCGATGAATTGCGGTTAAGCCGTTACTTCAGCGCCGTGCTCGGAGGAGACTCTCTCCCGAACAGGAAGCCGCACCCGGAGCCTGTTATGAAGGTATTATCCTTGCTCGGCGTCGCGCCTTCGGCTTCGGTCATAGTAGGAGACAGCCCCGTAGACTGCGAGGCGGGCAGGAGCGCGCGCGTCGGGACCGTCGGCGTAACCTACGGCTTCAGGGGGAGAGAGGAGCTTGAAGGTGCTGGGTGCGACTTTATAATCGATTCGATTTTGGAGCTCAAGGGGTGCGTGGACTGACCCGTATTTCCTGAAAAAACAGATCAATCATGTCCACTTTTTTTACAATAACGCGGATTTTTTGTAACTCATTGAAATTTCAAGTCTTATTTAAGGTTATTGTTATCAAATGAATGATACTCCCTGTCCATTTTTTTTACAATCCATAGTTTTTTAAGAAGATATTATATTTGAAAAAAACTTTATAAATCAAGCGATTATCATTTTGCCGTGTTGCTTGGCATGTATATTGCTTTAAAATCACGCATAAAACAATTCCCGTTGGAAAGGATAGACGTATGAAAAGACTCTTTGCAGGGTTTTTTGTCGCCATCTTGCTTGCGGCCTCGGCTTCGGTTGCAGGCGCCACCACCATCGATACGAGCTCGTCGCCGGTAATCAACGCCTATAGTTTCGGCGAATATTACGGGTGGTCAACAATCGGGCAGACCTTCAACCTCAACCCCGGGGACGACACGACCCTCGACTCGGTCACCTTCTATGTCAATGATTACAGCGATCCCAATACCGGATGGAGTGGATTTGACAACATCGATTTCGCATTTCATCTTTATGCGTGGGATGGCGGCAGTATTACCGGGGCTTCTCTCTTTACAAGCGGCCAGTTATCTACCGCTGTCGCGGATGTCTCAGGCTATGAGACCTTCACGGTCAATACCGGCGGGGTGAGCCTCTCTACCGGCACGGATTATGTCTTTTTCGTCTCGACACTGAACTATTACGACGGTTGGTGGTCATTTGGAAAAATAGGGCTGATCAGTGACAGCTCTTATGCCGGCGGCACCCTGGTCATCACCGACTCCACAAACCTCGTCGGCACATGGCCAGTGCCCAACAGCTACGACATGCCGTTCGTAATGCAACTTTCGCCATCCCCATCCCAGGTCCCTGAGCCTTCGACACTCCTCCTCCTCGGCGGCGGACTCGCCGGGCTTGGAATTGTGAGGAGGTTTCGGAAGGGGTAGGGACAGGGAAGGCAACCCAGGGTTTTTGCGTCATTAATCAACGCCCGTTCGGAGACGAACGGGCGTTTTTTTTGCGCCTCCAGAGGCGTCAGATAACTATCCCCAATCCCTGCTATACTATCCCCATGATAACAAGACGCGGACTACTCGCAACCGGCGGGCTCTTGAGCTATCTCTTCCTCGCCGGGAGGTCAACGGCTATGGCCGGGCTATTCTTCAGGCCAAAAAGAAAGGGAGAGCCGAGGAAGCGCCCTAACCTGTTTGTATCTCCGGAGGACAAGGCCCTTGTCGGGGTCTCGGGCAAGGGAAGCGTAAAGAAGAAGATAAGGGAGGCCGTCTCCCTCATAGGCGGTTTCGAGAGGCTAAAGCTCACCGGCAAGCGCGTCCTCGTAAAACCGAATTGCGTCTCGGGGGAAAAGAACCCGGCTACCACAAATCCGGAGGTAGTAAAGGCCGTTGTCGAGATACTTTATGAGGAGGGCGCGAAGAAGGTCTTTGTCGGTGACATGTCGGCCCTCCGGACCATATCGACCCTTCGGAACATGGCCAAAAACGGGATAGAGAAGGCGGCGAAGGACGCCGGCGCCGAGGTCGTCATATTCGAGGACTTTGGGTGGGTAGAGGTGGATCTGCCGGATAACCTCTATGTGAAAAAGGCCTACGTGACGGAGCGGATCTTCGACGTCGACGCCGTAATAAACCTGCCGGTCATAAAGACGCACAGGTCGGCGAGCTATTCGATTACGCTTAAGAACTTCATCGGGTGCACCCATTTGAGCCAGCGGCCGTATCTCATCGACACCGCCCACTGGGAGGAGATAGTCGCCGAGTTCAACGCGGCGTACTCGCCCGACCTGAACATCGTAGACGGGACGGTTGCGATGATAGAGGGCGGGCCGTGGTCAGGCACGCCTGCCGAGACAAACCTCATCATCGCGAGCGGCGACAGGGTCGCATCCGACGCCGTGGGGCTCGGGGTGATAAAATCCTTCGGCAAATGGGAGATGGTCGCGTCAAAGGACGTCTGGGAACAGAAGCAGGTAGCGACGGCGATCGCGCGGGGGATAGGCAAAGGCAAGGAGGAAATAATACTGAAGACCGGGGAGGGTGACGAGAGGTTTGAGTCCCTCATGAGCTCGGTCCGAGAGTCGACCGGGCTCTTTTGACAATCTCCCTCATTCCGATATATTAATTCTGGAATCCCCAGGGCAAGCTCTGGGCTGTTTGGGTAACCCCTCTTTTCTAAAGAGGGGTGGGGGGAGATTATCTTTACATACTCTAATCCCCCTCGGTCCCCCTTTAGAAAAGGGGGAGAATACCTTTTTATTAATAGCGCAGTATCCACAAGGAGGAGCCCTATGCCTTTTGTATTGTCGTTCGTCTTCTACATCTTTGCTACCGTCTCCCTGACCGCTACGGCCCTGGCCGCCGAGCCTCTCCCGTATCTTCCGCCCATACCGGCGGACAACACTATGAGCGCTTCAAAGATCGAGCTCGGGAAGATGCTCTTTTTCGACCCGAGGTTGTCTTCAAGCGAGGCGGTCAGCTGCGCCTCCTGCCATAACCCTTCTTTCGCCTTTACCGATAGGATTCCCAGGGCGCTCGGGCACAAGCATCAGGTGGGGCCGAGGAATACGCCGACGGTACTGAATTCCGCGTTCCTCAAGAACCAGTTCTGGGACGGCAGGGCCGCGACATTGGAAGAACAGGCGCTCGGCCCGATACAGGCGCCCGGCGAGATGAGCGAGAAGCTTGAGAATGTCGTCAAGAAGCTCAAGGACATCCCGGTCTACGCGGATCTCTTCAAGGAGTCTTTCGGCGGGACAGACCCGGTGACCCCGGCGAACATCGGCAAGGCCCTTGCCGCGTTCGAACGGACGCTCAACACCCCCAACGCCCCGTTTGACAGGTATCTTATGGGGGACGAGGAGGCAATAAGTACGGAAGCAAAGCGCGGCTGGGAGCTTTTCCAGAACAAGGGGTGTATCGGTTGCCACTCGGGAGCGAATTTCTCGAACAGCGGGTTCTTTCGCATACAGGTGCCGGGCTCCACGGACCTCGGGAGATTTGAGGTCACGAAAAAGGAAGAGGACAAGTACAAGTTCAGGGTCCAGTCCCTCCGTAACATCGCCCTGACATACCCGTACTTCAACAACGGCTCTGTCCGCGAGCTCCCCCAGGCGGTGAAAATAATGGCCCGCGAGATGCTCAAGATCGAGCCCAAGGACGACGAGGTGATGGACATAGTCGCGTTCCTGGGGACACTCACCGGCGAGATGCCGAAGTTCACCTACCCGGTACTGCCTTAAGGCGTGTCTTGAAAATCAAAAAGGCGGCTCCGAAGGGGGCCGCCTTTTTTTATGGTCTCGTGCCTCGGTTTTGCGCTACACGTGAGCGGCCTTCCTCTTCCTGACATGGTTGAGTAACCCGCCTTCGATTATGTAAGACCTTTCTCTCGGCGTGAGGTTTATGTTGAAGACGAGCCTCTTTCCGTTGGCCTCTCCATGCGCATCGGTCGAGCCGTCCTCTATCGCTCGCCGGAGCCCCTCGAATGATATGCGCTCGCCCTGGGAAAGCTCCCCGTAGTCGGACGGGTACTTGAAGGTCAAGGGGACGATGCCGTAATTTATCAGGTTAGTAAGGTGTATGCGGGCGAAGGACTTTGCTATCTTGACCCGTATCCCTAAAAACCTCGGGGCTATGGCCGCGTGCTCTCTTGAGGACCCCTGTCCGTAGTTCTCCCCTCCGACGATCACGCCGCCTTTGGCCGCCACACACCTCTTGTAGAAGGTCTTGTCGATCCTCTCAAATAAGTGCTCGCTAATAAGCGGGATGTTCGAGCGTAGCGGCAGGACTTCGTTCCCGGCGGGCATTATGGAGTCTGTCGAGATGTTGTCCTCGACCTTAAGGAGTATCTCGCCCTCGAACGACTCGGGGAGCGCGTCAAAGGAAGGGAATGGCGCTATGTTCGGGCCGCGTATCACCTCGATCTTCTTCCTCTCGTCAGGGGACAGCGGTTTTATTATTACGGACTCGCTCCGGATGTAGAGCTTGGGTTCCGCGATCTCCGGGTAAGGCCCGAGTTTCCTCGGGTCCGTAATATGTCCGAATATCGCGGCGGCTACAGCCGTCTCCGGGGAGCTCAAATAGACGCGGTCTTCCTCGGTCCCGGACCTTCCGGGGAAGTTCCTCGGGAAGGTCCGTACCGAGTTCGTCCCCGCGGACGGGGCCTGCCCCATTCCTATGCAACCGAGACAGCCCGACTGGTGTATGCGGGCCCCTGCCTGGTTCAGGAGGAGGGTCGCCCCGGCCTTATCGAGGTTCAGGAGGACTTCCCTGCTTCCGGGGTTTATCTCGAAGGAGACGCCCTCTTTCGCGGCCCTGCCCTTTACGGCCCTTGCGACTATCATGAAGTCCTTGTATGAGAAGTTGACCGACGAGCCTATTATGACCTGCGCGACCGGCAAACCTTCGACCTCGGAGACCTTCTTCACATTGTCCGGCGACGACGGGCAGGCTATGAGGGGTTCGAGTTTTGAGAGGTCGATCTCGTCGGTCTCGTCGTACTCGGCGTCAGGCTCCGCCTCTAACGGCGACCACTCATTGACTCTTCCGTGCCTCTCCAAAAAGTCCCTCGTCTGCTCGTCGGACGGGAATATAGAGGTAGTCGCTCCGAGCTCCGCCCCCATGTTGGCGATGGTCGCCCGGTCGGTCGCGGTAAGGTTTTTGAGCCCCGGCCCCCAGTACTCGACGATCCTGCCGAGCCCGCCCTTTACGGTGTGCCTCCGGAGCATCTCCAGTATCACGTCCTTTGCCGAGACCCATTTGCCGAGCCTGCCGGTGAGTTTCACGCCGAGCACCTTCGGGACCTTCAAATAGAACGGCTCCCCTGCCATGGCGAGCGCGACGTCGAGCCCGCCGACGCCTATCGCCGCCATCCCGAGCGCGCCTGCGGTGCAGGTGTGGCTGTCCGAGCCGAGTAGGGTCTTGCCCGGACGCCCGAACCTCTCCATGTGGACCGGGTGCGATACGCCGTTTCCCGGAGGCGAAAACCAGACCCCGTATTTTTGCGCCGAGGTCATGAGAAACCTGTGGTCGTCGGCGTTCTTGAAGTCCGTTTGCAGAAGGTTGTGGTCGACGTAGCTCGCGGATAGCTCTGTTTTCACACCATCCATCCCGAGGTTTTCGAACTCGAGGTAGGCGAGCGTCCCGGTCGCGTCCTGGGTGAGCGTCTGGTCGATCCTTATGCCTATCTCGGCGCCCGGCTCCCATTGCCCAGAGACGATATGGTCTTCGATTATTATTCGCGCAAGCGGTCTTCCCATCCGTCCCTCCGTGCATTTTATATAAGCGGACTAAAGTATATCGTGTTTCGAGAGACCCCGCACCCGGCCGGCAGGTTTTTTTAAGCTACCTTATTCTATCCTGATGTCGTAGTTCCTTCCCTCCCACTCTTCCGGCTCTGTGTAGTGGAAGGTGAATGTCAGCGTGGACCCCGGCAGGAAGGTATCGGGCTTGAAGTCGATATAGAAGATGCCGAAACCGCTGTCATGCAGAGGGACCTCTGACTTCGTCTGCCAGTCGTCGTCCGTCCAGAGCAGATCGGCGTTTTTGTGAGACGATATGCGGATAGCGTCGGCCGACCGCGCGGCCGTTGCCTCATCCGTCTTCTTCCAGGACGTGACCCTTTGCCGGGTACGCCCCTTCGCATACCTGTTTTTGACCTCGTCTATGACATCGGGGGAGCGTTTTTCTTTTTTGGCGCGCAGCAGCTTTATGTATTCGGCGTGCGCCGGAACGAACGGGGCCGCTGAACCGGTGGGCCGGCCTGTGAAGAGAGAGCGCTCGGGTATGTCGGATGAGTCCCAGACCTGCTCCGGGTACATGAGCGCAGGTCCCGCGAACCCTTCGAGCGATTCGAGATACGCCGCCGCGTCGCCGCCCGAGACGGCCTCGTATCCCCCTCTTTCTCCGGTCAGAAGCGGCCAGGGCCGCCCGACGCCGGAGCCGTCGAACGGAGAGCCGTCATCCTGTTCACCGTAGCCGTCGCTCCCGAACCTGTAGAAGGCGACGCCGCCGGGATACTCGAACCTCAAGTGAGCGTCCACGGCCTCAATGGACGACAATACCTTCGGGTCTCTCGCGTCTCTCACTCCGTATCTTACGAGGTCGAGAAAACCGGCGTTCAATAGCTCGCCCCTCTGGTGCGGCAGACCGGCGAACCGGCGCATGGTAGAGTAGACGAGCGCGTGGGGGAGCGCTTCGGCAAGGGAGATGCACTCGGGCGCGGACTTTACCCGTGTGACGTAGTGCCCCCTGGACGCTTCATCCGCGCACTTGCATTCGATGAACGTCCTCTGCTCGATGCTGTCCGCCCATGAGTCGGCGGTGGAGAAGAGGTACTCGGAGTCGGCGATATCGACCTCCGCGGCCCACTCTGCCGCGCAGACGAGCGCGGAGACTTCGGAGGCGAGGAGCGAAGGCGAGATGCCGGTGATCTCATCCTGTTCCGAGACCGGCCCGTGCCTCAGGATGTACGAGACCGCCTTCTTTACCATCGGGTAATACTCATCCCCTATCTCTTCGGCTTTTTTGAGCCTCCAGGCGAGTACGATGGGCAGCGATATATGATCGAGCGAGCGCGTGCGGAGTGACGGCGTCGGGTAAACGGACCCGTCCACCCCCATGTATTCCGGCCAGGAGCCGTCCTCGTTCTGGGCGTTACGGAGGAAGTTGAGCGAGGCTATCGCGGTCGTCAAGTCGCCCATGGCCATGAACGCGAAGGCCGTTTTCGCGAGGTCCCCGGGTTGGACGAGGCGGTACCCCGCCGGCTCGCCGTCGCCCCGCGCCTCGCCCCACGGAGCGGCGAGCGATGTGATGACGCCGCCCTTGTAGGTCTTGTCCTCGTGCGTCTTAAGTACTATCGCGCTCGCGTGGTATCGTCTGCCGTTGTCGAGCGAGGCCCTTGAGAGGCTCTCAAGGTTGCTCATGTAGCGGTGCCACTCCCTTATGTACTCCCTCTCTATCGTGCGGATCGACCTCGACAGGGTCTTGGCTGATTCCAGCACGGCCTCCACCTCATCCCTGCCGAAGCTCAAGACGAGCGTAAAGTCGGTGAAGGAAGGGACCTCGGCCGTGAGAGCGATGTTGCCGTCAGAGGCGTAGTCGAACTCCCAGTCCATGATGTAGTTGTCTCGGAGATCATGCCATCCGTCCGTAACGCCCGAGAACCCGGCCGACATCTTCAGGAACGGGATGTCTGAAGTAAGCGCCGCCGAGACGTCGTCGCGCCATGCCATAAGGTAGGTCTGGCCGTTGTAGTCCGCGCACCTGCCGAAGTTTCCAGAACCGCGGTTCTTGATGTGCGGCGCGAACTGGAAATACAGCCGGTAGTCCTTTGCCGCGCCCTTAAGCGGCCTGAACGACGTATGCATGACGAGGGAATTCGCCTCGGGGTCGGTGAAGACCCTTTTGACTATCCTGTACGCCCCCGACTTCGCCGTATTGGTTATCTGAAAGGCCGGGGCCTTGCTGTCTATGTACTCTATGGACGCGTCGGTGTCGGTCCCTTCCTCGTCGAAGAACGTCTTCGAATCCGAGACGTAGAACCGCAGGTCCCTGGAGTTCGCCGTGTCCACCGTGGGATAGCAGACCTCAGTTAGGATCCCGCCCGCCATGGTGAACCAGACCTTTGACGATTCATTGAGCGCGGTGCCCACGCAGTCCTTAGCGCCGCTCGCCCAGCGAGGGGTTGCTCCTGGTCTGCCGAAGGCCGCGTTTACCGGGTGAGGGACATAGGTCCTGAACGCTACACTCATACGCACCCCCTTTTTTTTGTATTTGGTCCGGGGTCATGCCGGGTGAAGGGATCGGGATGAGAAGCGCGGGAGTTTCAGGACGATGCCGGTATGGCCGGATGTAAGATTTTGATAATTATGGGAAAACCGATAAATATAGTTAAGCACCTTTTCATGGAATGTCAAGACGGCTCCCGCGCAGGCGGGCTCTGTGGCCCCTTGCAGGCCATCGACTGACAAGCTTCTGTTTTTAGGATATAATTACTTGTCCCGGGGTGGATTTATATTGAATGCAAGGGTTGAAGCGGTTAGAATACCCGGGATTTTTCCGGCGCCGAGAGCGCGTAATTATCGAATTCAGGCTACATCTAAAAATAACATTTTTTAGAGATAGTCAAAAACCGGAGGTGGATGATGCCGCTAAGCCAGGACGCAAAGAAGAAGATAGTAGACGCGCTGAACACGGACAGGTCTTTCGAGCTTGCCGCGATACTCCAGTACATGGGCCACCACTACGAGGCCGAGGGGATAGAGTCCCCGGCGGTCATCGACATCTTCAAAAAGACGGCGATGGACGAGATGAAGCACGCCGAGCTCCTGGCCGAGAGGATAGTATATCTCGGCGGCACGCCGGTGCAGAAGCCCGCCAACATCAAGAGGGGTGGCGAGCTCCGCGCCATGATAGGAGACGACCTCGAGGCTGAAAACGAGGCGATCGAGCGCTACAGGGGACACATTAAGCTTTGCGCCGACTTGGGCGACTCGACGACGCGCCTTATGCTCGAGGGCATACTCCAGCAGGAAGAGGGGCATGCGGACGTTTGGGAGACGACCCTGGGAATAAGAAAATAGTCTTATGATTTCGTTTCAAAAATTGGGCTATCTCTCAAAATTAGGAATTTTTTCTGAGGTCAAGGAAGGGCGGAAATAAAAAGCGGAGCATATATGTTAATATGTGAGCACTTCTATTTCCGTCCTGACGCAGAGATTAGGAAAAATAACAATTTTTAGAGGTAGCCATAAGTCGAAAGGCGTTAAAATAGCGATATGAAGAAAAAATGGCGCTGTATAGAATGCGGCTACATACACGAGGGCGAGCGTCCGCCGGATGTCTGCCCGTTGTGTCTTGCGCCGAGCGAGGCGTTCGTAGAGGTCGTGAATGCTTGATGGAAGCCCGCTCCCGGAGGGCGATCGGCCCTCCGGGAGGGCTTCTTCCACCGGTCCCTTGAAAGAGATATTAAAGAGGGTCCGCTCCAGGGGCGCCATCACCTTCGCCGAGTTCATGGGGCTCGCCCTCTACATGGACGGCGAGGGGTATTACACCGGCAAGCGCGAGAGGTGGGGGGAGGCCGGGGACTATGTCACCAACCTCGACATAAGTCCGGTATTCTCGAAACTCGTCGCCAAAGAGATCAATGAGATGTGGGCCTCACTCGGCTCTCCCGGCCGTTTTACGCTTGTAGAGGCCGGGGCAGGGAGGGGGCTTCTCTCGATAGGCATAAGGAAGACCGTCGACGAGCTCTATCCGGGGCTCGGACGCGCGCTTGATATAAAGCTTATAGAGCTTAACCCCGACGATTCCGCGCTTCTTCCGCCGTCCGTCTCCTGGCACCGCTCCCTTGACGAGATCGCTTCCCCTGTCTCAGGCTGTATCCTGACAAACGAGCTCATAGACGCATTCCCCGTGCACAGGGTCATAGGGACAGGGGACGGAGGCTTTGCCGAGCTCTACGTCGCGCTCGTTGACGACAGGTTCGTCGAGGTCCCGGGCGAGCCTTCGACGGAAAGGCTCGCAAAGTACATGGAGAGGTTCGGCATCCGGCTCGACGAGGGGCAGAAGGCTGAAGTAAACCTCGCGGCAGTCGACTGGATAAGGAAGGCGGCGCGCCTGCTGGACAAGGGATTCGTCTTTACCATCGACTACGGGCTTCCGGGTAGAGAGCTGTATTCGCAAGGCAGGAGCGGGTCGCTCATCTGCCACTACAGGCACACTGTGAACGACAACCCGTTCGTGAACATCGGAAGCCAGGACATCACAACGCACGCGGACTTTACGGCGCTTAAGGCCGTAGGCGAGGAAGAGGGGCTCAAGCTCACCGGCTTTACGACCCAGAAGAACTTCCTCCTCGGGCTCGGTATCGCGGAGGAGCTGAAGGAGACCTCGGGCGAAGGGCCCGAGGGTATTGAAGCCGTCACCCGGAACAGGTCGATAGGCCTTCTCATCAACCCGGGAGGGGCAGGGGAGACTTTCAAGGTACTCATTCAGCACAAGGGGATAGACAGGCCCGCTTTGAGCGGGTTTTCGTTCAGGGACCTGGGGAGATACCTTTCGTAACGAAGCCGCGTTTTTGGGATTGAGAAAAATACGTTTTTGTCCTATATTATCTCAAACTGATCATTGTAAAATAGGCGCGTCTGTGATATTTTTCACGGCGCTCGCGGCTCAAATAAAAGTTCCAAGGGGGTACATCCATGGAAGAGAAAGAAAAAAAGGAAGAGAAGAAGCACGTTTGCTCGATATGCGGGAAGCCTTCCGAGCTTACCATATGCCACGCCTGCGAGGACAAGATAAGGGGAGAAGCGGTCGAGAAGAAGCACGACATCGACAAGGCCGGCAGGACCGACTCAGGCAGGAGATAGCGCAAAAACAATCCCTTCGGAGGATATGATGCCGGACCATAATATCATCGACCAGCTTGCGACCGCGTACAAGACCGAGATATCCGGGTACTTCTTCTACAACGCCGCGGCCATAATGGTCGGCGACGACAAGGGCAAGAACATCTTCAACCACCTCGCCAAGGAGGAGCTCGACCACATAAGGGTCCTCTCGAGGATCGCCGACTCCGTAAAGAACGGCATGGGCTGGATAGGCTACGAAGAGGCGTTGAAGGAAGGGGTCGCTACACAAAAGGGCCTGCCGATATTCCATGGCGAGAACGAGCTCATAAAGAGGCTCGAGAAGGACCAGACCGATTTTAACGCCGTAAAGATAGCTATAGAGAACGAGGAGAGTGCCGTAGACTTCTACTCGAAGCTCCTGAAAGAGGCGAAGACGCCTGTCGAGAAGGTTGTGCTCACGAACATCCTCGAGATGGAAAAGGGTCACTTGAAGGTGCTCCGCTGGGAGGCCGAGTCGCTCGGAAAGACCGGCTTCTGGTGCGGCGACATGGAATACAGCGTCGAGAAGGAGAGGGACTGAAACGCGCATGTATGACGCGATTGTAGCCGGGCTCGGCCCCGCGGGCTCTACCGCCGCATATTCGCTCGCTCAAAAGGGCTGGAAGGTACTCGGCATAGACAAGGCAAGGTTCCCGAGGTACAAGTCCTGCGGCGGCTGTATCTCGACGAAGATCGAGCGCATACTCGATTTCGACATCAAAGAGACCGTTGAGGAGACAGCCTTCGGCGCGACCTTTACCTACAAGGCGGGCCGGACGATGGACATCCTATCCGACCGCCCGGTCGGGTATAACGTCATGCGGGACGTCTTCGACGACCACCTCCTTAAAAAGGCCAGGGAAGCCGGGGTAGAGGTAATCGAAGGCCTCCGCGTAAAAGGCGTGGCCGACTCCGGCGGCTTCGTAACGGTCTTCTGCGAAGGGGGCCAGGAGTTCAAGGCGAAGTTCCTTATAGGCTCGGACGGCTCCTCGGGTGTCGTCGGCAGGGAATACTTCGGGCTTGACCCGAAGGAAGCGGCCATATCGATAACAGCCGAGGTCCCCTACGGCCCGGCGGGCAAAACAGTCCACAACAAGCTCTTCATAGACTTCGGCTCCATCCCCTTCGGCTACGGCTGGATATTCCCCAAAAAAGACTTCCTCTCCGTCGGCATAGCGGGAGACGCCGCAAAGGTAGGAGGAAAGGTCAAGGACTACTTCAACGAGTTCGTCTCGACCCATGAGGCGCTCAAGGGCCTTAAGATCGACCACAGGGACGGCTGGACCGTCCCCATCTTCTACACGGGCGCGGCGACCCCTGTAAGGGGCAGGGTCGTGCTCGCCGGAGACACCGGCCACCTCGTCGACCCGTTCCTCGGGGAAGGCATATACTACGCCATAAGGACCGCGAAGGCCGCGGCAGTCGCGGTCGATACGGCCCTTAAGACCGGGGACGCCGACCTATCCTCCTATAAGGACTGGCTCGAAAAAGAGGTCTACCCCGAGTTCCGCTCCGCCGAGAGGCTCTCGGACCTTGTCTACGACCATCCCAGGCTCTGGTACAGCATAATCGAGAAGGACCACGATATAATGCGCCGTTACTATAATGTGATAAGGGGCGAGGAGACTGCCGACTCCTTTTACTCCTGGGTCTACAACAAGGTAAAGTCCAAGCCCTGGAAGGTCTTGAGGAGGTGGATAGAGTCGAGGTTCATGCCCGCCTGAGGGGCTTGAATGACGCCTTTACCGGTCTGGAAAGTCGACGACCGGCGTTCTTCCCGGCCGGAAACTTGTCAGCCTTATTGCTTGAAGCGGTATTGATTCCCTTTTCCCCAAAACACGCAGGAGGCAGGGATGAGACAGATGAGAGCAGTTGCTTTAAGCGCCTTTCTTACGATCCTTTCCATAACAGGCATTGCATTCGCTGAAAACGCCGGGAGGCCGTGGCTCGGGGTCGTCATAGAAGACCCGGTGCGCCCCGGGGCCGTGCTCGTCTCCGAGGTAGTCCCAGGAGGCCCGGCTGACCTCGCGGGCTTAAGCCCGGACGACCTCATCATAGGGCTGAACGGAGAGCCCATCTCGGGGTCCGACGACCTCGTCAAAGGGATCATGGGGTTTAAGGCCGGCGACAAGGTCGCGCTCGAGGTCGAGTCCGGCGGGAACGTCGAGGAGATAGACGTCACCCTCGAACCGATGCCGGTTGCCTTGACGGAACACAGGCACGGCAATGACAACGAGGATAAGGACCGCGAGGGGCAAGAGGGTTCCTCCTGGTCCACGAAAGACCACGGTGACTGCAAAGGCAAGCACGGCCAGGGCGACGGGGTCCATTCCCGCGAAAAACGCATGCACGGAACGAGGATGAAGGATGGTTCGAAATATGGTAAGATATATAATAAGCTGAAGTTCTTGCAGCTTGACGCCGTACAGACGACAAAGGCAAGGGCAATAGACGCCGATTTCAGGAAAAAAGCGGTAAGGGCGGGGGCCGAGATCGAAGTCGCCCAGATAGAGCTCGGGGAGCTGACGGAAGCAAACCCTGTAAACCTTGACAAGGTCAAGGCTAAACTCGTTGAAATCTCATCGAAACAGGCCGATCTCACGTTCCTTGCCATAAAGGCAATTGAGGATGTGAAAAAGATACTTACGCCCGAACAGCTTTCCGAGCTTGACGGAGGCGAAAGCTGTCCCTTAGGAGACGCCAGGCACGGTTCGGGCGATTAGCCAGTCGTAAGAAAGGAGGGGAGATTATGACAAGGTTCATGGTCCCGAGGATTGCGCATTGCAGTGATGGATGTCAAAGACGGTCCCGGGCATGACCTTAAACTGCCCTTAACCGCCCTTTCAGTTTCTTATTTTCATTTCTTTCCTTCTTCAAATGGTTTATAATAAATCCGTTCTTCAATTCCCCACCCGTCCCCCAAAAAAGCGTGAGGTTTCATGTCTATCGAATGGTCCAGAAGCCTTGCCACCGGGCTCGAGTGGCAGGACAACCAGCATAAGGAGCTCTTCAAGAGGATAAGCTCGCTTATCGACGCCATGAACGTCGGGCTCGGCAGGGAAGAGGTCGGACGCCTCTTCAAGTTCCTTGACGAGTACTTCGTCGTCCACTTCAACGCCGAGGACGAGGCGATGATGAAGTACAATTTTCCGGGCGGCCCCTTTCACATGGCGGAGCACCGGAGGTTCCAGCAGGACGTCGAGCTCATAAGGGAAGAATGCAATGGCAACATCACGACCGGCACGGTGATCAAGGTCCAGAGGCTCGTCGTGGACTGGCTTATAAACCACATCGGCGGGATAGATAAGGCCCTCGGCGAATACATCCTCCGGATCGAGAAAAAGGCCGCCTTTGACGCGGCGCACCAGGACCAGAGCAACGCGACCTCGCCGAAAAACCTGTCCTGATCCCCTCAAATATCTTATAATCGAACATGGGGCGCGCGAGAAATTCCCCGACGCGCTTCCCGGCACCCAAAATTATTATTTCGGAGGCATTCGCCCGCATGGCAATAGAATGGTCCAACAGCCTTTCAACAGGGCTCCTCTGGCAGGACACCCAGCATAAGGAGCTCTTCAGGCGCATAAACAACCTCCTTGAGGCGATGAACGTCGGACTCGGCAAGGAGGAAGTGGTAAAGCTCTTCAAGTTCCTCGACGACTACTTCGTCGTACACTTCGAGGCAGAGGAAAAGGCCATGGGCAAGTTCAACTATCCCCACATGGTCTCGCATCTCGCCGAGCACACCCGTTTCATCGAGGACATCTCTGCCTTGAGCGCCGAATGCAGGGATAATATAAGCACAGGCCTCGTCATAAAGGTCCAGAGACAGGTAGTCGACTGGCTCATTAACCACATCGGCGGCATCGACAAAGACCTCGGTAAATTCCTCGCAGTCGCTGAAAGCGAACGCAAAGGGAAGAGCTGAGGTCCTCGCCGGACGGGCAAATCCGTATCGGACGGCTTGCTTCATGTAGACTCTTGCGGGTTCAGATTTGTAATCTGAACCCATTAATTCGTAATCCGAATAGCGCTTGTATGACTATCCTTGCCTAAAGCCTTTTTTCGCGCTCCGCGCGCTCACTCTAATGCTCCGGCACTTTCACTAAATTCGGACCACGATGCTTTTTGTTTTTTCGCCCTGCCGGGCTTTTTTTTCGGCATGGGGCTTCGCTCCCTTCGCCCTCCCCAGCCCACGCGCTCGCCTCCCCCGAGCGCGCTTCGCGCGTCAATCCTCCCTCCGGCTCGCGCGTAACTTCCCCCCTTAAGGTCGCTCATCCCATGCCTGGGGGGTTTTGAAAAACAAAAAAAGAATTTTGTTTTTGTCCTGTCTTTACCAGCACACGGGCGCATGGCGGAGAGCGCATTAGGGAGGCCGAGGTGAGCGAGCCGGGGGAGGATAGACGCTTGCGCTCGGCGCGCAAACAACTATGAAATGAGCGCGCAAGGGCGAGCGAACGGTCCTGGCCGGACGGGCAAAGTTCGTATCAGGCGGCTGTGTTTCAGGCAGACTAAAGTGACTCGATTTGAAATTGGCCCCGCGCCGAGCGGGGGGAGGAAGAAAGCGCTTGGAGCCATCGCCAAGAGCGCGCGGAGCGCGCAAAGGGGCTTTGGGCAAAAAGATTCCTTAAAAAAGCACCTCAATATAGTTTCTCACCCCTTCAACCCCTCGTCTGCGTCTCTATCTTCATGTGCCTGGGGGCCTTCTCGAGCGAGATAAAGAGTACCCCTGCGAATATGAGCAGCATGCCTATGATCTGCACGGGGTCCATCGTCTCTCCGAGTATCAGGTAAGCGAGTATCGCGGTCGATACCGGCCCCAGGAAGCTGACTATCGCGCTCCTTGTGGCGCCGATCCTTTTAATGCCGAGCGCGAGCGTCAGGACCGGGACGAAGGTCGAGACCGTCGCAATGAGTATGAGGAGCGACCACGCCTCGATCCCCTCGGGCACGGCTCTTCCCCGCCATGTCGCGATGAATGCGGACCCCGCCGCAGTCGTCGTGTACGCCGCTATCTTTACGCCCGATATCCTCCGGCTCAAGACCTCAGTCAGGATATAGCTAAGCGAATATATCACGGCGGAAAAAAACACGAGTCCGCCTCCAATAAGCCACGCCGACTCCGGCATCCCGCCGTAGAGCTTCATCACCAGCACGAGCCCCGCGTATGTAAGGGCCATCGAGGCGAGCTTTATCCTGCCGAGCCGCTCTTTAAGGAATATCCTTGCCCAGACCACGACAATCGCCGGGTAGGTGTAGAGGATGACCCTCTCAAGGGATGCGTCTATGTAGACGAGGCCGTAGAAGTCCGCGAGCGCCGCGGCGTAAAGGCCCAAAAGTCCGCTCAAGACGAGTATGAGTATGTCCTTCGCGCTTACCTTGCCTGACGGGAAGAAGAATACCGCAAGCCAGAAGAGCGGGATGGCTATGGCGAACCGGAAGGCGAGGAGCGTGACCGGGTCGACCCCCAGTCCATAGAGGAGCTTTGCGAAGATCCCCTTTATCGAGAATGTAAAGGCCGAGGCGGCCGAAAGAAGGTAGCCGGTTATAAGTTGTCTTCGTTCCATCGCGCAAATACGCCTTTTTGTTGAATGAATTGCCTGCGGAAGGCCGCGGTATTTCTCTCTAAACTTCCCCTCCCTTGATGGGAGGGGAGGGTGAAATCTTCTTCAACCCGCCAAAACCGGCACCCAAGAGTGGTTTCAGAAATAAAAAAGGCCGGGACTTAAGTCACAGCCTTTTTTATATGCCGGTATTATATTAAGGCAGGCGCGGCCTCGCCGATAATGTATTGGCCGGGGAATAAATATACCCGAAAGGGGCCGTCCAAGTCAAAAGGATAGTGTCAGCTTCCTGGCTCCTTGTCTATCGCAGGCGTAAGTAGTACAATGCTTCGCAAATGTCCCATAACAGTAACAGTGCCGGATGAGCCGCATGAAGACAAGAAGCCTTGCTACCTCGTTGTTTTTTCTGATTTTTTTCCTCCTGCCGTCCCTGGCTGTCGCGGCCCGCACAGGCGTGACCACCCCCGACTACTGGATACGCAAGCTAAAGACCCCTGAGAAGGCCGTGCTCACGGATGGGGAGATAGAGGCATTGAACCGCTCCATCCTCGAAGGAGACGACCAGATGGCCGAAGTCTCGGCCATGCCTGACCTCGTATCGGGCTCCACCCTCTGGGGATGGCTGAACGAGGACCTCTTCCCCACGGTCCAGAGGTATGACGTTGACGGGATACCGCTTGACGACGGCTTTTTCGCCGACCTTGCCTACAACATGAACCTCCCGGGTGTTACGGATGAAAACCCCGTGAGGTTCGGATTTCTGATAGAGAGGGCGGATATAAGGGCGTTTCCGGAGGGCAGGCCCGTGTTGAAGGCGCCGGAAAAGGCCGCCTTCGATACATTCCAGTATTCGTCCATAGCACCGGGCGAGCCGGTCGCCCTTTTGCACACGAGCATGGACGGGCTATGGGGTTTCTTCCAGACGAGGATAGTGAGGGGCTGGCTCCCGCTTGAAAAGGTCGCGCTCGGGGAGAGGGAGGAGCTCGATAGAACAGGGGATTTCGTTGTAGTCACGGGCTCTTCGGCCGATGTCTTCTCTGACCTTAAGCTCAAAAAAAACATTGCGAGCGTCCCCATGGGCTCTGTCTTTTATCTTGTTAAAAAACGCCTCAAGAACGCATGGGCCGTAAGATATCCGGCACGCGGGCCCGACGGGCTCGTCTGGATAGACGCCTACATAAAAAAGGGCGCTGATGTCTCAAAGGGGTTCCTCCCGTACACGAAGAAGAATGTCATCAGGCAGGCCTTCAAGATGCTCGGCGAGGAATACGGCTGGGGAGGCAGGGACGGGAAGAGGGACTGCTCCGAGTTCATAAGGTCGATATTCGCCACAATGGGAGTGAGGCTCCCGAGGAATTCGTCCAGGCAGGCGGTTGCAGGGGACGTCAGGGCCCACGAGGACTACGACATCACGAGAGAGGACATGGCGCTCGCGCTTGACGAGGCCGAGCCGGGCATAACTCTCCTCGGGACCCCGGGACATATAATGCTCTATCTTGGAGAGAGGAAGGGCGTCCCTTATGTCATTCACCAGATATTCGGGTACATGGACAACTCGCGCCTGAAAATAATAAACAAGGTCGCGGTAACGGACCTTAATATCGGCTCTCGCTCAAAGTCCGGCCCGTTCAGGGACAGGCTGAAATCGGTCAATTACATCAAGAGGCCTTCGGAGGCAGATAGCGCCGCGTTAATAGGCCCGCAAAGGTTCTGAGATGATTTCAGGTTTATCGTTTAACCATTTGATTTTACTGGCATTGTCATTTAATCGGCCTTTAATGGTCTTGCGGTTAATATGTAGCCGGTTCTGAAAATCCATTTTGAAGGGAGGCGACGGATGAGCAAAAGGGTATCGATCGAGTTCCTGGCTGGTATAGGCCATATTTTAGTCATGGCGCTCGCCTATTTAATAGTCGCGCCCTGATAGGAAAGATTTTCATGGGCCTTTTCAGGAAGAGCCGGGCCCTCTAATCGTTCTTTAATCTACAGAGCGTATAATGCTGGGTATCACAAGGTGGTCACCAGCGGCTTAGGCGCTCCAGCAACGAGGAGGTGACTTAAAAATGGTTAAAAAACAAGATATCATCGACAGATTGATATGCAATCTCGATGAGTTAGTCGTTCCTGCCGTACTTGTGATCATCACCATTTCAATGCTCCGCCTCTACGCTTTTTGACACCCCCTTTTATCCCCCC
>JACPGB010000039.1 GCA_016182655.1 Deltaproteobacteria bacterium
CGAAAATTTTGCTTCGATCAATCGACTGATAATATCCTTTTCAGTCTGGTTCGGGTGACAAACAGGGGCACGGCAGAACTCTTTAAGACCATCATGGCCGAGCCTCTCGTAACGGACGGTCCATTTGTAGACGGTCTTGCGGCTTACTCCGTAAATAACAGATAGCTCGGTTATGCTGTAACCTGCGAGCCTGTCGGCTATCAATGTTAAACGCTCTTCCATGGGTTCCGTCTTTCTCCAGGGCATGGCATTTTCCTCCTGCCCTGTAGTTTAACGTGTTACCCATGTCCATAGGTTGTTTTGTTACCCATGTTAGCATGTTGTACCCCACTCCGCCCTCTCCCACAAGGGGAGAGGGGACTATTTATCTGAAGAGCCTCCCGGCGATCCCCGCGACATGCCTTCCCTGGAAGCGGGCCATCGCGAGCTCGTTCTCGGACGGCATCCTCTCGCCCGTCGGAGAGGCTATGGTCGTGACCCCATAGGGGCTGCCGCCGGTTATCTCCGTCATCGACATCTGCCTCTGCTCCGAGTACGGTAGCCCGACTATCACCATGCCCTGATGGAGGAGTGTCGTATGGAAGCTCAATATGGTCGACTCCTGCCCGCCGTGCTGTGTGGCGGTCGACGCAAAGACGGAGCCGACCTTTCCGATGAGAGTCCCCTTCATCCAGAGGCCGCCTGTTGAGTCAAGGAACGCCCTCATGGAGGCGGACATGTTCCCGAACCTTGTAGGCGTGCCGAATATGACGGCGTCGGGCTCGCTCAGGTCGTCGAGTGTGGCGACAGGCACATGCGCGAACTTCTTTTTCGCCTCAAGCGCGCCCATCTTGCCGATTATCTCGTCCGACAATATCTCCTTTACCTGGAGGACCTTGACAACCGCCCCGGCCTCTTTCGCCCCTTCGGCTACGGCCTCGGCCATGCGCCAGACATGCCCATAGATGCTGTGGAATATGACGTTCACCTTCATGTGCGCTCTCCTTCGTTATTGGATTCGGGACCTTTTAGAGCTTATTCAAGCCGTTCAACGCGGCCTCTTTATACGCTTCCGAGAGCGTCGGGTAGTTGAAGACGACGTCCTTGAAGTAGTCCACGGTGCCCCCGAAGTTAAGCACCGCCTGGCCTATGTGGATGAGCTCCGAGGCCCTCTCGCCTATTATGTGGATGCCCAAAAGCCTCCTCGTATCCCTCTCGAAGAGGAGTTTCAGCATCCCGTGGACGTCCCCGATTATCTGCCCGCGCGCGACCTCGTGGAAGTACGCGCAGCCGGTCTCGTAGGGGACGTGCTTTTCCGACAGGCTGTCCTCGGTCTCCCCTACCATGGATATCTCCGGTATCGTGTATATCCCGAAAGGCAGGTGCCCGGCGATCTCGCAGGTGAGCCCTTCCTTTTCGAAGGCGTGGCATACGGCGCGTCTGCCCTGCTCCATCGAGGTCGAGGCCAGCGAAGGAAAACCTATCACGTCCCCTATGGCGTAGATGTGCGGGACAGTGGTCCGGAGGTTTTCGTCGACCTTTATGAGCCCCCTCTCCCCGGCCTTTATGCCTATCGCTTCGAGGTTCAAGGCGTCGGTGTTGCCCACCCTTCCCATGGTATAGAGGAGCTTTTCGGATAATATGAGCTTGCCGCTTTTAAGGTGAGTGGCGACCCTGCCGCCGTCGGTTGCAATATTGACGACCTCTTCCTTAAGCCTGAGCGTCACGCCCGAGTGCCTCATCCAGTATATAAGGCTGTTCACTATCTCCTCGTCGGCGAACGCGAGGAGCCGCTCCTTCCTCTCGACGAGGTTCACGGCCACGCCGAGGGAGGCGAATATGCAGGCGTACTCGCACCCGATTATGCCGCCGCCGATAATGGTCAGGCTCCTCGGGATGGCGTGGAGGCCCAATATCGTATCGCTGTCGTAGACGTGCTCGGAGTCGAAGGGTATGTCGGATGGGCGGGCCGGTCTTGAACCAGTGGCTATGATGATGAAGCCGCCTTTGTACTCCTCCCCGGCGCCTGTCCTCCCCTTGACGAGAAGCGTGTGGTCGTCGACAAAAGACGCGTCCCCGTAGATTATCTCGACGTTGTTCCTGTTGAACTGGTCTATTATGACCTCCATCTGCTTCCTTATGACCTCGGTCTTCTTGTACATGAGCTCTGTGAGCGTCACGTCCCTTCCGAGCGTGAACTGAAAGCCGAAGACCGCCCTCTGCTTGAAACCGGCGAGGAATAGCGCGGTCTCGCGAAGCGTCTTAGATGGGAGCGTGCCGGTGTGGAGGCCGGCCCCGCCTATATAGGGGGACCGCTCGATTATCGCGACCTTTTTGCCGAGTTTCGCCGCCTGTATCGCGGCCTTCTGGCCTCCGGGGCCCGTGCCTATGACAAGGCAATCGTATCGCCTCATAACGCCTCTTTAGTATCTTTTGAATGAAAAACGCTTCCCCCGGACCGGGGCTCGCGATGAAAGGCGGGGACTACTCGACTCAATAAGGCTTCTCCTGGAAGGGATTATTCAAGGCCTCGTACATTATATCAGAACGCCGCAAAAGGCGCTTAGCTGACGGAGCCTATGGCCCGTTCGATCTTTTCCCTGACCTCTTTCGCCACCAGCCCGAGCGCCGGGTTCTCGACCATTGAAAGGGATATGACGGGGTCTATCGCCGCGATCGTCGAGCCGCCCTCGTCGTTCTCGTAGACGATGACGTTGCACGGGAGCATGAGCCCGATGTCGGCCTCTATTGTCAGGGCCTTGTACGCCGTCTCAAGAGAGCAGGCCCCGAGGATGATATACTTCCTGAAGTTCTTGCCGAGCTTGCGCTTGAGCAGTTCGGTGACATCGACCTCGGAGATGATGCCGAACCCCTCCTGTCCAAACGCGGCCCTGGCCTTCATTACGGCCTCGTCGTACCCGCAGTCGAGCTTCCGGGAAATAGCGTATCTCATGACCCTCCTCAAGGCCGAAAGGGTTTATCAGAAGCGGATCATTTGAGATCAAAAAGGTCCGGGTCCAGATCCCTGCCGGTCTCGATGTCCGTCATGTCGACGTCCTCTGTTTTTTCTCCGCCCGGTCCGTAAGCTACGGCCTTTATCGGAAGTAAAAGCCTTTTATCGAGCCAGATGACGTAACGGTGGACGCCGTCCGCCTCTTTGCCTTCTTCGCCGATCACTTCCAGAACGAGGGCGTCCCTGCCGTTGACGGACTCATCCCCGAGGAGCCTCGCCTCGCCGGCTTCGCTCAATCTACGGACGTTCTCGAGGAGGGCCCCGATGTGGGACTCATCGACCGTGTGCCCCTTCGAGCTCCTTATAAGCCTGTCTTCAGGGGAGAGGTCCAATAAGAAGGACTTGAAGTAAGCGAACGGGCGGAGCTTCACGCGCCTTGTCTCCGGGTTGTAGACGAGGACAGCCCCCTTGTGCGGCTCCTCGAACTCCATCCTGACCCAGCCGGGCTTTTTGAAGAAGTATCTTATCTCCTCCCTGTCTTCACCCTCGGACCTTATGGTCACGCTGTACGTATCGAGCCGGTCAAAGGCCTCGGAGGCCCTCATTAGCGCCTCATTCCCGGTAGTCACTGTTGATATCAAAAAAAAAAGGCCCAGGAGCATTAACCTATCCCGCGCGCGCAAAAATGCGCCATTCGGACAAAAATATCCTTTAAAGGATTATATCCTCATCCACGGGTTTTGCAACCTGGCCGGGGCTTGCCTTAAAGGCTATTCCTTCTCTTTTTCGAGGATCGGATAGGCGGCGTTTGAGATGTAGGAGTTTATCCGCTTGAGGTTCGTGAGGACGTCGAGGTGTATGGCACTCGTGTCGATGGATTCCTTGAGCCCCTTGTGGAGCCTGCTTATGTGGGCCTGCCTGAGCTCCCTTTCGAGCTCGGATATCTTTGCCTTATGGCTCAAAAGCTTCCTCGCAAGCTCCCCGTCGCTACCGGCGAACGCCGCGACCCCGGTCTCGAAGTTCTCCATCACCTTCTGATGCAGGAGGCGGATCTCGTCCATCCCCTCCTTCGAAAAAGACACGCCGCTCCTTGTCTTTTTCCGGGCAAGGTCCATGAGGTTCTTGTCTATGACGTCCCCGATGTTCTCGATGTTGTCGGAGAATAGCATTATCTCGAGCTCCCTCCGAGCCTGCTCCTCCGAGAGGCTCTCTTTGGAGAGCCTGGTGAGATAGAGCTTTACCTCCCTGTCGAGGAGGTCGACGTCGTCGTCCCTCTCCTCGATCGACTCAAGAAGGTCGATGTCGTTCCTCTCGAACACCTCTATAGACTTTCCAAGCATCTCGCCGACGATGTCGGAGGCGCGCAGAGCCTCCCGCGACGCCTGAACGAGCGCGAGCGTGGGCGAGGCGAGGACTATGGGGTCGAGGTACTTGGGCCCGAACCGTTTATGCTCCTCCCTTTCGGGGAGGAGCATTTTTACAAAGTTCGTGAACGGCCCGATAAACGGGAGGAAGAGGAGCGCTATCGCGATATTGAAAAAGGTGTGGGCGTTCGCTATCTGGCGCGCGATGTCCGGTGTGGAAAGGCCGACGAGATGCGTAAACACGCCGAGAAAGGGAATAACTATTATGACCCCTATCACCTTGAAAAGGACATGGGCTATTGCGACCCTTTTGGCGTCGGTATTCGCGCCGAAGGACGAGACTATGGCGCTGACACTCGTGCCGATGTTCGCCCCCAATACTATCGGCATTGCGGAATCCAGCGTCAACAACCCGGCGTGCGCGAACGTTATGGCAAGGCCTAAAGTAGCCGCGCTCGAATGGAGGAGGGCCGTGAGTAACGCGGTCACTATGATCCCGGCAAAGGGGTCACGGCTTAAGCTTAAGAGTATCTCTGTCCAGAGCGGGTTCCGGGCTATAGGCTCGAAGGTCTCTGTCAGTATCTTTAACGCGAAGAAGACGAAACCGAAACCGAGTATCGCCTGCCCGATGTCTTTTGCAGGGCCGCGCCTGCCCAAATAGCGGGTCAGAATACCCGCCCCGACGATGGCTATGGAGTAGTCGTATACCCTGAATGCGATTATCTGGACGGTAAGCGTCGTGCCGATGTCGGCGCCGAGTATGACGCCCATCGTCTCTCCGAGGCCTAAAAGCCCCGAGCCGACGAAGCCGACGAGCATGACGGTCGTAGCGCTCGATGACTGGAGCAAAGCGGTTATCGCCGCGCCGGCGCCGAGGCTTTTGAAGCGGTTGGAGGTGGCTGTAATGAGGAAACTACGGAGACGCGCCCCGGCGGCCCTCTGAAGGCCCTCGCCCGCAAGCCTCATCCCGTAGAGGATGAGCATTACAGCCCCGAAGAGGCTTAATATCGATAAAGTGGACATGGCTCCTGATATTTATTTCGGATGAAACTTGCGGATATGTAAGAAATCTTGCGGCAAATCAATGATATCCCTTGTAGGGTTTTTGCGCAAGGGGTTCCTTTAATACCGAGTGTTTTGCCTTGCTTTTTTCATCTCCAAAAGTATAATTAAATACTTTTTGCCAAGCTCCGTATTCCTATAACCCTACCTCTAAAAATTAGGAATTTTTTCCGAGGTCAAGGAAGGGCGGAAATAAAAAGCGGAGCATATATGGTAATATGTGAGCACTTTTATTTCCGACCTGACACAGTCCTGCCGGACGGGCAAATCAGTATCGAACGGCTGGAGATTGATTCACCCAAAGGTTCCATTGAGACTTTGGCCCTGCGCCGAGCAGTCGGGAAAAATAACAATTTTTAGAGGTAGTCATAAAATCCATTAACACTCAGGAGGGTTGATGACCACGATAGTAGAGATTTCCGCAAGGGAGATACTTGATTCCAGGGGCAACCCGACGGTCGAGGTGGAAGTCACGCTCGACGGCGGTTTCCGGGGCCGCGCCGCGGTGCCATCCGGCGCATCTACCGGCAAGTACGAGGCCGTCGAGCTCCGAGACAACGACAAGAAGAGGTATCTCGGCAAGGGCGTACTGAAGGCCGTCAAGAACGTCGAGGAGAAGATAGCCAAGGAGCTCGTAGGGCTCGACGCGTCCGACCAGGTCCTGATAGATAAGACGATGATAGAGCTCGACGGAACGGACAACAAGAGGCGGCTCGGCGCCAACGCCATCCTCGGCGTATCGATGGCCTGCGCCAAGGCCGCGTCAGAAGCCTCGATGCTCCCGCTCTACAGGTACATAGGAGGCGCGAACGCGAGGGTATTGCCCGTGCCCATGATGAACATCATCAACGGCGGGGCGCACGCGAACAACAACCTCGATATTCAGGAGTTCATGGCCGTGCCCGCGGGGTTCCCGTCGTTCAAGGAGTCGCTCCGCGCTGGAGTCGAGGTCTTCCATAATCTGAAGGCGATACTCAAGAAGCAGGGCCTCTCGACCGCCGTGGGCGACGAGGGCGGTTTTGCGCCGGAATTGAAATCGAACAGGGAAGCGATAGAGGTCATCATAAAGGCGATAGACGCCGCCGGGTACAAGGCCGGGAAAGACATCTTCATAGCGCTCGACTGCGCATCGAGCGAGCTCTACAAGGGCGGAGACTACACGCTCGAAGGCAAGGAACTCTCGTCGGATGAGATGGTCGATTACCTCGAAGGCATAGTAAAGGACTACCCGGTCGTCTCGATAGAAGACGGGCTATCCGAGGAGGACTGGAAGGGCTGGGCCCTCCTTACAAAGAGGCTCGGCCACCGAGTCCAGCTCGTCGGCGACGACCTCTTTGTGACCAACGTCGCGAAGCTCTCGAGGGGCATATCGGAGGAGGTCGCGAACTCCATACTCGTCAAGGTCAACCAGATAGGGACGCTTACCGAGACGCTCGAGGCCGTGGAGATGGCCAAGAGGGCCGGGTACACCGCCGTCATCTCGCACAGGAGCGGCGAGACCGAGGACGCGACCATCGCGGATATAAGTGTAGCCACGAACGCCGGGCAGATAAAGACCGGCTCGGCGTCGCGGACCGACAGGACAGCCAAGTACAACCAGTTATTGAGGATAGAAGAGGAGCTTGGCCCTGTCGCGCAGTACCCCGGGGTGGCCGCCTTTAAGGCGAAAAAAATCTAAAAAGCACAATTAAATCAGGCAATTGCCCTCCGAAGGAGGGCAATTGCCTGATTACCGATGTTGCTTCCCCTGCCGTTTATATGCTATAATTTCAATACATGCGACGAGATAATCCCATACCTGATAACCGAAAAAACTTTTCCGGTAAACTTTCGATTTCAAATCACATTATAAAATTTAAGACGCGCACGGGCATTTAGCCTGCGCCCTGGAGGACTGGTATCTTTGGAAGGCCTTATCTTCGAGATCATTATCGTTATTATTTTAATACTTCTGAACGGCTTTTTCTCAGGCGCGGAGATAGCGATCATCTCCGCCAAGAGGTCGGCCCTGGAAAAACTCGCCAGGGACGGTAACGCCTCGGCCGGGGTCGTAAACCGGATGAAGGACGACCCGGACAGGTTTCTCGCGACCGTACAGGTCGGCGTGACGGTCGTCGGCACTCTCGCCTCGGTCATAGGCGGCTACACGGCGGCCTCTCACTTAAGGCCCGTCTTCGCGGCCATCCCCTTCGGGCCGCTACAGGACTTCTCCGAGCTGATAGCGCTCGGCGTCGTGGTCGTAGTGATATCGTATGCCACCCTCGTCATCGGCGAGCTTGTGCCGAAATCCTTGGCGCTACGCTACGCGGAGAGGATAGCCTGCTTTTCCGCCCGCCCTCTCCACCTCCTTTCGCGGGTATCCTCATCTTTCATAAGGATACTCACCGCCTCGAACAAAGGCGTGTTGAAAGTCCTGAACGTGAAGGAGCCTGACAAGCGGGTATTCATCTCGGAGGAGGAGATAAAGTTTTTCATACAGGAGGGCAGGGAGACCGGCATATTCGAGGAGACCGAGGCCGACCTCCTCCACGGCGTATTCGAGTTCGCGGACACTACCGTAAAGGAGGTAATGGTCCCCAAACACAAGTTCAGCGCGATAGAAGTGAGCATGCCCCCGGAGCAGTCCTTGAAGTTCATCTCCGAAACAGGCTTCTCAAGATACCCGGTATACAGGGAGACGCTTGAGCGGGTAGTGGGCATCCTCTACAACAAGGACCTCTTCAGGGCCATGGAGCAGGGCAGGCCCATAGTCCTTAAGGACCTGCTCCGCACCCCGTACTTCGTCCCCAACTCCATCATGATAAGCAGGCTGCTCCGCGAGATGCAGAGACGGAAGGTCCACATGGCGGTCGTGGTCGACGAGCACGGCGACGTCGACGGGCTCGTGACGATCGAGGACATACTGGAAGAGATCGTCGGAGAGATAGAGGACGAGTACGATACCGACAAGGGCGGGCTCGTGGAAAAGCTCCGCGACGGCACGATGGTAATAGACGCCTCCGCCTCCATCAGGGACCTTGAGGACCTCGGCATCATAATAGACGAGGAGACCGGGGAGGAGTACCACACGCTCGCCGGTTTCATGCTCGCCAAGCTCCAGAGGATACCCAGGGGCGGCGAGTTCGTAATATATAAGAACCAGCGGTTCACGGTCGTGGACGTGGAGCTTAACCGCATAATAAAGGTCAAGGTAGAGCCGTTGGAGAACCAAAAGAAGACGGCCGCCACGGTGTAGCGGGTCGAGCGATAGCGCGTTGGAAGCGCGGGGCCGAAAGGCCCCGCGTTTTTATTTTGACAGTAGCGTGTATGAACAAACAAAGGACGGAAGATATGCGTGGACACACTGGTGCTGATTCTATTTGTTATGACAAGTCCTGCATACGCCAGAGCCGGTGTTGCCGCCTACTCTCCTCAGGAATAAGCCGTCCATTCTCTTTTCCGGTAACCCTTCGTATCCGCCAACCCCCTCCACTTCGTCAAAAGACTTGTTTGAAAAGTGCGGGTCGTGACAACTTGAACACTCGACCCTCCCATCCCTCAATAAATCGGATATCCTCGCCACCCCGTCATCGATAAACCCCTTTATCGCCCAGCGGTTTTGCGCAAGGTTTCCGTTAAATGCGGTATCCGCGCTTTCCGCCAAGCCTGTTGTAAGGTCTATTGAGCCTATAACCGTATTTTTCGGCCTTAAGCTTCCAACGGATTCGTCGTAAACGATCGACACGGGATGGTCGTTTGTAAGGTCAGTTCCTATGTTAATGCTGATGCCATGATAGGAATCGATTTCGACAGCAGTGACCGATGTGCCATGCCTGCAATATTCGAAGCTCCACCACTTAATACCTTGTGCATCAAACATGTCTGTAATGTTCATCGGGAGGTACGACCCAAATGACGACATATATTGACCATCGATTAGGGCGGTTATTCTCGTACGGCATTGTCCATCTTGCAGCCTCCAGCCAGGCACATACTCCACCACTTCGCCTGTCCATAGGTCTCCCGCGCCAGGTGAGTTTATGATGTTGTCGAAGGTAGTGACCCCGTCATGGCAACTGAGGCAGGCCAGCGAGACCGAACCTATATCGGTAACCGACCTTCCGCTTAATGTGGTCCCGTATGCCGTAAAGTTGTCGGTTGCGTTGTACCTGTTCCATAACGGGGCCAGCGGGACCGTTTGCGCGTGATGCGGGGTATGGCAGAAAACGCATATCTCGGTCGTGCCGCCTACCAAACCTGAAGGCCCGAGACTCCCGAGGTTGTGTCTTGAACCGGCTATCCCGCTGGCGGCGACACCGCCGGGATAATCAGCCACGGTTTCAGCATGGGCAAAATCGACGGAAAGAAACAATAGAGATAGACATAAAGCCAGGATATGTTTCATATTCAAGCCCCTCCAGGATTTTTAAATAAAAAAGCCTCTGTTCCGCCTTCATGACGGTACAGAGGCTTTCATAACCTCGGGGAGCCCAGCGACAGGCTTAAGTTAAAAAATCCATCTTTTTGTGAACTTTTTTAGCATGATGGTTTTATAAAATCAACCTATAATTATATTTTACAAATATTCCAATACAGGGGCTTGTGGCAACAACAGAAAAATTTTTTCTTCAAAAATGGGTGAATCGTCAGCCCTTAAGGAACTTCAAAAGCCCCTTCAACGGCAACGTGTTTATCACGTCCCCCTTCTCTATCCACCCGCGTCTCGCGGTGTGTATTCCGTAGACGATGTTCTGAAGATGGTTTATCGAATGCGCGTCGGTGGAGATCGCAATTTTCACGCCCTTGTCCTTTGCGAGCCTCAAGTGAACGTCGTTAAGGTCGAGCCGGTCCGGGTAGGAGTTCAATTCAAGCGCGACGTTGTATTTCCTGGCCTCGATCATGACCGCGTCGATATCGACCTCATACGGAGCCCTCTCTCCGATGAGCCTGCCGGTAGGGTGGGCGATTATGTTTACAAGTCCGGTCCTGATAGCCTTTACCATCCTCGCGGTCATCTCCTTTTTGCCCATCCCGAAGCCTGAATGGACGGAGGCTACGACGCAGTCGAGGGCCTTAAGCACATTCTCAGGGTGGTCGAGCGTCCCGTCCGCCCTTATGTCGACCTCGCTACCCTTCAAGACCATGAACCTCTCGCCCTTTTTCTTCAGGCGTTTGTTGAAGTCGTCGACATACGCCATCTGCGCCAAAATGCGCGCCTCGTCAAGGCCGTGGGCTATGCCCACGGCCTTCGAGTGGTCGGTTACCGCGATATATTCATATCCCATATCGATCGCCGCTTCGACCATGGCGTCCAGCGTAAAGCCGCCGTCGCTCTCCTTTGTATGCACATGTAGGTCGCCCCTTATATCCTCCGAATGGAGCGGCTTCGGGAGCATTCCCTCCTCCGCGGCCTCTATCTCTCCCTTCATCTCCCGGAGTTCCGGCGGTATCCACGGGAGCCCGACGGCCCTGTAGACATCCTCCTCTTTCCTGCCCGCCACCCGCTTATCCGTTTCAGACTCGAATACCCCGTACTCGCTCACCTTTAGCCCCATCCTCTTTGCCCTGTCGCGGATGGCGACGTTATGCGCCTTAGACCCGGTAAAATACTGCAGAGCCGCGCCGAACGCATTTTTTTCAAGCGCGCGGAGATCGACCTGCAACCCGGACTTCAAGACAACAGTCGACTTCGTCTCGCCTTTCGCGAGCACGTCCCGTATCTCCGGGTGCGAGAGGAACCTTTCCATCACGGCCTTCGGGTCTTTGCAGGTGGTGAGGATATCGAGGTCGCCGACCTCTTCCTTCCACCGCCGGAGACTCCCCGAAGGGACTATCTCGTATATGCCTGGCACGGTCTTGATGTAGTCCCTGAAGACCTCCGCGTAATGGAGGGCGACAGAGAGCTTGAACTTTTTGGAGATGGACTTTAAGTCCTCAATGCCCTTCAATATCTTTTTTTCCGTCACTTCTCCGAAGCCCGTGAGCTCCCGTATCTTCTCTTCCCTTGCCGCCCTCTCAAGCTCGTCGATGGACGAGATGCCGAGCTCCTTATGGAGCAACGCCGCCTTTTTCGGGCCTAAAGACGCGACCCTTATCATTTCCAGCATCCCCGCCGGTATCTCCCTCAAGAGCTCTTCGTGATAGGCGCACTTACCCGTTGCCAGCATCTCGATGACCTTGGCGCGGGTCGATTCCCCTATGCCGGGTATGTGCTTCAAGCCGTCCTCGCCCTTTTTCTCGTAGAGCGAGCGCAAGGACTCGGAGAGCCCCTCGACTACAAGCCCCGCGTTCCTGTAGGAGCGGATCCTGAATACGTCTCCCCCTTTTATTTCCAGGAGGTCGGCTATCTCATGGAATACGCGCGCTATCTCAGGGTTCTCCACCGTCTTCCCCTTTCCTTTGCAGTTTTCCTCTATTAATTATATAATA
>JACPGB010000044.1 GCA_016182655.1 Deltaproteobacteria bacterium
TGGGGCAGGAGCTCGTCGAACAACGCCTGGTTCGCTTCTATCGTTGCCTTCGCCTCCTCCGGCTTTCTGTCCTTGAAGAAGGTCGCGACGAACCTGCCGTAAGGCGATATCTCGTACCTCGTCAACAGCCAGAGGATGAGCGAAAAGACGAAAAAGAAAAAGATGTTGCCCGCGAAGAACGCCGCGAATATCCGTAACCGTTTCGATACCATGTTTACCTCATTTCATTTTAAGCGGTATGCCCGCCGCCACAAACCAGACTTCTGTTGCGCGCTCCGCCATCAACCTGTTCGTTGCGCCGGATAAGTCCCGGAACCTCCTGGCAAGGGCGCTCTCGGGGACTATCCCGAGCCCGACTTCGTTAGATACGGCTATCACCCTCGCGCCCGCTGACGATGAGGCGAGGGCGAGAGCGTCGGCCCTCTTTATAATCTCTTTGTCATCGAGGCCCGCGAAGAGCAGGTTCGAGATCCAGAGCGTGAGGCAATCAAGGAGCAGGACCCCTTCGGCCCTGTCTATTATGGGGACTATGTCCCGCGGCTCCTCTATCGTATGCCAGCCGTCCCCGCGCTCCTCCCTGTGCCTGCCTATCCGGAGCGCCATCTCCTCGTCGCCAGCCTGGCCCGTGGCGAGATAGACCTTAGGCCCGGCTAAGGCCCCTCCGAGCTTCAACGCGAACGCGCTTTTGCCCGACCGCGCGCCGCCGAGGACGAGTGTAAGGCCGTTGCTCATTCAAGTACCTCTCGACAATGTAGCGGCGAGGGTGAAATCTTTTTCACCCCCACCCTGACCCTCCCCCGTCAAGGGGGAGGGGGCTAAAGGCTATGTCTCTCACCTTGAAAAAGGAGAGGTTGATATTCCATGTCTGTCATTCCCGAATACTTTTATCGGGAATCCAGGTCTTGTTGTTATCAAGCATGGGAAAACTGGATTCCAGCTTGCGCGGGAATGACAACCTTTACAAGGTGGGTGAATCTCCCTCATACCTCCCCTCCCTTGACGGGAGAGGAATGAGGGGAGGGTGGATATTTGCCACCTCCAGGAAACAACTGCAATAGCTTTTGCGCAAATATCTTTAGTACTCGATCCCCTTCCTCGCCTTTACTCCCGCGTCAAAGGGGTGCTTTATCTTAAGCATCTCGGTGACATAGTCGGACACCTGCTGTAGCTCGACGGGCGCGTCCCTGCCTGTCAAGACTACCTCAAGGTGCGGCGGCCTGTCTTTGAGAAATGTCATGAGGTCTTCTGATTCTATCCAGCCGCCGTTCACGCACGACATGACCTCATCGAGCACGAGCAGATCTAAGGCAGAAGACTTCTCCTTCGCGAGCCTGTAGGTATCCTCTATCGCCCTCTTTACCTTCCCCTCATCCGTGTTCTTCGTGAATATCGGGTGCCTGCAGTTCGACCTTACAAGCTCGACCCCGAGCTTCCTTAGGATATCCTTCTCCCCCGAAGACGCCGAGTCCTCCTTGAAGAACTGGACGAAGAGCACCTGCAAGCCCTGCCCGACGGCGCGGACCGCAAGCCCGACGGAGGCTGTCGTCTTGCCCTTTCCGTCGCCGGTATAGATGTGTATGCGCCCGGTCTTTTCCATGTCAACCTCAAAACAAAAAACCCATCCCTTAAGGGATGGGTGGGTCGGATCTCCCGGCGCAAAAAAAACATGCGCCCAAGCCCCCTCCCTCGGGGGGCTTTAATAAGGCGCTCAGGGCAGGTCTCCTGGCTTACGGGTCGTCCTACTCTCTTATCCTTCCCGGCTCGAAGCCAGTGGACAAGCTAAGATTTCGTCGCCGCTTACAGTTGCGGGGCAGCTCCCGTCTCTAACGGGATTCCCTATTGCCCTTGCGGGCAACCCTGAACGCAATAAAGAGGAGTATAGGCTAACAGGTTCCGAAACCTATCGTCAAGCTTTTTGTGGCAGAACAAGATCAACGGGCATCTCACAAAAAATCTCCCCTCCCTTGACGGGAGGGGATTAAGGGGAGGGTGAAATATTTTATGCCCCCTCACCCTGGCCCTCTCCCACAAGGGGAGAGGGGACTTTACTAACTTTGCCCGCCCGGCGAGGGCTACTTGGCGCAGGGCCAGATGTATCCGGAGTTATAATCTTGTGTACCCAGCCTCTGCCGTGGGTTACGAACTTTGCCCGTCCGGCGAGGACTCCGGCGAGGGCCGCCCTTCGAGGAACCTTGTTATGGCCTCTACCCCTCGCTCTATGGCCCCTTCTCCGTGGGGTTCTATGGTGTAGACCGGGTCAGGGGCGTATTTTTCGATTAATGTAACGAGCCTCCCGAAGTCTATCGAGCCTTCACCTACGGGGAGGTGTTCGTCGGCGTTGCCCGTGTTGTCGTGGAGGTGGACTTCGGCAAGATAGGGCCCGAGCGCGGAGACCCATTCGTCCATGTCGCCCCTCGCGAATGCGCTTAAGTGGCCGGAGTCGAGGCAGAGCCTTAGGTTGGGCGAGTTTATCGTCTCGACGAGCGTCGTAAGCGTATCGGTGGACCTCTCGAAAATATTTTCAACGGCGATCGTCACGCCGAGCCTTTCGGCTTCAGAGACGAACTCGGGCCATGTCTTCATCGATTGCGCGAGCCAGAGGGATGCGTTACCGTGGTATTTTCTCGGGTGGTATCCGGCGTGGAGGACGATGTTTATGGGTTTGAGGTATGCGGCGGCCTTGAAGACCTTCCTGTATTGTTCGACGGTCTTAAGCCGCACCTCTTCGTCGATGGCGCCGGGGTTTATCTCAAGGTACGGCCCGTGTATGGTTATGGAGAGGCCTTTTCCACCGAAGCTCTCCCTTATGCGCGCAAGGTCGTAGGGGGTGGCGTTATCGAGCGCGTCGCCGTCGAGGAGTACCTCGGGGTTGATATTTTTCCCGAGGAGCTCGTCGAACCGCTCCAAAAGAACGCCGTAAGGCACATGGACCTGTACCGTCTTTTTCGCCATTGGTTTTTCCTTTGCTGTAATTAAAGCTTAAAAAAGGGCTGGGTTCAAGGGGAAAACGAAGGTGAGCCGGAAAGGAAAAATGAAAGCAAGCTTATTCTTCCCCTCCCTTGACGGGAGGGGATTGAGGGGAGGGTGAACTTGATATGACGCTGAGCCATTGGTGTCAGGCAAAGGAAAATATTCGTCTTCTAAAGGCCCTGCCTTTTGTGTTACAATATATTAAGTGGCTCTTTGACATACCCATTTATTATAAACAATGAAGAATGGGGGCGACCGGCTTCGACGGGACGAACTGATGCCGAGGGAAGCATACCGAGGTCCTGCCGCCTCGTTAAAAAGGTAGAAAATAATAGTCGGCAACGACTATAACTACGCCCTGGCTGCCTAAAAGTCAGCCAGCGTCTGTCCTGCCTGCTCCCGCGGGGCTTGACGGACGTCACTTAGCGGGATAGCTTTCGGGGCTCTGTCCGAAGGACCTGAAAGCGATACTCAACCGGGCTGGTCCTCACTGCTTGTTGCCTGTAATGGGCATGAGGACGAGACTCTAATTACGGGCTAAGTATGTAGATGCCCCGGCTAAGCGTTTCCGGACGTGGGTTCGATTCCCACCGCCTCCACCAATTTAAAACTAAAGGGGTCACCGTACCTGTTGACCCCTTTAGTTTTAAAACATATGGGCATGGAATCGAACGGCAACCGAGCGCCGAGCGAATAGCGAGGAAGAGGCCGCAGGACGCGGCCGGAAGCGAGGATGACCGGCGTCTGAGCGATAAGACAGGATGTCTTTGAGCGAAGACCGATTCCCACCGCCTCCACCAAATTTCACGAAGAAAAGGGTTGGCATATGCCAACCCTTTTCTTGTACCATGAAGAAACGAACGACCAGTCCTGGATGGGAATATTGTATTATTTTATATTTGCGTTGGGTTACGCTTCGCTAACCCAACCTACCCTCTGGGCGTTCATAGAGATAGATGATCCGTGGAACGCGCAGAATGCAATCAGAAGGGGTATATCCGTATGTTGACGCGCATCAAAATCCGCAACTTCAAACGCTTTGAGGACGTCGATATCGAGCTCGGTAAGGCCGTTGTTTTAATCGGGCCAAATAATTCTGGCAAGACGACCGCATTGCAGGCCCTTGCCCTGTGGGACATTGGCGTCAGGCGCTGGAATGAAAAAAGGAAGGGGAAACCATCCCCGGAGAAAAAGTCAGGTGTCCCCATCAACCGGCTCGATCTGTTTTCGACCCCTGTCCCAAGTGCCAACCTTTTGTGGCGCGATTTGCATGTGCGTGATGTGACTCGCGTTGAGAGAAACGGCAAGCCGTCCACCAAGACTCAGAACGTCCGGGTCGAAGTTGTCGTAGAAGGCGTCACACAGGATAAGGCTTGGTCATGCGGTCTCGAATTCGACTACAACAGCGAGGAATCTTTTTATTGTCGGCCGTTGCGCGTTGACAGTGGCCGTATGCCAGTCCCTGACGAAGTGGGGAGTGCGCGTGTTGCGTTCCTCCCCCCCATGTCTGGCTTGGCGGACCGGGAGTTTATCAAGCAATCGGGTGAAATCGGCGTACTTATCGGCCAGGGGCAAACAGCCCAGGTTCTGCGCAACCTCTGTGTCCAAATCCATCAAAAGGAAAATAATGATTGGAATGGTTTGGTAAAACACATCAAAGAGTTGTTTGGTGTGGAACTTTTGCCACCTCAGTATATCGCTGAACGCAGCGAAATCACTATGGCCTACAAGGACGAGCGAAATAATAAACTCGACCTTTCTTCATCTGGGCGAGGACTGCAACAAACACTGCTCTTGCTCGCTCATCTTTATGCCAATCCCGGGGCGGTGCTACTCTTAGATGAGCCGGATGCCCACCTGGAGATTCTGCGCCAGCGCCAAACCTACAACCTCCTGCTCCAGATCGCCGAACAGCAAGGCTCGCAGATCATCGCAGCAAGCCACTCCGAGGTGGTCCTCAACGAGGCTGCCGGAAGGGATACTGTGATCGCGTTTGTTGGCAAGCCCCATCCAATTGAAGAGCGTGGTTCCCATGTGTTGAAAGCTCTGCGGGACATTGGTTTTGACCAATACTACCAAGCGGAAGAAACCGGATGGGTGCTGTATTTGGAAAATGCCACCGATCTTGCCATTCTACAGAAATTTGCCGAATTACTCGATCACCAAGCTCAGCAGCTTCTTGCGCGGCCGTTCGTGAAGTATGTTGAAACCAACTTACCTCAGAGAGCGCGCGACCATTTTAATGGGTTGAGGGAAGCCAAGAATGATCTTGTGGGTATAGCCATCTTTGACCGTCTTGATAGAAAATTGCAAACTAACGATTCGCTTACTGAAATAATGTGGAGTCGTAGGGAGATTGAAAACTATTTCTGCATGGAAGGGGTGCTACTTGCCTATGCCAAGCATGACTTACCGGATGATCTTTTCGGAAGAGCAGAGAGCCAAAATCGAGAGAAGGCTATGGTAGAGGCGATTGCAGAAGTCACCACGGCTCTGAAAACACTGAATAGGCCCGACCCATGGTCTGTTGATATCAAGGCAAGCGACGAATTTCTTGATCCGCTATTCAAGAAATTCTTTGAGAAGCTCAAGCTCCCGCTTCAACTGCGAAAATCCGATTATCACATTCTCGCAGGTCTGGTGCCGAAAGAACGCCTGGACACGGAAATCACCAAGAAGCTTGACGCCATTGTGGCCGTAGCCAATAAATCAAAACCGAGGACGATGTAAGTGCCCTTCCCCCGATTTAGTCGCGTAGGCTGGGTTAGCGAAGCGTAACCCAACAAATCCGTATCTATCCCGCCCCACGCTCTCCTCAAATATTTTTTCGCGCTCCGCGCCCCAGCCCCTTGGTCATATATGCCCAGTCTACATATTCTGCGAAAGCTTGAGTAAGGCCACTTTTTCGGTGACCTGCGGTATCACATATCTTATGTTTGCGTTGGGTTACGCTTCGCTAACCCAACCTACCCTCTCAAAAAATCTTCGAATGGTGCGCTCGGCTCACCCTACTGCCTACCCTCTCTACTACCTCCAACATGAATATTTATGATATAACAGCGCCATGAAATACGACGTTGTCATAATCGGCGGAGGGCCGGCAGGGATGATCGCCGCCGGAAGGGCGGGCGAGCGCGGCGCTCGCGTGCTTCTGCTCGAAAAGAACGACAGGCTCGGGGTCAAGCTCCTCATAACAGGGCACGGGCGGTGCAACATCACCAACAAGATCGACTCGCCGCGTGAGATGGCGGAAAAATTCGGCAGGAACGGCAAGTTTCTCATATCCGCGTTCTCAAGGTTCGGGGTCCGGGAGGTCATAGGCTTTTTCGAAAGCAGAGGCGTAAAGACAAAGGTCGAGAAAAACAACAGGGTCATAGCCGAGAGCGACAGGGCCGAGGATGTGCTTGACGCCCTCATCGATTACATGGAGAAGGCAAAAGTCGAAGTAAGATCAAACGCGGAAGTAAGGTCGATTGAAAAGTCAGGCAACAGGATCGAGAAGGTCGTGCTCTCTTCCGGCGAAGAGGTCTTTGCCGACAGGTTCGTCATATGCACCGGCGGCAAATCATATCCGGCGACCGGCTCCACCGGCGACGGGTTCGGATGGGCAAAGGCCCTGGGGCATAAAGTGGTTCGACCCGCGCCGTCGCTCACACCTGTCATTCTAAAAGATGCGTTCGTAAAAGAGCTTGAAGGATTGAGCCTCCGTGATGTCAGAATATCCGCATATAAGGACAACAAAAAGTTCGACTCCGGCGTCGGCGAGGCCGTCTTTACGGCCAAGGGGATGAGCGGGCCGTTGATCATAAACATGAGCAAGGGTATAGGCAAGGAGCTTCCCGGAGAAGTCGCGCTGAAGATAGACCTTGTGCCTGACCTTGATTTTACGGAGCTCGACGCGAGGGTCCGAAAGGACCTTCAGGAAGGGCCTCACAGGCAGATCAAAAACTGCCTTGATATGCTTCTGCCGCAGAAACTCGTCCCCGTCATCACAAGGATCGCAGGCATCGATCCCGGGAAAAAAGCCAATTGCATCACAAAGGAAGAAAGAAAGAAGCTGGTCCACCTTATGAAGGAATTCGGGGTCCATGTGGCCGGGCTTCCGGGCTTTGAGAGGGCCGTCATTACCGCGGGCGGCGTAGAACTCGGCGAAGTCGACTCGAAGACCATGAGGTCAAAGCTGATCGAGAACCTGTATTTCGCGGGCGAGGTCCTGGACCTCGACGGTCCTACCGGCGGGTATAATCTGCAGGTATGTTGGTCCACCGGTTATTGCGCCGGAGAAGCGGCGGCCGTGCGCCCCTGAGCACACGGCTCAGGGGGCGATTATGGCTTTCCTTATCTTATGTTTGCGTCGGGTTACGCCCCCGCTAATCCAACCTGCCGTCCCACGCAAAAAAAACGGGAGGCAGTTTGCCTCCCTCCGTATGATCCAAGGCTTTTTACCTCTTGCCCGGCTTCTGTTGCTTGAAAAAGACCGGCAACTCGCCCCGTTTTCTCATGCGGGCCCTGCCGACGATCGCCTTGGCCTTGCCGACGAGCCTCTTTCCCATCGGCCCGAGACCGTGCTCCGTGTCTATAGGCACTGCCTCGAAGGGCCTGTCCGTTGCTTCCTGAATCTCCACATCTCTCTCCGGCCTGTCATGCGGGTAAAGTACCTTGGAAGAGGTGCCTGTAGAGTCTAACTCCCCCTCGGCCTTCTCCTTTTTCCTCGCCATTCAAATCACCTTTCCTTCCTATTTAATAATATTCCCGGCCCAAAACATAGTCAAGTACCCCGTCCCGCAAGAAAACGCGCGCCCCTCTTACCATCCGTCTTTTTTCCTTTATACTTATTTCATGGGACGCACATAACGGACAGCCCCCGATAAAGAGGGCTCCTCCACATTTCTTAACGGAACCGTAAATACAAAGAGATGAGAAGGGCCCTTTTAACATACCTCATCCCTGCCTTTTTATTTTTTACGGCGGCGGACCCCCCAAACGCCCTGGCCGAGTTTTCGGCCGGCGTCATCCAGGACATCATACATTCAAAGGACTCAAACGGTATTGTCCTCCGGTACGATTACAGGCCCTGGAGCATGAACGGGTACGGCGGCGGGCTCGGCCTCTCCGCGTTCGGATGGGACGCAGGCGGCAACAAAGATTACGACCTGACGGCCGCCTTTTCGCTCGACTACACCCTGAGGGTCGACCTCCTCGACCTGAGCTTCGGAGGGGCTTACATATCTGACGTGAACAGCATAAACGGGACACATCTCAACTTCCTCCTCGGCGCGGGCGTGAACATCTGGAAGTTCCGCGTCCACTACACCCATTTCTCCAACGCCCACAACAAGAACAACCAGGGATGGAACTTCATCGGCCTCTCTTTCGTTTTCTGATTCGCGTGCTATACTTACTTGGGACCCGCCGGACCGCCCTGCTTATCCATTCTCCGGAGAGGCACAGCCGAGGCACAAATCCCCCTTCAAAAGGCGAACCATCCAGTAATGCGGCAAGGGACAGAGAGGCCTTCTATTAAAAACCCAAGATAATCCAATAGTTACATGCAACCGGCAACGCATCCGGTTTCCGCGCCGGTCTGCCGGTCTTTTTTAATGTTACCCGTTTAAAAAAACCTTTGAAATACGAAAAAAAATTTTATAAAATTATCCTCACACGTCTTTCGGCCTTGGCAATTTTAAAATCTTGTCTTCTCTCAAGCGTGCTTGAATTGACATACAGGTTTTAATCTTGTTGTGCGCATCAGCCGCCTTGTCGGCAGGGGCATATTGCCCCGTCTGATCTATTTTTCTTTTTCATAATACTCGCTCCACTACAGATGATATGACGCAGAGAAACGCGCCCCTCCGTCCGGGATAGGCTCGTCCTCTCTCAATCCCGGTCAAAAAATGCGAAGGAGGCTTCCAAATGGAATCGATCTTCCAGCGTTTTTTCAAATCAGGAGGGGTGGCTGAGACTAACGGCGACCTGCCCTATCTCGTCGATCAGCCCGAAGAGACATACTCAGGAACGAAGATAGAGCCCATCAAGTTCGGCCTGCCAAAGGAGATAGACTCCATCTGCCCGGAGTGCATGGAGATAATAAAGGCCACGCTCTACGAGGAGGGCGGCAAGGTCTGGATATCCAAGACATGCGCCGAGCACGGGGATTATAAAGACATATTCTACGGCGACGTCAACCTCTACTACAGGTGCGAGGACCTCTGGTTCGGCGACGGCAAGGGCATAGAGGACCCGGTGATAAAAAAGGCGACCGTCTGCCCGAAGCAGTGTGGGCTCTGCAACATGCACATGAGCCACAGTGCGCTCCCCATCATGGACCTTACCAACAGGTGCAACATGACCTGCCCCGTCTGCTTCGCCAACGCCAACGCATCGGGCTACCTGTACGAGCCCTCGTTTGAGGACGTCATGAAGATGCTCGACATGCTCGCGAACCAGAAGCCCGTCCGCGCAAACCGCATACAGTTCTCGGGCGGGGAGCCGACGGTCAGGCCCGATTTCCTCGAGATAGTAAGGCGCGCCAGGCAGAAGGAGTTCGACTACGTCCAAGTCAACACCAACGGAATAAAGATGGCGGAGTTCGAGTTCGCGCAGGCCGCCAGGGAGGCCGGGGTCGACAACCTCTACCTCCAGTTCGACGGCCTGACCGACGACGTCTACAAAAAGACGCGCGCGCGGCCTCTCATCGACGTCAAGATGGCCGCCATAGAGAACTGCAGAAAATTGAAGATCGGCATAGTGCTCGTCGCCACCCTCGTAAAGGGCTTCAACGACCACCAGGTCGGCGACATCGTCAGGTTCGCGGCGAAAAACAACGACGTCATAAGCGGCATCGCCTTCCAGCCGGTCTCGTTCGTCGGAAGGTTCAGCCAGAGCCACAGGCTCGAGAGGCGCTACACGCTGGCCGACCTCGCGCACGACATCGAAAGGCAGACCGGCTACATTGACGTCATGCGGGACTGGTTCCCAATAGGCGTGACCTCGGCCATCTCCAAGCTCGCCACATCCTTGAGCGGCAAGCCCGCCTTCACGCTCTCGCTCCACCCCCACTGCTCGCAGGGCACCTACTTCTACATCGGAGAGGACGGAGCCGTTAAACCCATAAGCGAATTCATCGACATGTTCCCGTTCCTCAAGGACTTGATCGAGCTATCCAGGACCGTGAAGCCCTCGAGGTTCGACCTCCTCTCGAAGGTCAAGATACTCTACAGGCTCAAAAAGCACTTCAAGGAGGATAAGGCCCCAAAGGGGCTGACCTTCGAGAAATTCCTCAAGAGCCTCGAAGGCTACCAGGACAGGAGCCTCAGGAAGACCCAGATGGACGATAACGATACCAGGGACCGTTTCCATTCGAACTTCTTCATAGCCGGGATGCACTTCATGGACGGCTACAACTTCAGCGTCGAGCGCGTGATGAGGTGCGTCATCCATTACCCGGACCCCAAGGGGCGCCTGTACCCGTTCTGCGCCTACAACGGGACCGTTTACAGGAAAAAGGTCGAGAGCAAGTTCAAGCTCTCACCCGAGGCGCTGAAAGACAAGATAATAGCCGAGGGCAGGCCGAAGGAGCTTGAGATAATAGCGAAGAAGATGGGGATATGAGAGCGCTTTAACTTCCCTTCCCTCGACGGGAGGGGATAGAGGGGAGGGAAAATCGGGCGGTTCGGGGGCTCATTAAGCAATACCGCCCGTTGTGATTTTGCCTGCCCGGCAAGGGCTCGGCGCAGGGCCAAAGCCGGTGCGGAGTCTCCGGGTAATCGCTTCTACTGCCATCCGTTACAAATTTGCCTGCCCGGCAAGGGCCCCCTCACCCTACGCCCTCTCCCACAAGTGGAGAGGGGACTAAATACAAAGGGCTCTAGCGAGACCGGCCCTTTCATGTCAACTCATGCCGCCGCCCCCTCCTCCTTCCTCTGGAACTCGAATGCCGGGAGCCACACGTCAAATGCGGTCCCCCCCTCCGCGACACCGGCCTTCATCTCCCCGCCGTGTCCCTTTATTATCGAGTCCGCTATTGAAAGCCCGAGGCGCGTGCCGCTCTGCTTGGCCGCGAAAAACGGGTCAAATACGGTATTTAGCACCTCTTCGGGTAAGGGCGGCCCGCTGTCCATCATCGATACCCTTACAAACTTTCCGGTCCCGAGCCCAGGGAGCTCCCCTTCGCGGAGATCCTCATTACCGCACCTGACCTTTATCCTGCCCCTGCCCTGCATGGATTCGACGGAACTCCTGAAGATATTGGCGAAGGCCTGCCTTATCTGCCTCGCGTCTGCCTCGACGAACCATATGGACTCGGGGAAGGACGCGTCGAGCTCCACGGCAGAGCCTTTGAGCGCCGTCTCCGCGGACTCTCTCACGAGATCGTCTATATAGGTCACTTCCTTCGAGGGCCTCGCCTGCGTGGAGATGATGCGGAGCTCTTCGGTAAGCTCCATGAGCTTTGATAACGTCTCGTCAGCGGACTTAAGAAGCGAGGAGGCCTCTTTTGGCTGGACCTCTCTGGCAAGCTCGAGCCCGCCGTGGACCGCGTTGAGCGAATTGTTCATCTCGTGTATCACGCCGCGCGAGAGCGCCTCATGCGCCTTGTCGAGCCCCCCTTCAGCCTCCCGCGCCTCCATGAAGACCACGACACTCCCCTTTATCTTGCCGGCGGAGTCGGTTATGAGCGCCGCCCTGCCGGCGACCTCCCGCTGGTCCCCTTTCCTCCCCCTGAGGATCAACTTCTTCCCGGGAGGCCCCTTCTCATCGGACAGGAGTTTCATCGGGTCGCCTACAGGCGCGCCGGTCGTCTCGCAGAGCACGTTGAAGACCTCGTTAAAACCCTTTCCGACGGCCTCCCGGGAGGTCCAGCCGGTGAGCCTCTCCGCCTCGGCGTTCAGGAAGGTCACCTTCCGCGAGTCGTCGAGCGTCATGACCCCCTCGCCTATGGACCTCATGGTGCCGGAAAGTAGGTCCCGTTCAGAGGCGAGCGCCTCCTCGGCCCTCTTCCTTTCGGCGTCGTAGACCTCTGTCACCGCCAGACGGGTCGCGTCCCCGCCCTTTATGGGCGAAACGGACAAGTGGGTCCAGAAGAGCGCGCCGTTCTTCTTCCTGCTACAGACGTCGCCCTGCCATATCTCGCCGGAACAGACCTTCCCCCACATCTCATCGAAAAACTCCTTCGGGTGCCTGCCCGAGGCGAGAAAACTCGGGTCCTTGCCGATGGCGTACTCCCTTGAATATCCGGTAAGCTCGGTGAACCTCCGGTTCACATACTCTATCCTGCACTCCGCGTCCATTATGATAGCCATCGACGGGGACTGCTCTACGAGCATCGACAGCTTCCGCGCCTCTTCCTCGGCCTTCTTCCGCCGGGTTATGTCCGTGAGGGTGACCCTGTATGCAAAAGCGCCTTCCCTCGATGCCTTGATGATGTGCAGTTCGGCATCGAACCTGCCGCGGTTAGTGTTCAGGCCCGCCTCCAGCGTAAGCCCGTTGTCCGGGCAACAACGGTCGAGTTCCGCGAGGAAGCGGTTCACATATCCCCTGTCGAGGAATTTAAGGAACGACTTGCTTACGAGCTTGCCCCTTTCAACGCCCAGCATGCAGGCGGCCGTAAGGTTCGTCTCCTCTATTATCCCGCTCTTGCTCAATGTCATATACCCGATAGGCGCGAAGTCATAGAGGTCCGCGTACTTTGAGAGGACCTCCTCTATCCGGTCCCTCGTCTCCTTCAATTCCCTGTTCTGCATCTCGAGCTCCACCTGATGGACCTGGAGCTCGTGGAGGAGGCGCTCGGGGTCTCCCTTGCCGGCCCTTTCGGCCCGCTCCTCGTCCATTTTTTCAAGCAGATCGACGAGTTCCTTTTTGGACATGCTCTCGTATCCAGGCATAATACCCCCTGTATAATTATACGCCATAAAGGAGAAGCATCAACATGCCTCGGGACGCACGAGGGAGATACCCCGGACAGGGCTGGCTCAAGAAAGAAATGGCTTTGAAGGGGGAAAGGCGGGGCAGACCCTTACTTCGTTTTCATGACAAAGACGCCGTCCCATTCGGCGGGTAAGGCAACGGCGCGCAGGAGCTCTATCCTTTTGAGGAATGCCTTTGACGGGCCGTCGTCCGGCTTTAGCTCAAGGCACGAGTCGAAGTACTCAACGGCAACGGTCCAGGCCATTGCCCTGTAGGCCTTGAGCCCTGCCTCGAAGACCTCGGCAATTTCCTTTATGCGGGGCTCTCCCGCGTACCCCATGAGCTCGTAGATGGCTATGGGTATGTCCTTGCCCTTGACCTTGACAAGGTCGAGCTCCCTGAATACGAAGAAGTCCTTGACCTCCTCGTAGGTCGGCTTGGGCACGATTATGCGAACGCCGTACTCCTTTGTGAGGCCTTCGAGCCTGGACCCGAGGTTGACGACGTCCCCCATGACCGTATAGTCGAACCTTGTCGAAGACCCCATGTTGCCGACGACCGCCTTGCCTGTGGACAGCCCTATGCCCGAGACGAGCCTGGGTATGCCGGGCTTGTCCCAGGTCGTCTGCGTCTCGATAAGGCGGCGCTCCATCTCGAGCGCCGCCTTGCACGCCCTTATCGCGTGGTCCGCTTGCGGGAGCGGCGCGCCCCAGAAGGCCATAATGGCGTCTCCCATGTATTTATCGACCGTGCCGCCGTTTTTGAGTATCACTTCGGTCATGGGGGTCAGGTAGTCGTTCATGAGTTTCACGAGCGCCTGGGGGATGAGCTTCTCGGTAATGTTCGTAAAGCCCCTGACGTCGGAGAAGAGCACCGTCAGCACCTTCTCCTCTCCGCCCAGGTTCAGGAGCCCCGGGTTCTTTACTATTTCGTTCACGACCGAGCGGTCGACGTAGCGCGAGAACGCCTCCCTTATCTCCTTTTTCTTCCTCTGCTCGGATACGAACTGGAAGACGGTAGTGGATGAAGAGACGAAGATTATGGTGAATACAGGGTATATGTCTGTCAGCCACAGCTTCAGGTGGACGAAGACATAGTGGTTCGCGTAGATATAGACCGTCGCCATCACGATCGTGAAGAGCGCTGTAAAGAGCGCGCTTACCCTCGGGATGACGAGAGAGAGGAGGACGCCGGGGATCAGTATGGAGAGGAGGTCGTATACGTATATCCATTCCGGCCTGTATATGAAGTCCCCGCTTATGATCGTGTCTATGGTATTCGCGAGGATCTCGACCCCGGGGAATACGCCGGAGAAGGGCGTCACCCTCATATCGTATATGCCTATGGCCGTAGCCCCTATGATGATTATCTTCCCCTCTATCGCCTCTCTCGGGACGGCGCCTTCCACGATGTCGGCGGCCGAGTAGTGCGGGAACGTATGCGGCCCGCCCCGGAAGTTCACGAGGAGGCGGCCGTGCTCGTCCGTCGGGACTATTACGTCCCCGATGTTTATCGAGTCGACCCCGTAGTCCGCGACGTTCAGTATCAGGTTCGGAAAATCGGCGTACCTCCGGAGCGATTCTATCGAGATGTGCGGATAGTACTCGTCGCCGTACTTTATGACGAGGTCCACCCACCTGACGGTCCCGTCCATGTCAGGCGCTATATTGAAGTAGCCGAAGCTCTCGGCTGAAGAGGCTATGACCGGGATGTTCCTTGCCACGCCGCTCGCGTCGAGGACCTTGAACCTCGGCTCGGCCTCGCTTATCTGCCGGACCGACGCGAAACGCGAGGGTATTAGATAGGTTTCCTTTTGCCTGTCCTCTGGGGCCGAGACCTCGTCGCCGGTGAAGAAAAAGTACCCGAGGACCATCGGGGCCTCGCTCAAGGCATTAGAGAGTATCCTGTCGTTGTCGGCCTTTGCCTCGGCCTTTTTAACGAGAGAGGCGAGCCTCGGGTCGGAGTTGCCGAACTCCTGGCGGAGCTTTCTCAATACGACGGCCCCCGAGCTCTCGTCAGGCTCCGAGAAGACGATATCCAGGGCTATTACGGAGGGGTCCATGGCCGAGAGCTTTCTTATAAGCTCGGCCATCCTTGTCCTCGGCCACGGCCATTTGCCGAGCGCGTCAAGGCTCTTCTCGTCTATGGCGACGATGGCGACCTCGCCCGTCGGCGTAACCGGACCCCGTGTCCTTAAGTGGAAGTCGTAGGCCTTGAGGTCGAATTCATCGATGAAGGGTATCTTGTAGGGGGTAAAGCTCGAAAAATATATGAGTATGGCTACGGCGGTGGCGAGGAGGCCGACCTGGAGGCCCGTGATCCTGTTAAGAAATCGCCATATAGGGTTCATAGGCTCTCAAAACGGTAGGCATGAATACGCGAACAGGCCCTCTTCGGATGAAGAGGGCCTGTCTTGTCCGCCGATAGATGGATCTCTTTCACGGGCAGGGTCTTAATAAGCGGTCCCGGCCCCGGTGCCGGAGAACGAGCCCGCTGAATAGGTGCCTGCCGCGGCGCCGCCGAAGTTCACTGAGGAGCCGCTGAGCGTGCCGGTCCCTGAGTATACGCCGGACCCGTTGACGGTGGAAAGCCAGGTGTTCCCCGACCACTGCTTTACTACGAAGCTCGACGAAAGCCCGTTGCCCGAGAGGGCCACGGAGGTCCCGGCGAGCGGGTCGGTTATATAAGAGCCCGTGATGTTGTTCGTCGCCCAGATCTTGGCGGCCGCGCCGCTCGAGTAGGCGAAGAAGACGACGTCGTTCATGTTGACGGTAAGGTTGCTGTCGGTGCCCGTGAGGTTGGCTCTCCCCACCTCGGCGTAAGGGATATTGAGCGATGAGAGCGCCGCCTGCCCCTCTGCCGTCTGAGTCATGGCGAGGAACCTGCTTGTCTCTATCCACGCGCCGGTCTGGATCGACTGCCAGGTATAGTTCGCGGGGGAAAAGGTCCCGAGCGACTCCCCGGCGCTTATCCACGAAGTAGCCGTGTCCTGCCTTGCGCCATAGCCGAGGAGGTCCCCTTCCAGTATGTTGCCCGGCGCGGCGGTAAGCGTGCCGTACGCCCCCGCGATCATGGTAGATGAGTTGAAGCTATCGTCGCGGTAGGTCAGGGTAAAGGAGCCGGAAACCGGTCCGGAGCTCGTGTACGAGCCGCCGCCGTTTATCTCCCACACGCCCCAGTCCTGCCCGGCTATGGAGCTTGTGGAGAGGCCCCAGGTCGAACTGCCGGTGAAGGTGGCCGTGGACCCGGATATCGTCGGATATGCCGGGGCGGCCGAGCTCTGATAGCTTTCGACCGACACGTTGCTCGAGAGGTTTGACGCCGTGTACGGGATATCGGCGTCGGCCTTTATCTGTGTCGGGAATATGGTCCCGTCCATGCTCATCATCCCTATGTCGCGGTAGACCTCGCCCGAGAGGGACCCCGTGAGGACGCCGGCGTTCCCTGAAGGGTCGATGTAGAGCGAGTACATGGCGCCCCTCGCGTAGGGGCCGGAGGCGAGCATCGCCGAGTACCCGAAGAACGCCCCTCCGTCATACGTCATATAGTTTCCGTTGATGAAGTTCAGGCTGTAGGCGTTCTGGTTCAGCCAGAGCCTCGGCGCGCTCCCCCCAAAATATTTTCCTATCATCACCATGGATGCAGGCGAAGACCGGCTTGTGGACCAGATGGAAGAGGTCCCGCCCATGAGCCCGCTCAAAACCCCAGGGCTGTAGGCGACCGTGACGAACGAAAGGTCGTCCTCCGCGGCCTGGCCTTCCGCCGAGGCGCTGAACGAGCCGGTTGAGGCATCATAAACGCCGTTCACCGTGCCGCTACCCGAGATGAGGGACGTCCTCGTCAGGTAGTCGAAGTCCGCGGACCCGGACATGACGACGCCGGAATAACCGCCGAACATGTCGGCTATCCAATACCCGCTCATCGCGCCGCCGGAGGTGCTGGAGGAGGAGCTTGCCTGTCCCGAACCGCCCATCGTGGTCGTCCAGGGGTTGTCCGGCGCTTCGGCGGCCCACCCCTCGATATCAAATTCCCAGGCCCCGGTGTTACCGTAGGACAACAGCGCCGCCGTCCCCGCGACGTCCATTGCCGTATTCGGGTTGTCGATGAAACCGTAGAGGTTCGAGAGCCTCTGTCCGTAAAACCATTCATATGTAGCGCTGGACGATATGCCCTCTGAATCGATTGCGGTCACCGTTACGGTATGCCAGCCCTCGGCGACGGTGAGCCCCATAGAATCGTACCCTTCGGAACTGTTCGTATACGCAAGCGTTCCGTCGAGATAATAATATAAATCCGCGGGCTCGCTGGAGCTGACTTCGAAGAGCGCCGATGAAGAGCTTGCCACCTCGGACGGCGTTGAGAGGAAGGATACTATAGGCGCGCCGGAGGCCCCGAACGCCTCTTCGCTCGTCTCGCTTATCGGCTTGAGATCGGAGTACTCGGTAGCCTCTTTAAAATCCCCCTCGTCCGAAAGCCCGCGGAAAGAAGATGAATCGAACTCGTCCTCTCCGATAGACCCGGACCCGTTATCGTCGAAAGAGTCCATGCCGTCATCCCCGGCCTCTCCTATTTCTCCGCCGTCGTCCGAGGAGGCCAGCGCGGTTACAGCCGTGCCTTCCTCGCCCGAGGCGCGCTCGACCCCGCCCTCGGCCCCGCCGTTTGTCCCGTTGTCATCGCCGTTCTCTATGGTGGTGTCGGATGAGTGCCTCAAGAACTCTATATTGAGCGCGCGCTTGGGCGGCAGGGGCGGGGCTTCGGGGTTCAGGATGAAGGTCGACTGCCCAGCCCTGATGTCCACCACCTGCCCGGGGACCCTCGGATTGTAGACAAAACCGAGCCCCTCGCTGAATACGACGCCGGTCGTGCCCCTCAGATAAAATACGAATAGGTCGGTGCCCCTTACTCCGGCGATAGCCGTGGGCGTCTGTATGTTGAAGGTCGACTCGTTCAAGGAGACAGGTATAACTTTTTTCTTGAAGCTCGATACCACGCCTCTCACCTTGCCCCTGAAGAGGTATAAAGACGCCTTTTGCCTGCCGCCGTCCGGGTTGAAGAGGTACTCATCCACCTTTACGCGGGACTCCGGCGCAAGCCTTACTACCGTCTTGTCGTTGAACGTAAGCTCGGCCTTGGACCCGGCCTTGGTGCGGACGACGTCTCCTACGAAGACCTTGTCGCCGCTATGGACCGGCACTGCCGTCGAAGAACCAGCCCTCGTTATGTCGGCCTTGCCGTCGAGCTTCGAGAAATAGCCGACGGAGCCTGCGGCCCCTGCTTCCGCGAACGCGCCCTTCGGGAACGCCGAACATATCATCAAAAGGAATACGGCCCCAAGGACCGCTCCCAACCTGTACGCCAAGGGACCTCTCAAAACCGTCTTTCTCATAAGCATGCCGCGACCTCTTCCTTGAAGACCTTAGAACCTGTAATCCACCCCGAACCCGTAGACGTTCTTCGAATAATCGTATATCGAGATGTTCGAATCCCCCCGGATGAACAGGTATTGCGCCTTTATATCAAGGTTGTCGTAGAGGGGGTATGTAAGGAGCGTATAGAAGGTGAGTGTTGTATCCTCCCTTTCCACGCCGAATGCCGTGTGCGTGTCGGTGAAGCTCTGTATGTACTCCTCCACGCTGACGTTCAGCCCGAGCTTTTCGGTCACGGGGTAATATACGCCTGCGCCGAATTTATTTCCGTAGTACGTCCAGTTCCGTCCGTCGGTGTCCTCGTAATTAAAATCGTAACGGGCGTTAAAAAAACCCTTGCCGCCGGAGAGGAGGTAGAACCACGACGCGCCCGCTCCGTAGTCCCGCGAATCCCTGTCCTCGTCGGCCCCGACGCCGGCCGTGTATTTCAAGTAGTCCTTTGCCTGCCACCTGACCGAGGCCTGGGCGAACTGCCTCTCGTTTATGGGGAGGGTGTAGGTCGGTGAAAGGGTAAGCGCCTGGAGGTACTTCGTCTCGTCGACAAGGGTGTACGTGTACCCGGCGTACAGGTTCGCCTGCCCCTTGGCCAGGCCCATCCCGGGGGTCACGGCCAACGAGTGGCTCTGTATGTCATGGGTCTCGAGGGAAGAGTGCCTGTTGGCGTAGAGCGAGTACCCGGCCTTCAAGCTGTAGGGGAGCGAGGGCTTGAAGTCGTAGTCCGCGCTGAAGGACGCGGCAAAGACGCTGTCGGATTCGTTCGTTATGTCGCCCGCGACAGAGGCGTCATCGGGCTTGAGGAGGACGTTGTCGTCGAACTGGTACTCGAGCCCTGCCTTGAGCTTAAGGGGCCGCTCCTCCTTCTGCCTCTTCGAGATCGCGTCGATGTACTCCCTGGCGGATTCCGCGACGTCGGCGTTGGGGTCTTTCGAGGCGAGGTCCTTGAAAATGTCCTTTGCCTCGCCCAGCCTCCCGGCCTGTACGCTCGCGACGGCTATCTGGTAGTCGGCCGGGCCTGAGAGAGACTCGTCAAGCGACTTGGCCTTCCTGAAAGCCTCGATCGCCTCCTCGGACCTTTTTACCTTTATGAGGGTAAGTCCCTTAAGGAACGACGCGCGTCCGGGCTCGATGCCTTCTTTTTCCGCGACCTCTATGGTCGAGAGCGCCTCAATGTACTCCCCGAGCTGATATAAGACGTCCGCGAGCTCTATTACCGCCTCGCGGACGCGGGGCGTAAGCGTGATAGCATCTTTAAGATGTGGCTTTGCCGAACGGTAGTCCTCGCTCTTCACATAAGCGAGCCCGAGGTAATAGGCGGCGAGCGACGAGTCCGGGTCCTTCTCCCTTACGGACTTGAAGAACTCCACAGCCTCCTCGTAGTCGCCATCCTTCAGGTCGGCGATGCCGGGATTAAGGTCGAGTATTTCAGGGAACGCCGCTGGAGGGAAAACCGTCAGGAAGAGGAGCGACGCAAAAAAGCCTGTAAATAGCAGATTTATTCTCTTCATACGGGCCATTCGGTAAAAACGGTTTATTTAAATTTCAGGGTTTGTCAGGCGAGGCTATTCTATCTCCAAACTCCTTTTAATGCAACTGAATTCAACTTACCCGCGCGCAAGAGAGGTGTTCAAAACACCTTGTTTTCAAAAGACTTTAGTATTACAATATATGAATGCCTCCTTCCACGGAAATAGGCGACGGTTTCTTAAGTCCGACAAAGGGCTCCGTGAGTTTTGACGAGATGTTCGCGTCGATTATAAGTTACATCGGCGAATCCCCCGGGCAAGCCTATAACCTCATCATCGGCACCGACTCCTTTCTCAACACCGACACCTTGTTTGTTAGCGCGATAATCGTCCACAAAGTAGGCCACGGCGGCAGGTACTTCTACAAGAAGCTCAAGAGGCGGAAGATGGACAACCTTCGCCAACGCATCTTCTACGAGACGACCATGTCCATAGAGCTCGCCTCCGTGATCCGCGAGCACCTGAACGAGAACGGATATAAAAAGCTCGGGGTCGAGATACACCTCGACGTCGGCATGAACGGCGACACCAGAGAGATAGTGAAGGAGGTCGTCGGCATGGTAAACGGCTCCGGTTACGCGGCCGTCACGAAGCCGGACTCCTACGGGGCGTCGAAAGTCGCCGACAGGCACTCCAAATAACACCTTTCGTCAAAACCCGTTCCTCCACGGAATTGGGTTGACTGATCCGGGACCAAGATATAAAATCTACCCGTCTTAAGGCCTTTCGTTTATCACCCTGACCCGAATCCCCGTTCAAGAGATGAAAATGTACCCTAAGCCGTCTTCCAGCCGTCTGAAGTTGCGTTACGCTCCGCTCCTCTCAGCCGTTATTTTCGTCGCGGCAAGCACCTTTGCCTTCTCAGCGCCGCCGGACCGAAGCGCCCTTCTCATCGACGATTTCTCAGCCGAGACCCTGGACGCCGCCCCAACGGGCTGGAAGAAGCTCCTCCTGCCGAGAAAAAAGAAAGAGACCCGTTATACGGTAGTAAGGGACGGCGAGAACAAGGTACTCAAGGCCGAGAGCTCTGGTGCCGCCTCCGCGGTCTACAAGGAATTCAAGGGCGACGAGTTAAAGGACCTTGAGATACTCTCCTGGCGCTGGAAGGTCGGGGGCGTATTGGGGAAAGGCGACGAGACTCGAAAAGACGGCGACGACTATGCCGCGCGCATTTATGTGACATTCGAGTACGAGCCGGAAAAGACCTCCTCTTTCGATAAATTCAAGTTCAAGCTCCTCGATGCGTTCTACGGGATAAAGGCCCCGGGTAACGCCGTAAATTACATCTGGGCGAACAAGCTTAAAAAAGGCGAGGCGATCAAAAACCCGTTCACCGACCGCGTGGTCATGGTCGCCGTCGAGAGCGGAGCGGAGCTTACCGGGCAGTGGCTGAACGAGGAGCGGAACATATACGAGGACTATAGAAAATTCTTCAAAGACACGCCGCCGAGGATAACAGGCGTCGTCATCATGACCGACACGGACAATACGAACGAGAGCGCAGTCGGGTACTACGACGATATAGTCCTCAAACGCGGCTCGGGGATAAAATAAACGCAATGACCGCCGCCTGGGTCCAGCGGGCCTCGTTCGACCCGCCCTTGATAACCGTCGCCGTGGGCAAGACCCGTTTCACGCACGACATGATTATCGAGTCCGGCGTATTCGCGGTAAACGTCCTCGGAGAGGACGGAAGAGCGACAGGCAAACACTTCGGCCTGAAAACCGGCAGGAAGACCGACAAGTTCGCGGGGATAGAATACGACACCAGGACAACCGGCTCGCCGATATTGAAGGACTGCATCGCGTGGATGGACTGCCGCGTGCGCTCCCACTTTGATGCCGGAGACCATACGCTTATCATAGGAGAGGTCGTGGACGGGGATGTGACGCGGCCCGAGGCAAGGCCGCTTATATATGACAAGGAGGGGTTTTATAAATGACTCTCTCGTTAACGGAGGCGAAATGAACGACCGTGAAAAAGAGGTCCGGGAGACCTTGAAGGCCCTCAACAGGGCCTGGACAGAAGGCAGGCCCGAGGAGCTCTCGAAGTATTTTCACAAGGACATGGTTGCGATAACCGCAACCGATCGGAAGCGGCTCGAAGGCAGGGACGCCTGCGTGGCGTCATGGACCGCCTTCGCGAACTCGGTCAAGATAACGAGGTGGAAAGAGATCGACCCGAGGATAGACATGTACGGTGAGACCGCCGTGGTCACGTATTATTTCGACATCGCCTTTGAATCGAACGGCCGGACCATGGAGATAGGCGGACGGGACATGTTCGTCTTTGTAAAGGAAGCCGGCAGGTGGTGGGCCGTGGCCGACCAGTTCTCGCCGTATCCGGGGTAAAATATCGGGTCGGCTTCTCTGTCATTGCGAGGAGCGCGTCCTCGCCGGACCGGCAAATCCGTATCAAGCGCCTCAGCCCGAAAAAGTTTACACGCGCCCGATTCGGCTTTGACCGCGCTCCGAGCGCAAGCGACGAAGCAATCTCAAGGCAATCGTTCGGCAAATGATGAGATTGCTTCGCTTCGCTCGCAATGACAGGCAGATGGCGCGGTTGTCCAAGCCGCGCCTATCGATTTCGATAGGCGGGACTTTCCAGTCCCGCCTAAAAGAGCATCTCTAAATCAGTCTCTTCTTGAAGTCTGAAGGAACTGTATTTGTATTCCTCTGGTTTTTCTACAAGCCCTTTCCTTACAGGGTTTTCCTCTATGTATCTTATCCTGCTCAAGACCTTTTCTTCTGTATCAAGGATGTGATCAAAAAAACCTCTTTGCCATAACGAGCCACGGCTTGACAGGAGCGTATTTATTCTCCTTGATGAAAACCCCTTTATGGATTTAACGCACTCGGAAATATTTTTATCTTTCGGAGTAATTATCATATGCAGGTGATCAGGCATTATGACGAAGGCGAATATATAATACCAACCCTGTTTTCTCCCGAATAATACCGCTTCCAAAAGGATGTCTGAAGGAGCCGCATCGGCGAATACCAGCCTCCTTTCATGAGTTACAGCCGTCACCATATAGGGATAATGATTTATATGTAGATGTTTCAATGAAGGCATATACACTGTGGTCGACGCGGTTAGAAAACCGCGCCTATCGATTTAATTTCAAATATACGCGTCTCAAATTCGATAGGCGGGACTTTCCAGTCCCGCTATTTCCCCACCATCCCCCTAAACTCCTCCTCATCTATTATCTTTAACCCCATCTTTTTCGCCTTCTCGTACTTCGACCCCGGCTCAACGCCGGCAACGACATAATCGACCTTCTTGCTGACGCTCCCGGCCGCCTCGCCCCCTTCAGCCTCCACGAGGTCCTTTGCCTCGTCCCGCGTAAACGACTTAAGGCCCCCGGTAAAGAGGAAGACCTTGCCTTCCAGTCTCCCGGCCTTTTTCCTCTCCTTTTTCGGAAAGACGACCCCGGCGCGCTCCAACTTCTGGAGCACATCCGCGTTGTGCTTTTCCGCGAAGAAATCCACGATGGACGCCGCCGTCTCGGGCCCTATCTCGTAGGTCTCTTCAAGCTCCTCTTTTGTAGCCTTGGCGAGCGCGTGTATGTCCCCGAACTTCTCGGCCAACACCCGCGCCATGTGCTCTCCGACTTGCTTTATCCCGAGCGCGTATATAAGCCGCTCAAGCGTGGGATGTTTCGACTTCTCTATCGCGTTAACAAGGTTCTCGGCGGATTTCTCCCCCCACCTCTCAAGCGAAAGAAGGCCGTCCTTCGTAAGCAAAAAGAGGTCGGCCACATCCTTTACAAGAGAGCTCTCCACGAACTGGTCGACATGCATTGCCCCGAGCCCTTCGATGTCGAGGGCCCGTTTCGAGGCGAAGTGCCTTATCGACTCCTTCAGCTGTGCCGGGCACAGCAACCCGCCCGTGCAGTAGTGTATCGCGCCTATGCGCTCAACCATACTCCCGCACTCCGGGCACTTATCCGGCATCCTGAACTCGGGAAGGCCCTCCGGGGGGCGTCTGTCTTTCAATACCTCGGCGACCTCGGGTATCACATCCCCGGCCCGCTGGACTACGACGAAGTCGCCCGGCCGGACATCCTTCCGCCGCACCTCGTCCTCGTTGTGAAGTGTAGCCCGCTCTATCGTCACGCCTCCTACCGATACAGGCTCCAAAAACGCCACGGGCGTCAAAGCCCCGGTCCTGCCGACCCCGACGAATATCTCCTTTACGCGGGTCGACTCCTGCTTCGGCGCGAACTTATAAGCGAGCGCCCACCGGGGCGAGCGCGTTATGACCCCGAGCCTGTCTTGCAGGTCGAGCCTGTTGACTTTGAGCACCACGCCGTCGAGCTCGTAGTTAAGAGACTCCCTGTTCGCTTCCATCTCGTCGTGGTACTTTAGCGCCTCGTCTATCCCCCCCACGACCCTTACGAGTGGGTTCACCTTAAGACCCGTCTTTTTTATGAATTCGAGTGTGGCAAAGTGCGTCGTAAACGGCGGCCCATCGAAGGCCCCGAGCCCGTAGCAGAATATGTCGAGCGGGCGCGAGGCGGTCACGCGGGGGTCGAGCTGTCTTAGCGACCCGGCCGCGGCGTTCCTGGGGTTGGCAAAGGGCGCCTCCCCTTTAGCCTCCTTCTCCCGGTTCAATTTTTTGAAGCTCTCAAGGGGCAGGAAGACCTCCCCCCTCACCTCAATGTGCCTCGGTATCCTTATCGAGTCGTGCCTGAGCTTAAGCGGTATCGACCTTATGGTCCTCAAATTTTGCGTAACATCCTCGCCGACGAACCCGTCGCCCCGGGTAGAGCCCTTTGTGAAGACCCCGTTTTCATAAACGAGCTCGACGGCAAGGCCGTCCATCTTCGGCTCCGCCGCGTATTCGATATCGACAGGCTCATCGGGCTTAAGGAGCCTTTTTATGCGCGCGTCGAACTCGATCGCTTCCTCTTTTGTAAACGCGTTGGCAAGCGAGAGCATCGGGACGGTGTGGGTGATGGTGCCGAACGCCGCGAGCGGGCTTGCGCCGACGCGCTGGGTCGGGGAGTCCGGCGTCACAAGGCGCGGGAATTCCCTCTCTATCCCTTCCAGACGCCGCATGAGCCTATCGTACTCGGCGTCGGTCACGACCGGGTTGTCGAGTATGTAGTAGCAATAGTTGTGGTAGTCGATCTCTTTACGGAGCCGGTCTATCTCTACCCTTGCTTCTCTCTCATCCATGGAGAGATATGTAGCATAGGTATGAAAGGAGGTCAAATATACACAAGGGGTGGCGGCGCATACTCCCAATTGGTTTATAAAAATTACTTCAGACTTGGCAACTCACCCCTGTACTTTCGTACAGGTATATTTTCTTAATGATTAATTAAATAAATGTTGATTTTTTTTAATACTGGCACTATAATGGGGGCGAATTAGCACCTTAAGACTGAAGGCGGTATTAAGGTTCAAAGGCGAAGATTGCCGAAAGGCGTCCGAAAGGACGGCCTCTTCGGCTTTTTTTTTTGAAAAAAACACCTTGGGAATTTAGCATGGACAGAATTCTACAGATCACGAAAGGGGCCCTGTCTCTCCTCTCGGCCGTACTCCTCGCCTCGGCCCCGGCCTTCGGCGCGACAATCGCCGATTATCCGGCTGGTGTCGCCGCAAGCGGTATTGCAGGTACGAGGCACAACATGGGCTCGCTCGGCAGGGTAATAACCTCCACCGCCACGTCCGAGATCTGCGTTTTCTGCCACACCCCGCACCACACGAATACGGCCAACGGCCTTAAACCCATGTGGAACAGGGGGACCTCGGCCCCGACGGCTTACACCGCCTATGGCGCGACCATCGGCGGCTCGACCATAAACAACACGGACATAGGCTCGACCTCGCTCGCCTGCCTGTCCTGTCACGACGGCGTCACGACCTGGGACAACATAGTAAACGCGCCCGGCAAGGGCGGCGTCGTGAACGGCGGCTCGGACAGGGTCTGGCAATTCCAGATGCCGATAGCCAGTTTCGGGATGCCGTCGTCCGTCATCGACCACTTCTCGACGAGCGTTATGAGTTGCGGCGCCTGCCATACGGCCGCCCTGATTACAAGGCTTAATATAGGCATGGACCTCTCAAACGACCACCCGGTATCCGTCACCTACAATACGGACCGGGCGGGGTTACGGGCAACGAACACCACAATAAACTCGATAGACCTGACAAGCGAGCTCGCCTCTTCGGCGGCCACCGCCTTCAACGGCAACCTCTCGCAGAACAGGTGGGCGGTAAAGGGCTTCGTATCCGATACGGCGACTATCGCAGACCTTCTCCGCGACGGAAAGGTCGAGTGCTCATCATGCCACGATCCGCACTTCAATAACTTAAGCTGGGACGAGGCGGAGTCGACATGGACCGATGCCTGGACCGACTATTGCGGCAACATCGGCGAGGCCTGCACCGACGGCAACTTCCTCCGCAGGGTCGGCGGAAACACCGGAAGCGGCGTCTGCAGGACATGTCACGAAAAATAATCCGAATTGGAGTTTCTTATGAAAAGGCCGATCAAAACACTCTTCCTTGCCTCCGCGATAGCGCTCATCGCCTCCCCGGCCTTTTCGGCGAGCGTCAACGACTACCCGGCGGGGCTCGCGGCGAGCGGCATAGCAGGCTCAAGGCATAACCTGGGCTCCATGGGAAAGGTAATCAGAACTACGGCCACGACCGAAATATGCGTATTCTGCCACACCCCGCACCACGCGAACACGGCGAACGGCCTTAAGCCCATGTGGAACAGGGGGACCTCGGCGCCCACATCGTACACCGCTTACGGCGCGACCATCGGCGGCACTACCGTAAGCAACACCGACATAGGCTCGACCTCGCTTGCCTGCTTAAGCTGTCACGACGGCGTCATGACCTTCGACAATATAGTCAACGCCCCAGGCAAGGGCGGCGTCGTAAACGGCGGCTCTGACAGGGGCTGGCTTTTTGCAATGCCCTTCGTCAACGAATTCATCCCCCCGGCCACCTACAACCACAAGTTCGATACCAGCGACCCCTGGACATGCGTCGTCTGCCACGGCGTCTCAAGGCCTGCCGAGAGGCTCTCTCTCGGCATGGACCTCTCGAACGACCACCCGGTCTCTGTCGCCTATAATTCCGATCGGGCGGGACTCCGGCCCACTAACACCATTATCAACTCAATAGACCTCACAAGCGAGCTCGCGTCATCCGCCGCAGGCTACGCATCCGGCAACCTCGCCCAGAACAGGTGGGCGGTAAAAGGGTTTGTATCCGACACCGCGACCATCGCCGATCTTCTCCGCGACGGCAAGGTCGAGTGCTCCTCGTGCCACGACCCTCATTTCAAGAACATGAGCTGGGACGAGGTCGAGGGGACCTACACATGGAACCCCGATCAGAACCTTCCCTGGACCTGGTGCTCGGGCGAGAACTGCTCTGACGGCCAGTTCCTGAGGCGCGTCGGCGGCAACACCGGCTCGGGTGTATGCAGGACATGCCACGAGAAATAGGGACATCTTATGAAAAAACCGATTAGAACACTCTTGCTGGCTTCCGCGATAGCGCTCATAGCCTCCCCGGCCCTCTCAGCGAGCGTCAACGACTACCCGGCAGGGCTCGCCGCGAGCGGGATCTCAGGCTCCAGGCACAACCTGGGCTCCATGGGTAAGGTCTTAAGATCGACCGCCACGACCGAGATCTGCGTCTTCTGCCATACCCCGCATCACTCGAACACAGCGAACGGCCTGAAACCGATGTGGAACAGGGGCACCTCCGCGCCTACGTCGTACACCGCTTACGGAGCGACCATCGGAGGCACGACGATAAACAATACCGATATCGGCTCCACATCTCTCGCCTGTCTCTCGTGCCATGACGGCGTCATGACCTTCGACAACATCGTGAACGCGCCGGGAAAAGACGGCGTCGTAAACGGCGGCTCGGACAGGGGCTGGACATTCACCATGCCCATAGTGTGGGAAGGCCTCACGACCTCCCCAACCCTCCATAACTTCAATACCTCCAGCCCCATCACATGCATCATCTGCCACACCTACACAAGGCCCGCCGAGAGGCTCTCTCTGGGACTGAACCTCTCGAACGACCACCCGGTCTCCGTTGCATACAGCGCCGACCGTGCGGGCTTGAGGGCCACGAACACCACCATCAACTCGATAGACCTCGCAAGCGAGCTCGCGTCATCCGCCGCCGGATACGCATCCGGCAACCTCGCCCAGAACCGCTGGGCGGTAAAAGGCTTTGTCTCCGACACCGCGACCATCGCCGATCTTCTCCGCGACGGCAAGGTCGAGTGCTCGTCTTGCCACGACCCTCACTTCAAGAACTCGAGCTGGGACGAGGTCGAGGGGACCTATACATGGAACCCGGACATGCTCACGAACTGGACATGGTGCTCGGGCGAGGACTGCTCTGACGGCCAGTTCCTTAGAAGGATCGGCGGCAATACCGGAAGCGGCGTCTGCCGGACATGCCACCAGAAGTAATCTCCGGCAGGGGGAAAGTGATGGTCCACATGAACCACCGCGCAGGGTATCTCCCCTGTCCCTACACCCATCAAGGAGGAGGGGATTAAAGACGCGGCAAGCCGCGGTATCAGCCCCTAAAGAGTGAATGAAGAACGCGCTCAGAATATTATTATTGGCCGGTGTTTTTACCATCGCCTGCGCCGAAGCCCATGCGGCTGCAGTCTCCGATTACCCTGCTGGCCTTGCCGCGAGCGGGATAGCCTCTTCAAGACACAACCTCGGCGGCTTCGGCAAGGTGCTCCACACTAACGCGACAACGGAGATCTGCGTCTTCTGCCACACACCGCACCATTCAAACGCAGGGCCCGGCTCAGGGCCCCTCTGGAACAGGTCCAACTCGTCATCGGCCTCATACTCGGGATACGGCGCGACGATCGGCGGCTCAAGTGTCGGCGCCCCTGGCGGCGCGACCCTCGCATGTCTCAGTTGCCACGACGGCGTAACGACATTCGATAACATCGTGAACGCCCCTGGCAAGGGCGGCCTCTCCGCTACGCCTGGCGTGGGCGAGAACAAGACATGGATATTCAGGATGCCTATAGAGACCATGGGAGCGGCCTCACAGAATCATGACTTTTTCAACACCGCTCTCAGCGGCCCCGGCACATGCGCAAACTGCCATAGCGGCGATAACCCGGCGGTAAGGCTCTCTCTCGGGACCGAGCTTTCAAACGACCACCCGGTCTCGGTCGCCTACAGCACGGACAGGGCGGGCCTCCGGCCCACTAACACCACCATCAACGCTATCGACCTCACAAGCGAGCTCGCCTCGTCCGCCGGAGCCTACGCCTCCGGCAACCTCGCCCAGAACCGCTGGGCGGTGAAGGGCTTCATATCCGACACGGCGACAATAGCCGACCTCCTCCGGGACGGCAAGGTCGAGTGCACAAGCTGTCATGACCCGCACTTCAGGAACTTAAGCTGGGACGAGGTCGAGAGTTCCTGGACCTCTTATTGGGACGATGGCCAGATGATGCAGGTGGCGTACATGTACTGCACAGGCGAGGCCTGCACGGACGGCAACTTCCTCCGGAGAGTCGGCGGCAACACCGGAAGCGGTGTGTGCCGGACCTGCCACGAAAAATAAGTCGGATTAGAAACATCTTATGAAAAGGTCTATTAAAACACTCTTTCTGGCGTCCGCGTTGGCGCTCATCTCCACACCGTCCTTCTCCGCAGGGGTAAACGACTACCCGGCTGGAGTCGCGGCAAGCGGGATAGCGGCCACCAGGCACAACATGGGGTCTCTCGGCTGGGTCATAAGGACCACGGCCACGACCGAGATATGCGTATTCTGCCATACCCCGCACCACACGAATACGGCCAACGGCCTCAAACCCATGTGGAACAGGGGGACGGCCGCGCCGACATCCTACACGGCTTACGGCACGACCATCGGCGGCACGACTATAAGCAACACCGACATCGGCTCGACCACGCTCGCCTGCCTTTCATGCCATGACGGCGTCACGACCTTCGACAACATCGTCAACACCCCGGGAAAGGGCGGAGTCGTCAACGGCGGCTCGGACAGGGGCTGGCTCTTTGCAATGCCTCTCGCAAATGAATTCGCCTGGGCACCCGCTACATGGATGCACAACTTCAATGCTGCGCCAGGGGCGTGTGGGTCATGCCACACGGCTGACCAGATCACGAGGCTTACCATAGGCACCAGCCTTTCCGACGACCACCCTGTATCGGTTACATATAATGCCGACAGGGCGGGGTTGAGGGCGACAAATACCACTATAAACTCGATAGACCTGACAAGCGAGCTCGCCTCATCGGCGGCCTCGGCCTACAACAGCAACCTCTCCCAGAACAGGTGGGCCGTCAAAGGGTTCATTTCCGATTCTGCAACGATAGCCGACCTCTTGAAAGACGGCAAGGTCGAGTGCTCCTCCTGCCACGACCCGCACTTCAACAACTTAAGCTGGGATGAGGCCGAGCCCACATGGGGCGAGATTATGTCCCCGCTTTCCGGTGACCAGGCCACCTGGTGCGGCAATAATGGAGAGGATTGCACCGACGGCAACTTCCTCCGGAGAGTCGGAGGCAACACCGGTTCAGGCGTCTGCAGGACATGCCACCAGAAATAACCCCGCCTCCGAAGCCTCTCCAGAAATGCCTTGACAATATCCCGAAAATCATATATTTTTGTATATTCAAAATAAAGCTGGGGACTTATAGATGAAGACATTTATTCCGAAAATCGAAGTTAACGCAAAGAAGTGGTACCTCGTGGACGTAAACGGCAAGACCCTCGGTAGGGTCGCGACACAGATAGCCGCGATACTTCGCGGCAAGCACAAGCCGACTTTCACCCCGCACCTCGACACCGGCGACTTCGTAGTCGTCGTGAACGCCGAAAAGGTCGGTTTCACGGGGAACAAATCCACTGACAAGATATACTACCACCACACAATGTACCCGAACGGCCTCAAGGCCAAGTCGCTCGGCAAGGTCCTCGAGGATACGCCCGAAGACGCCCTTAAAAAGGCGGTCTGGGGCATGCTCCCCAAGGGCAGGCTCGGCAGGGACATGTACAAGAAGCTCAAGGTATACACCGGGACGGCGCATCCGCACAAGGCGCAGTCGCCCGAGACGATTTCCTTATAATCCGATTTCACCATTATTGGGGGTTACAAAGCAATGGCAGACGTATTCAGCGCAGTAGGAAGACGCAAGACATCGGTTGCGAGGGTAAGGTTGCTACCCGGCGCGGGCGAGATAACCGTTAACGAAAAGGCCTACTCGGCCTTCTTCAGCCGCGAGACCTTGAGGGGCATCGTAAGACAGCCCCTTGAGCTCACCAACAATGTCGGCAAGTTCAACGTCGTCGCGAACGTCGACGGCGGCGGGGAAAGCGGCCAGGCAGGGGCCGTAAGGCACGGGATCGCGAGAGCCCTCCTCGTATCGGACGCGTCCTTGAGGGGCGTCCTCAAGAAGGCCGGGCTTCTGACCAGGGACCCGAGGATGAAGGAAAGAAAGAAGTACGGGCAGAAGGGCGCAAGGAAGAGGTTCCAGTTCTCCAAGAGGTAATCTCTTGGGGCGGGCTCCGGCCAGTCATCTGGACTTCGCTCTTGACATGACAGATCAACGACCCGACTGGGCAGTGTGTGCAGGCCGAATGCGTGACAGGATGTCCAGGCCGTCGAAAATCAAGAAATCCAAGGGGAGGCCGCGAGGTCTCCCCTTTTTTATTTTGTCTCCCTTAAAGGAGGTCCAAGATGCTTAAGGTAGCGATAGTAGGCGGGAGCGGTTACACGGGGTTCGAGCTCCTGAGGCTCCTTGCCCTGCACCCGGATACCATGGTAACCGACGTCACCTCGCGCCAGTACAAGGGAAAGGCCGTGACCGGGATATTTCCGTCCCTCGCGGGCTTTTACGACGGCCTCAAGTTCAGCGACCCTGAGGAATTAAAGGGTATCCAGGCCGACATCGCCTTCAGCGCGCTCCCGCACGGCGCGTCCCAGGCGGCAGTCCCTGCTCTGCTTAAATCTTGCCGCGTGATAGACTTGAGCGCGGATTTTCGCATCCACGACCTCTCCGTCTACAAGGTCTGGTACGGCGAGCACACGAGCCCCGCGCTCCTTACTGAAGCCGTCTACGGCCTCCCTGAGCTCCGGAGGAAAGAAATAAAAGCGGCGAAGCTCGTCGCCAACCCAGGGTGCTATCCGACGAGCGCGATACTTGCGCTCGCCCCGCTCCTCAAGGAGAGACTCGCGGACGCATCCTCCATAATCGTGGACTCCAAGAGCGGCGTATCAGGCGCCGGGAGGCAAGCGGCCATAGAGACCTCTTTCGTCGAGGTCTCCCCGGGCTTCAAGGCCTACAAGCTAGGCTCGCACAGGCATACGCCGGAAATAGAGCAGGAGCTCGGCGCGATAGCCGGGGCGCAAATATCCATCACATTCACCCCTCACCTCCTGCCGGTCTCAAGGGGCATACTCTCGACCGTTTACGCAAACCTCGCAAGGGGTGTTTCGATGAAAGAGGTCTACTCCCTGTACAGGGCCTTCTATGAAAGGGAGCCCTTTGTGCGCGTCATGGGCGAGGGGCTGTTCCCGGACATAAGCCAGGTGCGTACCTCCAACTACTGCGACATAGGCGTATTCGTCGATGAGAAGAAAAAAAAGGCGATAATCGTATCCGCCATTGACAACCTCGTCAAAGGCGCCTCAGGCCAGGCCATTCAGAACATGAACATCATGGCAGGCATACCCGAGACGACGGGCCTCATCGCCCCGCCCGTCTCGATATAATCCGGCCGATACTCCGGGCGCGGCCCCTTTCAGGGGCCGCGCGGTTTTTATTCCTCTTAGGGTCGAATACCCCGCGGCTTGCCGCGTTTTTTCACTCCCTCCCCCTTGATGGGGGAGGGCCGGGGTGGGGGTGAAGCGTGCCGGGCGGCAAAATCACAACGGACGGCATTGCGTCAATGAGCCACCGAGCCGTCCGATTTGAAATTGGTCCTGCGCCGAGCAATCACCCTCCCCTTGTCCCCTCCCATCGAGGGAGGGGACGTATTAGAAGATACCCCTGCTTCGGCGGGGTAAGTTCATTTCATCCCCTCCAAATCGCTCCTCTTACGGTTCAAACCATCTCGCGCTTTTGACAACCGGCTGAAGGGGCCTTGCTTTATAACCTTGCCGCCTTCCAGCTCCCGCCCTACACGCCAAAAAAAAACCCCGCATTACGCGGGGCCTTCAAACGATTTTTATAATATTTCAGAACTTGACCCTTATGAGATCGACCTGCTCGATATCTTCGTACCTGTTCGCTATCTCGTCGTATATCTTTTCCTTTTTGATCGTCGGCATGTTGAAGGTGATCTTTCCGTCCTCGACCTCGGCGGCTGAAGAGGTGATCATCATCCCCGAGGTGGCGACCCCGTAGGCCGCGCCCGCGAGGATGCCTATGCCCGCGCCGGTCGGGATGTAGTTCAAATGGTCGTCCGGGTTGTCGGTAAGAAGAAGAACCGCCGCGCCGATGAGCGCCCCGGCAACGCCGCCGTAGAGCGCGTCCCTCATAGTCTGCTGCATTACGTCCTCGGCCCTGGCCACAGAGAAGGTAAGGAAGGTGAAAATCAGGGCAAGTGCTGAAATCCTCTTGATTTTTTGCATTTTCCCAGTCCCCTTCTTTATGGTGCTCGTTAGACCTGCCGATAGAATCGGGATACCCCTTTACCGCACTTGATCAAATGCGGCGTCCTTATAAGGATAACCTAAGTACCTGACATATGTCAACTGAAAAAGTTGACGGTATTGGTGGGTCTTTATCCTCAAACAGGCCTAAAATCAACAAAATATTAATAAAACCCCTTGAATTTCCGAAGTATAGGAATATACTTATGCTGGGCTTAAGCCCCCGGGCGGTCACAATCGCTCTCCATAAGCCCGGGAATCTGGACGGGGGGGGTCTTATGGCGGCCTCCTAACCACTCGGATTTAAAATGTTTTCAGACGCGCCCTGTCTTTACGCGCCTTGACAGGTATATATAACAAGCTATACTCAAATGGAGGGAAGATGACATTTACTGCGGACATTTCGGACATTGCGATCCTCATCATCGCGCTCGCCTTTCTCATATTCGTGCTCGCGGTAGTACCGGCCCTCCTTCAGCTGAAAAGGACCTTCCAGGCCGTCGAGGAGCTTACGGCCGAGAGCAGGAGGACGATAGAGTCGATCAATGTGATAGTAAAAAAGGCCGGAGACCAGTTGGGCGAGGTCGAAGAGCTCGTTACAAAGGTAAAGGACGTCGGGCTTAAGGTCACCGGACTCGCGGAGATGATCGTGGACAATGTAAGGAACCCGCTGATCGGAATAATAAGCTTTTTTTTCGGGGCCGAAGAGGGGTTCAAACGGTTTTTCAGGAGAGAAAAAAAAGGAGGTGGCGACGATGGGAACCAATAAAGGGAGCGCGCTCTTCGCTTTTTTGCTGGGTGGGGTCGTCGGTGCGGGCATAGCCCTCCTATACGCGCCGGGATCAGGGGCTGACACCAGGAGACGGATAAGGGAAGGCGCCGAGGACGCAGGAGACTGGGCAAAGGACAAGTACCAGGACGCCAGATATAAAGTTTCCGATTCTGCCGGGAGGGTCAGGCAGATGATCAATGAAAAAAAAGACGACCTCCAGTCGGCTATTGAAGCGGGCAAGGAGGCCTATTACAAGGGCAAGGAGCGGCTTTCCAGGGAAACCGGCACATAAACCCACATGACAGGCTCGAACGGTGCGGCTTTATTTACTTTAAGCCGCACTTTTATTATCCGTGAGGGGCCGGCTCAAGACCGGCCCCTCACTTCTTGAAAAACATTCCTGGCTCAGCTGGATTCAAGTCCTTGCGCTTGCCGCTTATCCGCCGCGCATGGCTCAACCTGGAAGCTGTAAGGCCTGGGCGGTTAAGGAGACCTGAAGGATGGCAGGGGCATCAAAGCTGACGCTTAGCGTCTTCACCGCCGACATAGGCGGCTTCGTCGGGCACATAAGCTCCCACCCGGAAGTACTCGACACGGCCAAGGAGCGGCTCTACAACTCGCGGGAAAAGGGGCTCATCGAGGACTTCCATGTGCTCCGTTGCGGCGACGACATCGAGCTAATCGTTACGCACAGGAACGGGGTAAACGACAGGGAGACGCACGAGCTTGTCTGGAACACGCTCGTCGCCTGCAGGGAAGAGTCGGCCGGCTTGAAGCTCTATGCCGCGGAGCAGGGGCTCTCCAGAGAGGCCTTCACGGGGTCCTTAAGGGGCATGGGCCCCGGCGCCGCGGAGATGGAGTTTGTCGAGAGGCCGAGCGAGCCCGTCGTAATCCTCATGTCGAACAAGGCCTCAATAGGTTCCTGGAACCTGCCCCTTTACAAGATCTTCGCCGACCCGTTCAATACCTCGGGGCTCGTCCTCGACCCGACCATGATCGAGGGCTTCTCCTTCAAGGTGCATGTGCGCGGAGAAGGAAGGGAGATAGTGCTGTCGGCCCCAAAGGAGACCTACGTTCTCCTTGCGCTCATCGGCTCCACAGGCAAGTACATCGTCAACGCCGTATTCAGGAACTCGGACTGTGACGTCTCGGCCGTCATCTCCTCTCCGAAGTTCAGGATAAAGGGCGGGGGCACTATTGAGGAGGCTACCCCGGCGGCGATATTCAGATGCCAGGCGGGTTTTCCGGCCACAGGGGAGGTCATGGAGGCGCTCTCGTTCCCCCATCTCGTCGAGGGATGGATGAGGAACTCGCACAACGGGCCGCTCATGCCCGTCCCTTTCTACGAGGCGAACCCGACCCGCTTCGACGGCCCCCCGAGGGTCATAGCCGCTGGGTTCCAGATAACCAACGGCAAGCTCATAGGACCGCACGACATGTTCGACGACCCGGCCTTTGACGGCGCCAGAAGGCTTGCCGGGGAGGTCACGGAATATTTAAGGAGGCACGGCCCCTTCCAGCCTCACTTGAGCATGAGACCCGACTACACTTCTGTCCCGTTCATAATGGACAGATTAAAGGACAGGTTCAAAAAAATATGACAAAAAAGGCGCTCAAACCAAAGGCAGGGACCAGGTCGAAGACGGGCGGCGCGCGGATCGGGAAGCGCAAGAGGATAAACACCGCGACCGACCCCTATCTCCTGAAAGAAGATTACCCGGACGCCTCCGAGTGCAAAAAGTGCCGCTCGGTGTACCATGACAAGAGGTGGATGCATCCGAACAACGTCCCGGTCGAGGCCGAAGGGGTCCCCAGGGAAAAGGTCCTCTGCCCGGCATGCCTGAAAATAAAGGACAATTACGCCGAGGGGTTCGTGACCCTCGAGGGCGAGTTCCTCTCCGAGCACAAAGAAGAGATCTTGAATCTCATAAGGAACAAGGAAGAGCTTGCCGCGCACATAAACCCCCTGGAGAGGATAATCGAGATAAAGGATAAGAAGGGCGTCATAGAGATCAGCACGACGACCGAAAAGCTCGCCGAGCGCATAGGCCAGATCTTGAAAAAGGCCTATCACGGCACTGTCGATTACAAATGGAGCTCTGATACGAAGCTCGCAAGGGTAGTATGGATGCGCTGAGCCTTTTTGTGCCGGGTAAGGGCCGGGCCAGGGAGAGACGGCCCGGAAACGCGCTCCAGCAAGGGACCGCATGAAGGAAGCCCGGCTCTACAGGCCCGCTACAGGCGGGTACGTCGATTGCTTCCTCTGCGAGTTCCGGTGCCACATAGCCGACGGGAAGCGAGGGGTCTGCGGGGTGCGCGAGAACACGGGCGGCACCCTATATACGCTGATCTACGGGCGGCTCATCGCCGAGCACGTCGACCCCATCGAAAAAAAGCCGTTCTTCCACTTCCAGCCGGGCTCGACCTCTTATTCGATAGCCACCGTCGGTTGCAACTTCAGGTGCCTCCATTGCCAGAACGCCGAGATTTCCCAGATGCCCCGCGACCAGAAACGGATACTCGGCGAGGAAGTCTCCGCGGAAGAAGTCGTCTCGGAGGCCGTTGAGACCGGGTGCTCGTCCGTCTCATACACCTACACCGAGCCGACGATTTTCTTCGAATACGCGTACGATGTAGCCGTGCTCGCCCGGGAAAAAGGCCTTAAGAACGTCTTCGTCACAAACGGGTATATGACGCCTGAGTGCCTTGACGAGATGAAGGGGCTCCTTGACGCGGCGAATGTCGATGTGAAATCGTTCTCCGAGCAGTTTTATAAGAAGGTCTGCGGGGCCACGCTCGCGCCGGTATTGAAGGCCGTGGAATACATGCGCTCCTTCGGGATATGGGTGGAGATAACGACGCTCGTGATACCCGGGATGAACGACAGCGACGACGAGCTCCGCTCCATCGCCAAATGGATGGCCGGGGTCGACAGGACCATGCCCTGGCACATAAGCGCCTTCCACCCGGCGTACAAGCTCCACGATCTGCCTCCGACCCCGAGGGAGACGATAGCGCGGGCAAGGGAGATAGGGATAGCGGAAGGTCTCAGGTATGTCTATACGGGCAACATCCCGGGAGAGAAGGGGGAGTCGACCTTCTGCCACAAGTGCGGGAAGCTTATAATCGAGAGATACGGTTTTACGGTAAAGAAGAACAGCCTCAAGGAATCCGCCTGTCCGTTTTGCGGGGCTTTTATCGACGGTGTCGACCTTTAGCCTGAAAGGAGGCGTCCAATGCTCGTGGAATTCAGCATAGTTCCTGTCGGGTCCGGCGAATCAATGGGGGAGGCGATTGCGAGTGTCGTGAAGCTCGTTGACGAGAGCGGCATCCCCTACAAGGCGAACGCCATGGGGACGATAATCGAGGGTGCCTGGGACGACTGCATGAACCTCATCAAGAAGTGCCACGAGGAGGTCATGAAAAAGGCCCCGAGGGCGGTCTCGCACATACAGATAGACTTGCGGCCCTCCAAACCGCTCGACCGCCTGAATGAAAAGATGAAGAGTGTGGAGAAGAGGCTTGGGAGGAAAATAAAAGGCTGACGTCCGAACGCAAGAAATGGCTTTATACTGCGTTGGCACCAGTTATTCGACGAGAGGGACCGAGGGGGCGGAGTTTTTCACCCCCACCCCGGCCCTCCCCCGTCGAGGGGGATGGGATAAAGTTTCGTACAAGCCACAGAAATATAACGAAGTATAAAGACATTTATTGCGTTCCACCATTGCCGCGAACGCAAGAAATGGACTTTAGACGAGGCGCGCGACGAGGAAAACCGCAGGCGTACTTGTTGTGTACGTCGAGGATTTTCCGAGGAGCGCAACACAGTATAAAGACATTTATTGCGTTCGCTTATTGAAATAGATGGGAGCTTCGGCGAGGGCGGCGGCCAGATGCTCCGCACCGCCTTAACGCTCTCCTGCGTTTTGGGCCGTCCCTTCCGCATCTTCAATATCAGAAAAAACCGGCGCGAGCCGGGCTTGAAGCCCCAGCACCTGGCCGCCATAAAGGCCGCCACGGCCATAACAGGCGCAAAGGCCCTCGGAGCCCATATCGGCTCAAGCGAACTCGCCTTCGGCCCCGAAACGATAAGGCCGGGCGTCTACTCCTTCGATGTCGCCGAGGAGAGGGGGAGCGCCGGGTCCGCGCTCCTCGTATTCCAGACGGTATCCATCCCGTTATTATTTTGCGAGACACCTTCAAGGGTATCGGTCAGGGGCGGCACGCATGTGCCGTGGGCCCCTGTCGCCGACTTCATCAAAGAGGTCTATCTCCCGGCGCTCTCGCGCTTCGGCGCGAGCATCGACTTCAAATGCCCGCTTGCGGGTTTTTATCCCGCAGGCGGCGGCGTGATAGAGTGGAGGAGCGAGCCGTCCGGCGCTCTCTCGCCCGTAAATCTCCCCGGTCGCGGAGCAATGCTCCGCCTCACGGTCACCTCATCGGTTTCAAACCTCCCCGATGAAATAGCCAGAAGACAGCTCAAGAGCGCATCCGTTCGGCTTAAAGGCTACCCGGTCGAGGGTCGGGTCATCTCCACCCCCTCGCCGGGCCAGGGGACATTTATTTTCATACTCGCCGAGTTCGAAAATATCAGGGCCGGTTTTTCCGCGCTCGGCGCGCGGGGAAAAAGGGCCGAAGTCGTCGGCAATGAGGCGGCAGAGGCGTTCCTTAAGTACATGGAAAGCGGCTCGCCAATCGACAAACACCTTGCCGACCAGATCCTCATCCCCATGGCGCTTGCGCGCGGCCCGTCCGCCATGACCGTCGAAGAGGTATCGGGACACCTCGAGACGAACATCCATGTAATCGAAAAGTTCCTTCCCGTGAGGTTCGATATAGACGGCAGGACGGTGTCTATCGAAGGGGCCGGGGTCGGCAGGGGCGGGTAGCAATGACGGTATTACATTCCCCCTCACCCCTGCCCTCTCCCACAAGGGGAGAGGGAGTTTTTTTCATCCCCTCCCTGGTAAGGAGGGGAGAACGACTCATAAACTCCTTTTCCTTGACAAGGGCCGGTCCCTATTGACTCTCTTCCCTTAAAAAGGCAAACTCAATACATGGAAGTCTTGTTGGAAAACCTAAGCCCTTTTTCCCTCGCCTTTCTCCCGCTCTTCGTGGCGATGGAGCCGATAGGCGTGCTCCCCATCTATTTTTCCATGACGAGGAAGATGGAGGCGCACGAAAAGAGGGTAGTCCTATTCTATTCGATGCTTACGGCGACGGCGATAACCGTCGCGTTCCTCGCGGCCGGCAGACTCCTCTTCCTCGTCCTCGGCATTACCATTTCAGACTTCCAGGTAGCCGGCGGGCTCATACTCCTCTCCATCGCCATAAGCGACATCGTCGTGGCCGCGCGCGCTATCCCGGAGGTGAAGCATCCCGCCGGCGTGGGCATAGTCCCCATAGGCACCCCGCTCATCGCGGGACCGGCGGCGCTTACGACACTCCTCATGTTGAGCGACCTCTACGGCTTCACGGTCACCTTCGCGGCGCTGGTTGTAAACCTCTTCATCGTCTGGTTCGCGTTCCAGTCCTCGGACAGGATCATAAACGCCATAGGCGAAAAGGGCGCTCTCGGCATCTCGAAGGTCATATCGCTCCTCCTTGCCGCCATAGCCGTCATGATGATAAGGCGCGGCATACAGAGCTTCCTCATGTAACTGCCCCGGCATTTACCATGTCTGCGGGTTCCCGCTTTTAAAAAGACGCGAAATGTCATATAATCCGAGGGCCCGAAGACTGATTTAGGTCATATATGGGCAGAAGCCCCAGGGGTATAATAGCTTACGGGGCCTGGAAGGCCCGCTCAAGGAGGTAAAGGATGGTTTTAAAGGTCGCACTATTTCTGC
>JACPGB010000001.1 GCA_016182655.1 Deltaproteobacteria bacterium
CGGGTCGCGCCTTCGGCCTGAAAGGATTTGAGCTCTTCTATTTTTTTGGCTATCTCTTCTACCGGTTTTTCAAAATCGAGCCAATGCCTGTATACCATCTAAGGTCTTCTCTCCTTGGCGAATATTAAATATTATAGTATTTTTATTTCCGCCCCGTCTACAATCTCTTTTATTCTAGTTTTCATCGCTTCATCAATCGGGTTTACCTTGAGCTCGTCGGAAAGCCCAAGGACCACCTCGCGGTCGGGCGGAAGATATATATGCAGGATGATCGGAGAGGCCCCTTTGGCCGCCTCGAACGCGGCTTTAAGGGCCGTCAGCTTTTCTGTTGTAAGGGACTCGCCGTCAACGTGCAGGTGCATTGAACGGGTCTTTACCTTTTTGTCCATCTTCCCGGCGTCTTCGAGGAGGGCTATGTCATTGGCGACTATCTTTACGTCCTCGCCTTCCTTGTCCAGCCTGCCGATTATGAGAAGGGGCCTGTCGGAGGTGATATTTTCCCGTGACTTTCTGTATAGCTCGGCGAAGACGACTATCTCGACGGACCCCGAGAGGTCCTCGACACGGAGGAAGGCCATCCTGTCGCCCTTCTTTGTCGTGACCTCTTTTGTCTCGGTCACGATGCCGCCGATAGTCACTTCGGCTTCGTTCTGCTTATCCACAAGGTTCTCTATCGGCCCTGTCGTGTATAGCTCGAGCTCGGATTTCAGGTTCGCAAGCGGATGCGACGAGAAGAAGAACCCGAGCGTCTCTTTTTCGAACGAGAGCGTCTCCTTATCAGACCAGTCCGGGTAGGAGCCCGAGGCGAGCGCCGCCGCCTTCGATGCCGGGGGGGCCGAAGCGCCGCCTAAAACATCGAATATGGACTTTTGCCCGATGTCCCGGTCCCTCTGTACGCCCTGTGCCATCTCCATGGCGGCGTCGAGAGAGCCGAAAAGCGCGGAGCGCTTCTCTCCCGTAAAGTCAAAGGCCCCGCACTTTATTAGGGACTCGACGACCTTCTTGTTGACCTTGCGGGAGTCCTGACGGCTCAGAAAATCTATGAGGGACGTAAAGGGGCCGGACTCCCTGACCGAGAGTATCTCATCTATCGCCGCGTCCCCGACGTTCTTTATCGCCGCGAGGCCGAAACGGATGCGCTTGCCCGAGACCGTGAACTCTTTCGAGGACTTGTTAAGGTCCGGGGGGTCTACGGGTATCGAGCGTTCCTTGCATTCGTTTATATACTTTACGACCTGGTCGGTATTGCCCATGTCGGAACTTAAGAGCGCGGCCGTGAACTCGACTGTATAGTGGGCCTTCAGATACCCGGTCTGGTAGGCGATAAGCGCGTATGCGGCGCTGTGGCTCTTGTTGAAACCGTAGCCCGCGAACTTGGCCATGAGGTCGTAGATCTTCTCGGCCTTCTTCGGCGGGATGTTCATCTTCTTCGCGCCATCGAGGAACTTATTCCTTTGGACGACCATCTCCTCGGCGAGCTTCTTGCCCATGGCTTTACGGAGCACATCGGCGTCGCCCGGCGTATAACAGGCGAGCACCTTGGCTATCTCCATGACCTGCTCCTGGTAGACCATTACGCCGTAGGTGTTCTCGAGGATGTCCTTGAGCTCCGGGACCTCGTAGACTATCGGGACCTTCTTGTGTTTCCTGTTTATGAAGTCGTCGACCATGCCGCTCTGGAGCGGGCCGGGCCTGTAGAGCGCGACGGCGGCTATCAAGTCCTCGAAGGTCTCGGGCTTGAGCTTACGGAGGAGTTCTTTCAAACCGGAGGATTCTAATTGGAATATGCCGTTGGTGTCGCCCGAGGCGATCTGTGCGTATGTGGCAGAGTCGTCAAGCGAGAGGTTTTCTATATCGAGAATCTCTCCCCTGTTCTCTTTTACTATTTTCTTGGTCTTTTCGATAACGGTAAGGGTCTTCAGGCCCAGGAAGTCGAACTTCACAAGCCCGATCTTCTCGACGTCCTTCATCGGGAACTGTGTCGTGATGACGTCTTCCTTCTGGCTCTTATACAGTGGGAGGTACTCTACAAGCGGCTTATTAGAGATGACCACACCCGCCGCGTGCGTGGAGGCGTGGCGCGGGAGGCCTTCGAGCGCTATGGCCACATCGATCAGCTCCCTTACCCTCGGGTCGTCCTCGGTGAGCTTCTTGAGCTTAGGCTCCTGCTCAATGGCGTCGCTTATGGTGATGTTAAGGGTGTTCGGGACGAGCTTGGCAATTTTATCGACGTCGCCGTAGGGCATGTCGAGGGCCCTGCCCACGTCCCTTATGCACGCCTTGGCCTTCATCTGACCGAAGGTGATTATCTGCGTGACGTTGTCGGCCCCGTACATGTTGGTCACATACTTTATGACCTCGTCGCGCTTTTCGAAGCAGAAGTCGATATCGATATCCGGGAGGCTTATACGGTCGGGGTTCAAGAACCTCTCGAAGAGGAGGTTGTATTTTATCGGGTCGAGGTTCGTAATGCCGAGCGAGTACGCCACAAGCGAGCCAGCGGCGGAGCCCCTGCCGGGCCCGACCGGTATGCCCTTTGAGCGGGCGTGTTCGATGAAGTCGTTGACTATCAGGAAGTAGCCGGGAAAACCCATCCCCTTTATGACCTTGAGCTCCTTTTGAAGCCTTTCGTGGTAATGCCATTTGACGGAATCGACGTCTATGCCCTTCCCTGCCATGGCCGAGAGCCTTTTTTCCAGCCCTTCGAGCGCCTTTCTCTCAATGATCGAGTCGAGCGTCTCCCCCTTGGGCACAGGGAACTCGGGGAGATGGTTCTGCCCGAGCTTTAGCTCCAGGTTGCAACGCTCGGCGATCTCTATTGTGGCGGCTATCGCATCCGGGGTGTCCTTGAAAGACGCGTTCATCTCATCCGGCGACTTCACATAGAGCTCGTCGGTCGTAAAGCGCATCCTGTTGGGGGTGTTGACGGTCGCGCCCGTCTGTATGCAGAGGAGTATGTCGTGGATGCGTGAGTCTTCTTTTTTAAGATAATGGCAATCGTTTGTGGCGACAAGCGGTATGTCGAGCTTTTTGCCGAGCTCTATGAGGCCCTTATTCACCTTCTCCTGTTCCTCAAGGCCGTTGTGCTGGATCTCGAGGAAGAAACGCCTGTCGGTGAATATCTCCCTGTACTCTGATGCGACGCGCTCCGCGGTCTCGATCTGCCCGCGGTTCAGGTTATACGCGACCTCCCCGTGGAGGCAGGCGGATAGCGCTATGAGCCCCTCGTTCATCTCCCTTAAGAGGTCCTTATCGACCCTCGGGCGGTAGTAGAAGCCTTCAAGGTAGGCCTTTGTGAGGAGTTTGCAGAGGTTCTGGTAGCCCTTGGCGTTCTTTACGAGGAGCACGAGGTGGAAGGCCGCCTCGCCCTTTACTTGCGTCCTGTCGGTGCGCGACCCCGGCGCGACATATACCTCGCACCCGATTATCGGCTTTATCCCTGCCTTTATAGCCTTCTGGTAGAACTCGACGGCGCCGAACAGGTTGCCGTGGTCCGTCATGGCGACCGCAGGCATCTTGTACTCCTTGGCAAGGGAAATAAGCGCCTCGGGCCTTATCGCGCCGTCAAGGAGGCTGTACTGCGTGTGCAGGTGTAGGTGGACGAAATTGGCGTGGTGCATAAGGTGGAAGGGTAACACAATTTCAGGGGGTTTTGTAGAGGAGAATTGAAGAGGGATTTAGCGGTCTTGCAGGGTTTTAGGGTTCAGGCTTGTACCTGAATCCATAAATTCGTACAAAGTCTGTCATTCCCGCGAAAGCGGGAATCGAGTGTATTTCAGTTCTAATTTGATATGAATTTAATTCGTAACCGTATCGCTTATGCGGGTTCAGGTTTGCAACCTGAACACATTAATTCGTAACCCGAATAGCGCTTGTATTGGCCATTCGAATCTTTCGCCAAAAGCCTTTTTGCGCGCTCCGCGCGCTTTCGGCGATGGCTCCGAGCGCTTCCATCCTCCCCCGCGCCGAGCGGGGAGGGGGAGGGCGGAGGGAGCGAAGCCCCATGCCGAAAAAAAGCCCGGCAGGGCGCTAAATGGCCTTGGGCAGAGGGTTCGTATAGCCAACGCAGTAGCCGATACAAGCTCTGTTAGGGTTACGAATTAATGGGTTCAGGTTACAAACCTGAACCCGCAAAAATGTATCTGAATTTTAAAAAGGAAGCGTAGCGCTCAAAACACCCTCTTTACGTATATCTCCTTGATTATCTCCGGGTCGAGGGCGAGTGTGGTCTCGCCTATCTGGATGACGAAGGCCGGGCGTTTCTGGTGGACGCGGACCGATGATCCTGGGACGATGCCGAGGGTCCCGAGCTTGTCGAGCCTTGAGTGGACGTTCGATACAATGAAAGCGATCCTCCCGGTCTCCCCCACGTCGAGAGCGCTCAATTGCTGGAGGATCGGCTTTAATTCCCCGCCCGTCTTCCTGCAACAATCGCCCTTTGGAATGGGCAGGCCGTGCGGGCAGGTGGGCGGGTGCCCGAGGAGCGTGCAGATGGAATCGGTTACCTCGTGCGATAGGGTATGTTCGAAACTGCAGGCGTTCCTTTCGATAGAGTAGGCGTCCAACGACAAGACCTCGGTAAGGAGCCTCTCCGCGAGCCTGTGGCGGCGTATCGCGGCCTCGGCGAGCTTTTCTCCGTCGAGCGTGAGGACCACTGTGTCGCCGTCGATGCGTATGAGGTTATTGGACGCCATGCGCCGGAGAGTCTCGATATCCGCCTCTTCGGCGACTTCTTCTATGGCGAGGAGCTCCCTTATCGAGTTTGAGCCCTGCTCCCTCTGCGACCAGACGAACTCGAGCACCTCTTCCACACCCTTGTCCTTTAACATGAAGCCTCCTATAACAGAGTAATTCCCAGTATCTTGAATATGAAGTTCAATAGCCCGCCTACGAGCACCGCGAACGGGAATATGAAAAGCGTCATGAGGAGCGCGGCCTTAAGCCCCCTCTCCTTTATCATCATGAAAAAGTTCGCTATGCACGGCACGAAAAGCGTCATGGTGACAAGCGAGACTACCGTCTGGACGGGCGTCAGGAGGCCGCTCTTCTGGAGCGCGAACAACCCGGCGGCACCGTAATCCCTCCTCAGGAACCCGACGATGAACGCCTGAGTCGATTCGACCGGGAGGTTGAGGAAGTTGACGATTATGGGAGACCCCGCCGCCTCAAGGTACTTAAGCGCGTGGGTCTTGTCGAGCGTAAAGAGGAAGAGCGTACCGAGTACGAAGAGCGGGACCGCCTCTTTAAGGTACCACTCGACACGGACGATCGTCTTAAGGAAGATATTCGATATCTGGGGCATCCTCATCGGCGGTATCTCCAGGATAAAATCGGAGGCCTCACCGGGAAGTACCTTCGAGGCGAGGAGCCCGACTATGAACATCACGACGATAACGACACCGGCCCACCAGAGGGTCGCCGTGAGGGATACCGCGCCGAGCATCCCGAGTATGACGCCGAGCTGGGCCGAGCACGGCACGCCGAGCGCAAGCAGGAGCGTGACTATCACCCGCTCTTTTTTTGTCTCCAATATGCGAGTCGTCATGGTGGCCATTGTGTCGCACCCGAGCCCGAGGACCATCGGGAGGACCGCCTTGCCGTTAAGGCCCATGAGCTTGAATATCCTGTCGACCATGACCGCGAGCCTCGGGAGATACCCCGAGTCCTCGAGGAAGCTGAAGAATATGAAAAAGAAACCGACTATGGGGAGGACTATGGCTATGGCGTAGGTGAAGGCCATGGTCACTATGCCGTACTGGCCTACGATGAGGTCGTGTATGAGGCCCGAGGGCAATACAAGCTCCACGACGCGCGCGGCCCAGGGGTTCACGAACCCCTCGAATATCGTCGTCTCAAAAAAGTCGACGGACACCCCGGCCCCGAGCACTCCCACGAACTCGTACATGAGGAAGAGCACGGCGAAGAGTATCGGTATCCCCCACACAGGGTGCATGGATAGCGACCCTATGGTCGTTGAGAGCTTCGATTTGCCGAGCTTCTCCTGCGTGACGACGTCAGAGACGATCGAGTCGACGGTCTTCAGCCTTACCCTGTTGATGAGATAGCCTACGGGCTCCTTGAACCTCGTCTGCACGCCCGAGCGGATATCCTCTATCTCCCCGGCCTTGCCCGGGATGTTCTTTTCGACCCACCCGGACAAAGTCGGGTCGCCTGAAAGGAGCATGATGGCTATGGAGCGCGCGGAGATCCGCGCCGAAGGCAGTAAGGCCTCTATCCGTCTTATGCCGTCCTCTATGGACTCGGGGTATTTGATGGCCGAGCTTGGCCTGGACCTGTGATGGAAGGCGTCGGAGAGCTTATCGAGGTTCCACCGCTGGGTGGCTATCGTCGGGACGACATTGAGGCCGAGCGTCTTCGAGAGCCTCTCGGTATCCACGGAAATGCCCCTCTCGCCCGCTTCGTCGTACATGTTCAAGGCGAGCGTTATGGGGAGGTTCATCTCGACGAGCTGGAGGGTTATAAGGAGGCTCCGGCGGAGGTTCTTGGAGTCCATCACCTGGATGACGGAGCCGATCTTTTCATTCAACAGTATGTCGCGCGTTACCTTCTCGTCCTCGGACATGGGGACGAGCGAGTTGACGCCGGGGCTGTCGATTATGCCCTGCTTTTTACCCCCGATGCGGGCGGTGCCCCGCGAGACCTCGACCGTCGTGCCGGGATAGTTGGAGACCGTCGCGTACCTGCCGGTAAGCGCGCCGAATATGACGCTTTTGCCGACGTTCGGGTTGCCGACGAGGACCAGCCACTCGCCGTCTATCGCTTGCGCCTTCGCGCCTCCGTGGTTCATGCCGTTATGATATTAATATTCATTTTCAATTGCAAGGAAAATTTTTTCAGGAACAGTCGGAGCAGTAGCCGTACAACTCCAGCTTGTGGTTCACGACCGTAAAACCGAGTTTCTTCGCCGCCTCGGCCTGCAGCTGTTCTATCTTCTGGTTCTGGAACTCGGCTATCTTCGAGCACTTGATGCAGATGATGTGGTCGTGGTGGCCGTTCTCGGGGAGGTTCTCGTACCGGGTCTGCCCGTCGCCGAACTGCCGGGATATGGCAAGGCCGCATTCGGTAAGCAGCTTCATCGTCCTGTAGACGGTCGCGTAGCCGATGTTCGGGGTCTTGCGTTTGACCTTTTTAAGGAGCTCTTCGAGGCTTATGTGGGTATTGGTCTTGAAAAAGACGTCGGCGATGTAGTCGCGCTGGGCCGTGGACTTGAGCCCCTTGGTCTCAAGGTAGGATTTGAGGATATCCATCTTGCTTAATTCTTTCATGCTCCACCTTGGGCGGCGAGAAGGGCTAAAACTGAAACGGGGGTTTAAAAAAAATGGAGCGGGAGACGGGGCTCGAACCCGCGACCTCAACCTTGGCAAGGTTGCGCTCTACCAACTGAGCTACTCCCGCGTATAAAATGAATTTTGGCTTGGTGTCCGTTAAAAAGGGCTTCCTTGCGGTAAAACCGGCAGATGGAAGGCCAAAACGAGAACCGATTTTATCATAATGGACGGGTCTGTCAAGTAGATAATGGGATTTTAAAGGCTATTTCTCCCTCCTCATCCAGGCGTCGTGTATCTCTATGAATGTCGCGGAGAGGTCCTTCGTTATGGTCCACTTCGGGTAGTGCCTTTTCATTTTCGACAGGTCGGAGATGTAGCAGATATGGTCTCCCTGCCTGTTCTCCTCGACGTACTCCGATATCATGGGTCTCCCCGATATAGACTCTATGAGCTTGAAGGCCTCGAGTATGGAAACCGAGTTCGCCCTGCCGCCCCCTATGTTGTAGACCTCTGCCACTCTCGGCGCTGAGATGAACTCGGAGATGAACTGCGCTACGTCGTACGAGTGGATGTTGTCCCTCACCTGCTTGCCCTTGTACCCGAATATGCGGTACTTGCGGCCTTCGAGGTTGCACTTGATGAGGTAGCTCAAGAACCCGTGGAGCTCTACCCCGCTGTGGTTGGGGCCGGTCAGGCACCCTCCCCGGAGACAACACGTCGGCATGTTGAAGTATCTGCCGTACTCCTGCACCATGACGTCTGCCGCGACCTTGGAGGCCCCGAATAGCGAGTGCTTTGACTGGTCGATCCTAAAGTCTTCCTTTATCCCGTCCCTGTATTCCGGGTCTGAGTAATCCCAACGGGTGGGTAGTTCCGAGAGCTTGAGCTCATTAGGCGCATCCCCATAGACCTTGTTCGTGGACATGTGTACGAAGGGAGCTTCAGGGCATGAGCGCCGCGCGGCCTCAAGGAGGTTGAGCGTGCCTACCGCGTTCGTGTCGAAGTCGTCGAAAGGCCTGCTTGCCGCAAGGTCGTGGCTCGGCTGGGCCGCGGTGTGGACGATGCAGTCGGGCCTTAGCGCGGCCATCTCCCTCAATACGCCTTCCCTGTCGCGGATATCGAGCTCGATATGGCGGAAGTTTTTGTATTTTTCAAGAAGCCTCAACTGGTTCCAGCGCGTGTCGCCCTTTTCTCCGAAGAAAGATGCCCTCATGTTGCTGTCTATGCCGTAGACGTCATATCCGTTCGTGCAGAAGTGGACTACGACCTCGCTTCCTATGAGCCCGCTTGAGCCGGTGACCAGCATCTTTTTTGGCATCTGAATTCCCCTCTGTTTATTTCCTAAAACGAATATTCGAGACCTGTCCACCCGACCACCCCGCCCTCGCCTTCTTCGTCGCTCTCCTCGTTTCCGATACCTGCCTTCAATATTATATTATCCTTGGCCTGATATTCAATATCGGCGGCGTACCACCTTCTCTTCAGGTTAGAAGTATGTACCTCGGAGCGCTCGAAGTCGGCCTCTGCTCCGACGACCGTCCCGCTCGTAAAGCGGTACTCTGCCCTTAAAAACAGGTCTACGGCGTCAGGGCCCATGTGGTGACCTATGACACGCCCGTTATAGGTGTAGCCGTCAGTATAGATGTGGTGGCGGTACCAGGCCCTGTCTCCAAGCCTGTCCCACCTCGCGGTCTGGGCCCACTCGGCGCGCAAATTCACATTTTCCAGCCAGAACGGCTCGTCCACAAGGACGCCCGCGAGATAGGCCCTGGAGGTCGGCGTTTTCGTGTCGCCGGAGGAGTCCTCGGCCCCTATCTCGCCGTAGAGCTTCAGCGAGCTGAAAGGGATAAAGCGCGCGTCGTTCAGGAACAGATACGAGAAGTCGACGGACGCTATCTGGTCTCCGTCGATGACCGAGGCCGAATGCTCGGCGTCGTCCGCGGCGATAAAGAGGCTCGTGAGGTCGCCTGGATCGAGTCCGGCCCTGCCCTCTCCGCCGAAGAGGAGGACCCTGCTAAGGGCGAATTCGAAAGACGGCGCCGGCTTGAATGCGAGCCTCATGCCGAAGAGATCGGGGTTGGGGAAGTCGCGGTCGTCATCGAGGGTCGCGAGGAAAATCGTCGGCCTCACCGGGCCGAGCCGACTGAATATCCACGGGAGGAGAAACGGGTGTTGGGATGTGGCCTTGACCAAATTGAGAGGCTCGGCGTTGTTCGAAAGTATCAGGGAGCCGTGATACCCCGGCCCCCACCAGAGCAAGTCCCTGCCCGCCTCGACCTCAAGGCCGAAGATGTCGGCCTGCGCGTAGCCGGTCTTGAGCTCGGTCCGCGAGCCGTCGTCTATCCTGTACTCGGGGTTCAGATATATGGAGAGAGCGCCGAAGGCCTCGGCCTTGAACGCAAACCCGGCCCTCGCGTTCGCCCCCTCCTTGAACTCGTCACCGTTGTTGTTTATTGACGGAAAGTGAGGCACGGAGCCCGAGTACAGGAATCTGGCGTAGGCCCTGTCAACGGGCTTTATTATGAAGGCGCCGGTCTTGTCCGTCTCCTCGCGGAGCTCGCGTTCGAGCCTTTTGATGACGGAAGCGGCCCTCTCTTTTTTCCTGCCTGTGAGCGATTGAAGGTTGTATTGGGCCTCGAAAAGGAGCCTTGCGGCCTCAAGCCTCGATATCGGACGGGTGGAAAGAAGGGATGACGGAAGGAGCCCCATGACCTCGAGCGCGTCAAGGTCGCGGTAGACGGTGGAGCCGGACTCGACATTGACGGATGTGGCCGGGTATGAGACCGCCGGTATTGCGAGGATGGAGATGAAGAGGACTAAGAGACTAAAACGCCACAATCAGGACCCCGGCGGTGACGGCGATCTGATAGAGTATCTGGGTCATGTCCTTGACCTCTCTCAGCCAGTTTACCTTCTCGATCTTCTCGGGTATTACAATCGTATCGCCCGGGTCGAGCCTCGTGGACATGAAACCGCCGCTCTCCCAGCGGTTTTCATCTGAGTCCCAGCCGAAGCTCAGGAACCCCTTCTCGCGGGCGCTTACGGCGGTGCCGTCGACCTTGAGTATGTATATTTCGGACTTGTCCGCGTCCCTGTTCACGCCACCGGCCTTCTGGATGTAGTTGGAGAGCGAGAGCTTCGGGGAATGGACGAAGGCGGTCTGGTTGTAGACAGCGCCTATGACCTGGACCTGCGACGGCCTCTCCGGTATGTAGACTATGTCTCCCTGTTCGAGCAATATATCCGAAGGCGAGCCGGTGAGCTTCCGCGGCTCCTCCATGCGTAGAGATATCCTGCCCTTCGCCTTCGCGGCCCTCATCTTGGCGATGAGCGCCTTCCTCTGCTCGACACCCGCCCTCTGGAGGGCGATCTCTTCCGCGCTGAGCGAGGCCTCTATCGACTGTGCTGATTCTGAAATGAGCTGGAACTCGAGCCTGTCGATCGACTCGTTCAGCTGTCTCTGCTGGAGTATCTTGACCGACTCCCTCTCGAAGACCGCGCCCTTCAAGTACGCCCTTTCGGTGAAGCCGCCCGCGCGCTCTATTAACGAGGAGAGCCTGTCGCCCTTCTTTATCGTGTAGGTGCCGGGATATTTGACCTCGCCAATGACGTCGACGGTCTTGAACTTCTCCCACTCGGGTACGGGCTTTACGAGGAGGAAGTCGTCTTCCTTAAGTTCAAGATTAGCCGACTGGTCGCCTTCGAGCGCCTTTTTCAGTTTTATAATTATCTTCTCGGTCTTCGGGCCTTCGGGGGTCGCCGTGACCCTCGTAAGCTCTGCCTCGTCGTCAAGCGCGAAGTACTTGAGCCCGCCTGCGAGGTTCACGAGGTCCTTTACCTTAAGCCCCTTGCCTATGCCGTACTCGCCGGGGTTCTGGACCGCGCCCATGAGCTTTACGAAGCGCCTGTCCTCGGAGACCGTATATATCTGCACGATGTCGCCCTGCTGGACGGCCATCTTCCGCATGGCGGGGTCTTCGAGGTTCGCCTCGAAGACGGTCCCCTTGCCGCCCTCTATCCTCTCTATCTGGAGCCTGCCCTTGAAGGCTATGTCGTTCAAGCCCCCTGCAAGATCGATGAGCCCGGCTATGTCGAGGTCGCCCTTGAGCTCGTATACGGCGGGAGTCCTGACGTCCCCGGATATGCCCGCGAGCGGCCCGGCAGTCGGGATGAATATGACGTCCTCTGCCATGAGCCTTATGTCCCTGGTCTTATCCCCCTTTATGAGGAGGTCGTAGAGGTCGAAGCTTACGATGGTCTTGCCGTCCCTCTTGACCTGTATGTCCCTCATGGTGCCGGACTTGGACGGACCGCCCGCCGCGAAGAGCGCGTTGACGAGGGTAGAGAGCGACGAGAGCGAATAGCTTCCGGGGTGGCGCGCCTTGCCGACGACGAATACCCTTATCGAGCGGAGCGCGCCCATGCTGACGTTCATCTTGACTTCGGAGGCGAGGTAGTACCGGCTGAGTTCTTTCTCAAGGGACGTTTTCGCCTCTGAGAATGTTAGGCCGGAGACGTTCAGAACCCCGACCTGAGGGATGATTATCTTGCCTTCGCGGTCGATGCGCACCAGATAGTCGGCATTGAGCTTGCCCCAGAGGCTTATGCGTAGCTCGTCGCCGGGGCCGAGCATATATCCGGGGCCCACGGGGACGGTATCGACCGGGGCGAATGTAGTGGGGGCTTCCCTGAAGAGGTCGTAGCCGAACTGTTGGATCTCCGGCCCCCTCTGGCGGATGTATTCCTCGAAAGAAGAGACTTTTTCGGGTGACGCCGCAGGTTTCTCAACGGGTTTTTCGGCGGATATGCCGGCCTCCCTCGCCTTTTCCATCAATTCAACGGGGATTCTGGGTTCTTCGGCCAGAGAGGTCCTGAAAGACAGAAGGGTCAGTACCGCCACGAGGGCGATGACCGATACTGAAAAGGTTTTTGTGATGCGTCCGGGTTGTCTTGTCACCAGGTGATAAGCTCTTGTTTTACGGCCCAAAAAGAGACAAGCGCGGCTTGCGCCTTTTTATCGGGCCGGATTTTGCGTTCGTGCGTTAAGATATGAAAAAAACGAGGTTTTGTCAATAGATAAATCCCCTCGCCGATTGCCTGAAACTTAATAAATGAGCGAGAATGAGACAAAGGCCCCATCCTTGTAGGGAGAGATTGACAGGGCCGGGGCAGACCCCTTTTCCACGGCGGATGCGCTCAAGTACGCGAGATACCATCCGAGCGCGGCCTGGGAGAGGTAGTGTTCGTCGTCGTTTATCCTTGACAAGGCCGGGAGCGCGGAGCCCCCGTAATAAAGCCATTTGACACAGGCCCGCTCTTCCATCTTTGCGGCCGTTATGAACGGGACAGCCCCAATGAACGAGTGTCCGCTAAGCCCGTTGTTGTTTAAAAAGGGCTTCCAGTCGGAGCCGCCCTCTGTCGGTCTTCCCCCGCCTGTTGCGGACCTCAGAAAGAGGCCGAGCGGCCCTCCGAGAAAGAGCGCGCGGAGCGACCTCTCGGCCCAGGGGTTCTCCGTTGAGAGATATAAGGCCGCAAGCGCCGGGACGGTAAAGAGCGCTTCCCCCGGAATGCGTGCGAAATCGGATAGACCGTCGGTTGCGGAGCTCCGGATATTTGCCTGATAATAATCCCTCACCTCTTTGTCGGCGTCCGTATTGGCGAGCGCGCCTGCAACTACGAGCCCTCCCCCGAGCCTCAAGTAAGTATTGGAATCGAGGTAAAACGCCCTGTAGTCGCCGTAGAGCCTCTCGCCCGCGCCGCCGAGCCTTTCAAGCACGCCTGCGGCGCGTGCCGCCAGAGGCGCTATCGAAAATGAAACGGTGAAGATAACCGCGATAATCGCCCTCATTATTCCTCCCCGCAAAGGAGACAAGATTACAACACATGGGCGCGTATCGCAAGGTTTCTAAAGCGGTCCCGCCGGGAGCAGTTGTGGATATAATTGACTCCGGGCCCTTCACTTGATAGAATTTCTCAATGCCTGAAGTCAAGGTAATACGCGGAAAGCCCGGTATAATAGACCTCGCAATAACCGCCCTCCTCTCAAGGGGGCACCTCCTCCTAGAAGACGTCCCCGGTGTCGGAAAGACCACCCTCGCACACGGGCTCGCAAAGTCGATCAACTGCTCGTTCCAGCGGATACAGTTCACGAGCGACCTCCTGCCCTCAGATGTCATAGGCGTAACGGTCTATAACCAGGCCCTTAACGCCTTCGAGTTCAGGGAGGGGCCGCTATTCGCCAACGTCGTCCTTGCCGACGAGATAAACAGGGCGACACCCAAGACGCAGAGTGCTCTACTGGAAGCAATGAACGACAGGCAAGTCTCGGTCGACAGGAACACCTACAGGCTCCCCAAACCCTTCATGCTCCTTGCGACCCAGAACCCTATCGAGTTCTCCGGGACCTTCCCTTTACCGGAATCCCAGCTCGACAGGTTCACGATGTGCATAAGGATAGGCTACCCGGACGAATCCCACGAACGGGAGATAATCACGCGCTCTGCTTCATCCGCCTCGGCGGTCGATGGACTCTCTGCGGTCCTCACGACCGATGACGTTGAAAGGATGCAGACGCTCGTCGAGAAGGTAAAGGTCGATGAGGACCTCGTAGGCTACATAATGGCGATAGCAAACGCCACGAGGAACCACAGGTCGATAAGGCTCGGCGTGAGCCCGCGAGCGACTATGACGCTTTACAAGGCCGCGCAGGCACGCGCGCTTATCTCCGGCAGGGACTACTGCATACCCGACGATGTGAAGGTCTTGAGCGTGCCGGTATTCGCGCACAGGCTCATAACCGTCGAGCACGGCGTTGACGAAGGGACCGAGGCCTCGACTGCCGTTATCGAAGAGATACTTTCCTCCATCGCCGTGCCCGTATAACCGTCTTATCAAGGGTCTCCATGAACCTCCGCCCCGCCATCTCCGTGCCTCTCCCCTGGCTCATCATCCTATTCGGCAAGGTCTTCGGCAAGAAGGGGGTGGAGCCTCGGTCAAGAAAGAGGCTCTTTAAGTTCCCCCGCTCCCTTTCCGTCACCCGCGAGGGCAAGTGGTTCATAGGCATACTCCTCTTCATAGGTGTGGCCGCGATAAACACCGGCAACAACCTCCTCTATCTCGTAGTGGCCACCCTCCTTTCGCTCATAGTCATCTCGGGCATCATGTCGGAATCCACGATAAGGGCGGTCACGGTAGAAAGGACGCTCCCAAAACGGGTCTTCAAGAACACCCCGGTTGTAGCGAGGCTCAAGGCGACTAACGGGAAACGGATCTTCCCTTCGTTCTCTTTTTCAGTAAGGGAGATCCTTGATGAGTCCGTCAGGGCCGAGTCCGCGTATTTTCTCAAACTCGAGCCCGAGGCAGAGGCAACGAAGACCGCGAAGTATACATTCAGGGAAAGAGGCCTTCATACCCTTACGGCATTCAAGGTGGAGACGAGGTTCCCGTTCGGGCTCTTCCTTAAGGGCCGCGAGGAGGCGTCACTCCAGGAGGTCCTCGTATATCCTTCGACAATGCTCAAATCGAAGCCGACGCTCCTTCAGGCTGACTCGGCCTCCGGGGCCGATAGGGCAAGGGGCAAGGGCTCGGGCGCGCAGTTGTGGGGGCTACGCGACTACACCTTTGCCGACGACGCCCGCCACATACACTGGAGGTCGGCGGCGCGGACCGGGAAGCTCCTCGTAAAGGAGTTTGAGCGCGAGAGCGAAAAGAAGGCCGTCATCGTCTTCGAGAACCTTTCATCGAAAAGAAAGAACGCATTCGAGGACGCGGTGGACGAGGCGGCCTCCTACGCCGGCTATCTCCTAAAGGAAGGCTACGCCGTGGGGCTGAAGACCCTGTCTAACGAGATAGCCCCGCGAGCCGGCAAGGACCAGCTGGAGAGGATATTGTATTCGCTCGCGCTCATCTCTCCCGCTGAATCGAAGGGTACTCCAGCGGTAAAGGTCATCTCTTCATGAACCTTAACTCCTACACGCTCATAGTCACATACTTCATGGCCGCGCTCGGGCTTGCGGCGATCTCGCTCGTCGAGTCCGTCGGCGCGGCCTTTACGCTCGCAATGGCCGGGGTCTCTGCCTTTACGCTCGCCCTGAACCTTAAAGGAAGGAAGGTAATACCAGGCGCGATATGGAACCTCCTTGCCGCCGGGGTCTTCGCCTTCTTCGTAGCCGATTATCTCGCCTTTTCAGGGAGCCTCGTCGTAGCGGCCTCGAGGTTCCTTACGATACTGCTCGTCCTTAAGCTATTCGATCTCAACCGGAACCGCGACTTCGTCATTGCCTACGCGATAGTCTTTTTCCAGATACTCTCGGCCGCCGCCTCGACCGTGAGCCCGCTCTTCCTCCTCATACTCTCTCTTTTCATAATAGGCGCGATATGGGCTATGATACTCTTCAACATGAAGAGGGACTACCAGGAGGTCCACCCCACGGAAAAGGCCTTTCCGAAGGTGGCCTTCGGGGGGCCGTTCTTCGCCTATGTCATAGGCGCGTCCGTTTTTTCGATAACCGTAACATTCATGCTCTTCTTCATAATGCCGAGGATGGAGTTCGGTTTCTTGCAGAGCAAGTCTCTCAACACCGTCAAGGTCTCGGGTTTTTCGGACCGGGTCGATCTCGGGACCATCGGGCCGGTCAAGGAGGACCCGACCATAGTCATGCGCGTGGGAATGGACCCCAAGGCGCGCCCGGCGGGGCTCGTCTATTTCAGGGGCATGACTCTTGAGAGTTACGACGGCAAGGGGTGGGTAAAGGCCGTAAAGGACGAGACGCTCGTAAGGAGGGACACCGGGGGCGTATTCAACTTCGAGCGGCTCGAAGGCAAAGTGGTCGAGCAGTCTGTCCTCCTTGAGCCGCTCGATACCGATGTCCTATTCGCGGCTGGGAACCCCGTCTCCGTAGAAGGCCCTTTTCAGAATGTCTGGCTCGACAGGTCCGGGACGATGCGTCTGCCCTCGCCCCCGTACTCGCGCATACAGTACAGGGCGAGCTCGGTCCTCTCTCCGGTACGGAAAGACCTGTCAACGCCTCTCCCGCAGTATGGCGACACTTCTCATCTCGACGGGAGCCCTGAAGGTGAACGGATAAAAGCGCTTGCGGAATCGGTGGCTGACGGAGCTAACGGCGCGAGAGATAAGGCAGAGGCGATTCAAGCGCACCTCAAAAAAAATTACTCATACACGCTCAACCCGAAACCGGGCGCAGGATTGAGCCCCCTTGACGACTTCCTCTTCAACTCAAGGCAGGGCTACTGCGAGCACTACGCGACGGCGATGGCGATAATGCTCCGCTCAAACTCCATCCCTTCGCGTATTGTCACCGGATTTCTGAACGGCGAGTGGAACGAACTCGGGTCGTACTACATCGTAAGACAGCAGGACGCGCACAGCTGGGTCGAGGCGTTTATAGCTGACGAAGGCTGGGTGAGGTTCGACCCCACGCCGGAGGCCGGGGTCTCCTTATACAGGCCATCAACGGTATCGCTCTACATGGACCTCCTTCGCTGGAGGTGGAACAGGTACATCATACAATTTTCTCTGGACGACCAGAGGCAGATGGCAATAAGGTTCGAGGGCGTTGGCGCGGGCGTGTTCGAGGGGCTTAAGGGCGCGCTCTCGAAGAAGACCACCGAAGGCGCGGCTTCGCCTTTAGCGCTCGGGGCCGTTGTCGCCGTACTACTCATCTCGCTCATCGCGTGGAGGGTCTACACGCGCAAAAAAGTGCGGACTCGAATGCCCCATTTCTACGCGGAGATGCTGAGGACGCTTAAAAGAAAGGGGCTCTCGAAAGGGCCAACGGAGACCCCGCTCGAGTTCGCGGAGAGGACAGGGATTGCGGAGGTAAAAGACATAACCCTTGCCCTCCACATCGAGAGATACGGCGGCAGGAATTTGAATGAGGCGGAGCGCAGGAGCGTGGACGCGGCGATGGAGCGGCTTAGGAGAAGCGCTTGAGGGATGTTTTAGTGCGCACGGCGCACCCTACCCGGCTTTCGCGGAGATGACGATATGGAATAATTTGTCATTCCCGAGGTTTTAATCGGGAATCCATTTTTTTTAAAAAAGATAGGCGGGACTTTCCAGTCCCGCCAGGCGCGGTTAGAAAACCGCGCCTATCGAAAAACCAAAACCGGCGACATTACCCCGCCGCCTCTCCCTCGCCTTTCCTGTTCGCGAGGCTCTCCGTTATCGCCTCGAGGAGCTTTTTTACCTCGATCGGCTTTGCCACGTAGCCGTCGAAGCCCTTGTTCAATATCTTGTCCTCTTCGCCCTTCATGGCGGAGGCGGTGAGCGCGAGGACCGGGATGGACCTGTTCTTCTCGTCAGACTTTATGATCCGTGTCGCGGTTATCCCGTCCATCTCGGGGAGATGGAGGTCCATGAGAATGAGGTCCGGGCGGTCGGTGGATACCTTCACGAGCGCTTCCGTGCCGCTCTTCGCCTCGACGATGTCGTAGCCGTTAAGCGTAAGTATCTCTCTGACGAGGACCTTGTTCATGTAGTTGTCCTCGACGAGGAGGACCTTTGCCTTGCCTGACATCACTTCTCCTGGAAGGGATCAGCTGTTGAGCTTGTCAAGAACGCTCAGGAGCCTCTCCCTGTTTATCGGTTTTTCCATGTACTCTATCGCCCCGAGCTCGTAGCCCATCTCTTTTTTATCGAGCGACGATATGACGACGACGGGTATGGAGTTCGTCTCCGGGCTGTTCTTGAGCTCTCTTAAGGCCTCCCAGCCGTCCTTCTTGGGCAGGGCTATGCCCATGATTATCGCGAATGGCTTCTGTTCCTGGGCCTTCCGGAGCAGATCCAATCCGTCGGTTGCCGTAAAGACCTCGTAGACGCCTCCGGCGAGGTATATTTCAAGAAGATGGTTTATGTCCTGGCTCTCGCTCGCGATGAGCACAAGGGGCTTCTTTACGCGCCCCCGTGGGGAGTAGAGCCTCCCGGTCATCACCGGCATGTCTATCTCCTCGGTCCCCTGCGGGAGCTTTACGAAGAAGGTCGAGCCTTTCCCCGGCTCGCTCTCTACGCGGATAGACCCCTTGTGGAGCTCGACGAGCCTTTTGGTGAGCACGAGCCCGAGTCCCGTGCCGCCGTATTCCCTGGTGATGGACGAGTCTATCTGCTCGAACTCCTTGAAAAGCTTCCCCTTGTCCTCTTCCTTTATGCCTATGCCGGTGTCCGTGACCCTGAAGACCACGAACCTCTCCATCTTCATGCCGAGCGGCTCTTCCGATATGTCCCAGTCTACCGCCACCCTGCCGCCGTCGACGTTGAACTTCACGGCGTTGGACAGGAGGTTCGTCATTATCTGCTTGAACTTCGCCCTGTCGGCGTGGAGCTTGGGAGAGGCCGGGACGGTCTTGCACTCCATTACGATGTTCCTCTCGTGCGCCATGGGCCGGACGTTCCCGAGGAGCTCGCCAAGGACCTCCATGATGGAGAAGTCCTCGGTCGAGAGCTCCATCCTGCCTGCCTCTATGCGGGAGAGGTCGAGTATGTTGTTTATGAGCTGGAGGAGGTGCGCGCCGCTCGAATGGACGTACTCGACGTACTGGAGCTGTCGCTCGTTCAGGTCCCCGAAGGCCTTCTCCTGAAGGAGCTCTGAAAACCCGATGATGGAGTTAAGGGGTGTCCGGAGCTCGTGCGAGACGTTCGCAAGGAACTGGCTCTTCATCTTGTTAGCCTCGAGGAGCTCGATGTTGGCGGTCTCGAGCTCGTGCTTCTTCGTCGAGAGCTCCTCGTTCGCGACTTTGAGCGCCTCGGTCCTCTCCTCGACCTTCTTTTCAAGTGTCGCGTAGTAGTTCTCTATCGAGACGGCCATCTTGTTGAACTCGATGGCGAGGTTGCCTATCTCGTCCTCGGTCATGACCGGGACCCTCTCCTTAAGGTCCCCCTGCCCTATCTTTTTCGCCGACTCCTCTATGGATAGTATCGGGCGGACTATCGAGCGCGTGAGCGCGAACCAGAGGCCGCCGGCGGTGATTATCGCAAGGAGCGTGAAGGCGAGCGTGACCGCTATGATGACGGACGCGAAGAAGTCGCTCTTCTGATAGGCGGTAAAAGCCGTGTCGCGCTCTTCCTTGATAAGGCTCTTAAGCGCGTTTATCGCCTCGGAGAAGGTCTTGTTTCCTTCGGTCCTTATGAGGCTCAGCGCCTCGTCCCTCGTCCTGTCCCCTATCCTCGAGTGCATGGACCAGTAGAGGCCTATATGGGTATCGAGCTCCTCGAAGAGCCTTTCGTGCCCCTTGGCGATGCCGAGAGCCTTGTACTCGTTAAGTAGCCTGTCTATCTTGGCCTTGTGCTCGGCTATCGACCCCTCGAGAAATGATTTGGAGGCCACGTCGCTCGTAATGGTGTGGAGAAAGAGCTCCTGCCGGGCGGACAGAAACTCGTTCTCGACGGCGGTAAGCGTCTCTCCCCGCTTGAACGAGTCGGAGTAGAGCCTGCGCGTGAGGTTGGCGAGCTGGCCCGCGTTATAGAGCCCTACGAGGCCGCCGACACCCATCATGAAAAGTAGGAAGAGGAAGACGACCGCGAGCTTATTCGATATGCTTAAGGAGTTGAATACCTTTTTCATCAGGCCATGCCTCCGGACCCGGCCCCGCCCGCGGGCGTCTCCGACTGGTCGATCAAGTCCTCATAAAGTAGCGCTATGTTCGATATCTCTCCGCCCCCGTCATAGAGCGGGATGGAGCGGATCTTGAGTCTTTTGGCGGCCCCCATGAAGCCGCACCGCAAGAGGAGCGAGGGGTCGTAGTTGATGATGAACTCGGTTGCGTACCCCTCGTACGCCTTTTTTATCGATGTGATCATGCCCTGGGCCGAGAGTACCTCGTCCTCGAAGATGCTGTAACGGCGGTGGATGACCGGCCTCGGGTCCGCGCCGAGGAGCTTTTTAAGGACCGAGTTCATCATCACGCACGAGCCGTCCCTGCCGAATACCGCTACCCCGAACGGGACCTGGTTCACCACCCTCTCGAGGAATTTTCTCTGGACCATCTCGGCCTGCATGAGGCCGACGTGTCCGGCCGAGACGCCGAGGGAAGCGGCTATCGCCCCGTAGAATGCGACGGAAGCGCCTGAAGCCTCCTTAATGGCGGCGAGGAGCACGCCGGTGTGCTTGCCGTCGTACTCTATCGGCGCCACGACGAGCCCGGCAAAGCCGCGCGTTCTCAGATGCGCGGCGAGCCCAGAGGGCCTTACGCGGTCGATAGCCTTGAATACGGCCTCCCCCTTGTCGAGGGAGTCGAAGGCGGACTGGTCCGCGGACGCCCATTCCCTCAGGAAGTTATCGTCAAAGCCCTCGGAGGCCTTGAGCCTTAATGCGCCATCCTCAATGGCATAGACCGCCACGGCCCCCGTGCCGAAGGCGGAAGCCGATTCCCTCGCCGCGGCCTTGAAGACGTCGGGGAGCGAGAGCGATCGGCCCGCGAACCTGAGCACCGAGCCGACGGCCTCCAAAGCGATCCCGGCCGTCTTGAGCTCCCCTTCTATATCCAGCTTCCTCCTGTCCTTCCGCTCGCTGTCTTCCTTGAAGGAGCCGACCATCCTGTTGAGCTCTATCGAGAGGTGGCCGAGCGTGCTTCTATCCTCCCTGAAGCTCGCGCTTCCGTCCCCGTCAGCGAGCCTTCGCGCCGCAAGCGCCGCGCGCTCCAGCGGGCGGATGTAGCGCCTGTAGGCAAGGAAGGCCGCGCCCAGTATGAAGAGCACGAACCCTATGATGCTTGTACGCGCAAGCGACCTCGTCTCTTCGAATATCCTCGCCCTCTCGGCGGATATCTGCCCCATGAGCCGCTCGGTCTTCTCGATGACGAGGACGGCATTGACGTCGACCGCGTTGTGCACGAGTATTATCTCGTCCTGGGAGAGGGCGTCGTTGAGCCTCCTTATCTCGGCCTTGATCGTCCGCCAGTCTTCGGTTATGGAACCGAACACCTCGGAGATCTGGGCGTTGGAGCCCATCGCCTCCTTGAACCTGGGGTTATTGGAGACGAGGCCTATCGATTCGTCAAGCTTCTCGACGTCGTGCCTTATGAGCTCGACGGAGGTGTTCTCGAACCTCCTGGCGACGGTGAACATGTCGAGGATGTACTCAAGCTGGGTTATGGAGACCCTTATCGAGCTTATCCTGGCGTTCAGGTCGTCGTAGAGCTCGACCTGCCTGTGCCTGGACGTGAACGATCGGTAGTCGAGGAACGCGATAGCGAAAAGGACGGCGAGGGAGAGGAACAGCTTCTGTTTATTGGATAGGCCCCTGAAATTCAGTTTCATCTTGTACCCTGGTCGAAACCCCGCGGGAGAGCTTTGAAGGAAGCGGCGATCAGCTCAGTAGCCGCTGGACGTTTTTCTGAAAGTCCTTGAGCTTAATGGGCTTTGGAAGGCAATAGTCGGCGCCGCATTGCATGATCCTGTCTATGTCCTCCTTGCCGTATGCGGTCACGGCGAGGATCTTTATGGACTTGGTGTGCTCGTCGGTCTTTATCCTCCTGCAGACCTCGAAGCCGTCTATCTTCGGCATCCTGATGTCGAGCACCATCAGCTCGGGCTTGAAGTCCCCGACCTTTATGAGCGCTTCATACCCGTCGCCGGCGGTCTCGATGATGTAATCCGCGCCCAACGCCTCGATCGCCCCCTTGATGAACTCGATGATCGACTTCTCGTCGTCTATGATGAGCACCTTTTTCCTGTCGGGGAACGCCTGGTCTTTTATGTCAAGCTTGTACTTGCCAAGGAACTCCATGAATTCCCCCTGGTTGACCCTGTAGTGGCCGCCGGGCGTCCTGAAGGCCCCGAGCTTGCCGGAGGCGATCCACTTCTTGACCGCGTTAATGGTGACATGGCATATGCTCGCGATCTCGCCGGTCGTATATGGTTTCTTGTTTTCCATAGTGGCAGAGAAATTGTAGGATAAAAGTTAAAGGCGTGCCCGGAAAAAAACTGCAACGGAAACCGGTACCAGGGATAGAGGTTCTATTTTTTCTAATTCTAATAATATCTTTAAAGAAATTTATCGTCAAGCCCTTTTTATGATTTTCAAGGCTTTATTGAACTGAAAGGGTCACGGGCGGGACACGCGCGCCCCGAGAAGGCCCCTGAAGCAAAAAATAACGAATATTTCAACATATTATAAATTCAAGGACTGCTTATTCCACGGCGTTCCAGTTTATCCCTGACTTAACGTTGACTTTAACGGGGACCTTGAGCTCTATAGTCCCCTCCATCTCCTCGCGGATGAGCGCCTCGATCGCGTCGAACTCAGCATCGGCTACCTCAAAAAGGAGCTCGTCATGGATCTGGAGTATCATCCGGGAAGCGTACCCCCCTTGCTTAAGCCGCCTCTCTATCGTCACCATGGCGGCCTTTATCATGTCCGCGGCCGTGCCCTGGATCGGCGTGTTGATGGCGAGCCTCTGGCCGAGCCTCATCGTCTGCTCGACGGGGCTCTTTAGCTCCGGTATGAACCTGCGTCTGCCGAAGAGCGTCACCGTATACCCGCGCTCGGCGGCTTCACCCACGGTCCTGTCTATGAGCTCCTTGACCGCCTTATAGTGGACAAAGTACCTCTCGATGTATTCGAGCGCCTCTTTCATCGATATGCCGAGCTCGGTGGACAGGCCATACGGCCCCATGCCGTAGATGATGCCGAAGTTTATAGCCTTTGCGCGCCTCCTCATCTCGCCTGTCACAAGCGCGGGGAGCACCCCGAAGACCTCCGACGCGGTCCTCGAGTGTATGTCCTCGCCCTTGGTGAACGCGTCTATGAGGACCGGGTCGCCGGACATGTGGGCGACTATCCGGAGCTCTATCTGAGAGTAGTCGGCGGACAGAAACCTGAAACCCTTCTCGGCGACGAACGCCTCCCTGATGCGCCCGGCTGACCCGCTCCTTACCGGGATGTTCTGGAGGTTCGGACGCGAGCTTGAGAGCCTGCCGGTTGCCGTGACCGTCTGGTTGAAAGAGGTATGAACGCGGCCCGTTGCCGGGTCGATGAGCTCGAGGAGAGCGTCGACATATGTGGATTTGAGCTTCGAGAGCTGTCTGAACCCTATGATGAGGGCCGGGACTTCGTGCCGGGCCGCGAGCTGGGTCAAAACCTCCTCGTCGGTCGAAAACCCGGTCTTGGTCTTCCTGATTGGCTTCAACTTCAACTTTTCGAAGAGGAGCTCCGAGAGCTGTTTCGGAGAGTTTATGTTGAACTCCATCCCGGCTGAGGCGTATATACGCCCTTCCATGGCGGAGAGCTCTATCTCCATCTCCTTTGAGAGGTCTGAGAGGAGGTCTCTGTCGACCTTTATCCCGGCGGTCTCCATCCCGGCGAGGACTTCGGATAACGGCAGTTCCATCTCGCTGTAGAGCCTGTAGAGCCCGGTGTCCTTAAGTTCCTTCTCAAGGATTTCAGATACCCTGAAGATCTGGCAGGCCTTTTTGCACGCGAAAGACGCCGCTTCTTCAAGCGTCATATCCTCGACGTCTCCCTCCACGACGGCGGAGCCGAGGTATTCGTGCGCAAGCGCGTCTATCGTGTGGCCGGGCTTCGAGGGGTTTATTACATAAGAGGCAAGGGAAGTATCGATGCCGATACCCACTGCCTTTATCGAATGCCCCATGGAGAATATATGGAGCGCCTTGGCGTTGTCGGTATCTTTTCTTATCATGCCGTCTTCGAGCATGTTTTTCATGATCGATGCCAGCGTTTCGACCGGGACGGATGAGGCTGGCGCGTAAAAGGCCTTGTCGGTCCTCGCGGCGACCGCCACCCCGGCAACGCCGCCCAACGGCCCTTCGTCCTTCATAAAGACCGCGATGGAGGCCCTGTCTTTTACTTCCGCTATCTCCCTTGAGAGAGCCTCGGCGTCCGTGATCAGACTGAACTCACCCTTCTCTTCCTCTACGAGCGATGGCTCCTCTGGGACGATCTCCTTGATGAGTTTCCTGAACTCGAGCTCGTTAAGAAGTATCTCAAGCTCCTTGTAGTCAGGCCCTGTGTACTTAAGGGTATCGAGGCCGCACTCAAAAGGCACCTCGGGGTGGAGGGTGGCAAGGTCTCTGGAAAGGAACGCGGTGTCCCGGGAAGACCTCAGGCTCTCCCTCAACTTTTCCTTGGAAATGCACTCCAGGCTTTCAAAAACACCCTCAAGAGAGCCGAATTCATTTAATAGTTTCGCGGCTGTCTTGAAGCCTATGCCCATGACCCCTGGGATGGAGTCGGAGGTGTCGCCCGCAAGGCCCAGGAGGTCCCTTATGCGGCCCGGCTCTACCCCGAACTTCTCTATCACCTCCTTGAATCCGTGTTCCTTGCCGCTGAGGTAGTCGAGTATGACGGTCTTGTCGTCAACGAGCTGGTACATGTCCTTGTCGCCCGTGATGATCGCGCAATCCACGCCCTCGCCCTCGAGCCTCTTTACAATGGTCGCGATTATGTCGTCGGCCTCGAACGAGTTCTTCTCGAGGACCGGGATGTTGAAGGCGCGGGTCATCCTCTTTACATAAGGTATCTGTACCGAGAGGAGGTCGGGCATCGGTTTTCTTTCTGCCTTGTATCCCGTGAACATCTCGTGCCTGAACGAGGGGCCCTTGACATCAAAGGCTATGCCGATGTACTCGGGCTTGAAGTCGTTAAGGATCTTACGGAGCGACTGAGTGAAGCCGTACACGGCGTTCGTGGGGAGCCCGGCGGAGGTGGTGAACGCCGCGGGGACCGCGTGGAAGGCACGGTAGATGAGGTAACTGCCGTCTATTATAAAGACCCTTTTCCGTTGTTCGTTCATGTAGTCTTCCTTATCCCTTCAATATTACAGTATCAGGGGACCGTTTCAAAATAAAAAAAGCCTCCTTTGACACGGATTCGATTTTATATATACTTTGGGTATGAGACCACTCATCTTCATATCCGTTTTCATCTCCTTCCTTACATTCTCCCTCTTCAAATCCACGGCAATCGCAGGAGAGCTAAACAGCGCGAAGACCGCGGCAGAGGTGGTCGAGGACTTCCACGACGAGGCCGAAAACATGGCAGGAGAGACCGCAAGCGCCGGTACAACCGACCGGATGAACAGTCTCAAGGAGAAGGCATTAAAGGAGATAGAAGGGATAAACCTTTCTCAAAAGCCCGGAGAGGCCCGATACAACAACCTGAGGGACGCGGTCACCGGCTACATGGACGGGGTGATATCCATACTGGAAGGCTCTGGCGGAGATGGCGAGCTTAAGGCCGCCGCCAGAAGGCTCAAGGTCTCGAAGGCTCAGGGGTTTTCGAGGCTCGAAGAGGCCCACAAGCAGGAGATGTCCAAAGGCACGGAAGGCCCTCCGGTGCCCTCCGTCGACCGCCCGCGCTATGAGGACAAAGACGGCGCGGCGGACATATGGTACAGGTGAAGAAGTCAGGACTGGATTCCCGATTAAGACCTTTGTTTTGTTCTTACAAATACACGGACGATAGGCGCGGTTTTCCAACCGCGCCTGATGCGGGACTGGAAAGTCCCGCCTATCGTTTTACACCTCCGGGCTGACAAATGACTTTTAGCAAGGCCTACACCTCCACCGCCTCGAAGGCGTCCTTTATAAGCTCTGTCTTATACGCGCCGTCCTTTACGACTATGCTCACCACGTCGAACCGGAGGTCTGTGTCTCTGATCCCGCGCTCGGCTATGTAGTGGACGGCGACCTCTGTCAGCTTTCTCTGCTTCCTCTTATCGACGCTGTATTTGGGCCCGCCGAAGTCCTCGGAGCTACGCGTCTTGACCTCCACGAATGCGATGGTCTCTCCGTCTCTCGCGACTATGTCTATCTCGCCGCGAGCACAACGGTAGTTCCTCTCTATTATCCTGTAGCCGTTTTTTCTAAGGAGCGCTTCGGCCCTGTCCTCGCCCCGTTCACCGGTCAGGAGCCTCAGTATCCCCTTTATCGGCGTCATCCCTGTACTACACCCCTGAAAGAGCGCCTGTGGATGGGGGATGGACCGTGAGCCGAAAGGGCCGACAAATGCTCTTTCGTAGGATAACCCTTGTGGGACGCAAAATTGTACACGGGGTAAGAGCGGTGGTAGGCGTCCATTATCCGGTCCCTCGCGGTCTTGGCGATAATAGAAGCCGCGGCGATCGATACGCTCAAGGCGTCTCCGGAGACTATCGTCTTCTGGTCTATGGCGCTGTTTATTTTAAACGACCCGTCTATGAGGAGCATGTCGGGGCGAACGCGCAAGGCCGCTACGGCCCTATCCATGGCCAAAAGGGACGCCCTGTGTATGTTTATTGCGTCTATTTCGACGGGCCAGACGAGGCCGACTCCGACTGAAACTGCGTTAAGGTAGATATCGATGACGAGGGAGGTGCGTTTTGCGGGCCTTACGGTCTTCGAGTCGCGGATCCCGAGGTCCAGCGGGAGCGGGCGGGCCAATATTACAGCCGCGGCTACGACCGGCCCGGCAAGGGGGCCCCTTCCGGCCTCGTCGAGGCCCGCGATGAGCCTCTTCCCTTTTGAGTGGGCCTCGTTCTCGTGGAAGTCCATAGGCTTGAAAGGGGTAAGAAAAGACAGGCGCGCGCGGACTCCGCGCGCGCCTCGGACATTTAAAACATCGGCGTCGAATATTACTTGGTCTTGAGTCTTGCGGCCTTGCCCTTGAGGTCGCGGAGGAAGTAGAGCTTCGCCCTCCTGACCTTTCCGCTGCTAAGGATCTTTATCGACTCGATCGCCGGGGAGTTCAAGGGAAAAATCCTCTCGACACCCACGCCGTAGGAGACCTTGCGGAGCGTGAAGGTCGCCCTCATGCCGCTGCCGCGCTTCTTTATGACCGTACCCTCGAAGGGCTGGATCCTCTCCTTGTCGCCTTCCTTTATCTTCACCCTTACAAGAAGGGTATCGCCGGGGTTGAACTCCGGGATGTCCGTCCTTATGTACTGCCTGTCGATCTCCTGTATTACGCCCATACTACCCTCCGTTTTTGTTCGTTCGTAGATAATAATTCAAAGACCGGAAAAAAGCCAAACATTTTTATAATCATACCTTAAAAAACAAGACCGCATCGTCAGCTTGCGATGACTGTTTTTTTACCGGCCCCCTATTCCTCGTTTTCGAGCTCCGCTATCAGAAGCTCGTCCGCCGGAGAAAGGTCGGCCTTTTTAAGGAGCCCGGGCCTTTTAAGGCAAGTCCTTTTTACAGACTCCCTCCTCCTCCATTTGGCGATCTCCGCGTGGTTGCCGGAGAGCAGGACTTCCGGGACCTTCAGCCCCTGCCACTCTTCGGGCCTCGTGTACTGCGGGTACTCAAGCAGTCCGTCAGAGAACGAATCGTGTTCCGAAGCCGCCTCGGCCCCGAGCACGCCCGGGATGAAACGGCAGACAGCGTCGATGATGGCAAGCGCAGGTATCTCCCCTCCAGTCAAGACATAGTCGCCGGTCGAGACCTCGAGGTCGACAAGCTCCATTACGCGCTCATCGACCCCCTCGTACCTGCCGCATACTATGACGAGCCTCTCTTCCTTCGAGAGCTCGCGAGCGAGAGAATGGCTCAACGGCACGCCCTGAGGAGAAGTCAAGATGACCCTTGGCGCGGTTTTCTCTATCGCCGAAACATCTCCTCCGCTTACTGCCTTATCCCCCACGCCTCCCCCGGCCACGCCTTCGGAGAATACGGCATCGAGGGCCCTTGCCACGGGCTCAACCTTCATGACCATCCCGTGGCCGCCGCCGTAGGGGTAGTCGTCGGTGGTCCTGTGCTTGTCCGTCGTATAGTCCCTTATATCAAAGGTCTTTACGACAAGTAGCCCCTTTTCCGCCGCCTTCCCTATGATGGATTGCCTGAGGGGTGAGTCGAAAAAACCGGGGAAGAGCGTGAGGACGTCGAACCTCACTGCTCCGTCTCCCCGGGGAGGAGCCCTTCCATGAGGCGGACCGTGACCTTTCTGCCGACCGCGTCCACCTCGATTATTATGTTGTCGAGGGCCGGTATGAGGACCGGGCCGAAAGGCCCGTCCACATCGAGGACGTCGTTACTGCCGGTCGATATGACGTCCTTGATCGACCCAAGGTACTTGCCCTCGTCGGTCATGACGTCCATGCCGACGAGGTCCATGTAGTAGTACTCGTCCTCGTCGAGCTCCGGGAGGTCGTCCTTGGGGACTCGCACCTCCGCGCCTATGAGCGCCTCGGCGTCGTTCCTGACGGAGACACCCTCGAGCTCGAGGATATAGACGTCCTTGTGCTTCCGCACCCGCTTGACAACGAAGCTCTTTACAGCCTCCTTGGCCGAGACGAGCACGGTCTTCAGTTCGAAGTCCTCGAGTTCCCCGTAGGGGAAGACCTTTACCTCGCCCTTGATGCCGTGGACGCCTATTATCTTCCCTATGGGGACGAGTCCGTCCTTATTCAATGATCTCAAGAACGGAGCGCTTCCTGAGTTTCGTCGAGGCCGCGGTAAGTATCGTCCTTATCGCCCTCGCCGTGCGCCCCTGTTTGCCTATTATTTTGCCCAAGTCCTCTTTTGCGACAGCCAGCTCGATGACTGAAGTCCTCTCTCCTACGATCTCAGTCACCTTGACGTGCTCCGGATGATCGACAAGCGCCTTCGCGATGTACTCGATTAGGTCCCTCATGCGATGCCTCCGTGTTCACTCGGGTTAACGGCTGAGGTGTCAGGCTGCTTTTTCGCTTTTCTGGGCCTTCTTGATGATCTGCCTTACGGTGTCGGTCGGAGTGGCGCCTTTCCCGAGCCAGAACGAAACCCTGTCATCCTTCAACTCCACCTTCGGCGGGTTCGACATCGGGTTGTAGAGGCCTACTACCTCGAGGAAACTGCCGTCCCTCGGGGCCTCGGAGTCCGCGACTACTATGCGGTAGAACGGTTTCTTCTTGCCACCCTGCCTTGTGAGCCTGATCTTTACAGCCATTTTAAGCCTTACCTCCGTTTGTTTTTCTTCTTGAACGAACCTACATGAACTTCTGGAAAAGACCCTTTATGCCCTTGGGGCCAGCGGCCTTGAGCTTTTTTATCATCTTCCGCATGTCCTGGTACTGGTTTATGAGCTTGTTCACGTCCTGTACCCTGGTGCCGGAGCCTTTGGCTATCCTCTGCCGTCTGGAAGCGTTCAACACCCCTGGCTCGGCCTTCTCCCTGGGCGTCATGGAGTTTATGATGGCCTCTATCCTCGATATCTCTTTTTCGTCTATCTTGATGTCCTTGGCCTGTTTCAATGCGCTGAAGCCCGGTATCATGGAGAGTATGGAGTCCATCGAACCGAGTTTCTTTATCTGCTGTAGCTGTCCCTTGAAGTCGTCGAGGGTGAAGGTGTCCTTCTTGAGCTTCTTCTGCAGCTCCTTGGTCTCTTTCTCGTCAAACGTCGCCTGTGCCTTCTCGACGAGCGTAAGTATGTCGCCCATGTCGAGGATGCGGCCGGCGAGGCGCGACGGGTGGAAGACCTCGATGCAGTCGACCTTCTCTCCGGTGCCGATGAACTTGATGGGTTTCCCCGTGGTCATCCTCATCGAGAGCGCGGCGCCGCCTCTCGCGTCGCCGTCGAACTTGGTGAGTATGACGCCGGTTATCCCGACCGACTCGTTAAACCCCTTGGCGGTATTTACCGCGTCCTGTCCGGTCATGGAGTCGGCGACGAACAATATCTCGCTCGGCTTGAGTATCGCCTTCAAGGACTCGAGCTGGTGCATGAGCGTATTGTCAATGTGCAAGCGTCCGGCTGTGTCGACAAGTAGTATGTCATAGCCCTTAAGGCTTGCTACCCTCAACGCCTCCTTGCAAATATCCTCCGGGTCCTTGTAGTTATCGCTGTCGAAGCAGTCTACCTTTATCTCCTGGGAGAGCTTCTTGAGCTGTAATACGGCCGCAAGTCTAAAAAGGTCCGCCGGAACTATATAGGGGTTCCTCCCCTTGCTCTTAAGGTGCAGGGCGAGCTTGGCGGTGGTAGTCGTCTTTCCAGAGCCCTGGAGCCCGACGAGCATTATTACCGACGGCTTGCCCTTGAGCTCAAGAGAGGAGTCCTCGCCTCCGAGGAGGTTCGCAAGCTCGTCGTGGACGACCTTAGTGAACTGCTGGCCGGGGGTGAGGCTCTCAAGGACATCCTTCCCCATCGCCTTCTCTTTGACCGATGCTACGAAGTCCTTTACGACCGTAAAGTTGACATCGGCCTCCAGAAGGGCGAGCCTGACTTCCTTCAGGGCCTCCTGGATATTGGCCTCGGAGAGGGAGCCCTGCCCCCTGACGTCGCGGAGTATCTTCCTGAATTTATCCGATAAAGACTCAAGCATAACTACCTGTATTCCTTAGAAAAAACAAGTCCCTCAGGGGCTCTGCACCTGTTCTGCCCCCAACGAACTTACCAAATAGATTATAGCCCAAATATCGTTCCGCCGCTTATAAGGAAGGCCCTTTTGATAATTATCATCGTCGCGGAACTACGCAAATTATATAATAATATAAGATAAACACGGCCGGTGTCAAGGTATTTAATTCCTGGACAGAAACAGCCGAAGAGGTGGGTGACAGAGGGTTTCCGAGTCCCCTCTCCCCTTGTGGGAGAGGGCGGAGGGTAAGGGGATCATCTTTATTTCACCCTCCCCTCAATCCCCTCCCGTCAAGGGAGGGGAAGTATGCCCCTCCAGTCGAGGAGTTGACATAATGACTATCAATCTGTTACCTTAGTAGGCGCCATGGTTACTTGGGATACCGTATTTCTCCTTTCTCTCATTGTCTTAGCCGCGCTTGTCCTGAACCTTCCTTTCGGATATTTGAGGGTAAAGACCAGGAAATTCTCATTGGCGTGGTTCCTCTATATACACCTGCCCATACCCGCGATCTTCCTTTTGAGGACGGCGGCGGGTTTCAGCGCAAAGGTCATCCCCATTATTATCGTCGGCGCGGTCCTGGGCCAGATGCTCGGCGGAAGGCTCAACAGATCAAGGGTCTCCTGAGCATGACGAGGCGCGGCCCGGGCGGGTGGCGAAAGGGCTCCTCGGGGAAAGACCCTGCCTTGAAGGTAGACTCCATCCTCTCGTCTTCTTTTCCCAACCTCAGTATCGCGGTAAAACTAAAAGAATACAAGCTGATAAAGGCCTGGAAAGAATGCGTGGGGCCGAATATCGCCAAGAGGGCCATGCCAAAGAGGCTCATCGGCGGCACTCTACATTGCGCGGTATCGTCATCACCATGGATGACCGAGCTCAATTACCAGAAGAGGGAGATAATCGAGCGGCTGAACAGGATATTGGGCGAGCCTGTGGTCAAGGAGATGATACTTAAGGTCGGTGAGGTCGTTCAGACGGAGCCGCCCGCGCCGCCGCCTCTGCCTTCCATAAGGCGCGAGCTCACCAGGGAAGAGATGAAAGAGATAGAAGAGGCGACGAAGGGGATAAAGGACAAGGGCCTTAAGGATATCCTTAAAAGGATAATGGGGAAGGCGAAGGGAGAAGAGTCAGATTAACACCGGCTCCTCTATCACAAGCCCGCCTTGCCTCCCCGCCTCTATAAGGAACAGCTTCGCCGGTTTTGATCGGCTCGTGCGGATAAATCTAAGCCTCCTCACCTTCAGCCCCGCCCCCCTCACCTCTTCCAACATCTCGAAAATACGGGCGACTGGAAAGACATAGGCTATCCGGCCTTTATCGCCTGCGAGATATCTTGAGACCTCAATAAGCTCCTTAAAGCCCCCCGCTACTTCAGTCCGCGCAAGCGCCCTGTCTTGTTTGGGAGAGACCCTTCCGGCACCGGCCTTTATGTAAGGAGGGTTCGCGACGACAAGCGAAAACTCGCCCTCTTTATATTTCGATTTTAATGCCCTGTAATCGGCCAGGACCGCATCGACCCTGTGCTCAAGCCCGTTATCCGCGATGTTCCTTACAAAGACCGAACAAGCCTCCCTGTCAATCTCAACGCCTGTTATCCGTTTTGCTCTCGACTTCGAGGCAAGGAGAAAGGGTATTATGCCCGCTCCAGTCCCCAAGTCTATCACCCGGTCGTTGTCATTTAACGGCAATACAAAATCCACAAGCATGAGCGGGTCGTTCGTGACCTTCTGGCCGCCAGACTGAATGAATGAGTACGGGCCGATTTTCTCAGTAGCCTTGTCTTTTGAAGTCATTTGGACGCGCCTTCAAAAAAAAGGCGGGGTTGGAAAACCCCGCCTATCGAATATTTGCATTTGGTTTTAAGCAAGCTCACTTCGACAGTCATACGACTGCATAAGACCCGCGCCTACCTGCCTGCCGCCGCCGGGGCGGAGCCAAGGAGGTTTATGACGAGACCGGAGAGGAGCTTCGGATAGAAGTATGTCGACTTCTGCGGCATGACGAGCCCGGCTTCCGCAACGGTCTTTACCTGCTCGATCCTCGTGGGGTTCAAGAGGAAGACGAGCTGGTTTTCGTCCTTCTGCATGGCGGAGAGCGCCTCTTCGTAGCTCTTCACATAGACGAGGTTCGTCTGCTTCTCCTGCGCCTCCTGCGTGATGCCGAGGATGCGGTTGAATATCAGCGAGTGGAGGACAGTCACATCGAGCGACTTGAACTGCTCGGGAATGGCAGTCCCGAATACCTTGTCCATTACTTCCTTTGATTTGAGGGTGAAGACATAATAGACGTCTCTCGCCCTTATGTGGAGGCCAAGGGCTATCCCCCTCTTTCCGGCCTCCTCGTGCTTCTTTAAAAACGCCGCCCTGACCGTCGGCTCGTTCGCTTTATCATACTGGAACTCCTCTATGTCGAAGTGCTTGGCGCACTCGGCGAGAAAACCTGCCGGGTCGAAGGAGGGGAGGCTGTGGATGACCCTGTGCGTCGGCCATATTGTCATGCCCTCGTCGTCCATGTTGGAGAAATACATCATCACATAATTATAAGGCTCGAGCCCGGTGGGGTTCGTCTCCTTCTCCCTCATCATGTTCCTGTAGTTGAGGGCGGTCTCGTACCTGTGGTGTCCGTCGGCTATAAAGAGGGGCTTGCCCTTCATGGCCTCGACGACCTTATTTACCGTCTCGGGGTCGGCGATCCTCCAGAGACGGTTCTCTATCCCGTCGTCGTCGGCGACATCTATCAAGGCCGGGCCTTTAGCGGCGGAGTCGAGCTCGCGGTTTATTGCAAGCGACGGCTCGGAATAGAGAGAGAATATACAGCTCAAATTGACATTGCAGGCCTGCATCAATTTAAGCCTGTCGGCCTTGGGGCCGGAAAGGGTCCGCTCGTGCGGGTGTATGCCTTTGCCGAAGTCGACGAGTCTGGCAAGCGCGATGAAGCCCTTACGGGTCTGCTTCTTGCCGCTCTTCAAGGTATAGGTCTGGGTATAGTAGTAGATGGCGGGCTTATCGTCCTTTGTGAGGGTCCCGTCGGCGAGCCATTTTTTGAGGTCCGCCGCGGCGCGGGAGTACCTGTCGTTGCCCTCTGTGTCCCCGTCCGCGCCCTTGCTCAGGATGAGCCTTATGACGTTCTGCGGGTGCCTCGCATATAAGTCGTCCTGCTTCTTCGGCGGGATGACGTCGTAAGGCGGGGCCATGACCTTATTAAGGTCATTGACCTTCTCCGCGTTATACAGCACACCCTGAAAAGGCATTATGTCGGCCATTGAATTACTCCCATCTTTGTATGTAGGATTAAGGCGATTGGAATTTATAAATTTACTATTTCGGGGAGGAGTAAGTCAATGGAAAAGGGAGCTGGCAAAAATACTTATCACTAATTTTCCTTATCAAGCAATTCCGGCAACTACTTGATAAACTTATCTTTTTCTGCAAAGCCGACCATTTCAATCTGCCTTCAGAATAATTGAGGCATAGCGCCCAAATCCTCCGATGCCAATTTCCAGAACATAAATAACTAAGACGATGATGGCGAGGTTGCCCCTCTCAGGTTTAAGCAGAGTTCCCAGCCCAAGCCACAAAAGGACCGCTCTCCATATCGAGAATACATTGACGCTCGATATCATCCCGTAAAGTACCGGGTCTGAGCCAGATAGGTGCTTGAAAATTACGGCAGGCCCGAAGAAAGTGTGATCTATAAAGCTTCTCAGGATTGCATATACAAGATGCGGAGTCGATGCCAGAAGCATCATAGCAAAGACTTGCCTGAATTTCAGTCCTTTATTCTTTCCACCGAAAAAATGTATACAGGCAGACTCAATAAGATGCGGGTATATCAGGAGGCCACCCGTGGCGGAGACCCCCATAAAAAAGCCAAACAAGACACCGTAGAGCACATCTGGATAAAAAACTTTAGTTGTACCCTTGATGGCAAATATTGCAAATACAGCAAAAACAAATATTACAAAGACCTTCACCTCCCCATTGTACCTGTCCCTTATGGCCTCGAAAACTTTAATTGGCTCGTAGAAGACTCTGTAGATAATCGTAAAGTCCAAAGTGACCTCCGATTGGAAGTTATTGGGCAAAAAGAAACAATCATACGCAAGTTCAGGCTGCTCAAAAAGCTCCAGATGCGAGGCGTCGAGGAGCGAGGAGGGAGGCGTACTCTTTTGTACGCCGCAGTGACGAACGACGAAGACAACAAAGCAGATGGACCTTTTGAGCGCCTGCTACCCGATCTCCGCAAGCTCCAGCCTCCCCTCCCACCGCGCCTTCAAAACCTCTTTTATCCGCCCTCCTTCGGGGCTTCCGAGCGACGGGTCATTCTCAAGGAATCTAAACGCCTCCTCGCGCGCGGTCTTGAGGAGGTTTACATCCGTAAGCGCCTCTGACATGCGAAAGTCCGGGAGGCCCGACTGCCTCGTGCCGATGAAGTCTCCGGGGCCCCGGATGTTCAAGTCTTCTTCCGCTATCCTGAAGCCGTCGTTCGTCTCCTCCATGACCTTGAGACGCTTGAATGTATCCTCGGACTTTGTCCACGCGGCAAGGAGCAAACAGATGGAGCGCTTCTCCCCTCTCCCGACCCTGCCCCTCAGCTGATGCAACTGCGCGAGCCCGAACCTCTCTGCGTGCTCTATGAGCATGACGGTCGCGTTCGGCACGTCCACGCCGACCTCTATGACGGTAGTGGATACCAGTATATCGAGCCTCTTTTTCTTGAAGGCGTCCATGACCGTTTCTTTCTCGGTTGCGTCCATCCTGCCGTGGAGCAACCCCACCCTGTGCTCAGGGAATATGTCCCTTTGCAGGTGCTCGCTCATGTTGGTCGCGTCCTTGAGGCTCAGCTCCTCTGACTCCTCCACAAGCGGGTAGACGATGTAGCACTGGGAGCCGCCTGCAAGCTCGCGCCTTATTATGTCGTATGCCTCTTTCCTGTCCTTTTCACGGATAAGGCGAGTTGCGACAGGTTTTCTACCCGGCGGGAGCTCGTCGATTATCGAGACATCGAGATCGCCGAATACTGTCATCGATAGCGTCCTCGGAATAGGTGTGGCCGTCATAATGAGTATGTCAGGTGAGACCCCCTCGCCTGAGCGCCAGCCCTTTTTCTTGAGCACAGCCCTCTGGACGACCCCGAAGCGGTGCTGTTCGTCGATGACGGCAAGGCCCAAATGAGCAAACTCGACGTCCTTTTGAATGAGCGCGTGCGTGCCTACGACGAGGTCGCATCTACCCTCTTTAACGGCAAAAAGGGATTCCCGCCTTTCGGCCCTTCCGAGCCCGCCTTTAAGGAGCATGGCCCTTATGCCGAGCGCCTCGGCGTACCTGTGGATGTTAAGGTAGTGCTGTTCGGCGAGTATCTCGGTCGGGGCCATTATCGCGGCCTGATATCCGGCTTCCACCGCGGTCAGCGCGGCTACAAAGCTTACGACCGTCTTGCCTGAGCCCACATCGCCCTGCACGAGCCTGTTCATCGGGTGGTGGGACGCCATGTCGGCCTTTATCTCGCTTAAGACCTTTTCCTGCGCGCGCGTAAGGTTAAACGGTATGAGCCCCCGGAGACGCCCTTCAAGCACGGACTTTCCGGCTAACGCGATCCCCTCTTCCTTTTTAGCCCCTCTCTTCTTAAGTCCGAGCATGAGCTCCAACACAAAGAGCTCGTCGAAGACGAGGGCCCTCCGTGCCTTTGCCGTGTTAATGTCGTCCTCAAACCCCGTGGTCTTGTGTAGGGCGCGGAAGGCGTCGGATAAGTCCGGGAGGTCGAGCGCGTCCATGACGGAGTCCGGCGCGCCGCTTACTGCGTAGGCCGAATACCTCTCGGCTATGTCCTTTACGATCTTCCTTACGGTCTTCTGATGGAACCGCTCTATCTGGGAATATATCGGGACTATGCCGGGGGCCTGTGAGGCGTCCTCTTCGTCAAAAAGCTCTATGTCGGGGTGTATTATTTCCTTCTGCAAGCCGAAGGCCGATACTGGGCCGAAGACGATGAGCCTCTGCCCGTTCTTGAACCTGTTTCTCATATATACAGGGCGGTAGTTGAACCACTTGAGCTTGAGTATCGCCGAGCCGTCGCCGAGCGCCACCTCGAAGACTCTCCTTTTTCCGTAACGCGCCTCGCCGGAGGCAAGGACCTCCCCTGTCGTAAGGCCGTGGACTCCGGGCAGAAGCTCTTTTATCCGCTTTATGTCCCTCCTGTCATCGTACCTGATGGGCAGGAAGTAGAGGATGTCCTCGACGGTAGAGAGCCCTTTTTTGGCGAAAAGCTCCGAGAGCTTCGGGCCTATTCCCTTTACGGACGAAAGCGGGACCTTGAGAGTCTTTAAAGACTCTCTCGCCTTCAGGGCCGTGAGAACCGGCCTCTTGCGCGACGGGCTCAAGATGGATGAAGCGATAGAGAGGGCCTTTTTTACCCGCTCTATCTTGTCTTCCTTTGAGAGAGAGTCGAAACCCTTGAAGGCTTCTTTGAGCTCTGAGAGTGTATTGCCGGGGCCGCTGGCGGCATCGGCCTCTTCGATGAGCCTGTTTGCGAGCGGCTCGATGCCTTTAAGCGATTCTATTTTAGAGAAGTGGTCTCTGGAGGCGAAGCCGAGCGGCTTCATGAGGGACTCGATTATGCGCTTGAGCGTTTCGTTTGCGCCCTCTCGCGTCCCCACCGGTCACATCTCCACGCGGGTTACTACACCGTGGAGCTTGTTCGTCGGGAGCTTATAGAAGATGAGGAATGTCGGGGTGAGCTTCTTGATAAGAGAGAATATCTTCCATACGATGTTCGAGGTCGTAATCTCCTCGACACCGTAGAATATGGTCTTCTCGACGAGGCCTGCCTCCTTTAGCACGGCCTCGACATCGATGACCTCCATATAGCCTGCCTGTATTTCGAAAGCGCGTAGCCCAGGCGCGAGAGGCTCTCTGAAGAAGTAATTCGAGCCGAAGGGCGCGTCAGACCTGACGATTGAGACGATGACGTTGTCCTCGTATATGATGTTGTTCTTGAACATCGTGTGGACTATGTACGGGGCTATGTCATTGGCGTCCTTGGCAAAGAATAGCGCCATGCCCCTTATCTTCGGCAGGGCCTTGTATATCTGGTTGTAGCTTATGAGGAAGGCGTCGAGGTTAAGCGGGCGGAGCGACCTGTAAAGCTTCTTCTGGCCTATAGTATAGATGAGGATTAGCGCGAACGGGAGCGCGGCGATTATTATCGACCAGTAGCCTCCGTGCGGGATCTTGAAGAGGTTGGCGAAGAGGAAGACAAAGTTGATAACCGTCACCAGGGCCGCTACAAGGGCGCGGAGGAAGTTCCGCCGGATATAGAATATCCATGTCATCATGATGCCGGTCAAGCTCATGGTCCCGGTAACGGCAAGGCCGTAGGCCGCGGCGAGGTTGTGCGACTCCCTGAACTCATACATGATGAATATGACGCATGCGAGGAGGAACCAGTTGACGAACGGTATGTATATCTGGCTCCTCATCTCCGTCGAGGTGTAATCGACCTTGAAAAGAGGCATTATGTGCGTGGTGATGCCCTGGTATACTACCGAGAACATGCCGCTAATCATCGCCTGCGAGGCTATTATAGTCGCGCAAATGCTAAGGAGGAGGAAAGGCACGTAGAGGAGGCGCGCCTGGCTGAATATCATCTCGAAGAGGACGTTATGGGTATCGGGGTTCCTCATTACGAACGCGCCCTGTCCGAGGTAGTTGATAATGAGGACGACGAAGACGATGTACCAGGCCTTGACTATCGGCCACCTGCCGAGGTGCCCCATGTCGGCGTAGAGCGCCTCGCCTCCCGTGGCGCAGAGTATGACCTCGGAGAGGACTATGAAACCGGCAAGGCCGTTGGTCAAAAGAAACTTTATTCCGTAGTAGGGGCTCAAGGCCCAGAGGACCGACGGGGAGTAATATATCGACGCTATCCCCGAGAGCGCGAGCGCGCCGAACCATACGAGCATCAAGGGCCCGAAGACCCACGCGACCTTCTCGGTCCCCCTCTTCTGGAAGACGAAAAGCAGGACGGCTATCATCGCGGCGACGAGTATGAGTTTCCCCTGGCTTACGTCCTCGAAGCCGGGGATTAGGAGCGTGCCTTCGACGGCGGATAAGATGCTTATCGCCGGGGTTATGACGCCGTCGCCGACGAGGAGAGAGATGCCGAGAAATGAGAGGAGCGTTATGAAGGCTATGCTCCTGCCGGTCTTGAGATACGGGACGAGTATCTCTTTGAGGACTATCGTGCCTCCCTCGCCCTTGTGGGAAAGGGATGTGGCGAGCCAGGCGTACTCAGCCGTAACGAGAGTGACGAGAGTCCAGACGATCAGAGAGAGGATCGCCGTAACGTTCTCAGGCGTAGGAGAGGTCAGGAGGAATATGACCGTAAGGGTATATATCGGGGAGGTGCCTATGTCCCCGAAGACTATGCCCAGCGATTTGATTATCTTCTGCATCTATGCGCGGCCTGGGACTTCCGGCTTGCGTGAGCCTGCGGCGTAATTGCCGAGTTCCTCGTGATACTCCTGCACCGACTTAACATCAAGCCCGCCCTTGAGCATGGCCCTTATCCCGTGCGCCGCGGCCCGTGCCCCCGCGACTGTCGTAAAATAAGGGAGCCCGAGGTCGATCGACGACCTCCTGATGGAATAGGAGTCTGCGACACTCTTCGCGCCAAACGACGTATTGATGACCATCGCTATCTCCCTGCTCTTTATCTTGTCGACTATGTTGGGTCTGCCCTCAGTGACCTTGTAGACGCTCTCGACCTCTATGCCGCGCTCCTTAAGATACCGCGCCGTGCCTCCGGTGGCGATGAGCCTGAACCCGAGGTCCGAGAGGTCCCTTGCTACATTTAATATCTCCGCCTTGTCCGCGTCCCTGACGCTTATGAAGACCATGCCCTTTTGCGGGAGCTTGTTCCCTGCCGCTATCTGGGACTTCGCGAAGGCGACTCCGAAGCCCTCGCCAATGCCCATGACCTCTCCGGTCGACTTCATCTCCGGGCCGAGGAGCGTATCCACCCCGGGGAACTTTATGAACGGGAAGACCGCCTCCTTGACCGATGTGTAGGACGGCGTTATCTCCTCGGTGAAGCCGAGGTCTTTAAGTGTGCGCCCCACCATGAGCTTTGTGGCGAGCTTGGCGAGCGGCTGGCCTATCGCCTTGCTGACGAAGGGTATCGTCCTCGAAGCCCTCGGGTTCACCTCAAGCACATATATTACGCCGTCCTTTACCGCGAACTGGACGTTCATGAGGCCCACGACCTTAAGCTCCCGAGCCATGATCTTCGCCTGCCGCCTTATCTCATCCAGAATCGAAGCGTCGAGAGAATACGGCGGTATCGAGCAGGCGGAATCCCCTGAATGCACCCCGGCCTCCTCTATATGCTCCATGATGCCGCCGATGACGACGGTCCCGCCGTCGCTTATGCAGTCGACGTCGACCTCTACGGCGTTCTGGAGGAAGCTGTCGACGAGCACCGGGTGCTCCGGGGAGGCCTCGACCGCGCGCGTCATATAGTTTATAAGGCTCATCTCGTCGTAGACTATCTCCATGGCCCTGCCGCCCAATACGTAAGAGGGCCTCACCATTACCGGATAGCCTATGGTCCCTGCTATCCTTACCGCCTCGTCAATGGAGCGCGCGGTGCCGCTCTCGGGTTTTTTAAGCTCAAGCCTCTCAAGGAGCGCGTCGAACCGCTCCCTGTCCTCCGCCATGTCTATTGAATCCGACGAAGTGCCTATCACCTTTACCCCGGCCTTCTCGAGCGGGACAGAGAGCCTTAAGGGCGTTTGCCCCCCGAGTTGAACGATAACGCCGTAAGGTTTTTCCTTTTTGACGATAGCCATGACATCCTCGAATGTCAAAGGCTCGAAGTATAGCCTGTCCGAGGTGTCGTAGTCGGTAGAAACCGTCTCGGGGTTGCAGTTGACCATGATCGACTCAAACCCCTCTTCCTTAAGCGCGAACGAGGCGTGAACACAGCAGTAGTCGAACTCTATCCCCTGCCCTATCCTGTTAGGGCCCGAGCCGAGTATCATGACCTTCTTCCTCTCCGTCGGAGCGGCCTCGCACTCGGGCTCTTTCGACCCGTCGGAGATGTTGAAGAACGGCCGCTCGTAGGTGGAATAAAGATAAGGCGTGAATGCCTCGAACTCGGCCGCGCAGGTGTCTACCGTCTTGAAGACCGGCTCTATCCCGGCATTTTCAAGCAAGGCCATGACCTCGTGCTCGGTCTTGTTGAGGAGTGTGGCGAGCGTCCTGTTGGAAAAGCCGTTCTCCTTGGCGCGTCTAAGCATCTCGGGCGGGACCGTCGCGCCGATGGACGCGGCCCTGCCTATCCCCTCTTCGATCTCGGCTATCTCTCTCAAGTTATGGAGGAACCAACGGTCTATTTTGGTGAACTCGTGTATCTCATCGACATGCATCCCGACCCTCAAGGCCTCCATTATATACCAGAGCCTCTCGGCTTGCGGGGTTTTGAGCATATTCTTTATGGCGTCGAGCTCATCCGGCGTGGCCCTGAAGTTGACCTCGCTACGGGTCTTTCTCACTTTCCTGTCGAACCCGTGGCCGCCTATTTCAAGCGAGCGCACCGCCTTCTGGACCGACTCCTTGAAGGTCCTGCCCATTGCCATAGCTTCACCCACCGACTTCATCTGGACGGTGAGCGTCGAGTCTGCCTTGGGGAACTTTTCGAAGGCGAACCTCGGGATCTTCACGACCACATAGTCTATGGTCGGCTCGAAGCAGGCCGGGGTCTTCTCGGTTATGTCGTTAGGTATCTCGTCGAGCGTATATCCCACGGCGAGCTTCGCGGCGATCTTCGCTATCGGGAAGCCCGTGGCCTTGGACGCCAGGGCGGATGATCGAGAGACCCTCGGGTTCATCTCGATCACATATATCTTCCCGTTCTCGGGGTTCATCGAGAACTGGATGTTCGAGCCGCCGGTATCGACGCCTATCTCGCGTATTATCTTTATCGATGCATCACGGAGGAGCTGATATTCCTTATCGGTAAGCGTCTGCGCCGGGGCGACGGTGATGGAGTCGCCGGTGTGTACGCCCATTGGGTCGAAGTTCTCTATCGAGCAGATGATGACGACGTTGTCGTTTTTGTCCCTCATCACCTCGAGCTCGAACTCCTTCCAGCCGATGACCGACTCTTCTATCAAAAGCTCGCTTACCGGGGACGCCTCAAGCCCGTACTTGACCATCTCCTCGTATTCCTGCCTGTTGTAGGCGATGCCTCCGCCGGTGCCGCCGAGCGTGAAGGACGGACGGATGATGACGGGAAAATCCATGCGCTCGATTATCTCCATCGCCTGCGGAAAGTTACGGGCGTTCCCGGACCTCGGGACTTCCAACCCTATCTTCTGCATCGCGAGCTTGAAGAGCTCCCGCTCCTCGGCCTTCTTTATTGCAGGGAGCTTCGCGCCTATCATCTCGACGTTATACTTATCGAGTATCCCGGCCTCGGCGAGCTTGACCGAGACGTTCAACGCGGTCTGCCCGCCCATCGTGGGCAGAAGCGCGTCCGGCCTCTCGCGCTCGATGATCTTCTCTACCATCTCGACGGTTATAGGCTCTATATAGGTCCTGTCCGCGAGCGTCGGGTCGGTCATGATCGTCGCCGGGTTGGAGTTGACGAGTACGACTTCGTAGCCGTCTTCCTTCAACGCCTTGCACGCCTGCGTGCCCGAATAGTCGAACTCGCATGCCTGCCCTATGACGATCGGCCCCGAGCCGATGATGAGTATCTTTTTTATGTCCGTACGCTTAGGCAAACAACCCTCCGTTAAAAAAGGACCTGTGTCCGTAATATTTCCTACTTCTTCGAAGCCTCCATCATGTCGACAAACCTCTTGAAGAGGTACTGCGAGTCGTGCGGGCCGGGGGAGGCCTCTGGGTGGTACTGGACCGAGAAGAGCGGCAGTTCCTTATGGGCAAGCCCTTCGACCGTCCTGTCGTTCAGGTTGATATGAGTGATATCGACGATGCCGAACAACGACTCGCTGTCCACCGCGAAGCCGTGGTTCTGGGAGGTTATCTCGACCTTGCCGGTCGTCAGGTCCTGCACCGGCTGGTTCCCTCCCCTGTGGCCGAATTTCATCTTGAATGTCCTGCCGCCGAGCGCGAGCGACAATATCTGGTGTCCGAGGCATATCCCGAATATCGGTTTCTTGCCGATGAGCTTCTCGACATTCTTTTTCGCGTATGTGACCGCACTCGGGTCTCCGGGGCCGTTGGACAGGAATATCCCGTCCGGGTTGGATTGCAGGACGGACTCGGCCGGGGTGGAGGCCGGGACGACCGCGACGTCGCACCCTGCCTCGGCGAGGTTCCTTAATATATTTCTCTTTATCCCGAAGTCGTAGGCGACGACCTTGAACCGCTTCGTGGCAGTCCCATGCGGGTATCCGCGACCGATCCTCCAGAGCTCTTCCTCCCATCTGTAGGGGCCCTTGCAGGTGACGGCCTTAACAAGGTCCACGCCTACGAGCCCCCTGGAGGCTCGCGCCTTCTCGACGAGCCGCTTATAATCCGGATCCGTCGTGGATATCACCGCCTGCATCGCGCCCTTGTCCCTTATTATGCGCGTAAGCGCCCTCGTATCTATGCCGGATATCCCGACTATGCCGTGGCGAGCGAGATAGCCCATGAGACTGTCGGTGGAGCGCCAGTTGGATGGGTACATGCAGGCTTCTTTTACGATGAACCCCTCGACCCAGGGATTTACTGATTCTATGTCTTCCTCGTTGATACCGTAGTTGCCCTGCTGAGAGTATGTCATGCAGACCAACTGCCCGTTGTAGGACGGGTCTGTCAGGACCTCCTGGTAGCCCATCATCGAGGTGTTGAATACCACCTCTCCTGTCGTTTCGCCTTGCGCGCCGAAGGCGGTCCCTTCGAATACGGTCCCGTCCGCGAGCGCCAGAATGGCCTTTCTCAATCGTCTACCTCTCTACTAATTTACTTTGGAAGCGTCGTATACGACACTTCCGTTTACAACCGTCTTTACCACGACGCCCTTCAAAGTCTTAACGGCGTAAGGCGTGTTCTTCGACTTCGATTTTAATTTCCTCGGGTCTACGGTCCATGTCTTGTTCAAATCGACTATTGCGATATCCGCCTGCGATCCGACGCGGAGGCTACCCTTGTTCAGAGAGAACGCCTTCGAAGGGTTTATCGTGAGCGCGCGGATGATGTCGTGGAGAGTAAGGATCCCTTCTTCAACCAGCCCGTACGCGAGCGAAAAGGCCGTCTCAAGCCCGACGATGCCGTTAGCCGCCTTGTCGAACTCGACGTCTTTTTCTACCGTCGACTGCGGGGCGTGGTCTGTCGCTATGCAATCTATGGTGCCGTCCTTGAGGCCCGCGCGGAGCGCGTCCACATCATCTTGAGTACGGAGCGGCGGGTTCATCTTGGTAAAGGTGGAGTAGCCGGATACGGCCTCATCGGTCAGCGTCAAATGGTGCGGGGTCGCCTCAGCCGTGACATTCACGCCCCTCGCCTTGGCCGCCCTTATGAGCTCGACCGCGCCCCTGGTGGAGACATGGGCTATGTGGAGCCTGCCTCCGGTGAGCTCGGCGAGGGACAGGTCGCGGGCGACTATCGTATCTTCCGCCGCGTTCGGTATGCCCTTGAGTCCCAGGCGCGTTGATACCGCGCCCTCGTTCATGACGCCTGAGAGAGCGAGCCTGGGGTCTTCGGCGTGGCTTATTATCGGGAGACCGAATATTTTAGAATATTCGAGGGCGCGCCTCATGACGGTCCCGTCGGTTATTGGTACGCCGTCGTCGGATAACGCCACGCACCCGGCATTCTTAAGCTCCCCGAACTCCGTCAAACGCTCGCCCTTTTGCCCTACCGTCACAGCGCCTATCGGATTAACGCTCGCAATGCCCTCGGCCTTTGCCTTGTCCAATATATACCTTGTCACCGACTCGTTATCGTTCACCGGGTTGGTGTTAGCCATGCAGAGGACTGAAGTAAAGCCGCCGGCTGAGGCCGCCTGCGTCCCGGTCTTTATCGTCTCTTTGTATTCAAAGCCCGGCTCTCTTAAGTGAGTGTGCGCGTCGATAAAACCGGGGAGCACGACAAGGCCCGTTGCGTCTATCACCTCGAGCCCGGGCGCGCCTTCGACAAGCTCGGTCGTGTCCTTGTCAGCCGGCTTTATCGTGCCGACGCGCCCGCCCATGACGTAGATATTAAAAAGGCCGTCTACATTCACAGACGGGTCGATGAGACGCCCGCCCTTTATAACGAGTCTATTCACTTGAGCGATTCCTCCCTCGTGCCGCCGAGGAGCATGTAGAATATCGCCATGCGGACGGCCACACCGTTCGTCACCTGGTCGAGTATCAGCGAATACGGCCCGTCGGCGACTTCTGACGATATCTCGACCCCGCGGTTTATGGGGCCGGGGTGCAATATTATCACGTCGTCCTTCGCAGATTTAAGCTTTGCTTCATCGAGCCCGTAGAGCCTCGAATACTCGCGTACCGACGGAAAGAGCGACTCCTTCTGCCTCTCCATCTGTATGCGGAGCATCATCACAACATCGGCCCCTCGTAGCGCCGCATTCATGTCGGTCGTCACAGAGCACCCGAGCTTCTCTATTCCCGGCGGGATCATCGTCGGCGGGCCGCAGACGGTCACTTCCGCCCCGAGCTTCGTAAACCCGTATATGTTCGACCGAGCGACGCGCGAGTGCGTGATGTCGCCGATTATCGAGAGTTTGATCCCCTCGATACGCCCCTTCTTCTCCTTTACGGTGAGCATGTCGAGGAGCGCCTGGCTCGGGTGCTCGTGCGCGCCGTCCCCGGCGTTCACGACCGAGCAGGAGACGTATTTTGACAGCATCTCCGGCGTGCCCGAGGACGAATGCCTGACGACTATGCAGTCGGGCCTCATCGCTTCCAGGTTCTTCGCGGTGTCCCTTAGAGTCTCGCCCTTTGTGACCGAGCTCGTGGAGACCGATATATTTACCGCGTCCGCGCTCATCCTCTTGGCCGCTATCTCAAAGGAGGTCCGCGTCCGGGTGGAAGGCTCGTAAAAGAGGTTTATGACGGTCTTGCCCCGAAGCGTGGGGACCTTCTTTATCTCCCTTGCCGAGACCTCCTTGAAGGACTCGGCCGTGGAGAGTATCTGCTCTATCTCGGATCTGTCGAGCTCCTCGATGCCGAGGAGGTCTTTGCGTTTAAGTCTCATCCGCGCCTTAGTCCTCCTCGGTGACAACGACTTCGTTAACCCCGTCGACCTCTTTCAAATGGAGCTTTACGCCCTCTTTGGCCGAGGTCGGCAGGTTCTTGCCGATATAATCCGCCTTTATGGGGAGCTCCCTGTGCCCCCTGTCGACGAGTACGGCGAGCTTTATTGCAAGCGGTCTCCCGAAGTCCATGAGGGCGTTCATCGCCGCGCGGATCGTGCGCCCGGTATAGAGCACATCATCGACCATGACGATGACCTTGCCGTCTATGGAGATCGGTATCTCCATTTTCTTGAGCGACGGCTGGGTCTTCTTTATGCCGAGGTCGTCGCGGTACAGGGTGGCGTCCACCGCGCCCACGGGGACGGCCGCTTTCTCTATCTCCTCTATCTTTTTCTGGAGACGGAGCGCGAGGTGGTAGCCCCTCGTGGGGATGCCGAGGAGGACGAGCCTTTCCGTCCCCTTGTTCCTCTCTAATATCTCGTGGGCGATCCTGGCGATGGCCCGCTCTATGGCCATCTCGTCCATTACGACCCTGGTCTTCATAGGCTCCCTCCAGGGCATAAAAAAACCTCCGCGCCGTTGTGAAGGCGCGAAGGTCCGGTTTTTGTGCAGATAGGCTTCAATATTCTCTCCCTTTTTAATCTCGCAGGATTAATTTAAAGGGTGCATTTTATTTTATTCAGGCTGCCGCTAAAAATGACATTTTTTAGAGGTTGCCTTAAAGGACGCCGCTCGCGTCCTTGAGCGGCTTGGATACATCTATGTAGAACCTCTGTTGCTTCTCGTAACTGTTGAAGAAAGTGAATGTGACCGTGTAATCCGCCTGGATGGAGATGAAGTCCCGGCCGCGCACTATCTCGAGGTTGTCCTCGTTTATCGGCACGCTCCAGGCATGTGCCTTCGTGAGTATGCGTTTCTGCAAGGCCTGATTCGAGTACATGTGGGCTATCTTGGCCTCGTCCTCTATCTCGGTCTTGAGCATCCAAAACGCGAGCCATGGAGGGGCTACGACCCAGGCCCCGTAAATGGAGAGACCGAAAAATGAGACCCAGAAAAGCGTCTTTAGCCTTGAGAACCCGCCCTCATTGCCGAATCTCTTCACTCTTCTACTGATACCACCTGAGGAAGACTCAAGTCAATACAATTTTTCAGTTCAGACCCTCTCCCGCGCCGGTGCGGATACCCCGCCCAGCCTCTCTACGTGCCTGTCTTTCCTTCCGACCGATACGTACTCGAACCCGAGCTTCGCCATCGCCTCAGGCTCGTAGACGTTCCTGAGATCGACTATCCTCGGCTCTTTAAGGAGGGTCTTTATCCGCGCAAGGTCGAGCTTCCTGAACTGGTTCCATTCGGTCATAAGTATGAGGGCGTCCGAGCCTTCGGCGACCTCGTATGAGTCGTTGCAGAACGTGACACCGGCCTTTACGACCCTCTTCGCGTTCTCCATGCCGGCCGGGTCGTAGGCCTTTACCGTCGCCCCTTCGGAGACGAGGTGGGCGACGATGTCCATGGCCGGGGACTCCCTTATGTCGTCGGTATTGGGCTTGAACGCGAGCCCGAGGACGCCGAACTTCTTGCCCTTGAGCCCGCCGGCAAGCGTCCTTATCTTGCCTATCATGATCTCCCTCTGGCGGTCGTTTACGTCTATTACCGCCTCGACTATCCGGAAGGTATAGCCGTGGGCCTTGGCTATCCGCGTTATCGCCATCGTGTCCTTGGGGAAGCACGACCCGCCGTAGCCGGGGCCGGGGTGGAGGAACTTGGGCCCTATCCTGTGGTCGAGGCCCATGCCCCTGGCGACCATGTGTATGTCCGCCCCTACCCTCTCGCATATGTTCGCCATCTCGTTTATGAACGATATCTTCGTCGCGAGGAAGGCGTTGGAGGCGTATTTGATGAGCTCGGAGGTCTCTATGTCGGTTACGACAAACGGGGTTTCGATGAGATAAAGGGGCGAATAGAGGTCTTTCATGATGGCGACGGCCTGAGGGGACCTCGCGCCTATGACGACCCTGTTCGGCCTCATGAAGTCCTCGAGCGCCGAGCCCTCGCGGAGGAACTCGGGGTTGGAGGCGACGTCGAACTTGAACTCGCCCCTCTGCTCGCTCGATATTATCTTTTCAATGAGAGACCCCGTGCCGACCGGGACCGTGGACTTGGTCACTATCACCTTGTAGCCGTTCAGGTTCTCCGCGATGGTCCGGGCGACCTCTTCTATATAAGAGAGGTCGGCGGAGCCGTCCTCGCGGGGAGGGGTGCCTACGGCGATGAATATGACGAGCGACTTCTTTATGGCGTCGCTCAAGTCGGTAGTGAAGGTGAGCCTCTTTTCATTAATATTCTTGTCGACGAGCTCCTTAAGACCGGGCTCGTAAATAGGTATCTCGCCGCGCCTCAACATCTCTATCTTCGATACGTCCTTGTCCACACAGCTCACATTGACGCCGAAATCGGCGAAGCAGGTCCCCGTGACAAGCCCCACATAACCTGTGCCGATGACGCAGATATTCATATAACCGGAACCTCCGTTGTTATTAGCAATAACCGTCGCGCAAGGTAATAAATCTCGAAAACGCGCCCCAAGTGCCTGAAAAAGATACCAAAGTATCGGTTCTTATGCAATCAATTAATGTATGACGGGATCAAGGCGCCATTGATGGAAAACGCCTACCCGCCCTTTCCGAGCCTGAGGAAGTCCTTTAAAAACCTGAACAGGAGCGCCTCGGCGCGGCCCTTCCCTGTGTTCGAATAAAAGCCGCCCTCGTCCCTCAGGTATCCGCCCTCGACCATGTGGCCGAGCCTCCTTCTGAATATCCCCTCGAACGGATACGCGTTCCTGATCTCTTCGAAGCTCATCTTCCTTGCGGCCGAGTCCTCGATCTCTATCATGATCCTGACGGATATCGACCTGTCGACTATGAAGTAGAACTGGCAGTAGCCGAGAAAGAGGAAGACGTAGAGGCCGAGCCCGGTAAGGAAGTTACCCCACCATGTGAGCCTGTAGACGGTCTCGAGGGAGAGCCACTGGTCGGCCGGGGAATCTCCGAGGGGCGCAAGCACCATGTAGCCTGAAGGGATGAGCCAGTACCCGATGAGATATACGGGGATGACGGAGAGGAATATTATCACGAGCGCGCGGAACCGCCCCTTAAGCTCTTTTGTCCTGAATACGATCACATGGACTGCGAGGAAGAGTATGAAGGAGAAGAGACCGAGTAGAGGGGCCTTTATCATTCGAAAGATGCGCCCATCATCAGTAAGCGTTCCTGTTTATGAGGCCTTTCCAGATGGTGAGCCAGAGTATCTTGATGTCGAATACGAGCGACCAGTTCTCGATATAGTAAAGGTCGTGCTCTATCCTCTTTCCGAGGTCGGTATTGCCCCTCCAGCCGTTGACCTGCGCCCAGCCGGTGATGCCCGCCTTCATCTTGTGGCGGAGCATGTAGTGGGGGATGTTCTTCCTGAACTCCTGTATGAAGACCGGCCTCTCCGGGCGCGGCCCGACGAGCGACATGTCTCCCTTGAGGACGTTGAATAGCTGGGGCAGCTCGTCGATGCTCGTTGAGCGGAGCAAAGTACCGAGCCTCGTCCTCCTGGGGTCGTCCTTGGAGGCCCAGACGGCGCCTGTGGAGGCCTCGGCGTCGGTCCTCATGGAGCGGAATTTGAGTATCTGGAAGGTGTCGCCCCCGATGCCCATCCTCTCCTGCCTGAAGAGGACCGGGCCCCGGGAGGTGAGCTTTATAAGGAGCGCAATGGCGAGCATGACAGGGGCTACCACGGCGAGCGCAAATGATGCGAAGAGCACGTCGGCCGAGCGCTTGAATATCATGTTCCAGCCGTACAGGGGCGAGTTCTGGAGGTTCAGTATCGGCATCCCGTCGAACTCTTCGACCCCTCCCCTCAAGGTCATGAACTCGAAGAGGTCGGGTATGACCTTTATGTCAACGGCCTCGTCGCCTATGAGAGAGAGCACCTCTACAACCTTCGCGTGCTCTTCCCAGGTAAGCGCGATAAAGACCTGGTCTATGCGTCTGCTTACGATGAGCCACTTCAAATTCTTGTAGGTGTCGAGCACCGGGACACCGCCCGCGCTCGACCCGACGGTCTCGTCCTTGGTGCCTACCACGCCAAGGAGTTTTATGCCGACCTCGGGGTGGCGCTCGAGGCTTTTGACCACCGCCAAGGCCGGCTCCCCTGTGCCCACGATAACGGCGAACCGGAGGTTATGGCCCTTCCTTCTTAAGTACCTCAAGACCTCCCTGAAGGTCCACCTGGCAAAACTCAACGAGATGATATTGATGACCACGAAAAAGACGAAGACGAGCCTGGAGAACTCGTAATGGCGGAAAAAGAAGGTGATGGAGATGAGTATGAGGGCCGAGATCACGCACGCCTTCGTGATGTCGAATACCTCGGAGAGGTGCGAGCCGATCCTCTTCGGGCGGTACAGGCCGAAGCCCTTGAACGCGAAGCCCCAGATGACGATTATGGGGATGAGGAGAAGGCAGTATAGATAGAAGTCCGGCACGCCCTTTTCAACGGGGAGCCCCGAATAGAACCTTATATAGAACGAGGCTACCCATGAAAAGGCTATTATGAGGAGATCCGAGATGAATAGCAGGGACTCAAAAAGCTGGCTGTGCTTCTTAAGCATCGTACTCCTTCACCCGAGGACCGTTGTATAACCCGAAGATATGTTCCTTAAGCCTTTCCTTGAACAAGGGCCTGTCGAACTTAAGCGCGTGTCTCCTTATGCGTTCGGGGACGAACAACGCCTCGGACGCCTCGAAGGCCTTTACCGCCTCGATCAGGGACCCGGCTGTCTGCTCGTTGAAAAACAGCCCCGTAGGCCCTTCCTCGCCTGAACCAGGCGCTACGACCGTCTCCAGCGCCCCGCCCCTCGCAAAGGCTATGACGGGCCTGCCGGATGCCATGGCCTCGAGAGGGACTATGCCGAAGTCCTCCTCGCCGGTAAAAAGGAGCGCTTTGCAACCTGCATAGTAAGAGGCGAGGTCTTTATCAGACTTCCAGCCGAGGAACTCTATGTTGCTTGAGGCCTTCGACCTAAGTAGCTTCTCGTCCTGCCCCGAGCCGATGATGACGAGCCTTTTGCCGAGCCGGTTGAATGCCTCGACCGCGATATCTATCCTCTTGTAAGGGGCGAATGCCGAGACGACGAGGTAATAGCCCCCGTCCCCCTTGCCTGCGCTGAACCTCGAGCAATCCACAGGCGGGTGTATTACGGCCGCCCCCCTCCTGTAGAACTTCTCGATCCTCCTTGCCACATGGGCGGAGTTGGCGATGTAATGGTCGACCCGCGCGCTCGATGTGATGTCCCACATACGGAGATAATGAGAGAATACGCCTATCGCCTTCCTTTTGAAAAAACCCGTCCTCTCCGGGCCGAAGTAGTCGTTGTACATGTCCCATACATAGCGCATGGGCGTGTGCATGTACGAGACATGTAGCGCCTTCGACGGCGGCAACACCCCTTTGGCCGCGCAGTGACTGCTCGATACCACGAGGTCGTAGCCCGAGAGGTCGAACCCTTCCACGGCCATCGGAAAAAGGGGCAGGAACGACCTGTACCGCGACCTTGCCCCCGGAAGCCTCTGGATAAATGATGTTACGATCTTTCTATTCTCAATTATACCCGAAACCGAGCCTGGGACATGGATTATGGTGTAGAGGTCCGCCTCAGGGAATATCTCGCAAAGGACCTCAAGGACCTTCTCCCCGCCCCTCATGCCTGTCAGCCAGTCGTGTATGAGAGCGACCCTCAGGCGTCTACCCCACGGGAATCATATAAAGATGCCACTGTTGCTCCGGTTGTTGAAATGCGCGCCCGGTTTCAAGTGTTATTGAGCGCAACGAAAATATATCATATAAGTCGCGTTTGTTCCAGCGCCTATAAGGCAAAGGCCCTTGGCGTTGCAAGCCAGGGGCCTTGAGGTTTCAGTTATTTCATCATATTAATCAAAAAAGGTCAACTATTTCTGAAGACCCATTCGGCGCGATAGGTATAAGTTTTCAATTTATTTTACAGGAACACGCCGTCCGCCCCCCTCGAAAGGGGGGCGGACGGGATGGGCGGGACCTGGGTGCTAAAAAAGGAGCTTCTAATGGACCTCCCGAAGGGAGGTCCTTACGTCATCTCTCTGTACCTTGTTGAACTCGTCGAGGATGAGTTCCTCGAGCTTCTGGCGGGTGGGTTTGTCGAGAGGGTGCACAAGGTCCCTGTAAGTCCCGTCCTTCATCTTCTTGGCTGGCATGGCGACGAAGTAGCCGGTAGTCCCCTTGATGATCTTCATGTCCCTTACTACAAAGCAGTCGTCGAGCTTGATAGTCACATAGGCCTTGAGCTTCTCGTCACCGTCCACCGGCAGGACCTTGATCTCCGTGATACGCATCCTCTACCTCCTTTAGATTGACTGGCTGACCGGGCCTAATGCCAAAACGCTCAAAACTGGTTGAAAGCGCGTGGCAAAATACCCTTCCCTAAACCCACACCCTTACCGGTAAATCGACCACCCCCGCTCTCCATGCTTTTCGGATTTGCTTTTTTATGTAGTGCAACAGCGGTGCCAACAACCATTGTTTTAAAAACATCAAAAAAATTGAAAGGATTAGACCTTTGGTTCAAATCCTGTGTATATGGCAATGAATGGTTTTCTGTTCAAAGAGGCACAAAAAAATGTGCGTAGGGGGGAATGAAAGGAGCCACACGGCGCGTTGCCAATATCCTGCGGAGACTATTTCAAACAGTCTCGATATGAACTTTGCCCGTTCACCATTGGATATGAACTTTGCCCGTCCGGCGAGGACCGCTCGGCGCGGGGCCAATGTCCTCCGGAAGCTACGAGGAGTGACTAATCAAGCCGTCTCGATACTAACTTTGCCCGTCCCCGAGGACCGCTCGGCGCGGGGCCAATGTCCTCCGGAAGCTACGAGGAGTGACTAATCAAGTCGTCTCGATACGAACTTTGCCCGTCCGGCGAGGACTCATTGACTTTGAAAATCGTTTCGATTAATCTATATAGCTATGAAAAAACCACTTTCCTACAGAGACGCAGGGGTCGATATCGACGAAGGGATGAGGCTCGTAGACCTCATCAAGCCGCATGTAAGGTCGAGCTACAGAAAGGAAGTCATCGGGGACATAGGCGCGTTCGGAGCGCTATTCTCCGCGAGGTTCAAAGGCCTCAAAGACCCGGTACTCGTATCATCCACAGACGGGGTCGGCACAAAACTCATGGTAGCCTTCATGGCCGACAGGCATGATACCGTCGGCATAGACCTCGTCGCGATGAGCGTAAACGACATACTTGTGAGCGGGGCCGAGCCGCTCTTCTTCCTCGACTACTTCGCCACAGGCAAGCTCGACGCAAGGCGCGCCTCAGAGGTCGTTAAGGGCATTGCGAAAGGTTGCAAGGACGCCGGGTGCGCGCTCATAGGCGGAGAGACCGCCGAGATGCCGGGGCTGTACAAGAGCGGAGAGTATGACCTTGCGGGTTTCGCCGTAGGTGTCGTCGACAGGAAAAATATAATAAACGGGTCGAAGATAAGGCCCGGCGACGCCATAATAGGCCTTGCCTCGAGCGGGCTTCACTCCAACGGATATTCGCTGGCGAGAAAGGTCGTGTTCGAACGGCTGGGCCTTAAACCAAAGGACACGCCTCCGGGCTTTAAAAAAGACATCGGCTCGGTACTGCTCGCGCCGACGCGCATATATGTAAAGCCGGTATTAAAGCTCCTCAAGAAATACGCCGTCCTCGGCATGGCCCACATAACCGGCGGCGGGTTCCTCGACAACATCCCGCGCGTACTGCCAAAGAATGTAAAGGCTGTCATCGAGAAAGGCGCCTGGCCGATGCCCCCGGTATTCGAGCTCATCAGGGAGGGCGGGGAAATAGAGGAAGAGGAGATGTTCCGCACCTTCAACTGCGGCATAGGGCTTGTCATCGTCGTAAGGAAGAGAGACGCTGAAGGCGCGATAAAGGCATTAAAGGAATCCGGCGAACGGGCCTACCTCATCGGCAGGATCGCCTCCAGGAAGCCCCGTGAAAAGGATGTAGAGATCATTGGGCCTCCTTTCGGAGGAAAGTAATGGTCGATATAGGCGTCCTCGTTTCAGGCGGCGGCACTAACCTGCAATCGATCATCGATTCGATCGAAACGAAAAAGTGCTCGGCGAGGATAAAGGTCGTCATATCGAACAAGACCGATGTTTTCGCGCTTAAGCGCGCGGAGAAGCACGGCATAGCGACCGAGGTAATTAAAAAAGAAGACTTCCTAACGCGCGAATCATTTGATACCGAGCTTGCGGCGAGGCTAAAGAAGTATGGTGTGGGCCTCGTGGTCCTCGCCGGGTTCATGCGCATAATCACCCGCCCGATGCTCGAAGCCTTCCCCATGCGCATCATCAACATCCACCCAGCGCTCCTTCCCTCTTTTCCCGGTCTCGATGTACAAAAGAAAGCTATCGAGCACGGAGTAAAGTTCTCGGGTTGCACGGTCCACTTTGTGGACGAAGGCGTCGACAGCGGCCCCATCATCATACAGGCCGTCGTCCCGGTAAAAGACAACGACACCGTCGAGACCTTAAGCAAGCGCATCCTCGATGAAGAACACCGCATCTACCCCGAGGCTATCCACATCATCGGAGAAGGACGCCTGCAAGTGCTTGGCCGGAGGGTCGTTTTAAAAGACGGCCCCGAGCCGACCGGCGCGCTCGAGAACCCGCCGGTCTCTATATTTGCGGACAAGACCCTCCCCTGATATAGTCTTAAAATGACAAAAACAGTAATCGTCAGCGCCTGCCTCATGGGCCTAAAGACCCGCTACGACGGAGGCGACGCGCTAAGCGCAGAGGCCCTGAAAGAGCTACAGGGCGCAATCCCCTTCCCTGTATGTCCCGAAGAGCTTGGCGGACTCCCGACACCGAGGCCGAGGGCCGAGATAGACCACGGCGATGGGACTGATGTGCTGAATGGCTCTTCACGCGTGGTCGATGAAAAGGGGCGCGACTGCACAGCCGCATTCTTAAGTGGCGCGGAAGCGGTCCTTGAGATAGCTCGCCTGACCGGCGCGCGCGCCGCGTTTCTGAAAGAAAAGAGCCCCTCGTGCGGCGTTGCGCTCATCTCTAAAAAAGGCGCGCAGGAGCCGGGCATGGGTGTGACGGCCGCACTACTCAAAAAAGATGGAGTGGAGATGAAGGGGTTTTAGCAAAGTTTTTTCTCCCCTCCCTTGATGGGAGGGGATTATGGGGAGGGTGAAATCTTTATATCTTTAAGAAATCCGCGACGGAGGTATCCCGGATGAAGCTCACCTATCAGGGCCATTCGTGCTTTATAGTAGAAGGCAAGGGTCAATCCATAATAATAGACCCGTTCCTCAACGGCAACCCGCTCGCCAAAATAAAACCGAAGGATGTTACCGTTAACGCCGTACTCGTCACGCACGGCCACGGCGATCATTTGGGTGATGCCGTCGAGATATCGAAGAAGAACAACGCGCCGGTAATTGGCACCTTCGAGCTCATCAATTACTGTCTTGCAAAGGGGGCCACCGGACACGCCATGCACATCGGAGGCGGACACAATTTTCCGTTCGGAAGGGTGAAACTCACGATCGCTCACCACGGCTCATCGACCGACACCGCCGCTACCGGAAACCCGTGCGGGTTTCTCGTAACGATTGACGGTAAGACCATTTATCACGCAGGAGACACCGGGCTTTTCTCTGACATGGCCTTGATAGGAGAGACGAACTCAATCGACTGCGCGCTCGTCCCCATAGGCGACAACTTCACGATGGGGGTGGAGGACGCCATAAGGGCCGTGGGGATGCTCAAACCCAAGATAGCCGTCCCCATGCATTACAACACATTCGATGTGATAAAACAGGACCCGGAGGCGTTTAGAAAAGGGCTTGCGGGAAAGCCGGTCAGGGTGGAGATATTGAAGCCGGGAGAGACGCTGGAGGTCTGAGGCGGGGGCGTTTAGGGTAATATTGCATTGACAACTGACACGCGCGGAAAAACGGATTTGTTGGGTTACGCTCCGCTAACCCGACCTACGGCTACCACCTTATAAACATCATCAAAAGAGGATTTTTATTGATATTTTCTTCATTTAATGTATAAAAGATTAAAACCTTTGAGGTCTCTATGAAAAACGCTTTCTGCTCCAGCTGTAATAGACAAACGGGCTTTAAAAGAGCTTTAGGGTGGGGAACTTTTTTTGCATGTATCTTAACGGGGGGTCTTTGGCTTCTAACAATCCCTTTTTATCCCAAAAGGTGTGTCATTTGTGCTAATAAAACCTCAAAGGAGAATAAAGAAAAAAAAGAAATTTCTTTCGAGAGAATTGGGAAAGTCCTGATCGGTTTCGCTATATTCATAGTCGCAATGACAATCATCAGCGGAATTAATCAGTTGTTCTCTAAATCTGAAAAACCTCAAGACAACCAGATATCGGCAAAATTACAATCTAAACGGAAAGCTGCCGTGGAGAAATTCCGCAAGGAATTTACTGAGAATAGGGCTAGCTTTATGGCCCAGTTAGATGCGTCTTATCAGAAAAAAGATTACAAGGGAGTTATTAGCAAAGCGAGACCTTACCTTTTCATTGAGGATAATGAGCTTAAGAGTATGTATAAGAAATCTGTTAAACAAGCTTTTCTCAAGTCATCTTTCTTTGGTGATTGGAGTAATGCAAGAAGAATCAGTAAATCAGGAAACATTCATTTGAAAATTTGGGGACCTTATTTAGAATATGCCAATGAGCAGACCGATATCGCCAAACAGACGTTGCTTCGAGATTCGTTACCTGAGCTTAATATAATGTATGATGAAATTTGGGAGAAGGAAGTTGATTACTTGCTTACAAGTGAGGAGAAAAGGCGTTATAGAGGCAAATTGGACCGAGCCAAATTGTATTGGAAAAATGGAGAAGTGCAAGCCTTTACAATAGAAGGCCTTTACGATAGGAATCCCGTAACTGGGGCACGGATTTCGTCTGAGTTCAGGATTAAAAGTATAAACAATAAAGATACCGTAATAAACAATCTAATCCAGTTTGAGTGAGGAAAAGTTTCAGATGAAACTGTTAACGTCTTCAATATAGGTTCATGAGGGATTTTCCCTTTACTTTACGGCTATTGCTAACTAACCCCGACAATTCTCCTTCGAAAAACCTCAATACACCCCTCCTAACCTCCCCTTGTAAAGGGGAGGAATAAAAAAAATCCCCTCCTTTACAAGGAGGGGCCAGGGGAGGTAGACTTTAAGCCCGCGCCTGTCAAATGCAACAAACGGCGGGACTCATCCGTCCCGCCGTTTGTTACGTATGCCACCCGTACTTCAAATCCCCCTTGAGGGCAAGCGTCATGTCCTTCGTGTTCCCCAGGTCTCCGTCAGGGTGGTAATAGATGGTAATATAGTCCCAGTGGAAGTTGTCGATATCGTACTCGGACGACTGCGTCACATACCGCGCCTTTCCGTCCGCGCCTGTCTTGAAGTGGTGCTCGTCGACCCCGAGGGGTTTCAGTTCCCTCGGCTCCTTCCTCTCCAACCAAACCGTATAGACCGAGCCGGGTTTGAGGCCGGATAAGTCGATGCCGATCGATCTCTGGCCATAGGTGGTGCCCATCCTCTCAATTACGGCCTCGCCACTTCCGCCCCCGCCTGTAGCGTCCTTCAGGGGAAGTATCTTCTTTGCCGGATAGTCGAAGCCGAGCGTTATTGCCAGGAGGATTAACGAAACCAACAGAAAAACCGGTTTTTTATGCGAACGCGCCAAAAACATAAGACCCTCCTTTCAAAAAGCCCTTAAAAGTGGTACGCCCCTATGCCGAACCCGGCGGCGTACCAGTAGAATTTAAGGAATTCTATCGTCAGGAGCCCGAGTGAAGTAGACCCCCACCACCTCGTCTCGTCAAAGTTTGGAGAATCCACGCTGTAAGGCATTATGACGTAATCATCCGGCATTATGCGCCGGAACAGGTAGAGCGCCCTCTTCATGTGATAGGCGGAGGTGATGAGGACCATCGACCTGTACCCCCTCTCCTCGAATATGCGCCTCACCTCGATGGCGTTCTCCATAGTAGAGCGAGAATTTTTCTCAAGTATTATCCTTAACCTGTCTTTTTCACTAAGTTTTTTCTTGAAAAAGATAGAATCCAGCTCCGCGTCCTCGTGTACCCCGCTCAATATCATCACCCCTGCAGAGCCTGAGGACAGGAGCGAGAGCCCGACTTCCGTCCTCCCGAGCCCGCCGGTGAGAACGACTATTGCGTCGGCCTTTCCCCTCGCTTCGATTGCGTCTATCGCCCTGACGTCCCCGATGAAGCCGGAGAAGAGATATATGATGTAGGACGCGACGAGCGCCGCAATGAGCGCGAGCCCCCTGTTATTTGCCCTATTATTCATTATACTTCAAAAATCCCTTGCAGAGTCCCGTCTTTTGTGCTATTTTTTTTAGATTACAATTTTCCCCGGAGGAGATCCAGATGGCAGCCACTTGCGACATATGCAAAAAGGGCCCGACATTCGGCAACAATGTCAGCCACGCCCATAACAAGACCAGGAGGAGGTGGAACCCCAACCTCCAGTCCGTCCGTGCCCTTCAGAACGGCAAGGTAAAGAAGATCAGGGTCTGCAGCAGATGCATCCGCTCAGGCGCGGTCACCAAGGCCGTCTGATCCGTTCCAACCTCTTTCGCTTACAGGACCCGCCGAAAGGCGGGTTTTTTGTTCTCTCTTGCGCACTTCAGGCATTTAGGGGAACAGGAGATAGTCCTGGCCGGACGGGCAAAGTTCATATCCAACGATAGCGGGATGTTTAGATTTTAAGTCGTCTCCGGATACTCTGGCCCTGTGCCGAGCAGTCACCCTCACCTTAATCCCCTCCCGTCAAGGGATGGGAAGTATCTTATTGGGGATGATTTTCGACTTCTAACCACCCAGACACGCCCTACCCTTCATCCTCGATCACTGCTATCGCGTCTATCTCTACCTCGACGCCCTTCGGGAGCGCGCTTACTTCCACCGTCGCCCTCGCCGGGTAAGGCGGCGTGAAGAACTCTCCATACACTCCGTTCATGTCGGCGAACCTGGATAAGTCCTTGAGGAATACCGTCGTCTTCACTATGTCCTTTAGTCCCCCGCCGGCCTCGGCGAGGACCATCTGCAGGTTCCGTAATACCTGCCTCGTCTGTATCTTGATGTCCCCCGGCACGACCTCGCCCGTCATCGGCTCTATCGGTATCTGGCCCGAGAGATAAATATGCCGGCCTATCTGCACGGCCTGGGAGTACGGCCCTATCGCCTTCGGGGCCATGTCGGTCTTTATCTCTTTTCTCTGCATCAAACCTCCTGTCCTTGTTAGAACTGGATTCCCGATAAAAACCTCGGGAATGACAAACAAAACATCAGACCGTCCCCTCCGAGTCCTTGGCGACCCCCCGGAGCCTCTCCACCTTTATGACCTTCTTTATCTTCTGTAGCCCGGCTATGATGGATTTCAGGTGCTGGAGGTCGTTTACCTCGACCTCGAAGGTGCAGACGGCCTTGTTCTCCTGGTTGGTCTTTATGTCCGCGCTCGAGATGTTGGCGTCAGCGGCCTTTATGGCGTTCGTCATCTCGGCGAGCAACCCCTTTTCATTACGGCAGAGGACCTCTATCTTAGCGGGCCTCGTCGTCCGCGCCTTCTTGTCCCACTCGACGTCGATCTTGCGTTCGTTGTCTATATTCATGAGGTTCGAGCACCCCATCGCGTGTATCGCCACCCCCTGCCCGTGCGTTATGAACCCGGCTATCTCGTCTCCGGGTAGCGGGTTACAGCATTTGGCGAACCTGACCATCACGTCCTCTACGCCCTTTACGATGACCGCGTTCCTCGTGGGCTTGGACTTGAACTTGTCGAGCACCTTCCTGAAAAAGAACTTCTGCTTTTGTTCGAGCTTCTCGGGCGGCAGTATCTTCCCCAGTATCTGGTGTATCGAGACCTTGCCGTAACCGATGGACGCAAGGAGGCTGTCCAGATCCTTCAACCCAAGGTCTTTCCCTATCTTGTCGAGCTCCCCGGTCTTAAGGAGCTTCGCGTACTCGACGCCGTGCTTGAAGAACTCCTTCTCGCAGATCTCTTTTCCGAGGTCGATGGACTTTTCCCTCTCCTCGGTCTTTATCCACTGCCTGATCCTCGCCTTTGCCTTGGAGCTCACGACGAACTTCAGCCAGTCCTTCGACGGGTGGTGCGACTGCGCGGTCACTATCTCGACGACGTCGCCGTTCCTGAGCTTGTACTTAAGGGGCACCATCCGCCCGTTGACCTTGGCGCTCGCGCACCTGTTGCCTATGTCGGTATGGATGGCAAACGCGAAGTCAACCGGGGTCGCGCCGACGGGAAACTCCTTTACCGCGCCCTTCGGGGTAAATACAAAGACCTCCTCGGGGAAGAGGTCGATCTTCAGCGACTCCATGAACTCGTCGGAGTCCTTGAGGTCTTTTTGCCATTCGAGGAGTTGCCGGAGCCACGCGAAGTTCCTGTCGTCCTTGCCCCCGGGCGCGACCCCCTCCTTGTACTTCCAGTGCGCGGCGATCCCGTATTCCGCTATCCTGTGCATCTCCTCGGTCCGTATCTGGACCTCCATCCTGATCCCGTAAGGCCCGACTACCGTCGTGTGGAGAGACTGATACAGGTTGAGCTTCGGTATGGCTATGTAGTCCTTGAAACGCCCCGGCACCGGCTTCCATAAGGAATGCACGAGCCCCAGGACCTCGTAACAGTCCTTGATCTCCTTCACGACGACCCTGAAGGCGATGATGTCGTGGATGTTCTCGAAGTCGACGTCCTGGTCGCTCATCTTCTTGAAGATGCTGTATATCTGCTTGAACCTTCCGGTGACCTCGCCCGAGACCCCGTGCTCCTTGAGCTTCTCCTCGATTATCCCCTTTACCTCTTCTATGTAGCTCTCCCTCTGGAGCCGCTCCTTCGTGAGCTTGTCTTTGAGCCACGCGCACTTCTCGGGCTCAAGGTACATAAAGGCGAGGTCCTCGAGCTCGAACTTCATCCACCCGATGCCGAGCCTGTTGGCGAGCGGCGCGTAGATGTCGAGCGTCTCCCGCGCTATCTTTTTCTGCCTTGTCGGGTCGAGCGCGGAAAGTGTCCTCATGTTGTGGAGCCTGTCGCAGAGCTTTATGAGTATGACGCGGATGTCCCGGCCCATGGCCAGTATCATCTTCCGGAAGTTCTCGGCCTCCTGGTCCTCCTTCTTCTCGAAGGTCATCCGGCTCAACTTGGTGAGGCCGTCGACGAGGTTCGCCACCTCGGAGCCGAAGACCTCCTCTATCTTTTCAATCGTTGTGTGCGTGTCCTCGACCGTGTCGTGGAGGAGGCCCGTTGCGATGGACTCGGGGTCCATTTTGAGGGAAGTGAGTATGTTGGCTACTTCAAGGGGGTGGTTAAGATAGGGCTCTCCGGACATCCTCGTCTGGCCCTGATGGACGACCCCGGAGAAGACATAGGCCTTCTTTATAATATCGAGGTCGGCGGACGGGTTGTAGGCGGCTACTTTTTCAAGGATTTCCTCTAATCTGACCATATCATACCAATTTAACGTAAAAACAGGGACTTTTCAATAGACAACGCCTTTTGAGGTGTCCACTTATTTTACAACCCTGAAAATATGATAACCATTGGATTCTTATTGGTTTTTAGCAGGCCGCCCACTTCGCTTAAAAAACTACCCATAATATCCTTTACACTTTACAGGATTTAAATACCTTTGAAAGTGGGATTTTTCAATTAAATCAATAAGTTAAAAATTTAAAAAACTGGTTCGTTTTTTGCATTAAATATAATGCCTTTATCAGCAAAAATTTAAAGAGGGGTCGAGATAAAATGAAAACCAGGGATATCAAAACCGCGTTTCTGGCCCTGCTTGCGGCCTTTTTCATAATGACGGCCGAGGGGTGCGACAAGGGCCCAGTGGACGGCACGCTCCCCCGGAAGCTTACGGCTGACTACCACGCCGTCTTCCTTGACAACGGCCAGGTATTCTTTGGAAGGCTCAAGGCCCCCTCCTCCGATTTCATCGAGCTTACGGATGTCTTCTATGTCAGGAGCGAGACGAATAAAGAAACAAAAGAAGTTAGGAGCGTGCTCATCAAGAGGGGGCAGGAGTGGCACGGCCCGGATATGATGTTCGTGAACTCGAAGCACGTCACCCTTATCGAGCCGGTATCCCCCGGCTCCAAGGTGGGCGAGCTCATAAAAGAGGCGGCCTCAAAGGGCGCAGGTACGGACAAGTAGGTTTTGCCCGATTTTGCATTTAACCCATGTTGAATAGCAGGGGAATCCCATGAAAAGAAAGATGCTTTTGACGCTCTCGGCACTGCTCCTTTCGGCAACGTCTTTTTCCATAGCGAATGCGGAACCCAAGTTCTGGGATTCCGGGCTTTGCGGCTCGGGTGGTTCATGGACGACTGCGGACGCTTGCTGGTCAGGTAGCGGTCAGCCTGCAAGCGGGGATAGCGTTTATCTGAGACCTGGCCTAATAACCGGCGGCTACACGGTAACCTACGACAGCAACTCCAACATCACCCTTGAAGATATGAAGGTCGGAGAAGGGTCGCCCGGGACCGTCACGCTCGAGATCACGGCCCCATTCGCCTCTATAGATACCGTAAATTTCAGTGTAGGTGCAGGGAGCGGTTACTGGGCGGGGGCTGGCTCCGGCGTTGTAGCGCAGTCAGGCGGGACCGTCGGCTCTGACTCCCTTGTCCTCGGTTTAGGGAACGGCGACAGCGGCTCATACACGCTCACAGGCGGGAGCCTCTTTGCGGATACCGAAATCATCGGTGATTCCGGCTCCGGCGTATTTACCCATGACGGAGCGACAGGCTCCAGTAATACCACCAATGACGCCACTACTTTGTTTCTCGGACATAGTTACGGCTCAAACGGCACCTATAACCTCGGGGCCGGGGAGCTTACGTCGAATGTTCAGTACATAGGCTATGAAGGAACCGGGGAGTTCATCCAGACCTCGCCGCTAAACTCCCATAACACGACGAACAGTCTTTACCTCGGGTATGATAACAGTGGCACTGGCACATATACCATGATGGGTGGGTGGCTGACGGCCGGGTCCGAGTCCATAGGCGACGAAGGCACCGGCACATTTACACAATGGGGCGGGCTCAATAGCGTCTCAGGCGATCTGACCATAGGCTTCTTTAGCGGCTCAAGCGGCGCGTATTCCATGATCGGCGTCCTCGGGGGCAACCCCACGCTCGCCGTTGCTGATGATATATACGTTGGAAAATATGGCGAAGGCACGTTCACCCAGGACGGCGGTTCAATTACGGCCGTGAACGAATATATAGGCTATCAAAGCGGGGGCGTAGGCTCCTTTACACAAAACAGCGGGACAAATACAGTCTCAGGCGCGCTTTACCTCGGCTATGTGGGTTCAGGCATAGGCACATACAACTTGAGCGGCGGCTGGACCTCCGTGCTCTCGGCAGGGGCCGAGGTTGTAGGCCATGACGGCAACGGCGTCTTCAACCAATCAGGCGGGTGGAACATCGTAAGCACCAACCTTATTGTCGGCTCCGGCGCAGGCACGGGCGAATATAACTTGAGCGGAGGCACCGTTTCCGCCTCCAACGAGAACATCGGCATCGGTACAGGCCTCGGGGTCTTCGATCAGACCGGCGGTTCCAACCAGGTCTCAGGCACACTGACCATCGGCACCAACGGCACATACAACCTGAACTCCTTGATCATCGCCAGCCTCTACGCAGGGACCATCGTAAACAACGGCACCATCAACTACTCAGGCGGAAACGGTCACATCACCGCCACAGGCGGGAATATATGCACATACTGTGGAAACTATGACCCCAACGCCACGACATTCGAAAACAACGGCACCTTGAACATCAGCGGCGCGGGCGCAAAGACCATAACCGGAAACGTCACGAATAACGGCACGGTTAACGCCGTCAACACCGACATCACCTTCAACGGAACCTTTGTCAATAATGGCGAATACTTTAGCGACCCGTCGTCGAGCTATTTCGACGACCTCATCATCAACCCGACCGGCTACCTCGTCGGCGGGACCGGGGACAACTTCTTCATCTCCGGCGACCTCATGAACTACAGCGACCAGACATCCCTCTGGTATACGGCTGACTCATATCTCGGGTTTACCGGCACGACCCTCCACGAGTTTTACCTCGGGGGTTGGGACAGCGCGTCATCCATGAGCTTTTCATGGGACACGCTCGAACTCAGCGATGGAGGGTCTATCTTCCTTAACGGCGGCACCGGCGCCTCCCTTTATGTGGACAACCTGATCTTGAGCGCGGGCTCTTCCCTTGACCTTAACGGGTTCAGCCTGTACTACTACAGCCTTACCGACTTCGGAGGCTCGTACTTCAACGGCCAGCTAATCAGCCTGGCGAGCAACGGCGGTTCGTCAGAAGTGCCTGAGCCCTCGACGCTCCTCCTCCTTGGTAGCGGGATAGCCGGGCTCGCGGGCTTGCGTAGATTTTACAGGCGGCCAAATAAGGCATAAAGCCCGGATTATTTAGGGGTAAACCGGTCTCTGCGGACCCGTTTACCTTGCTTTACCCCCCTGTTTTTGCTATCATTTCCGGATGCGCCGCCTGAAGATCCTCATCGCTGTCATCGCCGGTTTTATCCTAATGATTTCCGGCACTTACTTCTACTTCACCAGGGGCCTCCCCTCGCTCGTGGCCCTCGAGGACTACCACCCGAACCTCGTCACAAACGTCTACTCCCACGACAACAGGATCATAGGCGAGTTCTACATCGAGAGGCGCGTCGTAGTGCCGTTGAGCAAGATCCCTCCACACCTCATAACCGCCTTTCTGGCCGCCGAGGACACGAGGTTCTTCGAGCACGAGGGGATAAGCTATATAAGCATCCTCCGCGCCATGGCCAAGAACCTGATCGCCGGGAAGGTCGTCCAGGGCGGCTCGACGATAACGCAACAGCTCGCAAAGAGCCTTTTAAGCTCGGAGAGAAAGCTCTCCAGAAAAGTCCGGGAGGCGATCCTCGCCTACAGAATAGAAAAGCACCTCACGAAAGACGAGATACTCACGCTCTATCTTAACCAGATATACTTCGGCAACGGGGCCTACGGCGTCCAGACAGCCGCGGAATCCTACTTCGGCAAGGACGTCGAGGACCTCGACCTCTCGGAGGCCGCGCTTCTCGCGGGCCTTCCAAAGGCGCCTTCGAAGTACTCGCCGTACGCCTCTATGGAGCTTGCCAGAAAGCGGCAGGAATTCGTCCTCGGCAGGATGGTGGAAGAAGGCTTCATCACAAAGGAAGATGCGCAGAAGGCGGCGTCCAAAAAGCTGAAACTCAAGCCCAGGAAGGCGGACTCGCTCGGCATAGCCCCGTATTTTACCGAGAACATCCGCATCTATCTCGAGGAAAAGTACGGACAGGAAGCGGTCTACAAGGGCGGGCTCGAGGTGCACACGACGCTCGACGTGGAAGCGCAGAAGGCCGCGAACATCGCCGTAAGAGACGGATTACGGGAGTACGACAAGAGACACGGCTACAGGGGGCCGGTGACCGCGCTCAAGACAAAGGAAGAGGCCGACGCCTTCCGGGCGGAGGCGGATAAAAAGATGCAATACGAGCCCCTTAAAGAGGGCGAGATATACAAGGGGCTCGTCACCGCAGTAAACGCCGGGAACCCCGCGCTCATGGTCGATATAGGGACCAGGCACGGGGTCGTGACAGGCGCGGACCTCGAATGGGCGAAGCTATATAACCCCTCCAACACACCCAACGGCGGCAAGCCCGAGACGGACATATCCAGGATATTCCACGCCGGGGACGTCGTCGAGGTGATGGTAAAGTATCAGCCCCCGCAAAACTCCATGATACTCCCGCTTAAGCTCGAGCAGGAGCCATCGGCGCAGGCCGCCCTCCTCGCCATAGAGCCCGAGACCGGGGCGATAAGGGCTATGGTCGGAGGCGCGGACTTTTCAAAAAGCCAGTTCAACAGGGCAACGCAGGCCATGAGACAACCCGGCTCCTCGTTCAAGCCCATCATCTACACCGCGGCCATAGACAAGAACTACACCCCGGCGTCTATCGTCATGGACTCCCCTCTCGTATTCGACGAGGCGATAAAGGAATCCCAGTGGAGACCGAGGAACTACGACGAGCAGTTCGAGGGGCCGACGACCATCAGGGAGGCGATAGCCCGCTCCCGGAACATCATCACCATAAAGGTTTTGAAGGACATAGGCATAGACCATGTCCTTAACTACGCGAAGCTCCTCGGGATAGAATCGCCCCTTGCGCGCGACCTATCGCTCGCCCTCGGCTCCTCCGCCGTAACGCTCGAGGAGATGACTACGGCCTTCGCGACCCTCGCCAACATGGGGGTGAGACCCGAGACGATGTACCTTACGAAGGTAACGGACCGGACCGGGGCCGTGCTTGAGGAGGACCAGCCCTTCTCTACCCCTGTAATAAGCCCGGAGACGGCCTACATTATGACGAGCCTCCTTCAGAGCGTCATCGAGCGCGGCACGGGCATGAGGGCAAGGGCGCTCGGCAGGCCCGCGGCAGGAAAGACCGGCACCACCAACAACCTGAACGACGCCTGGTTCATGGGGTATGTGCCGGGGCTTGCGGCCGGGACCTGGATAGGGTACGATGAAGAGAGGGAACTCGGGAGGGGCGAGACCGGCGGAAGGGCGGCGCTGCCCATATGGCTCCGTTTCATGCAGGGGGCTACCGCAGGGATGCCGATAAGGAGCTTCCCCGCGCCGGAAGGGATAGAATTCGCGAAGATCGACCCTGTAACGGGCCTCCTCGCCTCTTCGTCCACGGAAGACCCGGTATTCGAGGTCTTCAAGGCCGGGACCTCCCCCAAAGAAGTCTCGGCGGGCGCGGCGAGGTCGGCGTCATCCGACTTCTTCATGATGGATACCGGCTCAAAGCCGAAAGCCAAAAAGACGGAACCGCTGGAGCCGGAAGACTAAACGACATGACAAAGCTCGTCGACTCATTTGAGAGGAAGATCGATTATCTGCGCATCTCGGTCACCGACCGCTGTAACCTGAGGTGCGTCTACTGCATGCCTCCCGAAGGCATCGACCTTACGGAATCCGCGAACATCCTCAGGTACGAGGAGTTCTACCGCATAGCGAGGATAGCCGCGGCGCACGGGGTTTCCAAGATACGCATAACCGGGGGCGAGCCGCTTGTGAGGAAGGGCATAATAGAGTTCCTCGCCTCTCTCGCCGCCATACCCGGCATAGATGATTTAAGCCTCACGACAAACGGCGTGCTCCTGAAGGACTACGCGCAGAGGCTCAAGGACGCGGGGTTAAGGAGGGTGAACGTCAGCCTTGATTCGCTCAAGCGCGACAGGTTCCAGAAGATGACGCGCGGGGACAACCTTGCGGACGTGCTCGCCGGGCTCGAAGAGGCGGAAAAGGCCGGGCTCACGCCTGTAAAGATAAACATGGTCGTCATCAAGGGCTTCAACGACGACGAGGTGCTGGACTTCGCCCTGATGTCAAAGACAAAGCCCTACCATGTGAGGTTCATCGAGTACATGCCCTTCAACACCCAGGAAGGCTGGCAGAGGGACAAGTGCCTCACCATGAAGGAATTGAAGACTATCATAGAAGACAAGCTCGGCCCCCTTGAGCCCGTGAAAGACCCAAAGGGCGGGGCCGGCCCGGCGCGGAGATACCGCTGGAAGGACGCCCCTGGAGAGGTCGGCTTCATAAGCCCGGTATCCGAGCACTTCTGCGGCTCGTGCAACAGGCTCCGCCTCACCTCAGACGGCAAGCTCCGGGTCTGCCTCTTTTCGGACAGCGAAATAGACATAAGGAAGGCGCTCCGCGACGGCTCGAACGACGAGGTCATCGAGCATCTGCTTTTCAAGGCTGTGGCCGAAAAGCCGGAGCGCCACCACATAAACGAGAACATATTCAAGAAGTGCTCGAGGACGATGAGCCTCATAGGCGGGTAGATACGCGTTTGGCGCGGCCGTAAGGCTTTAGCGTGCCCGGGTTGCGCGGTCATGAAGCCACAAACGATAAACCCGGGGCCCTCGCATACTATGCGTTCTTCATGAGGAGCGCCCTGAACGATTCCTTCGGCAAAGGTTTGGAGAAGAGATACCCCTGGATCTTATCGCATTGAAGGCCGGAGAGGAACTCAAGCTGGTCTTCCGTCTCCACCCCCTCGGCGAGGACTTCCAATTTAAGACTTTGTGCGAGCTTTATTATGGCCGTGACGATGAGCCTGTCGTCTAAGTCGGTCGAGATATCGCGCACGAAAGACTTGTCGATCTTGAGTTGGTTGATCGGCAGGGATTTGAGATACCCGAGCGACGAGTAGCCTGTCCCGAAGTCGTCTATCGCGAACTGGATGCCAATCGCCCTCAGTTCCTTCATCACCTCCATTGCGAGCGCGAGGTTCGTCATGAGTATGCTCTCGGTTATCTCGAGCTTCAGGAATCGCGCCTCCAGCCCGGTATTCTTCAATACGCCCTTCACCATCGCAACGAATCCCTCGTTAGTAAACATGCGCGCCGAGACATTCACGGCTACACTCAAGTCCGCGAAACCCCGGCCCTGGAGCTCTTTGTTCTCGACGCACGCCATGCGGAGGCCCCACTCGCCCATGGGGACGATGATACCGGTCTCCTCGGCTATCGGTATGAACGAGCCCGGCATGACGAGCCCCTTTTCAGGGTCCTGCCACCTTATGAGCGCCTCGGCGCCGCTTATCCTCATGGTCTTAAGGTCTACCTGCGGCTGATAATAGAGGACGAACTCGTGCTTGTCGAGCGCGGTCCGGAGCTTGTTGCCTATGGTAAGCCGCTCGAAGGCCTTTTCCGCCATCGTGCCGTCGTACATCTGCCATGTGTTGCCGCCCTTGCCTTTGGCGTGGTACATCGCTATGTCGGCGTTCTTAAGCAGGGTCGCCGGGTCGGCCCCGTCATCGGGGTACATGGAGACCCCTATGCTGAAGCTCACGAAGACCTCCTGTCCGGCAAGCCGTATCGGCTTTTTGAACGCGTCGAGTATCTTTTCGACTACGACCGCTACGTCCTCCGTGCGCGAGAGGTCCTGAAGGAGGACCGTGAACTCGTCCCCTCCCATCCGGGCGACGGTGTCCCCGGAACGCAGGAGCTTTTGCAACTCGATCGAGATCATGCGGATGAGCTCGTCGCCGGTCGTGTGCCCGAGCGTGTCGTTTATAACCTTGAAACGGTCGAGGTCCATGAAGAGCACGCCGGCGATGGTCCTGTGTCTTGCCCCCCTCGTAAGCACCTGCGTGAGCCTGTCCATGAAAAGCGACCGGTTAGGCAGTCCAGTAAGGTTGTCGCGGTACGCCATCTCCCTTATTATGTTCTCCATCCGGGTGCGCTCGGCTATCTCGTCCTTGAGGGCGAGGTTCGCGTCCGAGAGGTCCGCGGTCCTCTCGGCAACCCTCTCCTCCAGTTCCTCGTTAGCCTCCTTGAGCTTGTCCTTCGCCTCCCTCCTCTCGGAGTCCATCACTTCGAGAGAGACCAGCATCCTGTTTATTTCTTTTGTAAGGTCGGATATCTCGTCGTTGCCCTCGGATGGGACCCGCGAGGCGAGGTCGCCGGTGACGCCTATCCCTGAGACGGTCCTGCCGAGGGATTTGAGCCTTGAGAGGACCTTTTTTTCGAGGATCGCCATTATCGCTATGGCCGCGACGAGCGCCGCGACGATGAGGTAGATGATGAAATAGGATACCCCGGCCTTGCCCTGGTTGTATATGTCGCGCGGCAGTTCTATCCGAAGTATCCCCGCCGGCGTCCCGTATATATCCCTGACGACCCCGAAACCCTCGACGGTCCTGGAGTCAACGGGCCTTACTTCGATATCGTTGTTGCCGGCAAGAGCCGTACGCCCGTTCGCGAAAGGAAGCAGGCTCAAAGGCATGTGTATGGTATCGGATAGATACGAGATCTCGTCGTGGTCCAGAAAGCGTCCCATGATGAGGGTGCCTCGCGACGGCCCCTTGCCTTCGCTCGTCAATATCGGGTGGGCGGTTACCATGAGGAGGCCGTCCTTAAGGACGACCACGCCCGAGACCCCGACGTCGTTTGCCTTCGCAAGCGGGCTCCCGGGGGCCAGGTGACTTGCCATGTCAGACGGCATGGGCGACTCTCTCATCGTGATGTACTGAAACGCCTTTGCAAAGACCGTCTTTCCGGCGGAGTCGAGATAGACGACGAGGTTAAGCCTCTGCTTCGCGAGTGTCTCATCATTGAGGGTGGAGTCTATGTAGGCGGGGTTTCTCGATACGATGAAGCCGTAGGTGTCGTCCCATGAGGCCCAGTCTACGTTGAGGGACGAGATGCTGTTGAGGTCGGCCTGAAAGGCGCTCAAGGCCCTGCTGACGTTCCTTGCCGTGTCCTCCCTTTCGATCCTCTCGTAGCCTCCGAGGAATATGCTGTGGGAGAGGCCGTATAGCGCGAGGCTTAGGACGGCAAAGGTGAGAGCCACGGCTAAAACGATCTTTTCTGTAAGCTTCATGGATTCAAACTCGACATTGAAAGCTTAATGGGGCTCGGGTAAACAGGGGAATCGCGCCTGTATACCTGCCGCACTACCCGTATTATATCCAAAATACGGAAAATATTTTAAAAAACAGGCGCAGACTGAAATTGGGCTTGCTTCAAGGGAGGTGCGGCGGTTGCAATGCGGCGGTCCGAGGGGGCTACGAAACGGAGGTTTAAATCTGTCCTACCACCCGAGCTTAAGCCTCTCGGCGAGCCTCTCCGGGAGCCCGGCGGCGAGTATCTTCTCGGCGGTAGCGTGGACGTCGTATTCGAACCTGTGGAAGGTGACGAGAGACTTTTTCGCGTCAAAGACCGCGAACGACGCCCTCGGGTCGCGGTCCCTCGGTTGTCCCAGGGAGCCTGGGTTTATGAGGTAGCTTGCGCCCTTCTCGATCTTTACCGGGGCGCCCGCCGCGGAACCTATGACCCCGTCGGCCTCGACATACGCGAGCGGCACGTGGGTGTGGCCGAAGAAGCAGAGGTTTACAGGCTTATCCATGGCGCGCATGAGCTCGAAGTTCCTCTCGGCGTCCCTGATGCCCATTATGTATGAATCGGTGTTGTCGACCCAGCCGTGGATCGCGAGGAACTTCTTGTCCACTGTGATGGACCTCGGCAGGGTCTTCAGGAATTCGGCGTTCTCGGGCGTAAGCGCGTCCATGGTCCACCTTGCCGCGTGCGCCGCAAGGAGGTTAAAGTCAGCGACCGGCTCGATGCCTGTGGCGCGTGAGTCGTGGTTGCCCATGACGCACTGTATCTTGTTCTTCCTTATGAGCTCCACGCACTCGTTCGGGTTTGCGTTGTAGCCTACTACGTCGCCGAGACATACGGTCTTGCCGATGTCGAGGGTCTTTATCTCTTCGAAAAAAGCCGTGAGCGATTCGAGGTTCGAGTGGATGTCTGAGATTACGGCGTAGCGCATATTCAGGGGCCGGTGCAGGGCCGAAGGACTCCTCAGGCGTTTTGTACCATACAGGGAATGAAGCGGCGGGTCTTGAGAATCAGTGAATGGTGCCTTTTACGTCCTCTCCCTCGAAGACCGCCTTACCGGTCTGGAAGGGGTCGCTGGTAAACTTGTCCCTGCAGGACTTGCAGAGTATGAAGATGAGCTCCTTGGAGACGTCCTCCTCTATCGCCTTCTGGTCGAGCGACTCCATCGCGTCGAGGAGCTCGTTTATACCGTCCTCCACGTCCCCGTTGTATTCCTCGAGGTAGCCGTCGAAGTCGGCAAAGCTCCTGATCTCGACTATATATTTAAGACTGCCCTTCTGGAGTTCCCTCCCGCAGTTGTTGCATCTCAGTTTCTGGACCATTTTCCCTTTCCCTTTCGAGCTCCGGCCTTGATCCCGAAAAAAACGCATTTACCGGCCATGACTCTTCCTTGAGCAAATCTTAACCCTAAAGAAGCCCCTTGTCAAACTAAATAGGAATATGCTAATTTTAACGGATGTTAAGCGATGCGGTACTCTCCAGGGACACATTTCTCCTTGGAATAGAGCTCAGACTCTTCTGGTCTATCGCGTTCATCTACGGGTTCTCGGCGCTCCTTTTCCTCATCCATTCGGTCTCGGGCGAAGGCTCCGCGGGCAGAGTTGCCCGCTCTCTCCTCTCGTTCAACATCGTCCTTCACACCGGGCTCATCGTGCTCCGCACATTCGAGGCCGGAAGGGCCCCTTTCGAGACGCTTTACGAGTCCCTTTCGTGGTTCGCCTGGTCGGCCTCCGCCACTTACATCATCGTCACAAGAAAGTGGAAGGATGTCTATCTCCCGGGGCTCTTCGTCTCTTCGCTCTCATTGGGCGCCTGCCTCTATTCGCTCCTTTCGAGGTCTCCGGGGATAACGATACTGCCGCCTGCGCTCCAGAGCTACTGGTTCGAGTGGCACGTCGTCTTCGCCTTCTTCTCCTACGCGGTATTCGTCGTAAGCGCCTCGATCGAGGCCTCTTTTCTAATACTTAACCCGTTCGTAAAGCGCGGGCTCGGGAGGGCCTGGGGGCTTGGCGCGGAGAATATCGAAAGGTATCACGGACTCGCTAAAAAACTCGTCATGTTCGGCTACCCTTTCCTCACCTTCGCGATACTCTCGGGCGCGGCGTGGGCGAACGAGGCGTGGGGGAGGTACTGGTCATGGGACCCAAAGGAGACATGGTCGCTCGTCACCTGGACCGTCTTCACGGTCTATCTCCACTCCAAGGCTATCCCGAAATATCAGGGCCTGCCGGCCTCGGTCATAAACATCATCGGGTTCGTATGCATGATGATGACATTCCTCGGCGTCAACTGGCTCGCGAAGCTCCTCGGCATCCCGAGCCTGCATGTATATACGGTCTAAATGAAAACGCTCGCCGCAAATTCCAACGTGGCAAAGTTTCTGAACGCATGGAATGCCTTTTGCCGATGGACGGAGCGCAAGCTCTCCTCCATGTACACCTCGGTCTATGTCCTCGCCGTCATGGCGCTTTTTTTCATGACAGGGACTATATTCCCGCAGGGAGGCGAGTACGAGGAGTACGCGAGGGCCGGAGGCGGTTTTCTCGCCCTCGTAAACGCGTTCAGTCTCCTTGATTTCTTTACCTCTCCCGTCTTCCTGATACTTTCCATAATACTATTCCTCAATATCGCGGTCTGCGCCTGGAAGAGGTATCCGCTTGTTTTTCAGACAAAGAAGGACGCCGGCTCATTCGCGCCCGAACATACCATCGAGCTCCCGTTTACGGTCTCCGACGCGCACGAGGAGGTCAAAAAGGCCCTTAAAAAGGCCGGGTTCAGGATAATCGCCAGAAACGCCTCTTATGCCGTCGCTGAAAAGGGGCTTCCCTACAGGCCGCTTACATGGCTCTATCACGCGGGGCTCATAGCCTGCCTTCTGGGTTTCGCGCTCACCTACTTCTTCGCCTTCGAGGGTGAGATGAGACTGAAACTCCGCGAGGCCGAGACCGTCATGCCCGAAGAGACAGGGAGGCTCATGGGGCTATTAAGGGGCTACACGCCGCACTCGGACTTTCACCTCTTCCTCGACCGCTTCATGACTGAGTACGCCGAATCTCCCCGGCTCGAATACCCATCCGACAAGCTCTCCCGCCTCGCAATCGGGCTCGGCTGGAGCAAGAACATCGCCTACGAGCTGACGGAGAACTCTCTCTCGGTCAAGGACTGGAGGGCGAAGATAAAAGTTATAAAAGGGACGAGGACGCTTACCGAAAGGTTCGTCGAGATAAATGAGCCGCTCAAATACGGCGGCTATACTTTCTATCTCATGGACGTCGTCCAGTCCTTCAAGGTCAGGGTGGAAGACAACCCCCTTGTCCTTGAGACGAAAGCCGGAGAGGACCTCGTTATACCAGGCGTGGACGAGCCGCTTAAGCTCGGGCCGTGGAGGGCCGGGACAGTAAAGAGGCTCAACAACGACATAGAGGTATTGAAGTCGCAAGTCACTGTAATGCGGAGGGGCGAGGAGGTCGCGCGCCTCTCCCCCGGCGGCTCTGCCTTTATCGACGGCACGAAGATAACCCTCCTGGACGCCGTGGAAGCTCCAGTCTTGAGCTACAGGTACGACCCCGGAGTGCCGCTCCTCTGGGCCTCGGGCGTCTTCGTACTTATCATAATGTCGCTCCGTTTCTTCGGGTACTGGTTTGAAGCCGCGTACAATATAGAAGAGCGGGACGGGAGACCCGTACTCGAACTCAGGATACGGTCCGCAGGGCTCATGGCGGATGAGAGGCGCGTTATGGAGAGGCTCAAATACCACATTTTTAAACAGGCCAGTTGACCCGCCTGACATTGGCATCCCTCCGTTTAAGTGTTATTATCACGACATGACCATCAGCGAATTTATCGAAGACTTAAAAACGAGGAAGGACCTCCGGGAGGTCGTCCATCATAAAGAGATACCTCCGAGGAGTCCGCTTTTTGCCGAGACCGAAAGGCCGCTCCATCCGAACCTGAAAGAGTCCCTCTCATCCATCTGTATCGAGAAATTATTCTCGCATCAAGCCCAGGCAATCGACCTCATCAGGGACGGCAAAAACGTCGTCGTCATGACGCCGACATCGAGCGGCAAATCGCTCATATACAATATCCCGGTAATAGAATCGCTCCTTGAGGACAATGACGCCCACGCGCTCTACCTCTTCCCGTTGAAGGGGCTCGAGCAGGACCAGCTCGGCGCGTTCAGGGAATTGACCGAGAGGCTTCCGATAGGCCGTCAAGACGCCCCGCCCAAGAAAAGGTCCGCCTTTGTCCCGTCTCTCGCGGAGATCTACGACGGCGACACGACCGCGTACCGGAGAAAGAAGATAAGAGAGACCCCGCCCGCCGTCGTACTCACTAACCCGGACATGCTCCACATGGCCATAAACGCATTTCATCCCAAGTGGGAGCGGTTCTTCCGGAATCTGAAGTTCGTCGTAATAGACGAGGTACACACATACAAGGGCGTATTCGGCTCCCATGTGGCGAATGTATTAAGAAGGTTCCGGCGCATCGCGAAGATGTACGGCGCGGACCCGGTCTTCATCGCATGCTCCGCGACTATAGCGAACCCCAAGGGGCTCGCCGAGACTCTAACGGGGCTACAGTTCGAGCTCGTGGACGAGAGCGGCGCGCCCGCAGGCAGACGTCACTTTCTCTTCATTAACCCTCTACCAGAGACGAGCCCATACACTATCGCAACGCGCGTATTTACATCATCGGTGCGCGCGGGGCTCAAGACAATCGCCTTTACCAAGGCCCGGAAGGTGACAGAGCTCATGCACGCATGGGTGAACGAGACCGCGCCCGATATCGGCGCGAAGATAAGCTCGTACAGGGCGGGCTTTCTTCCGGAAGAAAGGCGCGATATCGAGACACGGCTATTTAACGGCGAGCTCACGGGAGTAATATCTACGAGCGCGCTCGAACTCGGCGTCGACATAGGCGGGCTCGATGTCTGCGTGCTCGTAGGATACCCGGGGTCTGTCAGCTCCACGTGGCAGAGGGGCGGCAGAGCCGGGAGGTCCGGAAGGGACTCGCTCATCGTCATGGTTGCTTTGCAGGACGCGCTCGACCAGTACTTCATGCGTAACCCTGATGATTTTTTCAAGAGGAACGTCGAGGCCGCGGTTTTGGATTTCGAAAACGCCTCCATCCTGAAAGGACACCTTTTATCCGCCGTCGCCGAGGGATATTTGAAGCCGACGGATGCCATTTACGACACAATAAAATATGCGCCTATCCTGAAGGAGCTTGAGGCCGAAGGCAAGGTTCGCCATTGGCAGAAAGGCGACATCTGGTATCCGAGAAAGCGGACGCCACAGCTCGACATTTCCATAAGGGAGGCCGGTGAGCCTTATACGATTGTGAAGGAAGACGGCAGGACGCTCGGCGAATCATCCTCCGCGCGCGTGCTCTATGAACTCCACCCCGGGGCGATCTACCTCCACAGGTCCGTCCAGTACAGGGTCGTGAAACTCGACATGTCAGAGAGGAAGGTCTTCTGCAGGCTTGCGCCGGAAATCGACTATTATACCCGCGCGATGTCAAGCGAAGAGACCGAGATAGTCTCCGAAGACTCTCAAAGAGATTTAAGAGGCGTAAGGCTCCATCTCGGAAAACTCAAGGTCACCGAGCGCGTCCTCGGCTACAGGAAAAAACAGATACACACGGACAAATCATTGGGAGAATTCCCGCTGGAGCTTCCAGAGACCGTCTTCACCACCGTAGGCATATGGATGCAAGTCGACGACGCCTTGATTAGCGCAGTCAGGGAAAAAGGCTTCGGCTCATCCGGCGGCCTCCACGCGGCCGAGCACGCGATGATCGCGGCGCTCCCCTTGTACGCCCTCTGCGACAGGATGGATTTGGGCGGCGTGAGCTATCCCCTGAACCCCGAGCTTCAAAGCGCCGCGATATTCGTATACGACGGACATGAAGGCGGCGTCGGTCTTGCCAAAAGAGGGTTCGAGTGCGCGCCCGAGTGGTTCTCTTCGACCTTGAGGCTCATGGAGGAATGCGCCTGCGAGGTCGCCTGCCCGTCCTGCACCCAGGACCCGAAGTGCGGCAACAACAACGAGCCGTTGGACAAACGCGCCGCGATCATGATGATAAGGAAGTGGCTGGGGGGATGATTTTTAATCTTCCCTCACCCATCTTTTGAAAAGAGGGGATTACGTGATTTAATCCCTGGACAACATCGTGATCGAGCAATATAATTGTTTAATGCCGCTCCTTCGGAGGTTCTATGATCGGATTCCTTGCCTTCATGGCCGTCTTTACCGCTGTAATAATCGTTCACGAATTCGGCCATTATCTCGCGGCCAAAAGGCTCGGCGTCAAGGTCTATGAATTCTCCGTCGGCTTCCCCTTCAGCCCGAGGATAGCAACGCTTTTCCGGCACAGGGAGACCGTATTCACCGTTAGGCTCCTGCCGCTCGGAGGCTTCGTAAGCTTCTCTGAGGATGGAGACGCCGATCCGTCGCGGTTCCTCAAAACCGAGAGGTGGAGGAGGGCCGCCATATCTTCAGCGGGCCCGGCTTTCAACATCGCGTTCGCTTTCCTCATACTCACCCCCGTATTCCTTTTAGACAAGGGGCTTCCCATTTACGATAGCCTTGCCTTAAGCGCCGCATCTGTCATCGACGGCTTCTCGGGCCTTTTCAACATCCTCGCCTCGTTCATTTCAGGGACCGGCTCGATAAGCCAGCTTTCAGGCCCAATAGGCATAGCTCACATAGCGGGGAAGGCCGCCGAATCAGGTTTTTTGAGCCTGCTTTATTTTACGGGCATGCTGAGCTTGAGCCTCGCCGTCTTCAACCTTCTGCCTCTCCCTGCCCTCGACGGCGGACATCTCGTAATACTTTTTATAGAGTCGATAAAGAGACGCCCATTGACCGAAAAGGCTTACCAGATTGTAGGCGCAGTGGGGATCTCTTTCTTTTTGATACTCACGGCCGTCGTGAGTTACAAGGACATACTCAAGATAATGTACTGAAGTAAAAAAAAGGCCCCTGATCTCTCAGGGGCCTTCTGTGTTTTTTTTCTGACGGGGCCTTACAGCTCCTTCAATACCGCCTCTCCCATCTCGGAACAGCTCGCCTTCTTCGTACCAGGCTGGTAAATATCCGCCGTCCTGTAGCCCTTGTTCAGGACCTTCTCGACCGCCGCCTCTATCGCGACTGATGCGTCTTCCATGTCGAACGAATACTTGAGCATCATGGCGACCGACAATATCGTCGCTATCGGGTTCGCGATGCCCTTGCCGGCTATGTCAGGGGCCGAGCCGTGTATGGGCTCGTACATCGCCCTGTTCTTGGTAGCGCCTAAAGATGCCGACGGAAGCATCCCGATGGAGCCGGTGAGCATCGAGGCCTCGTCCGACAATATGTCGCCGAAGGTGTTCTCTGTGACGATCACGTCGAACTGCTTCGGGTTCCTCACCAACTGCATGGCGCAGTTGTCGACATACATGTGCGAGAGCTCCACGTCCGGATAATCCTGCCCTATCTTTATGACGACCTTCCTCCAGAGCTCGGTCGTCTCAAGGACGTTCGCCTTGTCCACGCTACAGAGCTTCTTCCTTCTTTTGCGGGCGACCTCGAAGCCTACTTTCGCTATCCTCTCTATCTCAGGAGTCGTGTAGACCATAGTGTTAACGCCGCGCTCCGTCCCGTCAGGCAGCTTCTCAACACCCTTTGGAGTCCCGAAGTAGAGCCCGCCCGTCAATTCCCTGATGACGACGAGATCGACGCCGTCGATGACCTCGGGCTTTAGGGTGGACGCGTCAATGAGATCCTTGTATATGCGCGCGGGCCTTACGTTTGCGAACAACCCGAGCTCCTTCCTTAGCGCTAGCAAAGCCCTCTCGGGCCTGATCGAATAGTCGAGCCCTTCCCACTTGGTCCCGCCCACCGCGCCAAGCATGACCGCGTCGCTCGACAACGTAAGCTTCAGCACCTCATCCGTCAGCGGCACGCCATGCGCGTCGATCGAAGAGCCTCCGACAAGCGCTTCGGTAGCCGCAAACTCGACTCCGGCCTTCTTCCCAACGGCTTTAAGCACCTTCATCGCTTCATGCATTATCTCAGGGCCGATACCGTCGCCCGGCAATACCGCAACTGAATATCTCTTCACAGCCTGTCTCCTCGCGTCTGATTTTTTCAAGCCTCAAAATAATAATACCGGAAGCTCAAGGCAAAAACTTCCGGCCTGACCGTTTCAGGAATGATAAGGGTCTTTCGTTTTTAAAATTTTCTAAGAGCCCGTGCCGGTTATCTTCGTAAGCGACTGCATGAATACGTCTATGCCGCTTATGGGTATCACGACCGTCGAGCGCCTGTCGTTCGAGAGCTCAGCTATCTGGAGGAAACGCCCGCCGTCGTTCTCCTTCAGGTCAACGAAAAGCGTCTTGTTCTCGATGTGCAGCTTGTCGCTCGAGATTATCTTGCTCTTTGCTCCGTCTTTCTTCATACAGCCCCCTTTTTCCGAATCGACTCCATGAGCCCGCCGGCCGCGATCAGCTCCTGCATGAACGGCGGGATGGGTCTCGCCTTGAACCGCTTGCCCTTCGTAACGTTCACTATCTCGCCAGTGGACATGTCCACCTCGATGACGTCGCCCGATTCCGTCGAATCCGCCGCTTCCTCGCACTCCAGGATCGGGAGCCCCATATTGAACGAGTTCCTGTAGAATATCCTCGCAAAGCTCTTGGCGATGACGCATGCCACACCGGATGCCTTTATAGCTATCGGCGCGTGCTCCCTCGAAGACCCGCAACCGAAGTTCTTGTCCGCGACTATCACGTCCCCTGCCTGAACGCGGGAGGCGAACGTCGGGTCCGCATCCTCCATGCAGTGCTTCGCGAGCTCCTTGGGGTCCGACGTGTTCAGATACCTCGCCGGTATAATCCTGTCAGTGTCTATGTCAGCGCCGAACTTCCAAGCCTTGCCGTTGAACTTCATCTTAATGCACCCCTTGAATTTTCTTTATGGCTTTTGAACCGATATCAACTGAAAGACGCCGCGTTTAAGGAACGACCTTTTAAAACCCCTGAACCCGGCGTCCATTAACGCCTTCTGTATGTCCGTCCTCACCCACGCCCTCGCGGTCTCCCCCTCGAAGAACGCAAAAAAGAACGCCTGTAAAAGCCCCGTTCCGCCTTCTGCCTTGTAAAAATCGAAGATGACGAACCTGCCGCCTTCCCTTAATACCCGCGCGGCCTCTTTTATTATCAAGGGTATCAAGGGACCCTCGGTCTCGTGCAGGCCTAAAGAGACCATGACCCTGTCAAACGCACCGTCAGCAAACGGCAGGCATGAAGCATCAGCCCGGGCGAACTCCACGCCCACACCGGCCCTACGCGCCTTCTCCGCCGCTACCCTCAACATCCCGGCGGTCACGTCGACCGCAACCGCCTTTGCCCCAAGAGACGCCGCTTCAATAGAAAGCGTCGCGGTCCCGGCAAAGATCTCCAAAACCTTCTTACCCTCAAGAGGCCTCGCGTTATCAGCGCGCCTCTCCCTGGTCCCGCCCCTGCCCGCCTCCAGCTCCCTTAAAACCGGCCCCCGTAAACTCTCCTCACCACCCAAGAGCAACGCCGCAAACCAGACCCCAAGGTCGTACAACGGCGCAAACCAGTCATACAAGAGATAATGCGCTGGATGGGTTTTTGGGGACATATATCGAATCCTCAAAATGTTAAAAGTACCTGAGAGAACCTTTTTGTAAAAAGGTTTCTCTCAGACTCTCTCCAAAAACTTTCAGTTCGTCCGTAGAGGCCCCCCAAAAGAATCACCGGGGGGGCCTCTACGGAACTAAAAGTCTTTGAAGGGGGCCTGGGGGGAACTTTCTACAGAAAGGTCCCCCCAGATATCTTTTAAACAACTGAGGGATACGGGATATCCCGAAAACCCGTCCGGCGTATTACTTTGTTACCTCGTCGGGGTGGGCGATCCTGCCTTTGATGGCTGTTGCCGCGGCTACCGCCGGGTTGGCGAGGTAGACCTCGCTCTTTACGTCGCCCATCCTGCCGACGAAGTTCCTGTTCGTTGTGGCAAGCGCCCGCTCGCCCGCCGCGAGTATGCCCATGTGGCCGCCGAGGCACGGGCCGCAGGTGGGCGGGCTTATTATCGCGCCCGCCTTCAGGAATATGTCGAACCAGCCCTTTTTCATCGCCTCGTTGTAGATAAAGGGTGTGGCCGGGATGATTATGAGCCTCAGGTATTTGGCTATCTTTTTGCCGCGGAGTATTTTGGCGGCTATTTCAAGGTCTTCGAGCCTGCCGTTCGTGCATGAGCCGATGACGACCTGGTCGATCGAAATATTCTTGACCTCCGAGACGTTCTTGGTGTTCTCGGGCAGATGCGGGCACGCGACCTTGGGCTCTATCTGAGAGCAGTCGTATTCCCTTATTTCCGAATAGACCGCGTCCTCGTCGCTCGCATAAAACTTGAAGGGGCGCTCGGCCCTCTTCGTCACATAGGCCTTTGTAGCGGCGTCAGGGGCGATGATGCCGCTCTTGGCTCCGGCCTCTATCGCCATGTTGCACATCGACAAGCGGGAGTCCATCGAAAGGTTATCGATAGCCCTGCCCGTAAACTCCATCGCCCTGTAGAGCGCGCCGTCGACACCAATTTCTCCGATGATGTGGAGGATAAGGTCCTTGCCGCTAACCCATTTCCTGAGCCTGCCGTTGAAGACGAACTTCATCGACTCCGGGACCTTGAACCAGAGCTCGCCGGTTATCATCGCGGCGGCGAGATCCGTGGAACCGACACCCGTTGAGAACGCGCCCAGAGCGCCGTAGGTGCAGGTATGCGAGTCAGCGCCGATGACGAGGTCACCGGGGACGACGACGCCCCTCTCAGGAAGGAGCGCGTGCTCAACGCCTACTTCTCCGCCTTCGTAGTAGTGCGTGAGCTTCTGTTCCCTGGCGAACTCGCGTAGGACCTTGCACTGCTCGGCGGACTTTATGTCCTTATTGGGAGTGAAGTGGTCCGGGACGAGGACGACCTTGTTCCTGTTAAAGACCTTTTTGGCGCCTATGCGTTTGAACTCGCTTATGGCGATGGGGGCGGTGATGTCGTTGCCGAGCGCGATATCGACCTTCGCGTTTATGAGCTCGCCGGGCGTTACTTCCTTCGCGCCCGCGTGCCTGGCAAGGATCTTTTCAGTAATGGTCATCGGCTTCATGGTTCGCGGTCTTCCTCTTCTATGTGTTATTTTAGCAAGGTGCGGAGACTGACAAATGACAAAACCGATCCTAAAGGACGAGGGTTTCCTTCCTGTCCCTCTTCTTGTACTCGAGCCTGTTAAGCGCGTTTATGTAGGCCTTGGCCGAGGCCACGATTATGTCGGTATGCGAGCCCTGGCCGAGGACGATATTCCCTTCCTCTTCGAGCCGGACAGAGACCTCGCCCTGCGCGTCGGTCCCGCCGGTGATGGCGTTGACCGAATACTTGAGCAACTTGCTCCTTGTCTTGACGATGCCGGCGATGGTATTGTACGCGGCGTCCACTGGCCCGTCTCCGGTCCCTTTGGCGGTGACGGCCTTGCCGTCGACCTCGACCGTTACCTCGGCGCTCGGCTGGGTGTCGGTGCCGCCACTGACGTTGAGTTTTATGAGCTTGTACCTCTCAGGCAGGTCGAGCCTCAAGACCTCGTCCTGTACTATCGCCTCGATGTCCTCGTCAAAGACTTCCTTCTTCTTGTCAGCCAGGACCTTGAAGCGATCGAAGGCCTTGTCCAGATTTTCGCCCGCGATGTCGTAGCCGAGCTCGGCGAGCCTCGTCTTGAATGCGTGCCTGCCGGAATGCTTGCCGAGGACGAGAGTGGAACGCGACAGTCCGATGGATTCCGGCCTCATTATCTCGTAAGTCGACTTGTCCTTCAAAAGCCCGTCCTGGTGTATGCCGGACTCGTGCGCGAAGGCGTTGTCGCCTACTATCGCCTTGTTCGGCTGTACCATGATGCCGGTGATCGACGAGACGAGTCTGCTTGCCGGGTAGAGCTGTTCTGTCGTTATGTTGGTGTCCATCCCGAGGAGGTCCTTCCTCGTCTTGAATATCATCACTATCTCTTCGAGCGAGCAGTTCCCCGCCCTCTCGCCGATGCCGTTTATGGTGCACTCTATCTGGCGCGCGCCGTTTATAGCCGCGGAGAGCGAGTTGGCGACGGACAAACCAAGGTCGTTATGGCAGTGGACGGAGATTATCGCTTTGCCGATGTTCGGGACGTTCTCCTTTATCCCCTTTATGAGCGCGCCGAACGAATCCGGGAGGGCGTAGCCGACCGTGTCCGGTATGTTTATGGTCGAGGCCCCGGCATTGATGACCGCCTCGATCACCTCGTAGAGGTACTCGGGCTCGGTGCGGGAGGCGTCCATCGCGGAGAACTCGACGTCGTCGAGGTAGCCGCGCGCGCGCTCGACCATCTCGACTGCGCGCTTTTTCGCCTCTTCACGGGTGAGCTTGAACTGGTGCTTGAGATGTATTTCAGAGGTGGAGATAAAAGTATGGATGCGCGGCCTGGCCGCGCCCTTCAAGGCCCCCCAGGCCGCGTCGATGTCCTCGCTCTTGCACCTTGCGAGACTGCACATGACGGGACCCTCGACCTCGTGGGCCACGCGGCGGACCGCCTCGAAGTCGCCGGGCGAGCTGAAGGCGAAGCCTGCTTCAATGACGTCGACCCCGAGCTTCGCGAGCTGTCTGGCGACGATTATTTTTTCCTCCACGTTCATGGAGGCGCCCGGGGACTGCTCGCCGTCCCTTAAGGTCGTATCGAATATCCTAACCCTTGTGTCGACGTTTTTCATATCAGTGTTTGTGGGCCTCTTTGGGCTCCTTTTTATCGTTCTTGTAAGGTTTGTACGGCACCTTTGCCGGGAGCTTCTTTCTCCTGTCGTAAAGCGTCGTGATGGGGCCCGATATCACATACCCGAGCGTGAGTATGAAGAGCATCACGACGGGCTGGGCCGCTATCACGATAAGGAGGAATATGAGCCCTACGAGGAGCCTGAATGGCATCCTCTGCGAGGGATTAAGCTCCTTGAAACTGTAGAACTTTACGTTGCTTATCATGAGGAACGCAAGGGCGTATACGAGTATAAGCACGGTTATGTGCTTGACCATCTCCTCGCCCCGGATTCTATCGTCGTTATCTGCACATTGAACCGCGCAAGCCTCAATGCACCGCAGACGACGAAAAGAAAGGCGGCCAGCCACCCGTACCTGCCGAAGGGGCGCAATGCCCATGTGAATATGAGGACGCCCGGGGCGAGCCCGAAGGCGACAAGGTCGGCCAACGAGTCGTACTCGACCCCGAACTTGGAGGACGAGCCGGTGAGCCTCGCAACCCTGCCGTCGAGGCCGTCGAGGACCGCCGAGATGATTATGGCGATGGCCGCCCTCTCGAAGTTGCCGTCGAGCGAGGCTATGATGGAATAGAACCCTCCGAAGAGGCTCGCCGAGGTTATGAGGTTCGGAAGGAGGTATACCCCCTTCTTTATCCTCATCTTCTTCCTGCCGGTCTCTTCAGGCTGTATCTCGTTATCGAGCATTCCAGTACCCCAGTATTGAGGACCCTGCCTTTACCTTGTCCCCGACCTTTACGGAGACCCGGCAGTCGGTCGGAAGGTATACGTCCACCCTTGAGCCGAAACGTATGAGCCCGAACCTCTCGCCTTTTTTAAGGCTTACGCCCTGCTTCACCCTGCAGACTATACGCCGCGCTATGAGCCCGGCTATCTGGTTGAAGGCGTACCTCTTGCCGTTCGCGGCCTGCATGATGAGCGCGTTCTGCTCGTTCAAAAGGGATGCCTTGTCGAGCGAGGCGTTGAAGAACTTGCCCGGGTTGTAGATGATGTCGAGGACCCTGCCCGCGGCCGGCGACCTGTTCACGTGGACGTTGAAGACGTTCATGAAGATGCTTATCTTCATCGCCTCGGTCTTTAAGAGACGCTCATCCCTCATGCGCTCGACCTTGATGACCCTGCCGTCGGCCGGGCTCACGATGGAGTCCCTGTCGGAGGGGACATCCCTCTCCGGGTCCCTGAAGAACGCGACGACGAAGACGGCGAGCGGGACGAGGATGAACTCAAGCCACCACAGGCCCAGAAGCCAGGCTACTATTACGCAGAAGAGGGCTATCGCTATGAACGGCGCGCCCTCTTTCGCAATTGGAATGCGCATGGATGTATTTATCGTATCCCCGGCGGAAAAAGAGCCGGGGGCCTTCTCAGTTTTTGGTCTTGTCGACTATCTTGGACTTCTTCAGCCAGGGCATCATGTCGCGGAGCTTCGCGCCGACCTCTTCTATCGGGTGGCTCTGCCCCATCCTCGTAAGCGCCCCGAAGACCGGCTTATTGGCCTTGTTCTCGAGCATCCAATCCCTCGCGAACTCACCGGTCTGGATCTCTTTGAGTATCTTCTTCATCTCTTTCTTCGTCTCTTCGGTTACGACCCTTGGGCCGCGCGTCAGGTCCCCGTACTGCGCGGTGTTGCTTATCGAATACCTCATGTTCGATATGCCGCCCTCGTATATAAGGTCGACGATGAGCTTCAACTCATGGAGGCACTCGAAGTACGCCATCTCCGGCGGATACCCCGCCTCGACGAGCGTTTCGAACCCGGCGGTGATGAGCGCGCTCGCGCCGCCGCAGAGGACCGCCTGCTCACCGAAGAGGTCCGTCTCGGTCTCGTCCTTGAAGTTCGTCTCTATTATACCGGCCCTGCCGCCGCCGATGGCTGAGGCGTATGCGAGCGCGATCTGGAGCGTATCGCCGGAGGCGTCCTGGTGGACGGCTACGAGCGTCGGCACGCCGTTGCCCTTAGTGTACTCGTGCCTTACAAGGTGGCCCGGCCCCTTGGGCGCGGCCATGAAGACGTTTGCGTCCTTGGGCGCGACTATCTGTCCGAAGTGGATGTTGAAGCCGTGCGCGAAGGCGAGGTACGCGCCCTTTTTGAGGTTCGGCGCTATCTCGTCCCTGTAGGTGTCGCCCTGGGTCTCGTCAGGTATGAGGATCATGACGACGTCGGCACCTTTTACCGCGTCCGACACATTGGCCACCTTAACCCCCGCGGCCTCGGCCTTTTTCCATGAGCCGCCGTCTTTTCTTAAGCCCACGGTGACATCCACGCCGCTCTCCTTAAGGTTCTGCGCGTGCGCGTGTCCCTGGCTCCCGAAGCCGATTATGGCGACCTTCTTTCCCCTTATCTTCTCAAGATTCGCGTCCTTGTCGTAGTAGACCTTCATTAAGCAGAAACCTCCTCTATTATTAATCGATTGAACTGTCGCTATTCCAAAAAAACCTACTTCTGCTTCGGGGACCGCGCCATGGCGATACGGCCCGTGCGGACTATCTCCTTTATGCCGAAGGGCCTCAACAACTCTGTTATCGCGCCTATTTTCTCTTCGTCCCCGGTTATCTCGACCGTGTACGAGCGCGGGGAGACATCGACGACCTTTGCCCTGAAGATGTCTACGATAGAGAGTATCTCGGCGCGCGAATCCGCGTTGCATGTGACCTTTATGAGCGCGAGCTCGCGCTCGATGTGCTCTTCATCGGTAAAGTCGTAGACCTTGATGACGTTCACGAGCTTGTTGAGCTGTTTGTTTATCTGCTCGAGCACCTTGTCGTCACCGCTCGTGACGATAGTCATGCGCGAGATCCTGGAATCGAGCGTCTCGGCTACGGAGAGGCTCTCGATATTGAAGCCCCTGCCGGAAAATAACCCCGATATCCTGGAGAGGACGCCGAATTCATTGGTGACAAGAACGGAAATAGTGTGACGCACCGGACCTCCCTAAACCAGAAGCATCTTGTTCAAAGGCTGGCCAGCCGGGACCATCGGGTAGACGCATTCGGCCGGGTCGACCTTGAAGTCCATTATGACCGGCCTGTCCTTTACGGCCATCGCCTCTTTTATGACACCCTCGACCTCGGCCGGGGTCTTGGCGCGTAGCCCCACGGCCCCGTAGGCCTCCGCGAGCTTGACGAAGTCAGGCGCGACGGAAACGCAAGTATGAGAGTAGCGCTTGTTGTAGAAAAACTCCTGCCACTGCCTGACCATGCCGAGGACCATGTTGTTAAGTATCGCGATCTTCAACGGCAGTTTGTACTGCACGGCTGTGGCGAGCTCCTGTATGTTCATCTGGATCGACCCGTCTCCGGCGATCCCTATGACGGTTGAGTCCGGGCAGGCTATCTGCGCGCCTATGGCCGCGGGAAAACCGAACCCCATGGTGCCGAGGCCGCCGGAGGTGATGAAGGTCCGGGGCCTGTCGTACTTGAAGAACTGCGCGGCCCACATCTGGTTCTGTCCGACCTCGGTCGTGACGATGGCGTCGCCCTTTGTCGCTTCAAAGAGCTTCTCGATGACGTACTGCGGCTTTATCTTGCCCTTGGGCTCGAACTTGTACGAGAGCTGATGCGTGTCGTTCCATAACTTGAGTTGACCGTGCCAGCCCTTGAGCCCGTCCTTATAGGCCTTCAAATCCTTCTGGGCCGGGATGAGCTTTATCATTTCCTTGAGCACGTCCCTCACGTCGCCGACGATCGGGATATCGACCTTCACGTTCTTGCTGATAGAGGTGGGGTCGATGTCTATGTGGACTATACCCGCGTACTGGGCAAACTCGTCTATCTTGCCCGTGACCCTGTCGTCGAAGCGCGCGCCTATGGCGATAAGGCAATCCGTGTTCATGACAGCCATGTTCGCGCAGTATGTCCCGTGCATCCCGAGCATTCCCATGAATAACGGGTGCGTGCCGGGGAATCCCCCGAGCCCCATGAGCGTCGTAGTGGCCGGGATGTTGAGCTTGGTCGTAAAGTTTTTGAGCTCCTCGGCGGCGTTCGACAATATCACGCCCCCTCCGGCGTAGACGACCGGCCTTTTGGCCGAGAGGATAAAGTCCATCGCCTTCTTTATCTGCCCCGGGTGTCCCTTGTAGTTAGGCTGATAGCTCTCTATGTGGACCTTGTCCGGGTACTTTAATTCGCACGGGGCGTTCAGCACGTCCTTCGGCAGGTCGACGAGCACCGGCCCCGGCCTCCCGGTAGTCGCAATATAGAACGCCTCTTTTATGATCCTCTGGAGGTCCTTTATGTCCTTGACGAGATAGTTGTGCTTTGTGCAGGGCCTCGTTATGCCGACTATGTCCGCCTCCTGGAAGGCGTCGTTGCCGATGAGCGCGGTCGGCACCTGTCCGGTAAAGACGACCAGCGGGACCGAGTCCATATAGGCGGTCGCAATGCCTGTCACGGTATTTGTCGCGCCGGGGCCGGATGTCACGAGGACGACCCCGGGCCTGCCGGTCGCGCGCGCGTAGCCGTCGGCCATGTGGACCGCGCCCTGCTCGTGCCTGACGAGTATGTGGTTTAGCTTGGAGTCATAGAGCGCGTCGTAGACGGGCAGTACCGCGCCGCCGGGGAATCCGAATATCGTGTCGACGCCTTCCTTAAGAAGGCACTCTATGAAGACTTCTGCGCCGTTTTTTTTGGTTTCCATGATAATAGGGTTCTCTTGTTTTATTTCAGCACCGCTCCCGTATTTGCCGATGTGACTACCTTCGCGTATCTCGATAACCACCCGCTCTTTATCTTCGGTGCGGGAGGCGTCCACGACTTCTTTCTCTCGGCGAGCTCAGTCTCACTTACCTTAAGCTCCAAAGACCTTTTGTGTATGTCGAGCTCTATGGTATCGCCTTCTTTTATGAAGGCTATTGGGCCGCCTTCGGCGGCCTCGGGCGAGATGTGCCCGACGCAAGGCCCTCTTGTGCCGCCGGAGAACCTGCCGTCGGTTATAAGCGCGACGGAATCCCCGAGCCCCATGCCCATGAGGGTCGCCGTAGGCGCGAGCATCTCCCTCATGCCGGGGCCTCCTCTGGGTCCCTCGTACCTTATGACGATGACCTCGCCGCCCTTGATGGTGCGGGCGAGTATCGCCTTCATGGCGGCCTCTTCGGAATCGAATACCCGGGCCTTGCCCGTGAACTTCATCATCTTCTCGCTTACGCCGGACTGCTTCACTACCGCGCCAAGAGGCGCGATGTTGCCCTTCAATACGGCTATGCCGCCCTCTGCGTGGTAGGCATCGCTCAGCGGCTTTATTACCTTCGAATCGATATAGTCGACCCCTTCTATTATCGCCTTTACCCTCTTCCCCGATACCGTCGGGTTGTCTTTAATGGATGCTTCGAGCCTTTTGAGTATCGCGCCTATGCCGCCGGCCCAATGGAGGTCTTCCATGTAGTATTCGCCGACCGGCTCAAGAGACGTTATGTGAGGCGTCTCAAGGCTCAGCTTATCAAAGGTCTCAAGCGGGAGCTTCACCCCGGCCTCGTGCGCTATGGCGAGGAGGTGCAATACAGTGTTGGACGAGCCGCCGAGGGCAAGGTCGGCCCTTATGGCGTTCTCGAAGGCCGCTCTGGTCAGGATCTTCCTCGGGGTGACGTTCTTTTTAACGAGCTCGACTACGCGAACGCCGCTGTCGAACGCGATACGCCTCTTGTCCGCCGAGTTGGCGAGCGCCGTCCCGCACCAGGGGAGGCTCATGCCCAGGACTTCGGTCAGGCAGTTCATTGTGTTCGCGGTGTACAGGCCCTGGCAGGAGCCGGCTCCGGGGCACGCGCCGGTCTCGCAGGCGTCGAGCTCGTCCCTGGTTATCTCCCCGGCCCTGAACCGCCCCATCGCCTCAAATGTATTTCTTATGAACGAGGTGCGCTTGCCCCTGAACCTTCCGGTCATCATGGGGCCGGCGGTGACGACTATGGTTGGGATGTCAAGACGAGCCGCGGCCATGAGCATGCCGGGCGTGATCTTGTCGCAGTTGGTGAGGAGGATGAGGCCGTCGAAGGCGTGCGCCTCGGCGACACTCTCGACCATGTCGGCTATAAGCTCCCTCGAAGGGAGCGAGTAATGCATTCCCTTGTGCCCCATGGCTATGCCGTCGCATATGCCGGGGAGACCGAAGAGCATCGGGTAGCCTCCGCCCGTATGCACCCCTTTTTCTATGAACCTCTCCAGGTCCCTCATCCCGATGTGCCCCGGTATGAGGTCTGTAAAGCTCGTGGCGACCCCTATGAAGGGCTTCTTCATCTCGCCCTTCGGGATCCCCGTCGCGTACATGAGGGCCCTGTGCGGGACCCTCTCAAGTCCCTTCTTGATCCTGTCGCTTCTCGTCGGCATCGATTAAATATTACAGCCCCGGCTGTCCCCTCTCTATCCCTTCGCCCTCGCCTTCGAGATCCTCTGCTCCATCTCGTCCTTGAGCGCGAGCTTCAGCTTCTTCAACCTGTTCTTCTCGACCGTCTCCGCGGCGCTTAAGCGCGGTTTTTTCTCCATTCTCTCAAGCTTGTTCTCGTAATCCTTATGGGCCTTGTATGCCTTCTTGAAATCCGCGTCCTCATCGAGAAGCTTTCTAACCACCTCGTCCTGGATTTCCATAAAAGGCCTCCTTTCGGAATCAAGAGATTATCGCCGTCTTCTAACGATACGCCATCCAGCCTCCCGGCATCCATTTCGCCCGTCACGGCCTTTTTCAATAAATACGCCACCGGCCATAAATAAGCGAAAATACACTCATTTTTTAATATTAACCCAACGGGTATGTGTTGTCAATAATCGATATTCCCCTTTGATTTCAGGGAAAAGGCAAAATGAAATCAAGGGAAAGTGTAGGATTATAGACTTTAAGTCCTTAAAAGTCCACAACTATTTGGGCTTTGGGTTATTCGCCTTTATCTCGGCCTCGGATCTGCGGAGATAGACGGGAATGAGGTCTTTGGGGTCTCTGTGAAAGTCATCGATTGCAAGGAGGGCGATGTTCGAGGCCCTTATGCGCCATAACGCCTCGGGTGCGAATGACGCGAGCGCGACCTTTTCTCTCAAGAGATCGCCGTAGACCTTTAGCCCGTCCCCGATAAAAATCGGGGGCGAAGGCAGACTCAATGACGCGAGCGCGTCTACGAGGGCCTGGGGCGAGAGGGCCGCTTCAGGCATGAGTTCTTTTATCCCTCCGCCCGAGAGGTCAAATAGCGCGGAGTAGACCTCGCCCTTTCGCGCATCCAACACGGCACAGACAGGTCGGGCTGAGTACGGGAGGTTCATAGAGAGCGCCTTCAAGGTGGATACGCCCGCGGCCTTCTTGCCGGCAGACCAAGCGAGCCCCTTTACGGCTGAAACGCCTATCCGGATGCCCGTGAACGAGCCGGGGCCGTTCGTGACGGCGAAGAGGTCGACTTCGCTTATCGACCTGTTTAACGAAGAGAGAAAGGAGTCTATGGACTTAAGGAGCCACTCGGCGTGTACCCCGGCTTCCGAGACGGTCAGTTCCGCCACGAGCCTGTTATCGGAGAACAGGGCTATGGAGCCGGATGGAGAGGAGGTGTCTATGGCGAGTATGTTCAAGTGCAGCCTCACTACCGAAAAGGAGGGGAAGGATGACTAAAGCACCAGATTCACTTATGGCTATCTCTAAAAATTAGGAATTTTTTCTGAGGTCAAGGAAGGGCGGAAATAAAAGGCGGAGCATATGTGGTTAATATGTGAGCACTTTTATTTCCGACCTGACGCAGAGATCAGGAAAAATAACAATTTTTAGACTATCCTAAAATCCTGAAGATGTCGTTATAGGTCACAAGCACCATGAGCGCGACAAGGAGCGCGATGCCTATCTGCTGGGCGATAGTCATGAACTTCTCGCTGAGCGGCTTGCCCTTTATAGACTCTATGGCGAAAAAGAGTATGTGGCCTCCGTCGAGGACCGGTATGGGGAAGAGGTTTATTATTCCCAGCTGTAGGCTCAGGAACGCTACGAGCGACAGGAGGTCGGAGATCCCGGATTCAGCGGCCTTGCCCGCGACCTGCGCTATCATTATCGGGCCGCCGAGAGTCTTCAAGGAATACTTGCCAAGGACGAGCCCCTTGATGACGGAGATGAGCCTTTCGGTCATCTCTATCGACGAGACGACACCTTTTTTGACCGATTCGAAAAAGCCGTACCTCCGGAGTACCTGTTCGTCCTTCCTGCCTATGCCGACGAGATAGACGTCGGCCTCCTTGTTGTGCTTCGGCGTTATCTCGAATGTAAGCCTTTTACCGTTCCTCTCGATCAGAAAGGTCTTCTTCTCTCCGCTCTTGTGGATTATCTCCTCGAGCTCGGCCCAGTGGACTATCTTTCTGCCGTCGACCTCGAGTATCAAGTCTCCGGGCTGTATGCCCGCTTCCTTTGCCGGATAACCGCTGGCGACGTCGCCTATGACGGGCTTCATGGGCGGGAACATGCCGCCGTAGCCCGCGCCCGTCTCAAGCGTCGGCTCCGGGACGATGGTGATTACCTTCTCTTCATTGTTACGGAGTATCTTAAGATGGACCGGAGACTTCGGGTGCTCGGCGAGCTCGGTAAGCAGCACCTCCCAATTCATTATCGCGTGCTCGTCCGCGGATTCAATTATATCTCCCCTCTGTATCCCGGCCTTTGCCGCGGGTTCATTGGGGAGCACGTACCCGACTACCGGCTTATCATCGAGATAAGCCGGCACCTGTATGCCTATCATATAGATCACCGGAAGGAGGAGCGCGGCGAGGAGGAGGTTCATTATGGGCCCTGCCGCGACTATAGCGGCCCTCTTTGCAACGGGCTTGTGCGTGAAAGACCTCTCCTTGTCCCTCTCGGAGATCTCTTCGCCCGGGGCCTCGCCGACCATCTTCACATAGCCGCCGAGCGGCAGGAGCGATATCCTGTACTCGGTCTCTCCCCTTTTTATCCCGATGAGCTTCGGGCCGAATCCGAGAGAGAACTTCTCGACACCCACGCCGGAGAGTTTGGCCACCATGAAATGGCCGAGCTCGTGTATGAAAATAAGTATGCCGAGTACGATTATGAACGAAATGAATGTCGTCATTTAGCTGTTTAGTTGAGCGCCTTTATTAAAGAACGCGCCGCCTCCCTCCCCCACCTGTCTGCTTCTATCACATCCTCTATTGCTGAAAGCCTCCTGCCCTCGTATCTCTCGAGCACAGTGGCGATGACCTCGGGTATCCCCGTAAACTGAAGCCTTCCCTTAAGGAACATCTCAACCGCCACCTCGTCCGCGGCGTTCAATACCGCCGGATGCGTCCCGCCCTCATTTAAAGCCTCGTACGCGAGATCAAGGCACGGAAACTTGCCTGGCTCAGGCGCGCTGAAGTCGAGCCTCAAGCATGAAAAGTCAAGCCTCTTAACGCCGGATTCGATCCGCTCGGGAAACGAGAGAGCGTAGGCTATCGGCCCCTTCATATCAGGGCAACTCATCTGGCTTATAACGGAGCCGTCAGCGTACTCGACCATCGAGTGCACGATCGACTCCGGGTGTATCACGACCGATATCTTGTCGGCGGGCAGGCCAAAGAGGAAAGACGCCTCTATGACCTCGAGCCCCTTGTTCATGAGGGTCGCCGAGTCTATCGATATCTTCCGCCCCATGTTCCACCTGGGGTGGCGCAGAGCCTCATCAGGCGTTACAGAGTGGAGCGAGTCAGCCTGTCTCTTTAAAAACGGCCCCCCGGAGGCGGTGAGTATCACCCTTTTCAGGTCCTCGGCCCTGTGGCCGAGCAACGACTGGAATACCGCGCTGTGCTCGCTGTCGACCGGTATGAGACGGACCCCCCTGGCCCGGGCCTCTTCCATCACAAGCGGCCCGGCAAGGACGAGAGTCTCTTTGTTCGCGAGCGCGATATCCTTGCCCGCCCTTATCGCAGATACGGTCGGCAACAACCCTGCCGCCCCTGATATGGCCGAGACGACGGTCTTGACCCCGGGATGAGTCGCCGCCTTTATCGCGCCCTCTGCGCCCGCCTCGACCGGTATGTCGAGCTCTCTTTTGAGAACGGAAGCGGCCTCTTTGTCGAGGACGGATACGAACTCGGGCCTGAACTCCTCGGCCTGCCTTTTAAGGAGATCCATGTTCGATCCCCCGGCAAGCGCGACTACCCTGAACCTCTCCGGGTATCTCCTGACCACATCGAGCGTACTCGTCCCGATCGACCCGGTGGAGCCGAGTATAGAGAGCCCCTTTTTCTCTTTATCCATCCTAACCGCCGACGAAAAGGGTCTTTAATTGTAGATAATAATAGAGCGCGGGTACGGCGAAGAGGAGGCTGTCCACCCTGTCGAGGACTCCGCCGTGTCCGGGCAACAACGCGCCCGAATCCTTTACGCCTGCGGACCTCTTCAAGACCGATTCAGAGAGGTCGCCTATGATACCTATAATACCGAGCGCAATAGACACCACTATCAAGATCCAGACAGGCGTTGCTATACCGTAGCTGAAAAAGAATGCGGCTATGGCCCCGCCAACGAGCCCGCCTATCGCGCCCTCGACCGTCTTCTTGGGGCTTATATCGGGGCAGAGCTTATTCTTCCCCATTGATTTGCCCACGGCGAAGGCGAGCGTGTCGTTCGCCCAGATGACCGCGAAGAGGAAGAGTATCCACATCTCCCCCTGATACATCGACTTTATGAGCGGCAGAAACGCGAACGGCAACGCCGCGTACGCGAGCCCAGTGGCCTTGAAGGCTACGTCAGACGCCGTGTCCCTGAACTCCCGCCCCCTGAACATGCCGAAGAGAAAGAAAGCGAAGACCGAGCCTGTTATTATCGGCGCGAACGCCGACACGCCGCAAAAAAAAACCGCCGGAGCAACCGATAGGGCGGCAAGCATTCCCAGAGAATCGAGCCAGGAGTCCCTAACCCTGACCGCACCCAGCCGATTATACTCGTAAAACGCGAGCGCGGAGAGGAGGGTCGACGCCCCGAGCACCCAGAATGCCGAGGTGTAGAGGACCAGGTAAAGGACTACGAATATCAGTACAAGACCGGTCGCTACCCTTTTCAGTTTCGTCTCCCTAACGCTTGAATATCGTCTATGAAAAAAATATCTGAGATAACCCATAGTGAAAGGTTCCTCTCAGATATTTTCATCAGTATATTTCAACCGGCGACGCCGACTTCCTTTACAAGCCCGAACCGTCTGTCCCTGGACTGGTAGTCCCTTATCGCCTCTTCGAGGTGGTCTCTCGTGAAATCAGGCCAGAGGACGTCGGTTATGTGTATCTCTGTGTACGCCAACTGCCAAAGCAGGAAGTTGCTTATCCTCTTTTCCCCGCTCGTCCTTATCAACAAGTCGGGGTCAGGCACGCCTTTTGTGTAGAGAAAGTCGTTGAATACCTCTTCGGTTATGTCCTCGGGGGCCAGGGCGCCCTCGCGGACCTTCCTGGCAAGTTCCCTCGCGGCATGGGTTATCTCATCCCTGCCGCTGTAGCTCAGCGCGAGCTGGAGGATCATACCGGAGTTGTAGCGGGTCTTTTCCTCCAGGTCCGCTATGACCGCCCTCACGCCCTCGGGCAGGTCCCCTATCGACCCTATGGCCCTGAAACGGACGTTGTTGTCGACGAGGTTCCTCTCCTCGCCCTTGAGATGGCTCTCAAGGAACATCATGAGCATGTGGACCTCGTGCGCGGGCCTGTTCCAGTTTTCCCTGGAAAAGGTGTAGAGCGTCAGGCACTCCACGCCAAGCTCCCTGCACGCGCGCACCATTTCCCTGGCCGCCTCAATGCCCTTCCTGTGGCCGTTGATGCGGTTCAGAAACCTCTGACGCGCCCAACGGCCGTTGCCGTCCATGATGATGGCTATGTGCCGGGGGAGCTTTTCCCTGGAAAGTTCGACCATCTTAAAAATTTACCACAAACTTACCGGCTCCACAAGCCAAATAGAGGCGGGATGGTGGAGGGTTGAGCCAAAAGAGAAGATACCTGAGAGAACCTTTTTATAAAAGGATCTCTTAAGACTCTCTCCAAAAATTTTTAATTCTTCCCGTAAGGCCCCCACTCAAGAAACCGATATTATCGTTTACATCAAAAGCCAAAGTGAAATATTTTTATGTTTAGTGGGGGGCCTTACGGGAATTAAAAGTCTTTGAAGGGGGTCTGGGGGTCCTCGCCGGACGGGCAAAACCATATCAACTGCAAATTGCATTTGAGTCTAAAAGACTCCGATTGGCATTGGCCGCGCGCCGAGCGCACTTTCTACAGAAAGGTCCCCCCAGGGATTTTCTTTTGAATCAGACCTCCATTATCTCGGCCTCTTTGGCTGAGAGGATCTCGTCTATTTTGGTTATCTGTTTGTCTGTGAGGTCCTGGACCTCGTGCTGGTGTTTCTTGAGGTCGTCCTGGGAGACCTTTTTGTCTTTTTCGAGTTTCTTGAGTTCCTCGTTCGCGTCTCTCCGGGTGTTCCTTATGGAGACCTTGCACTCTTCGCCGTGTTTTCTGGCTATCTTTACGAGGTCTTTTCTGCGTTCTTCGGTGAGCGGGGGGAATATTATGCGTATGACCTTGCCGTCGTTCGAGGGGTTGAGGCCAAGGCCGGATGCCTGGATGGCCTTTTCTATGGCGTGTATCTGGGAGATGTCCCAGGGCTGTATGCTTATGGTCCTGCTCTCGGGGACGGAGAGTGTGGCGAGCCCCTTTATCGGGGTCAGGTTCCCGAAATAATCGACCCTTACACTGTCGAGGATGGTTATCGAGGCCCTTCCTGTGCGCAGCCCCGAGAGCTCGTGGTTGAACGCCTCCACGGATTTCGCCATCCTTTTTTTGAGGTCTGTGAAGATATCTTCCTTTGTCATGTCTGCCCCTCGGGAGTTTTTGTGAGAAAGGATAAAAGAATCACGCGGAGACTATGGTGCCGATCTCCTCGCCCTTTACGATGCGGATGAGGTTGCCCGGCGTTTTCATGCTGAATACGATGATGGGGAGGCTGTTGTCCATGCAGAGTGATATGGCCGTCGTGTCCATGACCTTGAGGCCGTCTTTCAGGACGTCGATGTACTTGAGTTTCGTATATCTCTTCGCTTCAGGGTCTTTTATAGGGTCCCTGTCGTAGACGCCGTCGACCTTGGTGCCCTTGAGTATTATGTCGGCGTTTATCTCCATCGCGCGGAGCGATGCCGCGGTATCGGTCGTGAAGTACGGGTTCCCGGTGCCCGCCGCGAAGATGATGACGCGGCCTTTTTCGAGGTGGCGCACCGCCTTTCTGCGGATATACGGCTCGGCGAGCTCCTTCATCTCGATGGCCGAGATGACGCGGGTGAAGATGCCTTTTTTCTCAAGCGCGTCCTGGAGCATGAGCGAGTTTATGACGGTAGCGAGCATGCCGACGTAATCGGCGTTCGCCCTGTCCATGCCCTTGGCGCTCGCTGAAACGCCGCGGAAGATGTTCCCGCCGCCTATGACGAGGGCTATCTGGATGCCGAGCGAGTGGACCGCCTTCACCTCGTCGGCGATGGCGTTGACGACGGCAGTGTCGACGCCGAACTCCTTGTCGCCCATGAGGGCTTCTCCGGATAATTTGACGAGGATGCGTTTGTACTTAAGGTCCGGCATGAAAGACAATCCCTGCTTTCTGTAAGTTGACGAGCGGCGTCGGCTGGATAGGTAACACGGACCCTGGCCTTGCCCGGTTGCGGGCAAGGCCAGGGAGGTAAATACTCTTAAAACGCCTTTAGCCCTGGGCCGCGGCGACTTCCTTGGCGAAATCCTCGGACTTCTTCTCGAGCCCCTCGCCGACCTTGTAGCGCGTAAAGCGCCTTACGGTGATGTTCTCGCCGAGCTTGGCTATCGCGTCGACGACGAGCTTTTCTATCGTGACGTCGGGGTCCTTTACGAAAGGCTGTTCGAGGAGGCAGACATCCTTATAGAACTTCTCGACCTTGCCGTCGACCATCTTCTGTATGACATGGTCGGGTTTGCCTGATTCCTTCGCCTGCGCGGCGTATATCTGACGCTCTTTCTCGATGACGTCGTCCGCTATCTCTTTCCTCGAAACGAACTGAGGCGACATGGCGGCGATGTGCATGGCTATGTCCTTTACGAGAGCGGCGAACCCGTCGGTCTTTGCGACGAAGTCGGTCTCGCAGTTGACTTCGAGGAGGACGCCGACCTTGCCGCCGCCGTGGATGTAGCTTATGACGGTGCCTTCGGACGCGACCCTCGAGGCCTTCTTGGCCGCGGCGGCGAGCCCTTTTTCACGCAGATAAGTGACCGCCTTCTCGAAGTCGCCCTTTGTCTCGGCAAGCGCCCTCTTGCAGTCCATTATGCCTGCCCCGGTCTTTTCCCGAAGCTCTTTTACTGCTATTGCGGAAATCTCCATTATGTGGATCCCCCTTGTTGCCTTAAGGTTGTAATCGTATTATCGAGGGCCCGTCAAGCCTTTGCGGGCTCTGTCGGGGCCGGAGCCGGGGCCGCCTGCGGGGCGGGGGCGGGTACTTGCGCGCCCTTTTCCTTCTTGTCTGCCTTCGCCTGGAGGGCCTCTTCGTATATCGCCCTGCCTTCGAGGCAGGCGTCGGCCATGGAAGACGCGAAGAGCTTTATCGCCCTGATGGCGTCGTCATTGCCGGGTATTATGTAGTCGACCTCGTCGGGGTCGCAGTTGGTGTCGACTATGGCGACGACCTTTATGCCGAGCCTCCGGGCCTCCTTTATGGCGATCGACTCTTTCTTGGAGTCGATTATGAAGAGGATGTCCGGGACGGAGTTGAGCTCTCTCACGCCGCCGAGGTACTTCTCAAGGCGCTCCCTCTCCCTCTGGAACATAAGCGTCTCTTTCTTGGTGGCCGAGGCGAACTCGGGGTTGGTGTCCATGTTGTCGAGCTCTTTAAGCCTCGTTATCGACTTCTTGATGGTGGCGAAGTTCGTCAGAAAGCCGCCTATCCACCTGTTGTTGACGAAACCCATGTTCGCCCTCTTGGCCTCGTCGTTGATGGCGTTCTGGGCCTGCTTCTTGGTGCCTATGAAAAGGACCTTGCCGCCCTTCGAGGCGGTGGACTTTACGAAGTCGTAGGCCTCCTTGAACATCTTCACGGTCTGCTGGAGGTCGATGATGTAGATGCCGTTCCTCGCGCCGTAGATGTAGGTCTTCATCTTGGGGTTCCACCTCTTGGTCTGGTGGCCGAAGTGGACTCCTGATTCCAGGAGCTGTTTCATTGTGAGGTAAGCCATGTTCTTTTTCTCTCCTTGTTTTGGTTTTTATCCTCCGCACGGTTTAACGGGACCGAAAATCCCATCAGAGGTCTCCTTCCGAAAACCTCTGTCCGGGACACCGACGGCCCAAACCATGCGTGCGAATTTAATCGAGTATATTTATCACAGGGAAGACCTTGTTGCAAGTGGAAAAATGGGCTTCCGGCTGAAAGCGGGGTATCTCCTTCAGCTCCCAGCCGTGGAGGGTTTATATAAAAAACAAAACCAAATCAAATGGTTGTCTCTAACCCCCTCCGTCACCCACGGCACTTGCGCCCGTTACCCTGAAGTTGAAATCATAATTCATGATATTCGGCCAGTCAATCCCGGCCTCCGTGGAGCGGGCGTCGTCAAGGCCGTTGTAGCGGTTTCCGGGGGTGTATGCCCAGCTTACGACGGCGTCCCTTGATTTTCTGAGGATTATCCAGTACCGGCCAGGCTTGAGTACAGGCCCGTCAGACCCTCCGAACCTGAAGCCGAACCACTTGTATCCCGGGTGATACGCGACCGTGTCGAGCGGGAGCGGGAGACTCCTTACCCCTTCCATGCCGGGGCGGCCTCCTGCGTCGTTTACGACGTCTATCCAGAGGGAGCCGAGACGCCCTCCAAACTTGTGCATGGCGAGCGAAACAGAATTCACCGTCATAGGGGCGTCTACTACGAAGGCCTGCGCAAATGTGTGCTCGCCGGTCACATATTCGGCCGTCTCCTTGTCGAAGGTCCTCTGGCCGGAGTCGGCCCTTATGTTCGCGTAGAAGTCGGTGAGAGGCGCAAAGACCGTATTGCCTATCTCTATCGCCTTGCCTTCAGGCGCCGGTTTCGGCGGCTCGACCGTCATTATCGGCAGGGGTGGAGTTATTGCAGACCCCGCCTTTGGCAGGGACGAGGCCATCACATAGCTCGAAGGCGCGCCGTAGGACTCTTTCAACGAAATGGCGATATCATCGCGCAGGTACTCGGCAGAGATGTTTTCGCTGAAGCGCGGGAGCTTCGGGGAGGCCCGCCACGAATCGTTTATGTCATTGGAGTCCATCCCGGCCGTCTGCCTTATGTGGCGAGGCCCGACGAATAACCTGCTCTGCTGGGCGTCATACGGCGCCCAGCCGAGGTCCGGGTACCAGACCTCCATCCACGCGTGGCCGCCCTGCCCTATGGATTGAACGAGGTGGCCGCCTTCGACAGGGACTTTCCAGGGTCTTCCGAGGGATACGCCCCCGGCAATACGGGCCGGGATGCCGACGGACCGCAAGAGGGCGATTGCCAGGTGCGCGAAGTTCTGGCAGTTGCCCTCTCGCGTCGCAAGGGTGTGCCCCGCGCCGTAGTCCTCGACAGGCGACCTGTACTTGACGTTATCGACTACCCAGTTGAGTATCGCGTCGACAGCCGCCTGCTCGGTCGATGCGCCCGTTACGAGCGTAGAGGCGAGTTTTTTTATTGTCGGCGCATCCGCCTCGACGAGCGGAGAAGGCTTTAAAAACCTCATTGCCTCCCGAGGCATGTCTTTTGACGGGAGCGGGAACGGCGCAAGGGAGCGCGCTTCGTTCAAGCCGATGGATAGGGACACTTTATATGTCTCGACGACCGTCACCTCGCCTTTAAGTCCCCGCCATGTGACGACGGTGTACGAGTTCCCGAACGAATCCTTTTCCGCCTGGACGCTCTCGGGCTCCGGGGCATATGAGACCTTGCGGGCCGAGACCCGCTGGGTTACTGCGCCGGATTTGAAATCTGACGGGTTGTAGAACCTGAATGTGAGTGAGTCGAGGCGTCCATCGATGAGCTTGAACGAGCGCGAGTGCGATATCTCTATCTCGTCCGAGATATCGCCACGGAGGACCAGCGTCGTCCCGTAAGACGGCCCGGCTGAAAGGGCGAGGATGATAAAAATAGCGGTCAGGATTTTTTTGACTTGCGTCCGCATTTTAAGACGCCCCTGCTAATTCATGCTCTGGCGGGACTCGTCGAAAAGAACTACTTGTCATTGCAAGGATGAGATTGCTTCGCTTGGCTCGCAATGGCAAGATTTTTTAATTATGCCATGCCCTATTCCTTCTCCAGTTCTCTGATGAATATCTCCACCGTCGACCTGTGCGAGCCCTCGGGATAATCGGAGATATAGCGCCTGAAGAGCCTCAAGGCCTCGTCCCGCTCCTTCAACTCCATCCTTATGAGCCCCGCGGAATATACGGCGTTCTCGAGGAACGGCTCGATGTCGTATTCATCGATGACTTCCATGTACTCGGCAATCGCCCTTTTCGGGTCGTTCATATTCCTCGAGTAGACCGTCCCCCTCTCAAGCCTGGCCTCGGCCTTTATGCCGGGGAGAATAGTCAGGTCGAAAGCTATCTCGAATACATCGAGCGCCTCCTTGAAACGCGTGGAATCGGCGAGGTAGTGTCCGTAGTTGAGGTTCCACCTTGCCAGCAGGTCCGGGAGGTCCTTGACGCGCTCCCACGCCACAGGGGCTTCGACGTCGGTCGCGGCCTCGAGGTCCGCCCTCGCCTCGGCGAGAGCGGTGCCGTCCTCGACCCTTACCGGCGTGAGGGCCTCGGACCCGGCGGTCGATTCCGTCATCATGGCAGGCTTAAGCGCGACCGGTTTACCGGTATCTCCGGTTACCTCGACTTGTCCATCTTCTCCGAAAAGGACATTGGCCTCGCCCTGGTTCATGACGATAAAATCGGTGCCCCTCACGCCGGAAACCGCGGTCGGGGTCTTTACCTTGAAGTCAGATCTGCCGGAGAACTTCGAGACTATAGCCCTCATCTTGCCGGACGAGAGGAAGAGCGAGGCTGACCTCTCGGACTTCTTTAACGAATAGCCGGTTATCTCGAGCTCTGTAAGGTTGGCGATCGTGAGCTTCGTGCCGTCGGATAGTTTTACGAGGGCTCTCCCGTCCTCGCCGGTCTTTACGCGGTCCCCGGGCTCCACAGCCGTGCCCTTTTGGGCCGTAGCCCATTTGCCTGTAGCTTTGGTTTTAAGGAAGACCGCGCCCGAGAAAGATTCTAAAAAACCGGCGGAGGCGTGCGAAATGGAAGGCATGATGAGGATGAAAAAAATTATGGGGATGAAGGATGGCGCTATTCGCCGAACTTCCATGTGAGCTCGCCTTTTCCGAGGACGCCGGTGACGATGAGCCGCATCGACTTCGTGTCCGCGCCCGGTATCGGCTCTGTCCCGGTCTCGGAGTATTTTGGGAACTTTATGGAGTAGGCCGATGACCAGAGGTCCATGTACGGGAAGAACTCGCGCAACAACGGGTCGGAGGCGTCGAGCTTCGCGATAGAAACCGGCGAAAGCCTCGCCCCTTTGTCGTCCTCGAGGTAGACCTTCCAGATAGAATCCGTCTCCGCGAAGTCGTTCCACTTGTCATCCGGCGTGTAGGCCGTGAAAAAGAACTCGTTGAACTTTTCGGAGAGCTCGGACTCTCTCTCTCTCAGGGCGTTCGCGTAGCCTTCATCGAGCTGGTTGCCCTTGACGTAGCGCTCTATGTAGGCGTCCCTGAAGGCGGTGGATTTGAAGGTGGCGGAGGCGTAGAGTTTCGTCTCGAAGCCCTCGTAGACCTTCACGCCTCTCGTCGAGGCGGCCAGCGCCTTCATGTACGCCTCTTCGCCTGTCGGCGTCTTTGCCGCGCAGCCGGCTAGGATAAAGAGGACCGGTACGGCCAGGGACAGGACGGCTCGAAATGTGCGTGAAACGGCCCCCATGCTCTTGACCATTCCTCCTCCGTAAGCCGTGGTTTTATTCAGCGAGCCTCAAGCCGACGGTCATAAGACGGCGCGAGGGTTCGAGCGCGTACCTGTAAGTGGTGCGGAGCTTGAAGGGCCCGTCGGCGATCGACCCGCCGCGGACCCCCTTATACAGGGAGAACTCTGCCCCGTACGGGTCTTTTTTGGGGCTTAACTGGTAGTAGTCGAAATCGAAGTTGTCCTCGACCCACTCCCATATCGAGCCGGACATGTCGTAGAGCCCGAGCCCGTTCGGCTTCCTGGTCTTCACGTTCTGCAGCTTGAATTCGGAGTTGTCCGCGAACCAGGAGTACGACCCTACCTCGGCCTCGTTGTTGAACCCGGGCCACCTCTCCTTTTTGCCGCCGCTACGCGCCGCGTACTCCCACTCCGCCTCGGTCGGGAGCCTGTAGTAGCCCTTGGTTATGGTGTTGAGCTTCTGGATGAACTGGTTGGCGAGGAACCAGTTGACGTATGTCACCGGGTCCTTCGGGTTCCGGGGCATCGTCGGGTTATAGCGCCAGGCGGGGATAAATCCCATCACCTTCTCGAAGAGCTCCTGCGTCACCTCGGTATCGGCGATATAGAAGTCGTTCACGCAGACCTCGTGCACTGGCCTCTCGTCCTCGTCCCCGTTGCCCTCGAAGTCGCCCATGTCGTAACAGCCGCCCTTGACATAGACCATGTTTATGGGCGGCAGGTCCTTCTTGGTTATGGGCTTTTTCGCGCTCTCCTTCTTCATCTCCTCCTCGATCTGGAGCTCGTCCTCCTCCTGGACCTGGGGTTTCGTCTCCGCGTATGAACTTGCGGACAAGACCGACAAAGAGACCACGCCAAGGAAAACAAGTGCGGCTAACCTTCTCACGGCTTTCTGCCTCCTTATGATGTTGTATTTCGATCAGGTCGCGTAAGGACCGGCTTCGGCCTTACTTGAAGAGCGCGAGCTGAGGCGCGTTCTGCTCGCTCATTATATCAACCGGGTACTTTCCGGTAAAGCACGCGTCGCAGAAAGACCCGCCCGCGTCCGCCACAGCCTGATACAATCCCTCGACGCTCAAGTAACCGAGCGTGTCGGATGTGATGTACTCGTTTATCTCCTCCACCGTCTGCCTCGCCGCAATGAGTTCCTCCCGCCTCGGGGTGTCTATGCCGTAGTAGCACGGGGAAAGGGTCGGGGGCGAGCTTATCCTCATGTGTACCTCTTTAGCCCCGGCGGACCTTATCATCTTTATTATCTTCCTGCTCGTCGTGCCGCGGACGATGGAATCGTCTATTACGACTACCCTCTTGCCCTTGATGATGTCCTTTATGGCGTTGAGCTTTATTTTAACCCCGAAGTGGCGGATGGAGTCCTTGGGCTCGATGAAGGTCCTGCCGACGTAGTGGTTCCTTACTATCCCCTTGTCGAACGGTATCCCGGAGGCGTTGGCGTATCCTATGGCCGCGGGGACGCCGGAGTCCGGGACCGGGATGACGATGTCGGCGTCCACGGGGTGTTCGAGAGCGAGCCTCTCGCCGAGCTTCTTCCTTACGGCGTGGACGTTAGCCCCGAATATGGTGGAGTCGGGTCTGGCGAAGTATATGAACTCGAATACGCAGGGGGTATACTTCGCTTGCGGGAAGGGCTTGTACGAGGCGATCCCCTCTCCGTTTATGACGACTATCTCGCCGGGCTCGATGTCGCGCACGTACTCCGCCTCGATGAGGTCGAAGGCGCAGGTCTCGGATGCCACCACCCACGCGCCCTTGAGCCTGCCCAGAGAGAGCGGGCGGAACCCGTGCGGGTCACGGGCCGCTATCATCGTGTCTTCGGTGAGGAACAAAAGCGAATACGAGCCCTTTACCCTGCCGAGCGCGTATTTGACCCTGTCGATGAGGGAGTTCTCCTTGCTCGACGCGATGAGGTGTACTATTATTTCGGTGTCGTTTGAAGACTGGAAGATCGAGCCATAGGCCTCGAACTGCGCCCGGAGGAGCAGGGCGTTGATGAGGTTGCCGTTGTGGGCGACGGCTATGCCGCCCCTTGAGTACTCGACGAAAAAGGGTTGAGCGTTCCTTATGTGGGATTCCCCGGCCGTCGAGTACCTGACGTGCCCGATGGCCGAAGAGCCGTGTAAACGGGCTATGTCCGCGCTTCCGAATACGTCGGCCACAAGCCCCATGTTCTTATGCGAATATAATTTCTCGCCGTCGGAAGAGACTATCCCGGCGCTCTCCTGCCCCCTGTGCTGGAGCGAATAGAGACCGAGGTACGTCAAGTTGGCGGCCTCGGGGTGGCGGTAGATGCCGAATACCCCGCACTCGTCATTGAACCTGTCGTTTGAAAGAAATTCCATAGAGACGGTCAACCCCTCTTTATCTTGCCGCATGGGAGGCGAGATACCTGCATAGCGCGCCTGACCAGGCCTCTTTAAGGTCCCTTACCGGCGCGTCGACGAAGCCCTTGATCTTAAGCCTGTCCCCGCCGGTCTTTCCAATGACGCTTATCGGCGCGCCCGCGTCCTTGCATATATCCTTGAGCCGCGCCAGGTCCTTGTCTTTCACCGTCACGAGTATCCTCGACTGGGTCTCGGAAAACAAGGACTCGTCTGCGCGAAGGCCCTTGGCGTCAAAGTCTATCTCGGCGCCTATGAGGCCCTTTGGGTTGAATGTGCTCTCGGCGAGAGCCACCGCGAGCCCGCCCTCGGACAAGTCGTGCGCCGATAATATTATACACTCCCTTATCGCCTTTAAACAAGCGTCCTGTGCGGCCTTCTCCGCGTCAAGGTCGATATCCGGCGGGAGCCCTTTGTCAAGCCCGTGGACGACGCTTAAATATTCAGTCCCTCCGAGCCCCGGTTTTGTCTCCCCGATAAGGGCTATTACATCCCCCGGCCCCTTGAACCACTGCGTCGTATGTGTCTTTATATCGTCTATGATACCCACCATGCCGATAGTCGGCGTGGGGTAGACGGAAACCCCGGAGGTCTCGTTGTAGAGGCTCACGTTGCCGCCGATGACCGGGATTCCGAGCGCGATGCAAGCATCCTTTATGCCGTGTATCGCCTCGGTCAACTGCCACATGACTTCAGGCCGCTCCGGGTTGCCGAAGTTCAGGCAATCGGTCAACGCCATCGGGCGCGCGCCTGAGGCCGCGAGGTTTCTGGCCGCCTCGGCGACTGCTATGGCGCCGCCCTTTCTCGGGTCGAGGTAGCAGTAACGGGAGTTGCAGTCGGCGGTTAACGCGATGGCCTTGTCCGTCCCTTTTATCCTTACTACAGCCGCGTCAGACCCCGGACAGACGACCGTATCGGTCCTTACCATGTGGTCGTACTGGGAGTATATCCATTCCTTCGAGGCGATATTGAGTGAAGAGATGAGCCTTATGAGGGTTTCGTTGTAATCCTTCGGAAGTCCTATCTTTTTTAGATCAAGGGAGTTAAGCTCGTCCTGCGCCGCAGGCCTCTTTATGGGCCGGTCGTAGACAGGCGCGTCGTCGGTAAGAAACTTGACAGGGATATCGCCCGCGACCTCTCCGCGCTCCATTATCCGGATGTTGCCGCCCTCGATGACGGTGCCCACGACCTCGGCCTCGAGGTCCCACTTCCTGAAGATCTTCCTGACCTCTTCCTCGGTCCCCTTCCTGACGACCATGAGCATCCGCTCCTGGGACTCCGAGAGCATGCACTCGTAGGCGGTCATGCCTTCCTCGCGCCTGGGGACGCGGTCTATGTGGAGCTCCATACCGGTATTCGCGCGCGCGGCCATCTCAACGCTTGAAGAGGTGAGCCCGGCCGCGCCCATGTCCTGTATGCCTACGACGAAGTCTGTCTTGAATAGCTCGAGGCAGGCTTCAAGGAGAAGCTTTTCGGCGAACGGGTCGCCGACCTGTACCGTCGGACGCCTCTCCTCCCCGCCCTCTCCGAAGACGTCGGAGGCCATTACCGCCCCGTGGATGCCGTCCCTGCCGGTACGGGAGCCCGCGTATATGACGGGGTTCCCGACGCCTGAGGCGTTGCCCCTGAATATCCTGTCCTTCTTCAGAAGCCCGGCCGTCATGACGTTGACGAGGCAGTTGCCGTTATATGACGAATTGAAGTAGACCTCGCCGCCTACCGTCGGCACGCCTATGCAGTTTCCATATCCGGCGATGCCCGCGACGACACCATCGACGAGGAAGGCCGTCTTCTTATTGTCCGGCGCGCCGAAACGGAGCGAATTCAGCGAGGCGATGGGACGCGCGCCCATGGTGAATATATCCCTGAGTATGCCGCCGACGCCGGTTGCCGCGCCCTGATAGGGTTCAATGAATGACGGGTGGTTATGGCTCTCCATTTTGAAGGCGACGGCGAGGCCGTCGCCAATGTCGACTATACCCGCGTTCTCACCCGGCCCCTGCAACACATGCGGCCCCTTTGTCGGAAAGTTCTTGAGGTGTCTCCTTGAAGACTTGTACGAGCAATGCTCGGACCACATGACCGAGAAGATGCCGAGTTCGAGGAGGTTCGGCTCCCTTCCAAGGGAGTCGACTATGCGCCTGTACTCGTCGATTGTAAGCCCGTGCTCTTTTACCGTAGCTTCAGTTATCATATCGTATATATCCACCCGTCGGCGTCCGGGAGATCGCCGTACTGTATCCCGGTTATAGTATCATAGAGCCTCTGGGACAACGACCCTATCTTATTGTTGTTTATGGTTATTCTCTCCCCCTTGTGCTCTATCTGGCCGACGGGCGAGATGACCGCCGCGGTCCCTGTGCCGAAGGCTTCCTTCAAGGACCCGTCCTTCGTTGCCCTGAAGACCTCGTCGATCGATATGCGTCTCTCGGAGACCTTCATACCCCACTTCCTGGCGAGCGAGATGACAGAGTCTCTTGTCACACCCGATAGGACCGAGCCTTCGAGAGACGGGGTAGAGAGCTCGTCCCCTATGACGAAGAACATGTTCATGGTCCCGACCTCTTCGATGTACCTGTGCTCTATGGCGTCGAGCCAGAGGACCTGCGTGAACCCCTTTTTCTTCGCCTCCTCCGCCGGGAGCAGAGACGCCGCGTAGTTGGCCGGGGTCTTTGCGGAGCCGAGCCCGCCCTTTACTGCCCTCACATACTCGCCGGGCGTCATGAGGCTGACAGGGTTTATCCCTTCCTTGTAATACGCGCCGACCGGGGAGGTTATTATCAAAAACCTGTATGTATCCGAGACGCGGACGCCGAGGAAATTGTCTGCCGCGAATATGAAAGGACGGATATAGAGGGAGAAGCCCTTTTTCTTCGGGACCCAGCCGGAATCCAGCGAGACGAGTTCCTTAAGCCCGTTTATGAACAGTCCATAAGGCATGTCAGGTATGCAGAGCCTTTTCGCCGACCTGTTCATCCTCTCGTGGTACTTATCCGGCCTGAATATGTTTATACGCCCGTCCTTTGAATAGAAGGCCTTCAACCCCTCGAATATCGCCTGACCGTAGTGCAGGCATGTGAGCGCCGGGGAGACCTTTATGTCTCCGAAGGGCATGACCATCGGAGACTGCCATCTTCCCTCCCGGTACTCGGATGAGAACATGTGGTCGCCGAATATCGTCCCGAAGCCGGGGTTCTCAAGGAGCTTCTCACTCAGTCTCGGAGAGTCCGTCTTTATTATCTCTATTTCGGTCTTAAGCATCTACTCTTCTACCCCTGTTTTTTCGCGTATACTTCTATGGTGCCGCCCTGCCTCAAGACCGCCTCGGTTACTGAAAGGAGTATCGACGCCGGCAGTATCACCGGCATCATAATGAACATTACGGCTATGCAGAAATAATCTTCAACTGTGCCCCGGTGCCTTGACCTCAAAAAATCGTAGAAGAGGTTCGCCTTGAACCCCATCCTGTTGAATATCGACTGCAGGAACCCGTAAGGGTTGTACTCGAACGAAAAATGCCTTACCTTCTCGACCTTGAAAGAGCTTGCCTCAAGGAGTTTTTTTAAATTCCGCGCCGAGTAATGGTAAAGATGGAACGGCGGGTCGAAGTGGAACCAGTGTTTGCCGGTCATGCGCGCCTGCAAAGACCTCGCGTTCGGGACGGCTATGACGAGCGTGCCGCCGGGTTTCAATATCCTTTTGCACTCGTTAACGGCCCACGCCGGGTCCCGAAGGTGCTCGAAGACGTGCCAGAGGGTCACGGCATCGAAGAAGGCGTCCGGGAAGCGGTTATCCTCGAGTGAGCCGTACTTGAGCTCTACCCCCTTTTGCTTCCCGCCCCTCTCCTTTATCCGCTCGTCGAGCTCAAGGCCGTAAGGCTCCCAGCCCCGGCCCTTCATCAGTTGGAGAAAATCGGCCCTGCCGCAACCGATGTCGAGGATGCGGCCTTTTTTAGCAGAGGACTCGACCCTGCGGCACCGCCCGGTCCTGACGATGTTGATAATGGCCTCAAGGGGGCCGGGGAACCGGGTGGAGTCGTCCTCGCGGTAGGTCGAGGAGTATATCTTTTTAAGCCTCTCGGGGCTCAAAAAAGGGGCGGTGACCCCGAGCCCGCAAGACGGGCAGAACCTTATATCAAAAGAGGCGCCCTCGAACTCAAGCCCCTCATAGCCTGACCGAAGCTCCCCCTCCCTTTTGCAGACAAAGCAGGCGGACTTTCTTCCGGCGTTCTCTTTCCTTTCCTTTTTCCGCATTAATGGGGGACCCTGGGAGCAAATAGATGGACAAAATAACCTAAAAAACCGGAAATGACAAGGGTGAATGTGTTTGAATTCCATCCCTTAGGGACGGATATTCCCAAAAAATGACCTTTCGAGACAAAAGCCCGGGTATTGTTTTATTGCGCCGTGCTGGGGTGCTTTATCCAAGACCGCGTTTTTTATGAAAGCCTTTTTGCGCGCTGGCCGCGCACTTTTTGGGATTGGGATTCGCTCACAGCCTGCCTCCCCTTCCCATGCGCTCGCCGCTTATGGCGCTTCGCGCCTTTTTACTGCCTCGGCTCGCTTACAGGGCTTCCTCCCTTACGCTCGCTCACCCAATCCCTGTGGGAGTTTAATAAAAACATTTAACCGAATAGTTGTCATTGCGAGCGCGGTGAAAACCCAAATCTTTTGGCAAATCAGTCCCTTGGGATTGCTTCGTCGCAGACTCCTCGCAATGACAACAAAATCACGACGCCGACTCCTCCGCCCTTTTTATCTCGTTAATCATCCGCCGCGCCTTCTCGAGTATCTCCTTTTCGTCCTTGTACCTCATGAACGAGACCGCCTCGTCTATCCCGACCCACCTGCATTCGTCGACCTCGGAGTCGTGGTCCTCGACCTTGCCGCTCAGGTATTCCATAAGAAAGAAGTAGACTATCTTAAAGTACCTCTTCGCCACTCCGCCCTCTTCCTTGAATGTGAAGAAATATTCTATGTGCCCGAGCCTCTCGATTATCCTCCCGTCAAGGCCCGTCTCCTCCCTTACCTCCCGGTGCGCGGTCCTGGCGAGGTTCTCGCCCTTCTCGGCCGTTCCCTTGGGCAGTCCCCAGACCTTGCCGCCTTTAACGGAGATGAGGGCGACCTCTATCATACCGTCACTGAACCTGAATATTACGCCTCCGGCTGAGATCTGCCTTTCAGTCTTCAAAAAGGCCTCCTGGAACGGATTCTATTCTTTAGCTTGCACCTTCAGTGCGCTTGAGCCCGGCCCTCCTGGCCGCATCCAGCGCCCCCCTGTATTCGTCGCCGGTTATGCGCCTTGAGACCTGTTTTTCTTCGAAAGCCCTGAAGCACGGCCTGTACTGGTCCATTATATTGACATAAGTCATTGGGGAAAGTTCGTCGGCGATGAACCTCATGGTCTCGTTCGATCCGGCGAGGTCTTCGGGCAAGACGAGGTGCCTTACTATAAGGCCCTTTACGGCTATCCCCCTCTCGTCCGTGACAAGGTCCCCGACCTGCCTGTGCATCTCCTTTACGGCGCTCCTGTTCGTCTCGACGTAGTCCGGGACCCCTGAGAGCTTGAGCCCTGCAGAATCGTCGGCGTACTTCATGTCGGGCATGTAGATGTCGAATATGCCGTCGAGGCTCCTGATCAACTCGATATCGTCGTAGCCGCCTGTGTTGTAAACGAGCGGTATATCGAGCCCGTTCTCTATGGCCTTCGGAAGCGCCTCTACTATCTGCGGGACCTGGTGGGTGGGAGATACGAAGTTTATATTATGGCAACCCTGCCTCTGGAGGGAGACCATCATGGATGAGAGCTCGTCTGTCGAGACCTCCCGGGGCTCGCCGGTCTTGGTGGGATGGCTTATTTCGCTGTTCTGGCAGAAGACGCAGAGCAAGTTGCAGTGTGTAAGGAATATGGTGCCGCTGCCACGAAAACCTGTCAACGGCGGCTCCTCTCCGAAGTGCGGATGCGAGGCTGAAATGAATGGCAGGGCCCCTGTCCGGCACACGCCCTTCACCCCGTTGGTCCTGTCCACGGCGCACCTCCTCGGGCAAAGGGCGCAGGCCTTTGATATGGAGTTCAGTGCCGCTATCCTTCCGAACAGCTCGCCTGACTCGTAAAGCCGTATGTATCCCGGACGGGTCCTCATCTTTTGGTAAACCAAAAAAGGTTGAGAAAACAGGATTATATCACGGTGGGGGTTTATTTGGAAATCTTTAAGGGTATCGAGGCGTGGCTGGGCGGGGGCGGTCTCCCCAGGGGGGGTCCGCGGCTCGATAAAAAAACGGCGGTTATGTACCCCGATTACTCCGCCGTAGACGCTGCGACTCAGAGCGTCGGCTTCTTCGAGCCTTTCTCGCTCTCCTTCTTGCACGCCACACAGTACTCTGCAAAGGGCTCTGCCTTGAGCCTGCCGTCATCTATCTCCGTGCCGCAATTGGAGCAGACGCCGTAGGTGCCTTCGTCTATCTTCCTGAGAGACTCGTCGAGATCTTCGAGTTGTCTTTTCTTTATATCCGCCACGGCGAGCCCGGTATCCTCCAGAGCGTCAAGGATGGATAGGTCTTCGAGGTCGTTCGGAGTGTCGAACTGGGAGTTGTACTCCCTCCCGAGCTTCCCGAAGAACTCCTCGCGTAGCTCATTCCACATCTTGCGCTTTATTCCGAGGAGGCGCTCCTTGAGTTTAAGTTGTCTCGCGCTCAAGCCTTCGTTCTTTTTCTTCGCCAAGAAAATACCTCCCTGAAAAAAATTAGAGAAAGGATTTAGACTACCTCTAAAAATTAGGAATTTTTTCTGAGGTCAAGGAAGAGCGGAAATAAAAAGCACAGCATATATGGGAATATGTGAGCATTTTTATTTCCGGCCTGACACAGTCCTGCCGGACGGGCAAATCCGTATCAAACGGCTGGAGAATCGTTTGAACCGGAGACTTCGACCAACTTTGGCCCTGCGCCGAGCAGTCAGGAAAAATAATAATTTTTAGAGCAGTCAGCAGACCGGGTGCTCGCCCCTTGAGAGCTCCAGCGTCAGCGCGCCTATGCCGGAGAGCAGCTCGTCCAGTATCCGCGCGGCGTGCAAGTTTACGGTCTTCTTATCCAGCCCCCTGCCCGGCACTATCCGCACATAGACCTGCGCTTGGGCTCGTCTATCGGAGAGCCTATCTGGCTGAGCAACCAGACATAGACCTCTTTCACGCCCTTGAGCCTCTCGTATAGCTCGTTCGCCATCTGGTGCGCAAGGACCGTATATATCTTCCCCACGTGGGATACCGGGTTTTTCCCAGCCGCGGCCTCGGTGCCCATGGGCCTGTTGAGCGATATTACGCCGTTTACGCGGTTGCCCCTGCCCACCTGCCCGGAGTCCGCGTCCTCGGCGGATGTGCCGAGGAGCGTCAGATACACGCCGCCCGTTCCCTTTCCCTTGATATCAAGGGTGTTCAGGTTGACATTGACGGATGAGAAGGGAGACCCCGAAAGAAATTCCTTTATCGCCGCGTGTACAGCCGACTTCCTCCTGAAGTAATCCAATTCGCTCTTTACAAGCCGCGCACGCAAAGGGCAGGCGATTGTGAGGTCTAACGCCGTACCCCTCCGTATGCCCATTACCTTCACATCCTCTCCGGACTCGGGGAACCTCTGCTTGAACGCCGGAGAGTTTATGAACCGCTCGGTCTCGTAGACGGCACGTTCGGTCGGCGTAAAAGGGGCGTAGCCGACCGAGGCCGATGTGTCGTTCGCGCCCTTGAGCCTGCCTTTCCTCGAGAATATGTCCTTGAGCTCCTCTGATCCCGGCTGTAAGACTACCCTTACCCTGAGGTCTTTTTTTACGTCAACACCGGGGAGAGATTCCCTGAACCACGCATGGACCGCCTCCCTGGCGATGGCCGCCACAGGCACCTTGACCTTGCCGACGGAAAAGGTCGCGCGGTCGCCTATTATGAACTCCATCGGCTTTATGACTCTCCCGCCGCCGAAGCGTTTCTCGGCCTCACCGGCTACCAGCAACCCCTTGTCTATATTGTGATGGAGGACCTCTCCAAAGAGCCTCGTGTACTCGCGGCTTAAGGCGACGGAGATCCTGTCCATCACCGCGTCGCAGATATAGTCGGGATGTCCCACGCCCTTTCGCTCGACTATCTCGACGGATTCATCCGCGACCGGCGGGCACTTTACGGTCTCTATCAGTATGTTACGGGCCTTCATCCTGAGTGCCAACAAACACCCCGCATTAGCGCTTCTTTAAACCTCCCCTCCCTTGACGGGAGGGGATAGAGGGGAGGGCGAAATCTCGTTCAGTCCCCGAACGGACCTTTTGGGCTTTGCGTCGGCGTATCGCTCTATCCTGCTGTATACGCACCCGCAATACTTTTGCCTGTATAGGCCGAGCGCCTTGGACTCGTCCAGCCCCGCCTGCCAGAAGGCCCTGAAATCCTTGTAATAGAAGATTATGCCGTATTTCCGCCCGAGGTCAACCCCGAGGGAGGCTATCTCGTCGTGCCTCTGCGAGGTGCTGTAAAGGAGCGACGACGAGAATGCGTCGAAGCCGTTTGCTACAGCCGCTTTCGCGGTCTCTTCGAGCCGCGTGGCGTAGCAGTACAGGCACCTTGAGTCTTTTGGCGGGTGCTTGACAAACGCATCCCCGGAAGAGGCCTTCTGCCCTTTTATGAACGGGAGCGGCCTGTACTCCACATCAAAAATGACATTCAATGAAAGGAGGCGGGCAAGGGTCTTTGCCGCATCGAGCCGCGCGAGGAATTCTTTTTTCGGATGGATGTTGGGATTGTGGAAGAAGCCGCAAACTTCAGCGCTTCCTTCGAGAAAGTATTTGAGCGGCGCCACAGAGCACGGCCCGCAACAAATGTGCACGAGGATGCGTTTCGGCGGGATAGCGGAGACAGGCCTCGCTACGGTTTCCATAAAAGGGCCTTTATATTATGACTCCCATTAAAGACTAAAAAAGAGTCTCGTTCCCGTTCTTTCCGGCTTCTTTATAAGGCCTTCCCACGTGGGCGTAGGCGATCGGTGTGGCGACCCGCCCCCTCGGGGTCCTGTTTATGTAGCCTTCCTGAATAAGATACGGCTCGTAGAGGTCCTCTATCGCGTCCTTCTCCTCGTGCAGGGCCGAGGCGAGAGACTCGACACCCACGGGCCCGCCGCCGAACTTGTCGATTATGGTAAGGAGGATCCGCCTGTCCATCTTGTCGAATCCTTTGGCGTCTATTTCGAGCATGGCAAGGGCGTCGGACGCCACCTCTTTAGTAATTATACCCCCAGCCTTGACTTCCGCAAAGTCCCTGACACGCCTGAGCAACCTGTTCGCCACTCGCGGAGTCCCACGGGACCTTGACGCTATTTCCATCGCCCCGTCAGGTGTCATCTCTATCCCTAAAATAGAGGCCGAGCGGACGACTATGGTCTTTATCTCAGCCGGGGTATAAAAATCGAACCTCAAGATCACGCCGAAGCGGTCCCGGAGCGGCGAGGTCAGAAGCCCGGCCCTTGTCGTCGCCCCTATGAGCGTGAACCTGGGTATGTCGAGCTTCACTGAGCGGGCCGATGGCCCCTGCCCGATGATAATGTCTATATGGTAGTCCTCCATCGCGGGGTAGAGTATCTCCTCGACGACGGATGAGAGCCTGTGTATCTCGTCTATAAAGAAGACGTCGCTGGCTTCCAGATTGGTGAGTATGGCGGCGAGGTCCCCGGCCTTTTCTATTACGGGGCCTGAGGTCGCGCGGAGATGCGCGCCGAGCTCGTTCGCGATGATGTTCGCCATCGTGGTCTTGCCGAGCCCCGGAGGGCCATAGAAGAGGACGTGGTCGAGCGCCTCTCCCCGTCCTTTAGCGGCGTCGACGAAAATCTTCAAGTTTTCCTTGAGCTTCTCCTGGCCGACGAAGTCGGATATAAGGCGCGGCCTTAATGTCGCTTCGATACCTTCGTCCTCAATGAGTTTCACCGGAGCTATGTCGCGCTCGTCCATCTTTAAGCCTGCTTTCTCGAAAGGAACTTCAACGCCTCTTTGAAGATGGCCTCGAAGTTGGACTGCGGCAGAAGGGCGCGGGCCTTTTTGACAGCTTCTTCGGCCTGCGCGACCTTGTACCCGAGGTTCTCAAGCGCGGAGACTATGTCGTTTGAAAGGGAGTCCTTCAGCCGTGGCTCGGCCTCTTTCACCCCGGCCTTCGATAGGTTCTTTACCTTGTCCTTTAATTCCAGTATGAGCCGCTCAGCCGACTTCGCGCCTATGCCGGGTATGGTGCTCAAGCGGGCCTTATCAGATGACCCTATCGCGTTCACGAGATCGGCCACAGGTATGCCGGACAAGATGTTACGGGCGAGCTTCGGCCCGACACCCGTAACGGATATGAGGAGCTGGAATGCGGCCTTTTCGTCAGGCGTCAAAAACCCGTATAGCTGGATCGCGTCTTCTTTAAGATGCGTGTAGACGTTAAGCTCTACAAGGCCGCCCTCACCCGGCAGGTCGCAGAAGGTCGAGAGCGGAATGAAGAGCTCGTAGCCGACGCCGTTCACGTCGACTATGGCGGACTCGGTCGTCTTTGACTTGAGAGCGCCTTTTATGTAGGCTATCATGGCTTGACCGCGGCGACGGATAGCGCCTTCTTCGAAACGCCGCCCCGGATGTGGTGTATGTGGCAGATGGCAACGGCAAGGGCGTCGGAGGCGTCGTTCTTTACCGGCGCCGGCGTTTTAAGTAGCATGGAGACCATCTTCCTTACCTGGTCCTTTTCCGCCGCGCCGAAACCGGTGACGGAGAGTTTTATGGTCATGGGGGCGTACTCGAATACCGGGAGGTTGCTGGACGCCGCGGAGAGGAGCGCTACACCCCTGGCGTGCCCGAGCATGATGGCGCTACGGACGTTCTTGTGCGTAAAGACCGACTCTATGGCGACAGCCTCGGGGCCGTGTTCCCTTATGACGTCCTCGAGACCCCTGGAAATAAAAAAAAGCCGCTCGGGCAGAGACAGCGACTCTTCCACGCTTATCGCCCCGTTGGCGATGTGCCTGAGCGCCCCTCCCGGCCCCTTCTCCACTATGCCCCAACCGGTAGTCCTGCTTCCGGGGTCTATGCCCAGTACCTTCAATATGGCCTCTGATTTGAGTTCAATCTGCGTACCTCTAAAAATTAGGAATTTTTTCTGAGGTCGAGGAAGGGCGGAAATAAAAAGCGTAGCATATATTGGTAATATGTGAGCATTTTTATTTACGCGCCTACGAAGTCCTGCCGGACGGGCAAATTCATATCAAACAACTGAAGATTTGATTTATTCCAAAGGTTCCGTTCGAGACTTTGGCCCTGCGCCGAGCAGTCAGGAAAAATAACAATTTTTAGGCGATGTTTGCCATCTCCTGCGACGAGATGTCGAAGTTCGCGAATACGGACTGCACATCGTCGAGGTCCTCGAGCTCTTCAAGCAAATTCAGCACCTGCTGGACGGGTTTGCCGGTAACCTTGACCGTAGTCTTAGGTATCATCGAGATGTCGGCGGACGACGGTTTAAGGCCCGCCGACTCGAACGCCCCCCTCACCTTCGCGAAATCGACCGGGTCGGTGTAGACCTCATAAACGGAGTCTTCCTGGTTCGTGACCACGTCCTCTGCCCCGGCCTCGAGCGCCGCCTCCATGAGCTTCTCTTCGGTGACAGAGCCCATGTCGAAGGTAAAGAGCCCCTTTTTCTCGAACATGTATGATACAGACCCGCTCTGGCCCAAAGAGCCGCCGAAACGGGTGAAGAGGTGCCTTACTTCAGAGGCGGTCCTGTTCCTGTTGTCTGTCATGAAGTTCACGAGCACCGCCACCCCGGCCGGGCCGTAGCCTTCGTAGGTCCCTTCCTCGTATGTGACTCCCTGTAGCTCTCCCGCCCCTTTCTTTATGGCGCGGTCTATGTTGTCTGCCGGGAGGTTTTCGGCCTTTGCCTTGTCTACCGCGGTGCGTAGACGCGGGTTGCCTGAGGGGTCGCTCCCCCCGACCTTTGCCGCCACCATTATCTCCTTTACGAGTTTCGTGAAGGCCTTGCCCTTCTTGGCGTCGGTCTTGGCTTTCTTATGCTTTATGTTTGCCCACTTAGAATGGCCTGACATCAAACTCCCCCGTGCGGATGTATTATAAAATACTATAAAAACAAGCGAATGGATTACTCTTAATACCACAAAAGGCCGCTTTTTGCAATTTCAAATACGGCCCGTAGCCCCGCTATTTTACTCATACCCTTACAGGTGATAAAATTATTGAAGGAGGAAGAAGACGATATGGAAAAGGTCAAAAAGACGGATGACGAATGGCGTAGCCTCTTAAGCCCCGAGGCGTACAAGGTGACGAGGAAAAAAGGCACGGAAAAGGCCTTCTCAGGCGAGTACAACTACAACAAGGAACCCGGCGTATACAGGTGCGTCTGTTGCGGCAACAGGCTCTTTAGCTCAAAAGACAAGTTCGATTCAGGTACCGGTTGGCCGAGTTTTGTAAGGCCTCTCGAAGACGATAGCGTGACGACCGAGGATGACAGGTCGTTCTTCATGAGAAGGACCGAGGTCCTCTGCAAAAAGTGTGACGCGCACCTGGGCCATGTATTCGACGACGGCCCGCCGCCGACGGGCAAGAGGTACTGCATGAACTCGGTGGCATTGAAGTTTGAGAGGGCAAAGTGAGGGCCGACAGGAAATCCGTCAAACGACACGGTAATTTCCGAAAATAACAAGGTCTTGACAACCGGCTCAAGGTTGTTATAGACTCGCCTTAAATTACGGGCGGCCCGAGAGGGCCTCAAAAGGGAAGAACGGTGTAAAACCGTCGCGGACCCGCCGCTGTAACCGGGGACGAAAGCCGCAAAAACGCCACTGTCTGAAACGACGGGAAGGCGCGGCGAGTAGGATGAACCGGGAGCCAGAAGACCTGCCCTGATGTTTATAAATCTGTCTGCCTTCGTGGTGGAAGGGCAGGCTTATTTTCGAGGATGAAAAACGGCATCCCCGGACCATACCAATTGGTCCGGGGATTTTTTTTGGACAGAAAAAACAACAAAAAAAGGAGGAGATTAAACATGGAAAAGATTTTTGAGAAGGAGGTTCTTTTAAAGGCCCTATTCCCTGCGCTCGTTGTCGTTGCGATGGCTTTTACGATGGTCGTAATAGCCTATGGGGTGGAATCCGTCGCTCCAGGTGTCCATGACGCTTTCCACGATTTCAGGCACGTCATAGGGATGCCGTGCCATTAGTTATTAACGAATAGCAAAAAAGGGGTAAACTCATGAATACATCGATGAAAAGATTTGTCGTAGCAGGCATGCTCGGAGGCATCGTCTGGGGATGGGTAGCGATGGCTTTAAATTCGGCAACCGGGGCGTTTGAATTCGAAGGGAGTTTTGTCCACGACCTTATAACTTTCGCTGTCGGCGGTGCCGTCTTTGGCACCATCGTCGCTGGATTCTTATGTCTCGTGGGCGACATAATCCCTTTCAGAAACCGACTTCTAAGGGCCGTTCTCGTATCAACCTCTTTATGGCTCCTTTTGAAGACAGGCGGCACGCTGTTGTCGCATATGGATCATGAAAGATACCACCTTGTGACGTCCCAGACTATACAGGGGCTTTTCCTTGCCGTGATTCTTGGCTGCATAATATGGCTTTTCTGGAAGAAAGAAGCTAAGTTAAGGATAGAAGCATAAAGAACTTCAGCGTCTTTATTCTGCGGTCACCAAGCAGGTCAAGGGGTTACGAGATCTCTCGTAACCCCTTTTCAACAGATAAATAATATCCTGGTCAGGTCAAGAATCGTTCGTGGCGGCCCTCCCGTGAATTCACCCTCTCGGCTCCCTTATCTTCAGGTCCTTCATCTTCATGAAGAGCGTGTTCCTGTGTATCTTCATGAGGCGCGCGGCCTCGCCCCTGTTCCAGTTCGTCCTCGTGAGTACGCCTATGATGTATCTCCTCTCGAACATCCGAAGAGCTTCCTTAAAGTCCTTTTCCTCCCTGTACCTCTCCTCGGTCTCTGTCTCGAAGATGCAATGGGGCAGGTCCTCTATCCCTATCTCAAACCCTTCCCTTGAGAGGACGACGAGCCTTTCCATCAGGTTCTCAAGCTCTCTCACGTTCCCCGGCCACGAATATCCTATAAGGGCCTTTATCGCCTCGCCCGTTATCCCGACGACCCTCTGGCCGCATTTCCTGCAGTGCTTATCCAGAAAGTGCCTTATAAGGAGCGGTATGTCCTCCTTCCTCTCACGGAGCGGCGGGAGCTCTATGGGCACGACTTTAAGCCTGTAGTAGAGGTCGTCCCTGAAAGTCCCCTTCCTCACCTCCTTTTCGAGATCTACATTCGAGGCGGCTATGACCCTTATGTCCACCTTTATGGGGATATTCGACCCGACCCTCTCGAACGACTTCTCCTGCAGGACGCGCAGGAGCTTTATCTGCAGGTGCATGGGGAGCGTCGATACCTCGTCCAAAAAGACCGTCCCGCCGTCGGCGTACTCGAACTTGCCTATCTTCCTCGCGTGGGCGCCTGTAAACGCGCCCTTTTCATGGCCGAAGAGCTCGCTCTCCATGAGCTCGGAGGGGACCGCTCCGCAGTTGAAGGCGACGAACGGCTTGTTCTTTCTCTCTGCGAAAGAATGTATCGCGCGCGCAACAAGCTCCTTGCCGGTCCCCGACTCCCCGGTTATGAGGACGTTCGTAGGCGTAGAGGATACCTTCGATATTATCTCGAATATCCTTCTCATCCTGGGAGAGATGGACAATATCTCGCCGCTCGCCTGGCTCGACAATTCATCTTTAAGGTAATTGACCTCGCTCCAGAGGTTCAAGGTATCCGTGAACCTCTGGAGCGTTGATAAGAGGTCTCTGTTGTCAAAGGGCTTCGACATATAGTCGTATGCGCCTTTTTTAAGCGCGGAGACCGCCTGCTCCGCGCTCCCGGTCGCAGAGAGCATAATGACGCCTATATCGCTATCTGCCTCCTTTATGAGTTCCAGCGCCTTAAGGCCGCTCACCCCCGGCAGGTCCACATCCATCAGTACCATGTCAATGGAGCCGGTCTTTACCGCCTCAAGCGCCTCGTAGGCGTCGTTAGCGAGTACTGTCTCGTAGCCGTCCTTGAGGGCGGCATCCAGGGCCGCCCTGACGGAGTCTTCGTCGTCAACTATAAGAATTACAGGTCTTCTCATGGCCTCCACCGTTTTCAAGACTCGATTGCCGCAAATTCCGCGCATTTCCCCTCCCTTTAGCCCTGAGATAGCACACGCCCAGTTGTTATTAACAAAATATTTAGCATAATATAAACATTTTGTCAACAATTTTTTGTGTATAAATTCACAAAAAATTTATAATAGAGATAATATAATACTGGATGTTTGAAAGGCTTTTGGACTAAGGTGTGGTGTTCTAAGGTGGAAGGCCTTTTTCAGTTCAAGGCGTCAAGGTTTTCGTGCTCTATCCCGTAGCTCTTTATCTTTCTATATAGATGACTCCTTTCTATGCCGATAGCCTCGGCGGTCTTTGCGATGTTGCCTCCGAACTCCTTCAACTTCCTCGATATGAACTCCCTCTCGAACTCCCTCCGGGCTTCCTTCAGAAGGGCGCTTCCGAAGATGTTCCTCGGCTGGACCGGCCCAGCCCCTTTTATGTACGAGGGGATGTCGTCCGCGGTTATGACGGACCCGGGGGTCATTATTACGAGCCGCTCGATAACGTTTTTAAGCTCCCGAACATTCCCCGGCCACTCGTAGGCCGAGAGTATCTCCATCGATTCCGTTGCCAGCTTCAGACGCTCCCTCGCGGTCTCACGGCAGAACTCGTCGAGGAAGTGGTCGATAAAGAGCGGTATGTCCTCCCGCCGCTCCCTCAAGGGCGGGACCTGGAACGGGATGACGTTCAGCCTGTAATAGAGGTCTTCCCTGAACGTCCCCTTGACTATCTGTTCCTTAAGGTTCTTGTTCGTCGCCGCGATCACCCTGACGTCGACCGAGATCCTTTCGGTCCCCCCGACCCTCTCGAAAGACTGCTCCTGGAGTATGCGGAGTATCTTGGCCTGGGTCTTCAGGCTCATGTCCCCTATCTCGTCCAAAAATATCGTCCCCTTGTCGGCCATGTCGAACTTGCCCTTCTTCTGCGCTACAGCGCTCGTGAAGGCCCCCTTCTCGTGGCCGAAGAGCTCGCTCTCTATGAGCTCCTCGGGGATCGCCGCGCAGTTGACCTCGACAAAGGGCTTACCCGACCTGTTCGAGAGGAGGTGGATGTTCCGCGCGACAAACTCTTTCCCCGTGCCGTTCTCGCCGGTGATAAGCACCCAGGAGTTCGTCGGCGCGACCCTCGCGATGTCCGCCTTCAGCCCCTGGATCGGCCTGGACTTGCCTATTATATCGTATTTATGCCTGACGCCGGTGCGGAGCAGCGTATTTTCCTCGACGAGCCTCTTTCTCTCCAGCGCGTGCTCGGCGGTGAGTATGACCTTGTCGAGCGAAAGGGGCTTTTCTATGAAGTCGTATGCCCCGAGTTTCGTCGTCCTTACGGCGGTCTCGATGTTCGCGTGTCCCGATATCATGATGACCGGGAGCCCCGGATGGCGCGCCTTTATCTCCTTAAGCGCCTCTATCCCGTCGATGCCCGGCAGCCATATGTCGAGAAGGACCAGGTCAGGCGGCGCGCTCTCGAGTTTTTTTAACGCGTCCTCGGCCGAGCCCGAGGTCTTTACCTCGTACCCCTCGTCGCGGAATACGCCCTTAAGCGCCTCCCTTATGTCCTGCTCGTCATCTATTATGAGAACGGTCTTCATATCGAGATCGCCTTCACGGGGAGCTCTATCACGAACCTCGTCCCCTGCGGGGTGTTGTCCTTTACCCTGATGTAGCCGTTATGGTCGGCTATGATGTTGCTGACTATCGCGAGCCCGAGCCCGGTACCCGACCTCTTCGTGGAAAAGTACGGCTCGAAGAGCCGCTCTTTAACTTCCGACGGTATGCCCGCGCCGTTGTCTATGACCTCGAGTCTGGCGAGCTGGAGCTCTTCGACGAGAAGGGTCTCGACCCTCACCTCGCCCTCTTCGCCGACGGCCGCTATCGCGTTGTCGATAAGGTTTATAAGCACCCTCTTCATCTGGTCCCTGTCAATATCCAGCACCGGGAGCCTCTTGTCAAGGATTGAATCGAACCTTATCCTCCTCTGTCCGGCCTTGTACAACGAGACCGTCTCCTGGACTATCTCGTTAAGGTCGTTGGGCGATGGGTTCGACGCCGGCATCCTCGCGAAAGACGAGAACTCGTTCACGAGGGTCTTCAATTCATCGACCTGCTTTATGATAGTCGTCGTGCATTCGTCGAATACCTCGTCCCCCGGGAACCTGTCGAGGTATTTTTTGCGGAGCCTCTGGGCCGAGAGCTTTATGGGCGTGAGCGGGTTCTTTATCTCGTGGGCGATCCTGCGGGCGACCTCTTTCCAGGCGAACATCCTCTGGGTCTTAAGGAGGTGCGTAAGGTCGTCCAATACGGCGACCATGCCGAGGTAGTTGCCGGACTCGTCCTTAAGGGCGTTCAGGTTGACGAGCACGGTCATGGCCTTATCCTCCAGCGCGACCTTTATCTGCCTCTCGAGGGATTCCGCACCCATCTCGTTCATCTCCCTGATCATCTCGCGGAAGGCCTCCTGGTCCTCAAGCCTCAAGACCTCCTTGTAGACCTTGCCGAGCGCATAGCCCTCGTCGGTCCCGAGTATCTCGGCCGCGACCCTGTTTATGGAGACTATCCTCCCGAGCTTGTCTATCGAGATGACGCCGGCGGGGACGTTGCCCAGGACTATCTCGATGTATCGCCTCCTCTGGTCGAGCTCGGTGTTCGTGCGCCGCAGATCGAGGTTCGCGGCCTCAAGGTTGGATTTGCTCGCCTGCAGGTCCTCGGTCATCCTGTTAAAGGAGTTTACGAGGAGCCCTATCTCGTCCTTCGAGTCGGTCTTGATGCGGTAGTCGAGGTTTCCGCTCGCGACGGCATGGGTCCCCTCGGCGAGCTCCTGAATGGGGACGGTTATCTCCCGCGCGATGTATCTCCCTATCCAGATCGAGAAGAAGACGATGACGAGCGTTATGATGAGGAGGATCGTGAAGTACTTGGCTTTCACAGGGTTTTTTATGAGCTTCAACTGCTTGTAGCCTTCGAAAGCGGCCGAGATCTCCTTCATCTTGTCTATGAGGCTCTTTGGCACATAGTAGCTGACGGCCACGGCCCCGACTACTTTATCCGGGCTGGAGGCAGAAGGTATCGGCGCTACCCCCCTCACGACGTCCCCGACCTGAAGCGTCTGTACGAACCCCGAGGCCTCGCCTCTCAAAGCCTTCAATACCGCCTCACGATCGATGTCAGGGACCGTCGTCCGGTTGACCCTCGGGGCCATCGAGTATGCGACCCTCTTGCCGTCTGCCGCGTAGACCTCGACGGTAGCGAAATCGTTCTCCTCTACCCGCTCATCCAGGTACGCCCTGAACCTGTCCGGGTCGGCCCCATACCCCTGCTTCCCTGCGGCTACGGCTATGGCGCGGGCCGATGCCGTGACGCGCTCGTTCATGTCGTTGTAGTAGTTTCTGGCAAGGTCCAGCGACTCCTGCAGGGAGCCTTCGATATTTATCGCGAACCAGCCGTCTATGGAACGGTTTATGAACCCTATGACGACGAAGAAGAGGAGGAAGGTCGGGACGATGGTGAGCGTCACGAACGATGAGATGAGCTTGGTCATGAGGCGCGAGCCCATGACCTTCCTCTTCCTCTCCATGTAGATCTTCACGGCGTTACGGAGAACGAGGAAGATGAGGAGGATAAGGAGGATGATGTTTATGTTAAGGAGCGCGAGGAGGAGGATGTTCGTCGCTACCGGCACGCCTCCGCTGATGGAGGAGATGTGGGACTCGGTCCATGTAAGGAGCGCGACGACCGGGATGATGACGAGTATGATGATGAACTCTCTACGCCGCCTCTTCTGCTCTGCGTCCAGTTTATGGCTATCCTTCATTCGAATCCTTTAAGGAGAAAACCTGTAGGTATGCCAGTCGGTCTCGAAGTCCCAGAGCTTTACGAAAAAGAACATGTAATTAAAAAGGGCCGGCAGTTCCGTCTTGTCGAGCTCTGCCTTTATCCCGAGCTCGTAGACCTCTCCGGGAACGAGATGCGCCGGCGTTATGGGGACGGCCTCGCCCTTTGTCATGAACGCCTTCATCTCCTCCAGGTCCTTTGTCCGCGCCTCTCTTAAAAGGTCCTCGTCGAGCCTCACCTCGTACTCGTCCTTGAGCGTGTCGTACTTTACCGTATGCCTGAATTCCCACTCTCCTATGTCCTCGTCGAGCCAGACCGGGTCTACCCGGGAGAGCCTTACGATGAAATTGAACGAAGTCGGCAGTCCGCTCTTTACGGCCTCCTCTATCTCCTCCGTGAACGCGTCCCTGACCTCAAAAGAGACCCTCAAGGGGTCGAGGACCACCTTGATGCCGGCGATAGACGCCTCCGCGGCGAAAACAGCCGCCGGGGCGGATATGACGGCGAGGAATACCAGAAAAGAAAGAAGACGCTTCATGGAGACCCTTATGAAGGATTGGAAAGACGGAAAAAATACCGGGAGTAAGGGGAAAAACCCTAAAAAATATTAACCAATTTCATCCAAAAAAGCAAGCTCGCGCATAAAAACCACTCTACCGGAACAGACGAGATAAACGCACAAAACACACCCGTTACAAATTACGCTCCATCCGTGAAATAAAGCAAAGCGCGCCGCCGTTTTTAATAATTACTTAATCTTCGGGATACTAAGATGAAGTCATGAACCAGGGAGGTCTGATTAAATAAATGGAAGCATCGAGGGAGCATCTTGCGGCGGTTGAGGCGGGGCTTGACGCGGCGGCCTCACGGAAGACAGAGCACGACCTAAGAAAGAAGATGCGGGTCATTCACGACGAGGTCCCGCCCGACTACTACGACAGGTCCATGGCGGAGAACCCGTTCCAGAGGTTCTGGCACTCGAGGAGGGTCTCGGCAATAACGAGCCTCCTCAAGGGCGAGGACGCCAGGATGCTCGACATAGGTTGCGGCGGCGGCACGCTCCTCGATAAAATCAGCGAAAAAGGGAGCCTCAAGTGGTCGGCCGGGGTAGACGCCTCGCTCGGGGCCATCAAGTACGCGAATGAGTCCCACGGGGGGCCGAAGTTCCTCTGCGCCGACTTCTATGAACTCCCGTTCGAGGACTCGAGCTTCGGGTTTATAAGCGCCATAGAGGTCCTTGAACACCTGCATGAGCCGAGGGAGGCGCTCATAGAGCTCAACAGGTGCCTTGAGGACAGGGGCAAGCTCCTGGTGCTCGTGCCAAACGAGCAGTCGTTGCTTTTCAGGGTGATCTGGCACTTCTGGACAAAGGGCAAGGGCAAGGTCTGGAAAGAGGCGCACGTGCAGAAGTTCACGGAAGAAAGCCTCGAAGAACTCCTTAACTCCGCAGGGTTCACGGTAACCAAAAAAAAGAAGTTCCTCTTCGGGATGCTTGTGGCGATGAAGGGCAAGAAGGTCGCGGAGATAAGCCCGATATCGAAGGCGTTCTTTACAAGGAAGGCAAAAAGGGCCTGATCAGCGCCTCTTGCCGTTTTTGGAAGTCTTTATCCTCGCGATGTTCGCTGACGCGACCTCCGAGGACGGGTCGTATCTAAGCACGCTCTCGAAAGCATCGAGCGCGAGCGCGTTCTCGCCGAGCCCGGCGTACGCGATGCCGAGGGCGTTGTAGGCCTCGACGAAGTCCGGTTTCCGGTCAAGCGCCGCCCTCAACTCGACTACCGATTCTTTCAATCTCCCCGTCTTTATGTATAGCGAGCCGAGCTCGTAGTGTATGACGGGGTTCCCTCCCGAGAGGCGCGAGGCCTCAATGAGCTCGGTTATCGCCCCTTCGACATTGCCCGCCCTCAAATAAGCGTGTCCGAGGTTCGCGTGCGGTATGGCCGACTCAGGCGCGCCCTTTACCATAGCCGAATAGAACGTGACGTCGTCCCCCCATACCCTGTTCCTTGATATGGTCAGGACCGCGAGTATTACGACGATCACAGCGAAGGCGTAAGGCGCGTACTTGCCCGTGAGCTTGTCCTTCAGAAGGGACGAGAAAAAGAGGCCGATGAGTATAGAAAACCCGATGGACGGGATATATAGATAACGCTCGGCAATAGAGAACTCGCCGAGTGTGCCTATGTTAAGGACCGGCAGGAGCGCGATGTAGGTCCAGAGTATGACGAAGGCGTGGAGCTTTTTATCCCTGTTGAGATACCAGAGAACGGCGGCGAGCGAGACGAGCATGAGGACAATGGCCGCAATGACCTTCGCGCTCAAGGACGGCTGCCAGAAGATGCTGTAGTAGGCCTTCAATGGATACGGGAAGAAGAGGAGCCTTATGTAGTCGAGGACGGCGGCAGAGGCGGTAAACGCAACCGTCAGGACATCGGCCTTAAGCCCGTGCTGTCCGGCGAATGCCTTAAGGCCCAAGACCCTGAATACGACATAGAGGGCGAGTATGATGAAATACGGGGCGACCCTTACGGCGCGCCTCCCCCACTTTTCGAAGAGCCACGTATAGAGCGCAAGGAGTACGGGCATGGTGACTGCCATCTCCTTTGACAGGAGCGCCAGAAGGAAAAAGAGCATCGAGAGTATGTCCCTTACGCCGAACCCGCGCCCGAACCTCGTGTAACCCGGCTCGGGGTGGAAGGCGTAGAGGTGGAACGAAAGGAGAAGAAAAAACGCCGAGAGCAGATCGACCCTGGCCGAGATAAATGTGACCGACTCCGTATGCGCCGGATGGACCGCGAAAACGGCCGCGGCAAAGAACGCCGCCGCCCTTTCCTCCGAGAGCTTGAAGGCGAAGGCGAATACGAGGAGCGTATTGAAGAGGTGTAGCAATACGTTCGAGAGGTGAAAGCCGAACGGGTTCAGACCCCATATCCTGTAGTCGATCATCGAAAGGACGGTATGGAGCGGCCTGTAAAAGCTTCTGAACGCCTCGTTGTCGACCCGGAGGCCCCAGAGACGGGGGCTGAATGCGGCGAAAAGGCTGTCCCACCCGCCCTTCAACCCCGTGTTCGAGACGACGAGGGTCTTGTCGTCCCACATGAACGGCGTAAAGAGGGCGTTATAGTAGGAGACCGCCACAAGGAGGCCGAGGAGAGCCACTGTGTATGGGTTTTTCTTTAAGAGTTCGCGTAGCACGATGCGTCAATCTCTCTTGAGTCCGAGCCTTCTCGAGATGGAATCGAACCGGAGCCTCCAGACTATGAAGACGGCCTCGCGGACGATGTTGCCGGACATCTTTGAATCCCCTGAGTACCTGCCCCAGAATATGACAGGTATCTCGCCGATCCTGAAACCCTTCCGTGTAACGTTCCAGTTCATCTCTATCTGGAAGGCGTATCCGTTGCTGTGTATGGCGTCGAGGTTGATGGATTCGAGCACCTTTCTCTTGAAGCACTTGAACCCGGCGGTGTTGTCGAATGTCTTGAGACCCGTTACAAGCCTCGCGTAGACGTTGCCGAAGTAGCTTAAGAGGAGCCTCGGCAAAGGCCAGTTGACGACGCTTATGCCGTTTGCGTAACGCGAGCCGATGACGAGGTCGTACTTGTCCATCTCTTTTAAAAAACGCGGGAGGTCGTTGTAGTCGTGCGAGTGGTCGGCGTCCATCTCGCAGATGAAGTCGGCGCCTTCCTTCAATGCGCGCTTGAACCCGGCTATGTACGCGGAGCCGAGCCCCATCTTGCCGGGCCGCTCCATGAGCACGACCCTTTTGTCTTTTTCCATGAGGTCTTTTACGACCTTCGCGGTGCCGTCCGGCGAGTTGTCGTCGACGATAAGCACATGGAACTCGCGCCCAAGCCCGAGTATCCTCGGGACGATTATCCTTATGTTCTCAGATTCGTTGTAGGTGGGGATTATTACAATGACCTTCATCGACTATACCGGCCCTTGAACGAGTCTAATGGTCATTCCAGCGGGCGGGGTGACCGGCCTCTCCCTCAAATATTCAATCAAATGCGTATATTAGCACCTATATGGCGGCAAAATCAATCTTAAACTGGCATTTTAAAGAGAGAAGACCGGGGCCGTAAAGGACACTGGAAAGGCTTCGCGCATAAAACGCCAGGGGTCAGCCGGACGCAAAAAAAAAGGCGCACTTAAGCGCCGTTGAAAGCAATTTATTTTTTTATAGGTCCTGCCTCGAGTCTTATGTCGCGGCCTTCTGGTTCCGGAGGCTAAGGAGCTTCGCCTTTATAATTTCCTTCCTGAGCTTTTTCTTGAACTCGTTCTCGTCGACCTTGAACTTGAACGCCTTCTTGCCGTTTATGAAGACCGTGGGTATGTCGCTATTAAAGCGCCTGAAGAGGTCGTCGCTCGCGTCGATATCGACTTCCTTGAACAGGAAGGGTATCTCTGCCCCTACCCTGCCGAGCGTATCTTTCACGTCGTTGCAGAGGACGCAACCCTTGGGGCAACCGCAGATGGAACAGTCCTTCCTTGCATACACTTCTATGATGGGCTTTGTCATGGGGTCCTAACTCGACGCGGAAAGGACGAAAGAGGCGTATGCCACTACGGACGGGAGCATGATTGCCCCGGCCGCTGGTTCCGCCCCGCCCGCGATCTAACTCAGGCTCGGCATCAGGTTGTTTAGATACCCGGCTATAATACCAAGAGAGTTAGAAAAAATCAAGACCCCAGTTACGATGAGGAAAATACCTGTAATTATTGAAACAATCCTCATGTGGCGCTTGAGCTTGTTGAAATGCTTGAGGAAGGTGTTGATGCCGAGGGAGGTGAGCAGGAACGGTATGGCAAGGCCTATCGAGTACGCGATGAAGAGGAGCGTTCCCGACCAGGGGTTCTCGGAAGTCGCGGCAACGGCGAATATCGCGGAAAGTATCGGACCTATGCACGGGGTCCATCCGGCCGCGAAACCGATGCCTACGAGGAACGATCCCAAAAGGCCAGTTGGCTTTTCCTTGAAAAAGTGAAGGCGCTTGTCCCTCTGGAGTATGTTGAAGTTGATGATGCCTATTATGTGGATGCCGAGGAGTATTATAACGAGCCCGCCGATCTTCCTTACGACGTCCTGATACTCCATGAAGAGAGAGCCGAAGAGCTGGGCCGAGGAGCCGAGGATGACGACGAACACGGTCGAGAACCCGAGGATGAACATGAGCGAGTTCTTGAGTATGACCTTCTTGAGCTCCTTGCCCGAGTCGTTCGTGAGCTCCTCGAACGATATGCCTGTGACGAACGATATGTACGAGGGCACGAGCGGCAGGACGCAGGGCGAGATGAACGAGAGTATGCCCCCGAAGAACGCTAAAGGCAGACTGACTTCAGTAGTCATGGTTTGACCCCTCTCTTAAACTTAAGACCATGTTAGCGCCGGAAAGATTAAAGAGGCGTTAGAACGGGCGTAGAATCGCTATTTGCGGACGGTCTTGTAAGACTCCCTGGGCTTTGGCCCGTTCTTAAGGAGGTCAACGATCGTAGCGTATGAAGACGGCTCGGACCAGTCCCTCGGCCCCCAGACCTTTTCGGCTATGACCCCGTTCTGGTCGACGATGAACGTTTCAGGTACGCCCGTCGTCTTGTACGTCTCCTTGACGGACCCCTTCCTGTCGTGGAGGACGGTGAAGGTGAGTCCGTACTTCGCGGCATAGGCCTTTACGACCTCGGGGCCGTCCTTATCGACGCTTACGGCGACTATCTCGAATGGCTGGCCGGCGAAGGCCTGGTAGAGCGCCTGCATGGAGGGCATCTCCTCCTCGCAGGGCTTGCACCAGGTAGCCCAGAAGTTCAGGAACACGACCTTGCCCCTGTAGTCCTTGAGGCTCTTCTGGTTCCCTGAGAGGTCCGGGAGGGTAAAGTCGATAGAGTCGGCTCCGGCTACCACCGGCTCGAATTTCTGCCTCTGGCCGAATATGATAAAGGCGGCGATGCCGACTACCGCAAGGACGATCACTACGAGCGCTATCTTCGGCAGGCCTTTTTCGTTGTCGGTCTTGTCAGCCATCTTTCTTTATACCCCTTAAGGAGAAAAAATTAACGGAAAAAGCCCGTCATGAGACCCTCGGGCTTTTTCCGGATCCGGCTTATGACGCGTACGCGTGGAGCCCGGGCAGCACGAAGCTAACGCCCCAGTACAGGAATATGACGGCTAAAAAGCCCGCGACCGATATGTAAGCGGCGCGCTTCCCCCTCCAGCCCCTCGTGACCCTTGCGTGGAGGTACGCCGCGTAGATGAACCATGTGATAAGGGACCAGGTCTCCTTGGGGTCCCATGACCAGTACGAGCCCCAGGCGTAATTCGCCCAGACCGCCCCGGATACGATGCCGGTAGCGAGGAACGGAAAACCCCAGGCTATGGCGCGGTAACTGAGCTCGTCTATGATGCGCGCCTCGGGGAACGCTCCCATGATGCCGCCCTTTGTCCCGCTCGCCTCCGAGCGTTCCTTGAGGAGGTATATGAGGCTCAAGCCGAAGGAGATGGCGAACCCTGCGTAGCCGATAAACGTCGTGAAGACATGGAAGTCGAGCCAGCCTATCGCGTACTTCTCGAGCCCGAAGGGGCGGAGCACGTCCATCAGCCAGTGCCACTTGTTCTGGAGGGCGGGGTTTAAAGGCTCCGCGCTCTTGAACCTGTACGGGAGCATAAAGGCCGATATCATGGCTATGAACTCAAGGCCCATGACGAAGGCGCCTATCGCCCTGAACTTGTGCCTGTACTCGAGGATGAGGTAGCCCGCGTTAGTCGCCCAGACAAAGAGCATCATCGATTCCCACAAATTCGAGAAAGGCGCGTGGCCGGACTCCCCTGCCCTCGCGATGAGTATCATGGTCGTCGAGAGGAGCGCGACAAAGGCCATGGTCGTCGCGGTCTGGCCGATCCACTTCTTCTTGAAGACCCAGTGGCCGATGTAGAGGAGCGCAGTCACCAGATAGAAGACGAACGAAAAGGTGAAAAATACCAAAGAAAGGATCATTACTTACCCCCCGCTTTTTCGGAACTTATGGATTCGACTATTTCCTTGAGCTCTTTTTCAAAGACAAGGTTGTTCTTGTTTATCATGCCGCCGAGCTTGACCTCAGTCGACTTGCCGGACTCCCTCACCACTATCCAGACCCTCCTGTGATAGACGAAGAAGGCGAGTATGAAGCCAAGCCCCATTACTATGGAGCCTGCCCATACGACATTGGTGCCGGGGTCCTTGTTTATTGATATCCCGGAGTACATGATGCCCCTGTAGCCTGTGAAGACGAGGTCCTCGTCGGCCCCCGGTATCGCAGGAAAAATGCCAGGGTACTTGAGGAAGAGCCACGGGGTCGAGATGAGCTTGTCCCCGTCGTATATTTCGAGGTGGACCGCCGGGTTAACGGCTTCGGCGGACTTTGAGAAGACCTGGTTCGTCCCCTCGTCGTATGCAAAATCGGCGGCGTAGCCTATGAGCTTGACCGAGTACTTCGTCCCGGATAGCGGCGTCGGCGTCTCCCATTTTACGAGCATCGGCTCGTTGTGCTCGGAGCGCCCCTTTGTCTGTACGGCTATTTCGGCCTCGGACACCCTGTTCCAGGCCGTGCCGTAGCTCGACTGGTAGAACCTGATGCCCTTGTAGTAAAGGGGCTCGTTGACCCATATCTGCTTTTTCAAAACCTCCTTGCCGTCCTCGATGACGGTAAGGAGGCTGTTGTACTGCTTTATCTGGCCGGACTCGTAGTAGTCTATCCAGAAGTTGTCGAGCTTGAGTCTGAAGTCCGCCTTGGGGACGGACATCTCTCCGCCGACGAAAACGGCCCTGAAGTCCTTGTACCCGGCGAAACTGCCGATGATCGCGCCAAGGAGTATGAGAAGGAGGCTTATGTGGGTGAAGTCCGAGCCGAGCCTGCCTATGCGCCCCTTCCATGCGTAGAGGTGGAACTCCTTGCCCGAGCCCGACGTGATGATGTCGAACTTCTTCCTTTTGAAGGCGTTCACCACGCGCTCTTTCACGGCCTCGGGGGAGGCGGCGACGTCGAAGACGTGGTGGTTGGCGAACTTCTCGATGAGACGCGCGTCGAACTTCTCGGACTTGTGGTTAAGAAGCGCCTTCCACTTGGGAGGGAACCTCTCGAAGGTGCAGACGATGATGTTAAGGGCGAGCATCGCGAGCAACGCCAGGAACCAGTACGAGTGGTACATGTCGTGGAGGCGCGCCGTAAGTATGAAGCTCGTCCACTTCTCGCCGTACTTCTGCAGATACTCCTCGACCGGAAGGTTCTGCTCGACGACCGTGCCGAATATGGAGACCACGGCAAGCGTTATGAGGACGAAGAGCGTGAGCTTGAGCGAGTTGAAGAAGTACCAGATACTGTTCTTGTAAAAGGGCTTTGAACCGCCGTTTTTAGCTTTATCCTGCATCTATCTACGCGTCCTCACCTTTACTTTTTTGCCTTCTCGTTGAACTGCGCGAGGAACTCGGAAGCCGCCTTGCCTATCTGGCTCTCCGGGTTAAGAGCGGCGGCCTTTTCCCACGCGGCCTTGGCGCCCTGGAGGTCGCCCATGCCGTAGGCGAGTATGAATCCCTTGGTCAGCCATATCCTCTGGTGATAGGGGTTTTTCTTTATCCCGACCTCGACGTACTTGAGCCCCTCATCGGACTTGCCGAGGTAGTGGACGGAAAGGCCGAGGTCGTTGTAGATGTCGGTCTCGTCGGGCTTGAACTGTATGGCCTTCTTGTAATAATCGGCGGCCTCCGCGAACTGCTTTGAGTCGAAGTACGCGTCCCCGAGCCTCCAGAGCACTTCGGGGTCGTTAGGCTTTTCCTTTAGCCTGGATTTGAGGTCCTCGACGATGACGGCGTTGCTTACGACCGGCGCGCCCGGGGCTTGCTGGGAGGCCTCCTGGCCGGGAGTCCCCGAGGTCTGGGCGTTGCCAGAGTCTTTCGATTTGGAACAGCCTGTGAAACCCGCGATCGCTATAAGGCCGGCCGCCGCAAAACCTATGATGATCTTCCTTGTGACCACAGCTTTTCCTCCGCTGAAGATTTTTATCAATGGACTGAATGCGAAAACCTTGAGTCTACCTCGCCCCTTATGGCGGCGACGTCCTTGCCCTGTTTGTGGAGGTCATAGGCCATGAGCGCCTCTTCAATGCAGATGTCGCAGTGGACCGCGTGCTCGTCGACATAGCAGGAAAGGAGGCTCTTGTGCCCCGAGTGCTTCGCGCAATCGCAGTAGCAGTAAAGGCTGTCGAGGACCTCCGGTATCTCGCGCGCGGCCTGGTAGGCCAGAGCGGTCGGACCGGTGTAGTTGAGGGGCGAAAGGGTAGGTCTTGTCTCCCCGCCGCGGAGACTTGAAGCGTCTTTTACCACGGTCTTCGAGCAGGACGCGAGCGCAAAGAGCATGAGGAATGCGAAGATGACCGGTGCGGCTGGCTTCAGGTTCATTTTTGACATATCGGCGTTCAATAGTTACTTATAAACTTTTTTTTATTGAATTTCAAATAGATTTTGAATTACGGCCATATTAACAAAAAAGGATTAAAAACCAATTAAGGGGAGATTAGTTAATTTTTATGGAGTGTAGAGGTGGAGGGGGAACTATCTATTTTTGGATGGGTTATGCGGGTCAAGGTTTGGAACCTGAGCAGCAACTGTCATTGCGAGGAGCAATCGCGACGAAGCAATCGCAAGGGTTATATTGTGGTTAAAGGATGAGATTGCTTCGCGTTGCTCGCAATGACAACTTTGCGGGGTCTATTGCGGGTTCAGGTTTGTAACCAGTAGTGTCCGGTAAAAATTGAAAATTTCTTTGAAAATATGGGGCCTTATCTGGCTCTTTTATTAGCCGGACAGCATGTAGTAACCCTTAAAATAGCTATAAGAGCCTATTTGCACAAAG
>JACPGB010000043.1 GCA_016182655.1 Deltaproteobacteria bacterium
ACATACCCAAAACAGGACTTGAGAAACGGAGCACATAACGCTCATTATCGGAATGTCTTGCTTCGATAACTTCCAAGCCCTTATTCGCTTAAGATTCGAATCGAATCTTCTTTAAAGAGAGTTATGCAAAGGTCTCCTTGTTAAGGGGAGGAGCTAAATCACAAAATGCCTTGTAGCCTTGGGATCCCCCTTTAGAAAGGGGGAAGATTTTAAAGCTCCACCGTATCCCCGTCCTTGGGTCTGACCGTCGCAAACCCGTACTTCTCCCTTATTAGCCCGCCAAAGGCCTCCGCCGAAGAGTCCTCGCCGTGAACGATGAAGACCTTGGGCGAGTCGTTGAATGCCGATAGCCACTCGATGAGCCCTTCCCTGTCGGCGTGCGCTGAAAAGCCGTTAATCGTGTAAATAGTCGACCTTACCAGCACCTCCTCGCCGAGGATGTTTACGGACTTTGCCCCGTCGACTATCTTCCTGCCGAGAGTCCCATCGGCCTGGTAGCCGACGAATACCACGCTGCACTCCGAGCGCCAGAGGTTGTGCTTCAAGTGGTGTCTTATCCTGCCGCCCTCGCACATGCCGCTACCGGCTATGATGATGTTCCCGGACCTTAACCTGTTGAGCTTCATCGAGTCTTCGGCCGACCGGACGAAGTGGAGGCGGACGGAGGACTCGTTCTGCTTGGTCGTAAAGAACCTGCGCGCCTCATCGTCGAAACACTCCGGGTGCGCGAGATAGACCTTCGTCACCTCCTCGGCAAGCGGACTGTCGAGGTAGACGTCTATCCTGTAGAGCCTGCCGTCACGGACGAGGCTGTTCAATATGTAGAGGAGGTCCTGTGTCCTCCCGACCGCGAACGAAGGTATGTAGACATTCCCGCCCCGCTTGAAGGTCGTCTTTATCGCGGCCACAAGCTCGTTTATCGATTCCTTTATGGGCCTGTGCGAACGGTTGCCGTATGTCGACTCCATCACGACATAATCGGCCTTCTCGGGCGAGAGCGGGTCTTTTATTATCGGGTTGTCTTTTTTTCCGATATCCCCGGAAAATACGATGACCTTCTCCTTTTCGCTGTCCTGAAACCATATCTCGAGTGTGGCGGACCCGAGTATATGTCCGGCGTCGAGGAACCTGTACTTCAGGCCGCCGCCCAAGTGGAATATCTTGTCATAGGGCTTGACGTCAAAGAGAGGGAGGACGCTCTCCACATCCATCGTGGTATAGAGCGGCTGGACCGGGGGCTTTCCGAGCCGCATACCCTTTTTCGTCGACCACTCGGCGTCGCTCTCCTGTATGGCCGCCGAATCATAGAGCATCGGCTCAAGGAGGTCGCGCGTAGCGTGCGTGGCTATGATGCGCCCCTTGAAGCCGTCCTTCGCCGCCTTTGGCAAAAGCCCGGAGTGGTCTATGTGGGCGTGGGTCACGAAGATATAATCCAATTCAGCGGGATCGAAGGGGAAGACCGTCCTGTTGAGACCTTCCGAGCCGCTCCCCTGGTGCATCCCGCACTCGACGAGTATCTTGAACTTGTTTGCCTCGATGTAGTAGCAGGAGCCCGTGACCGTCGACGCCCCGCCCGCGAATGTAAGCCTCAAAGAGACCTCCCGGAATATTCAGTTTACCGGGAGTTTATCATATTTCAGGCCCGGCTAACCATACTAAAACCGGTCCGTGCGCCGCGAGGGGGTTGACGGTTTCGAAAAAAGGTGTCCTAATATAGGTGTATAATAAGCGGTAAGTCACCCCGCACCCTTTCCCTGTGACAAAAAGGCCGTTTGGCCGTAAAGATAAAGGAGGAGCCGTTCGATGTTGATGGATGAGGTCAGGGCAAGGGCAAAGGTGTTCGGGGTAAAGACCGCAAGGACCAAAAAAATCGAGATAATCAGGGCAATCCAGAGCGCGGAAGGCAACTTTCCCTGCTTCGGGACCTCTGACGGGTACTGCGACCAGGCATGCTGTTGCTTCCGCCAGGATTGCCTTGAGAAGAAGTACTAAGGAGAACTAACCGCCTTAGGAGCGAGAGATTTTTTTTTCGAGTTTCACCACTCTACCCCCCTTTGATCCGAGGCGATTGGTTTCTCTAAAAAGGAGGTGTATACCATGACGGACCCCGTATGCAAGATGGAGATAAACAGGGATGACGCGGAGGCGTCTTCCGAATATAACGGCCAGACCTATTACTTCTGCAGCGAGGAGTGCAAGGAGAGCTTCGACAAGCGTCCGGATAAGTATGTGGAGAGGCCGAAGAAGACGGCCTCTGGCGGCAGGTAAAAAAACAAAAGGCCCCGAAAGGGGCCTTTTTGATTCTGTTTTGACGTTTTGACACCCAGAAGAAAAGCTACATAGACAAAAATCAAAAAATCGTCACTCCTTATAGAAGGCTGGTTTTTTTACGTTTTGTTTTGAAATTAGGGACTTGGAAGGCCCTTGGTGGGTTAGCCAGCTTTGGTATTTTATGCCTTTGGGAACAATTTCGGGACTGTCACGGACTGATAAAATATCCTCTTGTGCTTCCGTCGGGTTTTATGCGCCAGACCTCATCGCCAAGGCGCCGCAATGTCTCCCCGGTGGTTCCGCCCGTTTGGCCTGACAACCCTCTTGTTCCGGAAGGAAAACGGTTTTTTTTATTTAAGCCGGATAATATCTCTTTCACTTCAAGGCCGTTAAGCGCTTCAATATAAGTATGATGAAAATAATAGTCATTTGTCGGGTTTGTTAGAACCTTTTCAATCCCATCCTTAATTACATTTGCTTTTTTAGTATACGCGCCTTTGTGCCATAAGCCGTAAGCAATCTCGGGGACAGTAAAATTATTTAACAGAGGGTTTTCTGCAAACTCCAACGCGGAATTCCACACTTTGCTTATCCAAGCGCCCATAGCCCTTATCTGGGAATCAGAATCGGCTCTGTTCACGTCAGGATATATCTTTGGGTCAGATTCCCCCCTGTACTTGTTATTGTACTCTCTTACAGCATCATACCATGTGGTATCTGTAAATTGTCCTAATCCAGAGGCAGTGTATCCCTGGACCGGGTATTTGGCGCTTGGATTAAAACCTGATATTCATTGTTGCAATACCAAAAGAGATTTCTTCTTTAGACAGTCCGATTTTTTCCCAGAGGGACGCAGACCTGTCTATCGTCAAATTTTTCTGTTCCTCGGTTATTTGGCCTGCGCCTCCAAGTCCTTTTTTGATTTTGATCTTTTTCCATAAAGAAGACATAATCATCACCTCACTTGTAAGTCATGCTTTATCAAAACAGGTTTTTCGCCATTATATTCATGAAATGCGTCACTCCATTTATCCTTATCGGTAACGAGAGGTACAACGCTCATATACTGATTTTGATCAGATGCCAACGTGTCTTTTATCTCCCGCAATGTCAATGCGCCGGCCAAAAAGCCGTATATGTAATAGGCATCAGGTTTTTTCTGCGGCTTATAAATGTAAACTGTTTTCTCAAATAAAGGCCGGTAAAGGGCGGGGTTTAGGTTTACGGCCAAGCGTTTGTTCTTAATCTCAAAATAAAGCACGAAAATTTTATCCAGAAAATCGTTATCCGTTTGGTGCCCCCTTAAAATCTCCACCTCTATCTCGGGATTGCCGTTATTATCGAAATCGTTGATTGACGTCCAGCCAACGCCGTTATTCCTGTTTCCGGATAAAACAGAAACGAAATCCATATAGACGCCTCTTTTGATGCTTGCATTTACAATCACATCAAGCAACTCTACTTTGTTCTCATAGAGCCTAAAAAGATACATCCGCCTGTTATGACCTGTTCCATAAGCCCATGAATCCATCAAAAGAAAATCGCCATATAAGCTGAAATTAGTATCTCCCCCCGGATCGAATCCGCCGCTATACTCAGATTTTTTTGGGAGGGTTTTCGTGTTGATCTCCGAATCTACATAATAAATGGTAGCGCCGTTTACCAGGACCCCGGCCTTCAAAGTGTATTCAGGTTTTCCATTATCTGAAAATTTTGGAATATAAGAAAAGATTCCGGCTTTCATTGCTCTGCCGGGCAATTCGATCTGCTCATAACTTTCCGGCTCATAATCGGGTCCGATCTTAATAAGATTGAACTCTCCGGCAAAAGATAAAGGGGCAAGCAATAACAAGGCAACAATGACTAAAAATAAAGTTCGGCACTGTCCAATGTAAATAAATCGCCAAAGCTTATCAGGTGCTCGCATTCCTTTTAAGACTCCTTTCTATTTCTTTCTAAATTTAAGGTTTATAATGAGCGGAAAGACTGCTCACTATTGCAGATATCATTAGTTGCTGCTTGTCATTAGCATATCGTTTTCTTTTTAGAAATCTATTCTTTTGATTGTTATGAACGGGATATTACTCGATCCGAACGCTCCTTTCACATGATTCTATGTATAATATGTGCTTTCATTCTGCCCTAAAAATTGCAACCTCCTGTTTTTGCGTCATTATTTCATCTGAATTATTTATCTGATTCTTCATGGCGGGCTTGTTCGTTTTGGGATTTTATGCCTGTTTGGAACAATTTGGTCACAATTTCGTCACGACGGGGCTTCGGCGTTGATGGGTGAGGATGTGGGTTGGGTGAAAAAGATTTCGCCCTCGCCGGGGGCTGGCAAATCCAGTAACAAACGGCAATGATTCTTTTTATCAGGCTTCGTTCGAGCTTTGGCCGCTCCGAGCGGGAGGGAGGGGAAGGAAGTATAAGAAGATACTCCGCTTGCTGTGCTGTGCGGTTAGTTTCTCTTTTTGGGTTAATACCCCGACGCTTGCCGCGTCTTAACTCCCCTCCCCCTTGATGGGGGAGGGGAGTTAAGTATTACTGCTGTGGCCAGGATACGCATGGCCTCAAGGTTCTTACTTTGCCCGTCCGGCCAGGACTATACCGCGTCCACCCTTTTGATCTCAGGCGCGAACTTCTTTACGGTAGACTCTACACCGGCCTTGAGCGTCATACCGGCCGAGGGACATCCGCCGCACGCGCCCTTGAGCCTCACGGTGACGACCTTTTCGATGTCGTCGATCTCGACGAGCTCCACGTCCCCGCCGTCGGCCTGCAGATAGGGCCTGACCTGGTCGAGCGCCGCCTCTACCTTCTTCTTCAATTCCTCTCCCGAGGCCTCGTACATCCTTAATTTGGTGATGTTGACTACCCAGTCCTCAGGGCCGTTCGAGACATACTCCCATGAGAACTTGTCCTTGTACTCGCCCTCGAACTGGTACCTTAAGGGCTTCGGGTCGTGGTCGTTTACGATGCGTAGCACGCCCTCGGGCGGGAGCTCCTCCCATGAGTCGAATATCCGGGGGTGCCTCTCGAATACGGGTATGGTCCTGAGATCAAGCGTGACTATATTGTCCGACATGTATAGGCCTCCTTGGTAATGAAAAAATGCATTTTACAAGGATATAGTAACACATGGGCCGGTCAAAGGCGTATGATTTTTATCAGAATCGAGGGCAAACTGGGAAGATCAGGAGGCGAAGGAGAGCCCTTCGGCCTCTGCCATGATACGGTCTATGACGGGCTTTAGCGGTCCGGGGTCTCTTGCGGCGATTATCCATCTGCCGATCTCGCCTTTCAAGTCCACCTCGACGGGCTTTTCATACGGGGTCTTGTCCTTGCGGGAGAATATGAGGACCAGGGGCTGAAGAGGGTGCTCGTGGTTGGGCATGCGGACTACGGCGAGCTCTCCGGTGGACAGCTCGACGAAGGAGCCTATCGGGTATATGCCGAGCGATCTTATGAGCCTCTCGACGAGCACGGGGTCGAAGTGGGTCCCGCGCATGAGGTACATCTTCTTGAGCGCCACCTCCGGGAGCATCCCCTTCTGGTAGACCCTGTTGGACGTCATGGCGTCGTAGACGTCGGCGACGGTCGCGATCCGGGCGAAGAGGTGGATGTCGTTGCCCGAGAGCCTGTCCTGGTAGCCGGAGCCGTCGAACTTTTCGTGGTGGTGCAGGGTGATGCGGCGGGACTCGTCAGTGATGTCTTTTGTCCTGCAGAGTATGTCGCCCCCGAGCTCGGTATGACGCTTCATCTCCCTGAACTCGGCGTCCGAGAGCGCGCCGGGTTTCTTGAGTATCGTCTCGGGCACGAGCATCTTCCCGATGTCGTGGAGTATCGCGCCGACCCCGAGGTTATGAAGGGCGCTCCCCGAGAGCCCCATGTGCCTGCCGAGCGTCAGCGATAGTATGCAGACGTTCACCGAATGGGCAAATGTGTAGTCGTCGAAGGACTTAAGGCGCGCCAGGCTTGTAAGCGCGTCCTGGTTCCTGAAGATCGAATCGACCATTTTGCCGACGGTCTCGTTGACCCTGCCGGTCTCTATTTCCTCTCCGGCCCTGACTGAATGCATGAAGTCCCGGACAAGGTCCTCGGCCTCGTTTCTTACTTTTCTCGCGTCCTTGAGCTCTTCGTAGAAATCGACGGGGTCTCCGGCGGAGGAGGGGGCGGCCTTCGTAACGGGCGCGTCAAGGGGCGGGACCGCTTCGACAACAAGAGGAGGTTCCACGGATGCCTCTCCGGCCTCTTGAGGCGGGCATTCCGTCTCAGCTCTTGATGATACGGGGTCATCCACGCGAGTGGTCTTTAAAGGGAGCGGCTGTGGGTCGTCCTCGACTATATAGGCGCTGACGTACCCCTTGGATCTCAGCCTGTCTATTTCTATTTCGTCTTTTATGAGTATGCTGTTCATAAAAGACAGCATCTCTCCGGGCGCGTTTTCTTCAAGCCCTGAGATGTACATTCCGGTCTTCAAGCCTTCAATGGGTATCTTTTTGATCATCGCCGGGTTTAAAGTATCATGAGTTAAAAGGGTTATAAACCATATGCTATTATCGACAAATAATCCCGGAGACTTTAGGGCCGAATGACCTGCGGAGCGCCGGTGATTTGACATCGCCAGGAACGGGTCTATACTCAAAAATATGGCTTTTTTCAACCATTAAGGAGGTAGACCATGCCTATAACGATGCCGAAGATACTCAGCTGTTCGGTGCTTGACTGCGCGTACAACATAAACAGCGAATGCCACACCATGGCCATAACCGTCGGAGACGCCAACCACGCCGAGTGCGATACCTTCTATAAGGCCGGGGCCAAGGGCGGCGCCGCGGACCTCGTAGGCGGCGTGGGCGCCTGCAAGGTGAGCCTTTGCAGGTTCAACAGGTCGTTCGAGTGCAACGCGCCCGGGATAAACGTCGCCCCGCACAGCGGACACGCCGATTGCAAGACATTCTCTCCTGTTTCGAGATAGGGGTTTGCCAGCCGCCTCCCGGGTTTTTGCCGTATGCGCGGAAAAGCGCATACGGCATTTTTTTTGACACCAGATTCTTAAGGATGTTATATAAGCGCAGGAGGGCCTTAAGCCCTTACTCCTCTCCGGAAGGCCGTCCCGAATGCTCATGACCCTTACAACCGACTTCGGCCTCAAGGACCCCTACCAGGGAGCGATGAAAGGGGCGATCCTTTCCGTAAACCGGGAGGCCCGGATAATCGACATCACGCACCTCATCTCCCCCGGCAATATCCTCGAGGGCGCGCTCGTCATGCTGGAGTCCTGCGGCTTCTTCCCGAAAGGGACGATACATGTGGGTGTAGTAGACCCCGGGGTCGGGGGCAAGCGGAGGCCGATACTTGTCGAGACCGAAAGGTTCTTGTTCGTGGGGCCGGACAACGGCCTTTTCAGCCTCGTTCTACGGAATGAAAAGGTAAAGAGGGTAGTCCACCTGACTGAAGAAAGGTACTTTAGAAAAGAGGTCTCGAACACCTTCCACGGCAGGGACATATTCGGGCCAGTTGCCGCGCACTTGAGCAAAGGGGTAAGCCCCTCGGGGTTCGGCCCTGAAATAACGGATATTCTGGGGATAAGCCTGCCGGAGCCTGAGCGGGAAAAGGGCGTTATCGCCGGCGAGGTGATATATGTCGATTCCTTCGGGAACATAATAACGAATATCAATGGAAGTGACGCGCTTTCGTTCGGACCCGACGCCTCTCTTGAGCTTAACGGAAAAGAGATAAAGGGCCTGAAGAGGACTTATTCCGAGGCCGGCAATGGCTCTCCGCTCTCTCTCATAAGCAGTTCCGATTTTCTGGAGATAGCCGTTAATGCCGGGGATGCTGGAAAGGCGTTCAACGCCCGTGTGGGCGACAAGGTCTTTTTAAGGGCAAAAGGTTGAGGGCCGTCATTCAGAGGGTAAGCTCCGCCGCTGTATCCGTTGACAAGAGGCTGGTCGGCGAGATAGGCAAAGGGATACTCGCCTACGTGGGTGTCGAGAAAGGTGACGATGACGCGGATCTAAAATCCATCTCGTCCAAGATAGCGTCCTTGAGGATATTCGCAGACGGCGAGGGCAAGATGAACCTATCGGTCAAGGATATCGGCGGCTCTGTCCTCGTCATATCCCAGTTCACTCTTTTAGGCGACTGCAGGAAGGGAAAGAGGCCGTCCTTCGACAGGGCAGAGGGGCCGGGAGAGGCGAAGGCGCTTTACGAAAAGGTAGTCACTGCCTTGCGTGCAGAGGGGCTTGCAGTCAAGACCGGGGAGTTTCAGGCGCATATGGAGGTGGAGAGCGTGAACGACGGGCCGGTGACTTTCATCCTTGAAAGCAGGAAGGGTAACTAAATCGGGATTTTCATTGTCGAGTTTTCTGCTGAAGGCCTTTTGCGCGCTCCGCGCGCTTTCGGCGATGGCTCCGAGCGGTGGGCTGGGGAGGAGCAGGGAGCGAAGCCCCATGCCGAAAAAAAGCCCGGCAGGGCGAAAAAGAAAAAGGCACAGTATGCTGGACAAAATCGCATGCGTACGCTGAGCTGAAAAAGGCTTCAGGCAGAGGGTTCGAATAAGCCGAACGAGCGCGTTCGAGTTATGAATTATAAGAGGTCCCTCTCTGCAAAAACTTATCCTGGACAGATGTGGTTGCAAACCTGAACCCGCAAGAGTTTTCGAGTATCGGTTCTGCTGCTCAAAGCCTTTAGCGCCCTGCCGGGCGCATAGTACATACAAGCGCCATTCGGGTTACGAATTAAATGGGCTCAGGTTACAAGATCTGAACCTGCAAAAACACTGGATTCCCGCTTTAAGCGCGCGGGAATGACAATATTATAAAAATAAGGTTTGCGCGGAAACACCCCACCCCTGCCTCCCCTTGTCAAGGGGAGGAGATCTAAATTATCCCCCCTCCACCTTCCTCTCGCACTCCTCTATCACCTCTTTCGGTATCATCCTTATCGCGAGATAAAAGAGGAGCGGCACGATGATGACATCGTCCACATGGCCGATGATTGGGAGAAAGTCCGGGATGAGGTCAAAGGGCATGAGCATGTAGCCTATGGCGAGCGCAAGCAGGACCTTCGCACCCTTTGGCGTCCGTTTGTCCTTAAGCACCAGCCTGTAGACCTTTATCCTGGGCCTTATGGACTTAAGCCCCCGTATGAAGCGCCTTATGCCCATAAATCCGATTCTATCACCGCTCTGAAAGGCCTTCCATAGGAATCGCGTGCCCTTGCCGGACGGGCAAATCCGCATCGGGCGGCTGTGCTTAGGCAAGACATAATATGCCCGATTTGAAATTGGCCCCGCGCCGAGCGGCCCTTGCCGGACGGGCAAATCTGTATCGGGCGGCTGTGCTTAGGCAAGACATAATATGCCCGATTTGAAATTGGCCCCGCGCCGAGCGGCCCTTGCCGGACGGGCAAATCCGTATCGGGCGGCTGTGCTTAGGCAAGACATAATATGTCCGATTTGAAATTGGCCCCGCGCCGAGCGGGTTTGACAGGCATAAGCTTCAATGCTATCTTTCAGCCATGAACTACAATTCCACGATGAAGGTCGCAGGTCTCGGACAGTGCTCACTCGACTATATCGCGTTGCTCGAAAGATACCCTGTTGAGGATACGAAGGAGGAGGCTACGAAGCTTCTCATACAGGGCGGCGGCCCTGTTGCAACCGCGCTTGTATCGTTAGCAAGGCTTGGCGTCAGGACGGAATTTACAGGTGTAGTCTCTGACGACGACGCGGGCTCTCTTATCATAAAGGGGCTCAAGGACGAGGGCGTAGGCGTAAGGAACATCAAGGTAAGGAAAGGCGGCGCGTCGCAGACCGCCTTTATCGTCGTAAACGGCAGGACAGGTTCCCGAACCATCCTATGGAAGAGGCCCACGGTTACGCCGCTCAAGTCGACAGAAGTGAATGCTGAATTTTTGAAGGGCGCGGACTTCCTCCTCCTTGACGGCCTCATGAAGGATGCGTCTTTAAAGGCCGGAAGACTTGCCGGAAAGCTCGGCGTCCCGGTGATGCTCGACGCCGGTAAGGTGAGGGACGGGATGCTTGAGCTCGCGCGCCTCTCAGACTACATCGTCGCCTCGGAGGAATTCGCAAGGAATCTAAAGCTTTCCCCGAAGGATGCGCTCTCTTATCTCGCGGCTTCATCCCCCAGGGCCGTTACAATAACCCTCGGCAAAAAGGGTTCCGTCACCTGGCAAAACGGGAAGGTATTCACGCAGAAGGCCTTCAGGGTAAAGGCCGTGGACACGACCGGCGCAGGCGACGTCTTCCACGGCGGGTACATCTACGGCGTTTTGCAAAAGTGGGATATAAGAAAGACCGTCGAGTTCGCCTCGGCCTTTGCGGCGCTCAAATGCCGGAAGCCCGGCGGCAGGGCCGGAATACCCACGCTGAACGAAACCCTCAGGTTTATCAAGAGATAGCCGGCCCTCTTCAGCAAGAAAATCAATAATATGTTAAACTCGGTTAGGGCCATCCCATAAATATGAAGGAATTCGACCTCATCATAATCGGCGGCGGCGTTGCCGGGCTCGTCTCCGCAAGCGGCGCGGCACAATTCGGCGCGCGTGTTGCGCTTATCGACAGGACCTCGCTCGGAGGGGATTGCCTCCGGACAGGGTGCGTGCCTACAAAGAGGCTTGTGGCCTCTGCCAAGGTAGCCTCCCTCCTAAGACGGGCCGGGGAGTTTGGGATAAAGACAGGATCCGTCGAGGTCGACTTTCCCGCTGTAATGGACGCGATGAGGCGGACGCAGGCCCGTATCGCAGAGAACGACGACCCTGAGCGGTTCAGGAGGATGGGAGTCGATGTCGTCTTCGGAAGCGGAAAATTCCTCGACCCTCATACATTCGAGGTGAACGGCGAGAGACTAAGGGGCAGGAGCTTCATAATAGCCACGGGCTCGAGTCCGGTCGTCCCGTCTGTCCCGGGCTTTAAGGAGGCGGGTCCCCTTACGAACGAAACGGCGCTCGGATTAAAGAAGCTCCCGGCCTCTATCGTAATACTCGGAGGCGGGCCTATAGGCGTTGAGTTCGCTCAGATATTCGCCCGTCTCGGGGCGAAGGTCACGGTGATCGAGAGGCAGGGGCAGGTGTTGCCGCGGGAGGACAAGGAGCTCTCCTTGCTCCTCCGGGACTATCTCGTTGAGGACGGCGTAGAGACCGCCTTCAATGCAGAGGTCAAGGAAGTAAGGGTCGAGGGAGGCTTGAAGGCCATCTACGCTCGCTCCCCGGAAGGGGAGCGTGTCTTCAGGGCCGAAGAGGTCATGGCCGCTCTTGGCAGAAGGCCGAATGTAGAAGGGCTTGCGTTAGACGCCGCCGGGGTCGAGTTCGACGCCGGAAAGGGCATCAAGACCGACGAACACTTGAAGACAACGCAACCGCACATCTATGCGGCGGGCGACTGCATAGGCTCATTCGCCTTTACACATGTCGCCGAGTACCACGCGGGTATCGCGCTCGGGAACGCACTCTTCCCTGTTTTCAAAAGGAAGCTCGATCTCTCCACGGTGCCGTGGACGACATTCGTCGACCCGGAGCTTGCGCGCGCAGGCCTCACGGAGGTCGAAGCGAGGGAAAAGCACGGCAATATCAAGGTCTACAGGTTCCCGTTCGCCTCTATCGACAGGGCGGTCATAGAAGGAGAGCCGCGGGGCCTCATAAAAGTCATTACAGACAAAAAAGCACGCATACTCGGGGCGCACATACTGGGGGCGGGGGCCGGTGAACTCCTCCCCGAGTATACGCTCGCCATGAGGAAAGGCATCCCGATATCGGACATATCAAAGACTATACACGTCTATCCCACGCGCTCGATGGGGCTAAAACGGGTGGCCGACGAGTATTATAAGGAGAGGCTATTTACAGGGTGGTTCCCGAAGGCCTCGAAGGCCATCATAAGGAGAGGGAGGTGAGGGGCCCCGGGATAAAGATCATCGTCCTTGCTCTCCTGCTTGCGGCGGTATTTGTCTCGGTCAGGGTCTTCGGGCTTGGCGAGCACCTCGAAGCGGAGAGACTCCGCGCCTGGATAGCCTCCTTCGGCATATGGGGGCCTGTGGCGTACATCGTCATCTACTCGATAGCGCCGTCGCTCATGGTGCCGGGCCTGCCCCTGACCGTCGTCGGTGGCGTCCTCTTCGGGCCTGTCCAGGGGAGCGTATATACGCTCGTCGGCGCGACCATAGGGGCCTCGCTCGCCTTTCTTATAGCGCGTTATCTCGGCAGGGACTGGGTAAGATCCAGGATCGAGGGGTCGAGGATAGAGGAACTCGACAGAAAGGCAGGGGAAGAAGGTTGGAAGATAGTCGCCTTTACCCGGCTCATACCCCTCTTTCCATATAACTTCCTCAACTACGCATTCGGGTTGACTCGCGTCAGGTTCCTCGACTATCTCTGGGCGACATTTGTCTTCATGATACCGGGTGTCGTCGCCTATGTCGTCTTTTCAAGCTCCATACTCGACCTCCTCCGGGGGGTACTGTCCCGGCAATTCGTGATAGGGCTCGCGCTCGTAATAATCGTCTCGCTTATACCCGTCGTCTACAGGTGGGTCAAGGGGCGGAAAATCAAGCCAACGCCATAAGCCGCCACTCCGCCTGAAAAACACATATATTCCAATTAGTTATAGGCCCAGGGCAGGGTAGGCGGCGGGCCGCTCCCTGCCTGTCCCTTCATCCGCCTCCCCTCAATATTAAAAATATTGAACAAACCAACGGTTCTAAGGTAAAATCCCCGTGTCTTTCAAGTAACGGGTAAACGAGATGCCTCTCTGTTCCAAAAATTCTCTTTAGGTCAAGCAGGGCCGAAACCTTCGCCCCTGCTATTTTTTTTGCTCATGCAGTTGTTTCCACGTCTTGTCGCGGGATGGTAGATGGAAGAGAGGAAAAGATCGATATTCGTCGTTGACGACGAGGAGCCGATACGGAAGGTATTGAATACCCACCTTTCAAAGGAGGGGTTCTCTGTCATCCAGACGTCCGGGGGCAACTCGGTATTCGATACCCTGAAGGCGAGCTCCTTCGATATCGTCATAAGCGACATCCGTATGCCCGAGGTCGACGGCATAAGGGTGCTCGAGTTCGTAAAGGCCAACTTCGAGACCACACCGGTCATAATGCTCACGGGCCTCACGGATATCTCCATAGCCGTCGAAGTAATGAAAAAGGGCGCCTTCGACTTCATCATGAAGCCGGTGAAGAAAGAGGATCTCATGTCGGTCGTCACCCGGGCCCTTACTAACAGGGACCTCCTCGAGAGGAACAAGGAGCTCGAGATGGAGAACCGGGAGTACCAGCTCTTCCTCGAGCAGAAGGTGAGGGAGCGGACGAAGGAGCTGAACTCAAAGGCGATGGAGCTCCAGAGGGCCTACGGGCTCCTGAAATCCATGAACATACAGTTCATAAACGTCCTTGCCGAGACTATCGAGGCCAAGGACCACCACACGAGCGGCCACTGCAACCGGATGAGGTCTCTCTGCGCCGAGCTCGGGAGGCTCGCGGGGCTCACCCCCGAAGAGCTTGAGACCATCGAGTACGCCTCTCTCCTTCACGACCTCGGAAAGATCGGCATAAGCGAGGCGGTGCTCAACAAGGAAGGCCCTTTGACCTCGGACGAATGCATCCACATAAAGGGACACGCCGAGATAGGGGAGAAGATATTGAGCGGTGTAGCCCTCATGGAACCCGTTGCCCGCATAATAGTCGCCCACCACGAAAACTACGACGGCTCGGGCTACCCCCGGAACCTCAAGGGGGTAGACATACCGCTCCCCGCCCGCATAATCGCCGTCGTAGATCTCTACGACGCCATGAGATCGGACCGCCCGTACAGGAAGGGGCTCCCTCTTGAGATAGTCCTGAACGAGATGAGGCGCGTCTCAGGCTCCCAGCTCGACCCCGAGCTCGTCGATCTCTTCATAGAGAACAAGGTATACCTCTTCAACAGGCACTGACCCCTCATTACCGGCCCCAGCGCTGGAGGCCGGCCTCTATTAAAGGTTTTAGCGGACCGGCCGATGTATAATAATTCGGAAAAAAGCAAGGAGCGGCTACCATGGTCAGGGTGAGGCCAATGCTTCACTACCTCGTCATCGCGCTCATGGTCTTCATGATAGCCATTACCGCGATATTCACCTACACGTCCATGAACCTGAAGGACAGGGTGATATACAGGATAGTCCAGCGGACCGAACTCACCTCCGAATTGATCGCGCGCTCCGCGGTCGACGTCATGAGCGGCGGGCACGCCGCCGGGACTTACCCGATGATACTCGAAAACGATAGCGTCATCGGGGTCGATTACATCGGGATATTCAGGCTCGACGGCGAAGAGGCCGCTTTCGGCGAGGACACGTCGTTCCTCCGGAAAGACAGGATAGGGGAGGGAGAAAAGGCGGCGTTCGTTAAGTCGGCGGAGCAGATGAGGCCCATGGGCTTTTTCAACCGCGAGGAGTCTACCTACTCGAGGTACGTGCCCTTGAAGGCCGAAGGCGCGTGCCTCAAATGCCATACGACCGAGGGCGAGGTCCTGGGCGTATTGAAGCTCAGGCTCTCCACGGAATGGGACTTCGAGCTCCTGAACTACATGCAGAGGCTCATCTGGGCGCTCGGGGTCATAGTCTCTCTCCCCGTGGGGGCGCTCTTCATAGCCGGGTTCGTCATCAGGGACAAAAACAGGATATACAAGCGGCTCGAGGAGAGGAGCGAGGACCTTAACAGGACCTACAACGACCTCCGGGAGACAGAGTATTACCTCCAGATGATACTGGATAACTCAAAGGTCATCATAGTCACTACCGACACGCAAGGAAGGATAGTCAAGTTCAACAAGGAGGCGGAAAACCTCCTCGAATACAAAAAGGGAGAGGTCGTCGGCAAGGACGTCCTCATGCTGTATGAGCACCCCGGACAGCGCTCGGAGCTCATGAACAGCGCCAGGGGCACAGAAAACGAAGTCTGGGAGGTCAGGAACAGGGAGGTGAGGCTCCGCTCGAAGTCCGGGAGGGTCCTCCACGTGTCCATGACGCTCTCGACCATGGTCGACGAGGAGGGGCGCATCATAGGCACCGTCGGCATCGGCAAGGACATCTCCGAGCAGAAGATGCTCCAGTTCAAGATATTGCAATCGGAGAAGCTCGCGGGCATCGGCACGCTCGCTTCAGGCATCGCGCACGAGATAAACAACCCGCTCGCCGGCATACTCGGCATGGCTGAAGCGATAATGGACGAAGACGACATGGAGCTCATAAAGTCCCACACAAAAGACATCATCCAGTACTCGGTGAACGCCCGCGACATCGTAAGGGAGCTGTCGATATATTCGAGGTCCGCCCAGAACATAGCCGAGGGGATAGTAGACTTATCGACGGTGCTGGACAACTCGGTCAAGATGGCGCGCCACTCGGCCTCGTTCGCGGGCATTGAGCTTTTATCCGACCTCCACAAGGACTGCCTCATAAACGGCAACCCCGTAGAGATCCAGCAGGTCTTCGTGAACCTCATCGTAAACGCCCTGCACGCGATGGAGGGGGGCGGGGTACTCGGGCTCAAGTGCTGGAGGGAGGGGGAGTTCGTGAAAGCCCGCATCTCGGACACGGGAGCAGGCATACCGGAAAAGCACCTCTCGCAGATATACGACCCGTTCTTCACGACCAAGCCCGTCGGCATGGGCACGGGGCTCGGGCTTTATGTCGTCTACAGGATAGTGACTAAGCACGGCGGGGCGATAGACGTGGAGAGCAGGATGAACGAGGGGACCGCGTTCACCTTGAGGTTCCCGTACGCCGGCAACGAGGAGTGTTGAAGATGGTGTTTCGTTCGGATAGTCTCGCGATGAAGCTCGTAAAGGGGACGGCCTGTTCCATATTGCTTGCCGGGGCCCTGTCAGCCCTGCCTGCCTCTGCCGAGGAGCCGATAGAGGAGCTCAAGAGGGAGGTGGAAGGGCTTAAGCAGGAGAACCAGGAGATCAAAAGGCGCATGGAGGCGTTCGAGGCCGAAGACGAGGAGACGAAACACGGGCTGTCGATACTGACGAGGCTCGTCGAGGTGAGCGGCTACGCGGACGCGGAGTATTCGTTCACGGACAGGGACGGAGAAGACTCGGGTTTCAGGCTTCGTCACTTAAGCCTATTCTTCACGAAGGAAATACAGAAGGAATGGAAGCTGTTCACCGAGGTCGAGTTCGAGGACGCGCCGAGGATAGAGTCCGAGCGCTCAACCGACGAGGTAAAGAGCTCCCAGGGCACCATCTTCATCGAACAGATGTACATCGAGTACCACCCGAGGCTCGACTGGGACTTGAGACTCGGGAGGTTCCTGACCCCGGCCGGGATATGGTCGATATACCACTACCCGCCCTATGTCACGACCCAGACCTCGCCGATAATCTACAAGGTGATATTCCCCGAGGTCTCGGACGGAATACAGCTCAGGAACTCGTTTACGCTCAAGGACTCGGCGCTCGACACGCAAGTCTACCTTGCGAACGGCTCGGGCAACTCCGGAAACGGCGACCGTAACGAGTCGAAGGGGGCAGGCGCGCGCATTAACGCCGACCTTCTCGCGGGGCTCTCAACAGGGCTCTCCTGGTACAGGGAGGAGGACAACGGCGGGGTCTTGAGAAACAGCTACGGTGCGCACCTCCTCTACGCGCGCTCGGCCTTCAGGATCCAGGCCGAGTACCAGGCGAGGACGAACGCGCCCGACTCCTCCCCCGACTTTGTCGACTCCGGCTGGTACGCGCAGGCCGAGTACGACATGGGGAAATGGACGCTCGCGGCAAGGTACGACTGGTACGACCCGTCGTCGGAGGCCGATAACGACCTGTGGGTCAGGTACACCGGCGCTATCAACTACCACTTCGCGCACAACGTGACAGGGAAGATCGAATTCAACAGGAACGAGTTCGACGACTCATCCGAGGACGCCTACAGCCAGGGCATCATGGCGATAGCCGTCGCCATAGGAGACCTGTAATGGCCGCGTTCCTGAAAAAAATAGCGCTCCTTACAGGCGTCGCGCTCGTCCTTGCCGTCTCCTCCCTTGAGGCCGCCGAACCCGTGGCCGTTATCGTGAACAGGGCGAACCAGGTCGAGAAGCTCTCGGAGAGCGAAGTGAAGAAGATCTACACCAATAATACGCTCGCGTGGCCCGACGGCGCGCCGATTATCATCTACGACCTTTCTACCATCGACCCGTCGCGCGCCCTCTTTTCAGAAAGGATACTCGGGAAATCCCCCGACCTCGTCGCCGAGGAGTGGGCGCACCTGAAGATCACGAACCAGGCAAAGAACCCTCCCCAGACCATGAAGAGCCCTTCGATGATCATAAGGAGGGTGATGAAGGAGAAGGGCGCGATCGGGTATGTCTCGCTCAGCCTTATCCAGAACAACCCATCGGTAAAGGTCGTAAACACCCTCCAGTAGCGACTCACGGGTCCTTGAGATATGTCCTGCCCGTGTCCAACTCCCCTACAGGCCTCTTGAAGGTGTATCCCAACGGGTCCGCTATGAGCTTGTCGGCGGCGCTTCCGACCGACCCCGTGGGGAGGGTGAACGGCAGGCCCACGACGAACACGGCGGTGCCGAGCGCGATCGCCACAAGCCCCAAGGGCCTCGTAAAGACGATGTCGAAGAACATGGCGCTTCCGGTAGGCTCTTTTTTGTCGTCGGCGACAGACGCAGTCGATGTCAGAAGAAAGATGAGCGCGAAGGAGACTGCGGCGAAGGTCTTTTTCATTTTACCCTCCCGGTCTTTGAACGCAGTTTTGGAACATACTTATTAATTAGGCCCGAGATTTTCCGGTTTGCAAGGGGGGAGGAGCCTTGTTTTCGAACGTGGCCGGCAGGGGCTGAAGGAATTGCGCAAGGCTTTCGAGGGGAATGCGCCCTTAAAGCGCGCGGTCCGTGTCGAGCAGTTGTCTGAAGGACGGGTGATATGGGCCGGCGACGAGGTTCAGCGAGAGGTCTTCGGTAGTCTGTAGCCCTACCCTTATTACAGTGATGCCTGAGCGCGCGAACCTTCTCATGGCCTCGGAGCAGACCCGGACCATGTCTTCGAGCGCCCACGGCCTGTACTCGCCGCGCTCGTACATCCTGAAAAGCGGTGTGTTCCTTAAGACGAGCGTGGGGTATATCCTCACGAAGCCGGGTGACAGAGAGACGGCCTCGTCGACGGTGTCGAGGATTATCGCCTCCGTGTCCCCCGGGAGCCCCGGCATTATCTGTAGCCCGAGCCTGGCCCCGGCATCTTTTATGAGGGAGGCGGCGCGCCTGGTGTCCTCGGCTGTGTGGCCTCTGCCTGAAGCCTTAAGCACACCGTCGGACATCGATTGCACGCCGAGCTCTATGGTTTTTACTCCATAGGACTTCAGGAAACCGAGCGTGGGAGCGTCAATACTATCGGGCCTCGTCGATATCCTGACTGAGTCGATCTTTCCGCTCTCTATGTAGGGCCGCGCGGCCTCCAGATACCCTTTCTGCGCTTCCATCGGGAGCCCCGTGAAGCTCCCGCCGTAGAAGGCGAGCTCCCTATGTCCGGTCCCTTTCCAGGTGGAGAGATAATTTTCTATCGTGGGCGCTATCGTTTCGAACGGAGGCAGGGCCCGCTTCCCGGTAATCCCTTCCTGGTCGCAGAATACGCACTGGTGCCGGCATCCGCCGAACGGCACGAAGACCGGTATGATGAGCTGTTTTTTCGCCATTAGCCGCGCTCCGGGAATACGCCGCCGTACCGGTTTTCAAGCTCCTTCAATGCCGAGGCCGCGGCTGACTGTTCGGCGTCTTTCTTCTTGGACGCCGAGCCCCTGCCGAAGACCTCGCCTGTGATGATCACCTCGACCTCGAATGTCCGCTTGTGCGGAGGGCCTTCCTCGCGGATGAGCCTGTACCGCGGGGGTTCCTTGAAGACCCTCTGGGTGACTTCCTGGAGCCGTGGCTTGTAGTCGAAGTGGCCGGGCTCGACCGCCGAGACGTCAAGGAGCGGCGCGTACATCGTCTCTATGTAGGAAAAGACCATCTTGAAGCCGAGCTCGAAGTACATCGCGGCGATGAGCGCCTCAAAGGCCCCGGCGAGTATCGTAGGGTTTCCCGCGCCCCCGCTTGCGCGTTCTCCCTTGCCGAGGAGCATGTACCTGTCCAGCCCGAGCCCTTTGGCGAGCCCCGAGAGGGTGTGCCTGTTGACAAGCCGCGACCTTATCTTCGTAAGCTCTCCCTCGTCAATGTCGGGGTATTTGTTGAAGAGCATGTGGCTTATGATGTTAGACAGCACGGCGTCGCCGAGGAACTCGAGCCTCTCGTTGGACTCAAGCGTCTTGAGCCTGATGGATTCCTTTTCGTTAAGATAGCTCCTGTGGACGAAGACCTTTCGGAGGAGCTCCACGTCGTTGAACTTGAAGGGGAGGGTCCTCCCGAACTCCTCGATAACGACTTCCTTCTTCACAGGCTTTTTTCTCCTTGTTCCATGGCGCCCGTCATCCCTGTCTCGTCAAAGGACGCGAGCCGCACTTTTACCATGGTGTTCTTAAGGCTGTCCGGGCCGTCAAACAGGACCGGGATGTAGTTGGCGCTCTTGCCCCTGAGCCTTCCTGTCTTCCTGTCTCTGCCGGCTTCGGCGAGGACGCTGATCTCCGTCCCCGCGAACCTTTCGTAGAACGACCGCCTCTTGTCAGAGTCGAGCGAGAGCAATCTCTCGATGCGCGCCCTTGCGATGCCGGGAGGGACCTGGCCTTTGTAAGATGAGGCGGGCGTTCCGCGCCTCTTCGAATACGGGAATGCGTGGAGATAGGAGAGCGGAAGGGACTCTATCAGTGAATACGAGCTCTCGAACTCCGCATCATTCTCTCCGGGGAACCCGGCGATTATGTCAACGCCTATCGAGATATCCTTGACCGACTTGAAGAGCTTCAAGACCCTTTCCGCGAACTCCTCCCGAGTGTACGGCCTATGCATGGCCTTGAGTATCGCGTTGTCCCCGCTCTGAAGGGGGAGGTGCAGGTGGTTGCAGAATGACTTTGACTCCGATAGAAATGCGATGAGCCCGTCCGTCACCTCGTCGGGGTCGAGCGAGCTTATCCTGAACCTGCATGGGTATCTGTTCGCCTCTATCATCCTGAAGAGGTCGAGCGCGGACGACGAAGGGCTAAGGTCCATGCCGTACGCCCCGAGGTGTATGCCCGTCAATACGATCTCTTTGAACGAGCCTTCCACGAGCGCGTCTATGTCCCGCTCGGCGTCCTTTAGCGTGACGCTCCTGGATAACCCCCGCGCTTTAGGTATTATACAATAAGAGCAGGCCCTGTTGCACCCTTCCTGTACCTTGAGGTTCGCGCGCGTCCTGCCTCCCGCGGAGCGCGTGCGGAGCGCCATGGGTGTGCCGTCCTCGTATTTGCCGACCTCCACGAGCGGGGAAGACCGCCTCCCGCCCCTGATGAACTCGACAATACGCCCCTTCTCGGGGTTACCGATGACATAGTCTATGCCGTCGACAGAGGCGAGCTCGTCCGAGGAGACCTGCGCGTAACAGCCGGTGACGATTACTACGGCGTCACTGTTGAGTTTCCGCACGCGCCTTACGAGCTGGCGCGACTGGTAGTCGGTCCTCCCGGTGACCGTGCATGTATTTATCACGTAAGCATCGGCCTTTGCAGGGAAAGGGACGACCTCGAAGGAGGCGTCCCTCAACATTTCCTCGAGCGCCGAGGAGTCGTACTGGTTCGACTTGCACCCGAGGGTGGTGACGGAGACGCTGAGGGGGTTATTTTGAGGCATTGCAATCAAGCCCTGCGATCTGGTTGTCTAAATTTTGTTGACATTTTCATACAATTTTGTATAATATATTTAGCTAATACGGCGGTGACTGAGTCATTCGGGCGCCGCCTTTTTTTATTTGTTCTTCGGCAGAATTACAAGCCCGTATCCCATATACCTTCCGTCCGCACCCCTTCTTAATTTCTTTTCAATGATACGCCAATCCTGCCTGGGAATTTTTCCGAGGACATGACGCCCGATAGGAGAAACTATCAGATCAGCTATTTGCAAGCCTGCAAGGCCTTTTTTCTTGTCGCGAATGTGTAATTCTGATATGTATTTTCTTACCTCAGAAGCCGAGATAAAGCCCGTGCCGCTTGTCCTTAGCTCCATCCATGCAAGCCTTAGCTCGTTATCGAGGGTTTCATCCCTCGATTCTGCAACTATGAGTCCAGGCGCATCGCCTCCGCGTTTCCTGATCTCAAGCACAAACCGCTCAACCAGTATCCTCAAGGAAAGGATATATGGATCGACCGCTGCAAGTCCATATCGAGAAAGATGCTCATTCTTCTTTATCACACATGCGATTACCGTGTGTTCAAGCCTGTCCATTAAAAGATTTGTCTCTCTGTAAAATTTTTCTCTGAATGCCCGGTCTGTTAGTTTTTGAAATATTCCCCTTCGTCTGGCTATATCAGCTGTATGCAGTATGAAGTCTTCTTTACCGAACAAGTTTTTCTTATATTCGTTTACTTGGGTCGCGACGATATTCTCGTGATAATCAAAATCCATTACACACCCGCCAAGGACGAATAAAGGATATTGAGGGTCTATTATATCCAAACTGTGGTCGCCAGATTCGTCCAAAAATAATACCAGCAATAATTCCTCCTTAAGCTATGCGTTGACGTGGCATCAGAATGCGTACTGTCGTTTTACAAATTTTTCTCCTATTTTATCGCGCGCTCTATCCACCCGCCTCCCAACACCTCATCCCCTCTATAGAACACGACCGCCTGTCCCGGGGTCACCGCCTTCTGGGGCATACTGAACGACACCTCGGCCTTTCCGTCATCCATCAGCTTTACGGTCGAGGCCACTCCGGGGTGCCTGTAGCGTATCTTGACTGTTATATCATCGAGCGCGCCTGAGCGCGCAAGGGCCTCCGCCTCCCCGTCTATCCAGTTGAGTCCGTTTGCAACGAGTCCGGAAGAGTAGAGGCGCTCTTCGGGCCCCACGACGACGCGGTTTCCGGCCACATCTATGTCGAGGACATAAAACGGCCCGCCCGAGAGGTTGAGTCCCTTTCTCTGGCCTATGGTGTAGTTGAAGAGGCCGGGGTGCGCGCCGAGGACCCTGCCGGTTTCATCGACTATCTCGCCTGCCCGCGCGGGTATCCGGGCCGATAAAAAGTCGGCGTAGCTCGGCTCCTCGACAAAGCATATCTCCTGGCTCTCGCGCTTGTCAGATGTCTTAAGGCCGTGCTTTCTTGCGATTGCGCGGACCTCTGTCTTCGTAAGAGAGCCTACAGGGAAGAGCACGCGCTCGAGCTGTTCCTTCCGCATGGTGAAGAGGAAGTAGCTCTGGTCCTTGTCCGGGTCCTTGCCCTTAAGTAGACTGAATGCGCCGTTTGCCTCGACTATCCTCGCGTAGTGTCCTGTAACGAGATAGTCGGCTTCGAGCGCGAGCGCCTTTTTGAGCAACGCCTCGAACTTGAGCTCCGAGTTGCACTTTATACATGGGTTCGGGGTCGAACCGGTAAGATAACTCTTCACGAAATAGTCGACGACCTCCCGCGTGAACGCCTCCTCCATGTTCATCACATAGAAAGGTACGCCGAGCCTGTCAGCCACACCCCTTGCGTCATGGATGTCGTCCAATGAACAGCACGAGCCC
>JACPGB010000042.1 GCA_016182655.1 Deltaproteobacteria bacterium
CTCTCCACGCTGAACCCGTCCTTGAACTCCCATTTGTGCCTGAACCTGAATATCCCGACATCATCCCTGTCGCTCGTGATGGATATCCGGTATAACTGGTTGTGGTAGTCGTATACGTGTCCGTCTTTCGTGCTTATCGCGACGTTCAGGAAGTAAGTGCCGCTTAGAAGCTCGACCTTCTCGATTGTGATCCTCGCGGTCCCCTCGCCGGTTATCTCGTTTATCCGGATATCCTCGATATAGGTATTTGTCCCATAGCACCAGAGGCCGTCGCCCGTCAGTATGGCAAAACCGCAGACAGGCTCGGCGACGGGCTTATGGGCCTTGAATCCGATCTCGATCGTGAACATCTCCCCGGTATGGAACCCGTATCTCTCCCTGCCTTCCGAGTCGAGGAGCCTTACCGATGCTATCTCGACCTCCCGGGTCCCCCACCTCTTGCCCGAATCGATACCCTCGGCCTCATCGACGGGCTCCGGCGTCTCGGCGGGGGCCTCGTCCTTGGAGGAAAGCTCGTCGCGGACCATCTCGTTCTGTTTAAGGAGGCTGGAGCTCTCCGAAGCGAATATCTCCTGCCTGTAAGAGCTGAGCGCCTCGTTCTTGCCTGCCGCCTTTACGATCCCATACCTGAGCCATACGGCGTCATCGCACCACTGCTCGACCGTCTGCAGGCTATGGGTCACGAAGAGTATGGTCTTGCCGCGCCTCTTGAACTCGTCCATCTTCGACTTGCATTTATGGACGAACTCCTCGTCCCCGACCGCGAAGACCTCGTCTATGAGGAGCACGTCGGGGTCTATATTGACGGCGACGGAGAAACCGAGCTTCGAATACATGCCGGAGGAGTAGGTCCGCACCGGCTCGTCGATAAAGTCCCGGAGGCCCGAGAACTCTATTATTCCGTCGGTCTTTTTCCTGATCTCCTTTTTGGTGAGGCCGAGGAGCATGCCGTTTATGTAGATGTTCTCCCTCCCGGTGAACTCGGGGTGGAACCCGGCCCCGAGCTCGATAAGCGCTGAGATCCTACCGCTTACGCTCACGCTTCCCGCGTCAGGCCGGAGGATCCCCGCGAGTATCTTAAGGAGCGTGCTTTTGCCGGAGCCGTTCTGCCCGATGACCGCGAATGTCGCGCCTCTTTTCACGCCGAAGTCGACGTCCTTCAGGGCCCAGACGAGCCCCGGAGCCGAGGGCTCCTTCTTCCAGAGCCCCTTTACGACAAACTCCTTTATGGTCGTGGCCTTGGTCCGCCTGAACCATTTCGAGACATTGTTTACATTAATTGCGTACAATCATCAGACCTCTTCCGGAAAGGTTTCCTTCAGCCTGTGGAACACATATATGCCCGCCGTCAAAAGGCATAGGGAAAAAGCCCCGATGATAGCGACCGCAGAAAGAGAGGGGAATTTATTATATAGGAATATGTCCTGGTATGATATCGCAAAATGAGAGAACGGGTTGACGCTGAGGAAGACCCTGTATTTCTCCGGCACCACCGAATTCGGGTACATGATAGGGGTGAGGAAATACCATATCTGGATCATATTGGGTATAAGATAGATTAAATCCCTGAATTTGACGGTTAAGGACGAGACCAGAAGGGCCATGCCAAAAGTGAACACGAACTGGATGAGCACCAGCACCGGGAACATTATTATGGCGGCCCCTATCTTGACTTTGAGGACAATAAGAAGCGTAAGCAGTATAGGCACGCTGAAAAGAAAGTTTATCAGGTTCGAAGCCACGTAGACGAAGGGGAATATCTCAAGCGGCAGGGATATCTTCTTTATGAGCCCGCCGTTCGCCATGATGGAATTGGAGGACTCGTTTGTGGCCGAGGCGAACCATAGCCACGGCAGCATGCCGCTCAGCAGGAAGACGCTGTAGTTCTCCATCTGCACTTTCATGTAGATGGAAAAGACGAGGACGTATGTAAGCATGGCGAGGAGCGGGTTGAAAAACGACCACAGGAAGCCGAAGAAAGTCCCCCTGTAGCGCGCCTTCAGCTCCTTTGCCACAAGCATCCAGATGAGGTTGCCGTAGCCGAAGACCCTGGAAAAATCCTTGACGATATACAGTATGCTTTGCATTTATCGGCAGTCTTTGTGAAGAAAGCGGACGGGTCCGGAAATATGTATGGGCCTGATACGGGTCATTTTCTCTCGAAATCGTCGTCAAAACGCACTATGTCCTCTTCCTCGACATATTCCCCGTTTTGCACCTCGATGATCTCAAGAGGCGTATCCAACGGGTTCTCGAGCCTGTGCTTCACGCCCCTGGGGATGTAGGTCGACTGGTTTATGGCTATGTCGACCACCTCCTCGCCCCTCTGTACCCTCGCGGTGCCGGTGATCACCACCCAATGCTCGCTCCTGTGCTTGTGGAGCTGGAGGCTCAGGCGGCGGCCCGGCTCGACCCTGATCTTTTTTATCTTGTACCCCTCTCCCTGCTCAAGGAGGGTGTAGGACCCCCAGGGCCGCTCGACGGTCCTGTGGAGCTCGTGCTCGATATATTTTTTTGCCTTGAGGATATTGACTACGTCCTTGACCTCCTGGGCCCTGTCCTTGGGACAGACGAGTGTAGCGTCAGGGGTGTCCACAAGGATGAAGTTCTTAAGGCCTATCGTAGCCACGGCCCTGTCGGAGCCGAATATTATCGAGTTCTCGGAGCCTATGTCCACCACGCGCCCCTTTATGATGTTGCCGTTTTTGTCGGGGTCGAGTATCTCGGAGAAAGACGACCATGTGCCCATGTCCGACCAGGGGAAGTCCGCGGGGATGACTACTACGTCCTTCGCCTTCTCGAGTATGCCGTGGTCTATGGAGATGTCCTTGAAGGAGAGATAGGCCTCGGCGACCTCCGCCGGGCTTGAGGCGGCGGAAAGGGCCCCGTAGACGTCCGGCAGATAGGCCTTTATCTCTTCGAGGATCCTTGCGGCCTTCCAGAGGAATATGCCGCTGTTCCAGAAATAACTGCCGTCGGCGAGGTACTTCCTCGCCCTCGTTATATCCGGTTTCTCGACGAACCTGTCGACGGGCTTGACCGAGAGCCCGTTGATCCTGCGTACCGTCTTCTTCCCGGCCTTTATGTAGCCGTATCCGGTCTCGGGCGAGGTGGGGACGATCCCGAATGTCACGAGGTGTCCCTCGGTTGCCGCGGTTATCGCGGCCTTAAGAGCCGTCCGGAAGGACTTTCCGTCCTTTATTATGTGGTCGGCGGGCAGAACCGCCATAACCCCTTCGGGGTCTTTTCTCCAGACCTCGAAGGCCGCAAGGGCTATCGCCGCGGCCGTGTTCCTGCCCATAGGCTCGACTATGTACCCGGGGGAGAGCGCCTTTCCGTCGCCCCCGTAGGAGAGATGCAGTCTTATTATCTCGGCCTGTCTCGCGTTCGTCACGATGGAGACGCGCTCGGCCGGTATAAGCGGAGAGAGCCTCCTGATCGTGGACTTAAGGAGGCTCTCGTCGCCGACCACCTTAAGTAGCTGTTTTGGGGTCGTCTCCCTGGACAAGGGCCAGAAACGGCTCCCTATGCCGCCGGCAAGTATAGCCGCGTATACCTCATGCCCGGACCTTTTTCTCTTCGAATAGACGGGGGTTCCCATGGGAAGTTTTCGCCTGAATTGGATTTGATATTCAAATACTTAGAATACTTGGCTTGATTCCGGAAACGATTTGACACAATAACAGAAAACCACTATGAATTCAAATGAAAAAAGACTTAACTATCGGTTTGGCTGTAAAAAAACATCCCGAATTACCGGATGCGGTTTTTAAGACGGATCTCAAAAAAAAAGCGGGGGGCGGCCTGGCCGCCCCCCGCTTGACCATTACGCTTAACGCTTGAGGTTCACTATCTCTGCCAAGACTTCGTCGGTCGTCGTTATGACCTTCGAGTTCGCCTGGAAGCCCCTCTGCGCGGTTATCATCGAGACAAACTCGGAGGCGATGTCGACGTTCGACAGCTCGAGGGTGGATGACGCTACCGTGCCCCTGCCGGAGCTCCCCGGCTCTCCCATGAGCGGCTGGCCCGATGCGTATGTCTCGGTATATAAGTTCGAGCCCGAGCTCGCCAGGCCTCCGGTGTTCGAGAAGTTGGCGAGTATCACCTGGGCGAGCGCCAGCTCCTTGCCGTTCGAGAAGGTGCCGTGCACGACACCGTCGGCGTCTATGCTGATCGACTCAAGGGAGCCTGACGAGTAGCCGTCCTGCGCAAGGGCGGACACACCCGAGCTTGTCGCGTACTGCGTCGTGCCGTCGGTCCCGGTGCCGCCCTGGACGATGGAGTTGCCGAAGTCGAAGGATATTACCTGGTCCTGCGCCGCGCCTCCGGTGAAATCAAACCCGCCCACGGGGTAAGTTATCCCGGACTCGGAATAAAGGGATCCGCTGCTGTTAAAGGAAATGGTGCCGCTCGCCTGGACTTCGGTCGAGCCGGATGTGGAGTCCGCGGCGTCTACTACCGCGTACCAATCCCAGTTGTTGCCTGTGGCGTCGAGCGAGGACTTCCTGAAGTACATGGTCACCACATGGGCGTTCCCGAGTGAATCATAGACGGTAATGGGGGTCGAAAAGTTCGAGGTGTCCCCGGCCTTGCTCAAATTGAAGTCCCCTGCCGCGGCGGTCGAGGTCGAGCCGGACCCGGCGGCGAGCGCGGCGGTCGAGGCCGAGTAGCCGAGGACGTTGGAGGCCGTGGATACGCCGCTACCCCAGTCGAGGAGGAGCGTATTGGCGTTGCCCGCGTCGTTCGTCACCGTAAAGTAACCGGTCTGGTCGTCGTAGGAAACGGTGTATGTGTCGGTCGAGCCGTTTGTAGCCTCCAACGAGGCCTGTATGGCGGCGGCCACTTCGTTTCCGGTGTAGGCGTCGCCGGAGGCGAGCCCGCCGTCGGTGACGAGGCTTGCGGTAAGATATGTCGTGCCGCCGTCTATGCTGTACTGCAGGGTATCGTTAGTCCCGGTCGTGAAGACGAACCCGGTGATCGACGAGTTGGAGTCGAGGTTCGCGGTAAGCTCTCCGCTCGAGGTAGCGTTCGGGGCTATCGTCTTTGTAGTAAGGAGGAGGTCTGTAAGGGAATTCTGGAGGTTTCCGGCAGTGTCCGCCATGTAACCCTGGAGGCGGAGCCCGTCCTGGTTCACTATGTAGCCGTCCTTGTCGGTCTCGAACTGTCCGGCCCTCGTGTAATAGAGGGTGCCGAGGACCGGGTCTTCCACCACGAAGAAGCCGTCTCCGCTTATGGCCATGTCGAGCGTGTTGCCGGTGGTCTCAAAGTCGCCCTGCGTGAACATCTTCTGGATACTGCTTACCGTCACGCCGACGCCTATCTGGTTGCCCGAGCCGGAGAGCGTCTGGCTCAGGATATCCTCGAAGTTCACCCTGCTGGATTTAAAGCCGACGGTATTGACATTCGCTATGTTGTTGCCGATGACCGAGAGCTCCGACATGTTGGCGTTAAGGCCGCTTACTCCGGTGTAGAGTGATGACTGCATGTGTGATACCTCCTTTTAATAGACTTCCAGGATATCGTCCTGAGTGAGTATTATGTTGCCCGCGTTTATCTCTGCGCCGTCCGAGCCGTAGGTGACGCTCGTGACCTTGCCTGTCACGAAGGTCGAGACATCGACCGTCTCGCCGTTGGAATCGACGGCCGCTATGTTTATCGTGTAGGTCCCGCCGGCCGAGGCCGCGCCGGAAGAGTCGGTGCCGTCCCAGTTGAGCTCGTAGTCGCCTGAGTTCAGCGCCCCGGCGTCGACCGACTTTACGAGGTTCCCGTTCGCGTCGTATATCGAGACTGTCGCGCTTGCGGCGTTCGACCCTAACGAGTATTCTATCGTGACCGGCTCTCCGGAGTAGTCGAACGCGGAGCTTTCGAACTTGACCTCGTTGTCGATAAGGTCGGAGAGAGACCACTTCTGCATGTCCGAGATGCCGCTCGCTACCGTCGTCATCGTCTCTTCCATGTTCTTTATCCCTTCAAGCGAGCTGAACTGCGCGAGCTGGGCCACGAACTCCGTATTGTCCGTGGGGTTCAGCGGGTCCTGGTTCTGGAGCTGGGTCACGAGGAGGAGGAGAAAGTCGTCCTTGCCGAGCTCCGACGAGGAGCTTGTCAAGCCGCTCGTATCGCTACTGGTGGTGCTGCTCGTACTGCTTACAGTCGTCGCCGATGACACGCCGTCGATCATATCAATTCCTCCTTGTCTATACCGTCCACTTTGCCGTTCTTATTTCAGGCGAATATGTCTATGCCGCCCTTTTTGCCCGTGCTCTCGTAACGGTTGCCGAACGCCGTCTCTACCTCGGCCTCTCCCGTCCAGGGCTTCCTGCCGTATCCGTTCCGGCCGGAGGCGTTCTCCTGGAAGCAATTGCTGAAGTTGCCGTTGCTCTCGGTCTTTCCGCGCATGGAATTCATGTCTACCTCTACCGTGTATTTGTCGAGCGTGAGCCCGTTGGAGCTGAAAATCTCCTTGAGCCTTCCCGAGTCCGCGTCAAGGAGCGCCTTTACTTCCGCACTCTCGACCCGTATCTCGGCGGCTACTCTCGTGTCCTCGATCTTAAGCTTTATTTCCAGGTCGCCCAGGTGCTCGGGGCTGAGCTCGAGCCTTACGCTGCCGTTACCCTGCACGCTCATCTTGACGCCGGTGTCGAGCTTCTCGAAGAGGTCCGTATCGGTTTCAGAGCCCCTGTCGGCATTGTCGCTCGCGGCCGGGGCTTCCGCCGGACGGTCGACCCCGAAAGACTGCGCGGTCCCCACAGCCGCGTGATCGTCCTGCAGGGTCATGTCACTAAAGCCGTTCGAGGGCGCCCCTGCGCTCTCCGCGTACTCGACCCCGAAGGTCTCATTGCCGTTCTCATCCGTCGAGACCTCACCTTCGGACTTTACATCGATCGCCCTCTCGGCGCCGGTCCCTTTGTCGCCTCCATTGTCCTGCCCGCCGTTCATGTCGAACATCCGATTGGACGAGACCCCCGCTTCATTGCGCGCGCCATCGTTGCTCCCTGAAGGCTCTGCTTCGGAGGACTCTGCCTCGTATGCCTCTACGGAGCCGGTCCCATCCTCCTTCTCTGCCGTCTCTCTCGAGACGTATCCGACGGCCTGGGATGCTGATGCGTTCTCGCTGGTAAGCGCGTTGATCGAAGCATCAGGCGCGGCTTCAGTTGCCGCGGAGGCTCTCTGGTCGGTTGCATAAGGCACGGAGGCCTGGTTTACGGTAAACCCTGAGACCTCAGTGGCATTCTCGCGCTCGATAGAGCCTATTATCTCCTTAACATCTTCTTTCGAGGAAAGGCCCGCAACCTCTTCGGCCTCAGCCGTTGTCTCCCCAGCGGCCCCGTTGTCGGCCGAAATGGACGGGGCCGGTGCTTCCGCCGTCCCCGTTTCAATCGAAATTGCAATTTCTCCGGCGTTGGCATGGCCGTCCTCGACCGATACATTATCCTGTGACGGCTGTAACGGTATCTCGACAGGGGCCGCTACGATTGCGCACCCTGCATCAGCTTCAGTATCAACGGGCTTGCTTTCCTCTTCAGCCGTCTTCACATCTTTAATTCCAAGGTTGACTCCCTGAAGCGCGGTCTCTACGATTAGCGCCGATGGAACGGGCCCGCCTTCGACGATCTTACTTTCAGAGGCGGCGGATACTTCGATCGCGGGGACTTCTATCGGGATGACCTTGCCGTCGCCCTTGACCGTTTCGCCTTCATTGACGGTTGAGACGGTCGAGAGAAGGTCTTCAAAGGAGCCGTCCGGGGTCTGAGTCCCTGTGTCTACGTCGGTTGCAGTCTTAGCCGCTTCAGCCGGTGTCGCGGTAAAAAGCCTTATCTCCATCTCTACCTCATACAAAAGGAATAAACGCTACCAGAGTAAATAGCAAAGGGCGTGCCAATTGCCTTTAAAGTTAAAAAACCTTTTAAAAACGATGTATTAGCCAAGACCGCGTCCTTAAGGCCGCCGGTACTCATCAGGGCATTTATTGCCGCGTTGTAAGGAACAATTTTCTCCCCATGCTCAAAAAGGCCTCGCGCCCGTATATAATAATGTCCGCCGGAGAATCGGGACTACGGCCTTAAAAAAAGATTGCAATTCAAGCCGCAATAAAATAAGATTTAGCCAATCGAGGTACTTTCCTCCGCACACGCACCCCCGTGGCTCACGCTCTCCCTTGACGCACTTTCTCCCTAAGTCCTCCTTCTTCTCCATTTAAGCTACTCGCGCGCATAAGGACCTTCGTTCTTTTTTCAATCGCTCCTGCATGGAAAAAGTTTCAAGATGTGGCCGCGCCAAGCCGATAGATATATAGATGTGAGGCTACCTCTAAAAATCAGGAATTTTTTCTGAGGTCAAGGAAGGAAATAAAAAGCGCAGCATATGTGGGTAATATGTGAGCATTTTTATTTCCGACCTGACACAGTCCTGCCGGACGGGCAAATCCGTATCAAACGTCTGGAGAATTGACTTGACCAGAGACTCCATGTCAACTTTGGCCCTGCGCCGAGCAGTCAGGAAAAATAACAATTTTTAGAGATAGTCTTGACTGAATACAAACACCCGAGGTGCATCCGCATGAAAAAGACCCTTACAGCGTTCATCTTCGTCATCGCCGCGTTCCTTACCGGTTGCGGCGGGCTGAACTTCAGCCAGGTGAGCCCTGACGCGAAGGACTTCAGCCCCTCGTCCATCGCGGTCCTCCCGGCTACCGTCGGCGAGTTCGAATCGAGCAGGTCCACGATAGACGACCTTGTATCGAGAAAGCTCCTTGAGACCGGCTTGTTCGATGAGGTCAAGGAGAGCGCGACGATAAAGAACCAGGTCTCGGGCTCATCCGAAATCGCGTCCTCGATGGAAGGCTACATACAGAGGCTCAACACCCTCGGGATATCCGACGCGGCGGTATCGTCTAAGCTCAAGGACGCGCTCCACGCCGACGCATTCTTCCTCGCCTATGTCACCTCGTGGGGCTACGGCAGGCAGGGCGGCGACAAGGTCGCGAGAGTCGGGCTCGGCATAAGGCTCATAAACCCGTCGAACGGAACGATAGTATGGAAGGCGAACCACGAGCTCGTCGAGGAGTACTGGATGATCAAGCCGGACCTCGGGAAGCTCGCGGAAAAGCTCCTCTCCGAGATGTTCGAGGAGATGCCGCTGGAGAAGAGGGCGGCGAAGAGCGTAAAGGCGGTCGAGGCGACGCCTGCCGCGCAGACGGCCCCCGCCCCCGGGGCCGCGGCAGTCCCGGCTCCAGCACCCGTAGCTACTCCGGCCCCTGAAGCGGCCCCGGTGAGCGCGCCTGAAGCCGCGCAGCCGGCGCCGGCACCCGAAGGCGCGGCAGCCCAATAGTTTTTTTTGGACGGCCTCAGCCGTCCTTCAAGTCGCACAATAGCCAAAACGGAGGTTGTGTATGGTAAGAAGATTCTTGAAGCCCTTCCTTTATCTCATGCCTGCGGCGCTCCTTACGGTCGCTACCGGCGCTGAGGCGAGGGAATGGACGATCGTGGGCCCGAGAGCGCTCGGCATGGGAGGCGCGAGTGTCGCCGTCGCCAACGACGCCTCGGCGAGCTACTGGAACCCGGCGGCTTACGGCTTTTTCAAATCAAAGGACGGCGGCTATTACGGAGACAGGTCGTGGAGCGCAACCCTCGACGCCGGGCTCGGCTCGCAGGTCCATGAAGACCTCGGTGAAGAGCTCGACAAGATATTCCAGATAGACTTCGACCAGTTCAATAACGGCGTGATACAGGCGTCCGATGTGACCGACTTCCTCCAGATAATAGAGGACCTGAGGTCCTTTAACTCGAACGACGCGAGGGCCCTTACCGTGCACACGAACGGCGGCTTGCGCGCGCAGTTCGGCAGGTTCGGTGTCGGCGGCTACGCCTTCGGCGAGATATCGGCCAAGGGAGACCTCGACCTCGTGAACATCGCCCCTACCTCGACCACGACGGATGTGAACATCATCAGCCAGTTCGCAACTACCAGCAACTTCAATAACGGCACATCCGTCCCGTCAGGGGACTATTACTTCAGCTCAGCGGAGAAGCAGGACCTCATAAGCCAGATCTCGGCGATACAGGGCTGGTCGACGACGACCGCCACGAACTTCGTGCAGGCCGTAGACTACGGCATCTCGCAGGCGCAGGCGAGCGGCGAGGAGATACCCGCCGAGATACAGGAGCTTACGACGACGGTCGCCGAAGTCGCGAGCGCGGCATCGACCGGCGGCTCGATATCGGACAACGAGTCCACGCTTTTATTCAAGGGCCTGGCGCTCTTCGAATTTCCCCTCACCTACGGCCACCCGATAACCGACGACTTCTCGGTGGGCGCGAACGTCAAGTACATGAAGGCGCGCGTCTATAACACGTCTGTCCGCGTATTCGACACCGACTTCGCCGACGCATTATCGGAGGCGCAGGACGACTACGTCGACAGCTCAAACTTCGGCATCGACCTTGGCGCGCTCTACAGGTTCGGCGACGACCTCCGGGTAGGAGTAGTAGCCAGGAACATCAACTCGCCGTCCTTCGACATGGAGCCGCTCCTCCCCGGCGACGAGGACAGCATGGAGGAAAAGGCGCAGGTGAGGGCCGGAATAGCCTGGATGCCCCTTGACTTCATAACTGTCGCGCTCGACTACGACCTCACGCCGAACGACACGACCGTATCCGACAACTACTCTTCGCAGAACCTGGGCGGCGGCATAGAGTTCGACGTGATGAAGACCGTCCAGCTCCGGGCAGGGCTCTATCAGAACATGGCCGAGAACGACATCGGCCCTGTCTATACGGCAGGGTTCGGCCTGAACCTCTGGGTAGTGAACCTCGACTTCGGGGCCTCCCTTTCGCCTGAGACGACCGTCATAGACGGCAACGAGATACCCAAGGAGTTCACCGCGGCGCTTGCGCTCTCGGCGCTCTTTTAAAAGGCATTGGGGGAAACTTTCTGTAGAAAGTTTCCCCCAAACCCCCTTCAAAGACTTTTAGTTACCAAGAGGCCCCCTAAAAAACACTGGGGGCCTCTTGGTAAATGCTAAAATCTTACAAGAGGATTTGAGCAAGCTCCATACGGAAACTCCCTCAAAAACACCTCTTTAAAGTGCACCTCAAAAAAAACAGCACCACAAATAGGACATCACTAAACTTCCGTATTTTTTGGTAGGATTCGGAGGGAATTACTTCGTGATAAACATTCCCGGAGAGAACTTGTCGAGAAAGTGCATGTAGCCGGGGTATTCCCTTATGTACTTTTCGTAGCGCGAGATGAACTCCGCGGTCATCGCCTCGCCGTTCCCTTCCCGTTTCTCAATCGGCTTTTCGATCACTACCCTGTAGAGATGCTTCCCCTCGCCAGGCGTTATGAACATGGGGATGAGCTCTGCGCCGGTCTTCTCCGAAAGGAGCGCGGGGCCTAAAGGGAACTCGACGGGTTGCCCGCAGAGCCTGAACGGGGCGTACCTCCCGACTTTTCTCTCGGTCCCTGACCCGTCGCCGGTTATCATGATGACGCCGTTCGTGGACAGCCACTTGAACGCGCCCCTCAAGAACCCGTCGGCCATTATCACTTCGGCGGGCATCATCGATTCGTACTTGAGACGCAACCTGAAGGCGACGTTCCTGCCTATCCAGCTAAGACCTTCGTCAGACGGCAACCCTATCTGCTTCATCCCGTAGCCGAGCCGGGCCAGCGAGACAAGCGGCAGGTGCACAGGCCCGAAGTGGCCGTGGACGAGTATCGCGCCCCTGCCTTTCTTGAGAGCGTCCTTAAGGTTCTCAATC
>JACPGB010000004.1 GCA_016182655.1 Deltaproteobacteria bacterium
ATCAATTTTAAACGCTCTTCCATGGGTTCCGTCTTTCTCCAGGGCATGGCATTTTCCTCCTGCCCTGTAGTTTAACGTGTTACCCATGTCCATAGGTTGTTTTGTTACCCATGTTAGCATGTTGTACCCACCCCGGCCCTCCCCCATCAAGGGGGAGGGAGTGAAAAAACGCGGCAAGCCGCGGAGTATTTTACTCTAAGAGAGAATAAAAATATCGTTTCCGAAAGGCAGGCGAAATGGCGAGACTTCGCGCCCTCATTTCCGCGATATTCATCCTGACCTTATTTTGCGCGGCTTCCGCAAACGCGGAAGTATACTTTGACAGGGCCGCGCCCCAAAAATCGTACAGGGCCCGCGTCGTGAATGTAAGGGAGTTCGGGGCCATCGGGGACGGCGCCTCGGACGACACCGCGGCCTTGCAGTCGGCGATAAACTACGCGGCCTCGAACAGCCTTAACGTCTACATACCGGGCGGACGCTACCGTTTCGGAAGACTCTACTTCCACTACGACTCGGCCTCGAACCCCGGCTGGCCCGGGGACGCGGGCAAGGAGGGGCGCGTCATCATCTTCGGCGACGGCGCGGCCGCCGGGTACGACGTCATGTACTCCAAGTTCAAGGGGACGGTGCTCGATTCCTACGACCCCGACGGCCCCGCGATAAACGCCGACGGGGCGAACGTCGGCCACAGGCTCAACCGCCTTAAGTTCCGCGACCTCACCGTCCGCGCCGCGAACTCGACCGAGGTCGTCAGATTCTACAAGGCCAACCACTTCGTGACGCTCGAGGACGTGACCATCAGCCAGAACGGGACAGGCGGCGGCGTGCTCGTCGAGGACGCGTGGGTCAACACATGGAAGGACGTCTACATATACGGCGCGGGCGAAGACTACTCAGGCGTGGGGCTCGTATTCCGGGGGGTCGTAACCGCCGGAGGGAACAACGTCCTCATAAACGTCAACACCTCGGCCTTCTCCACTGGCTGGCAGATAGGCCACGAGGAGTACGGCTCGGGCGTGATGTCGTCGACCTTCACCTGCATCTCCTGCCAATCGTCCGGCGCTTCGCGCTACGGGGTCCTCATAGGCCACGGCGCGAAGTCCGTGAGCTGGATAGGGAGCTACATAGAAAACTCCCAGAACTCGACCGGGGACGCCGTAGGGATGCTGATAAAAGGGAACGTCTCTGGCGTGACGATAGAAAACTCGCACTTCGGATCGAACGACATAGGCTTACAAATCGGCGGGGGCAACGGAAAGGCCGGGGAAGACTCGGCGAGGAATGTCCGGGTGCTCGCGAACAACTTCCTCAGGTGCCGCCACTATTGCATGAAGGTATACACCGACTCGTCGAGCAGGTACAGGGAGGTCAAATACAACACATTCTCGCGGGACACATCCTTCACGCCGGTCGGCGTATTCATACAGGACTCATCCCAGCACGGGCTCGAGGTCGGGCCGAACGACTTCGACAACGGCTTTTCCGAGAACTACCAGAACATCAAGCGCGCCGACATCTTTCAGACCGAGCAGAACCCGGTCGTCAACAGCCGCGCCATAAAGGCCCTGCCTCAGAATGACGCGAACCCGTCGGTGGCCGAGAGCGACATATTCAAGACCTCGAACGCCTACGCTACGACACTCACCGGTTTTTCGGAGGCCTACGCCGGAAAGGAGATAACCGTCATATTCGGCGACTCTAACACGCGCGTGGACTTTTCGAACACGACGCTAAAAGGCCGCTCCGGCGCGGACTGGTCGCCATCGACAGACGACCACATGTCGTGCGTCTACGACGGGACCAACTGGTACTGCCGGGTAAGCGGGCCGTAGCAGCGCCCCCGTTTGACCGTGCCAGAGGGGCGTCCTTCCGGACGGCTTCCCCCCTCAAAAAATTGTTCCTGAACCACCCCTTCTGTGTTATGATTCCTGCATAATAAACATTAGGAGTCTTAGAAGAGTTGCGTTCCCACGGGGCTATAATCCACCCATCCTCCCCAGCCGCTGTCAGGCACCATAAAGACCAAAAACTCGCGAGGGCTTTGGCCCCCCTTAAAGGGGCACTCTCGGCTTTCACCGGGCGCGCCCTCCTTGAAACACGATCAGGAAAGGGACATTCCGCATGAAGATACTCTTGACCGGCGGCGCCGGGTTCATCGGGTCGAACGTCGCTGACGCCTACATCCGCGACGGGCACGAGGTCGTCGTCGTCGACAACCTCTCCTCCGGTAAACTTCAGAACCTGAACCCCAGGGCGAAGTTCCACCTCCTCGACGTCCGTTCCCCGGAATTAAGGAAGGTCTTCGAGATGGAGCGGCCCGAGATAGTAAACCACCACGCGGCGCAGATGTCGGTCCCGGCCTCGGTCGAAGACCCGATGTTCGACGCGGACGTCAATGTCAGGGGCTTCCTCAACGTGCTCGAGTCCGCGAGAAACGCCGGCACGAGAAAGGTCGTATTCATCTCATCGGGCGGCGCTGTCTACGGAGAGGCCGGGGAGTATCCGACGTCGGAGGCGTACAACCCGAAGCCGCTCTCCCCTTACGCGATAACGAAGTTCGTCTCCGAGCACTACCTCGCCTTCTACAGGCACCAGTACGGGCTCGACTACACCGTGCTCCGTTACGCAAACATCTACGGGCCGAGGCAGATCCCGCACGGAGAGGCCGGGGTCGTCGCGATATTCATGGACAGGCTTTTAAAGAACGAGCCCTGCACGCTCTACCACTTCAAGGAGGAGCCCCGGGGCATGACGAGGGATTACTGCTTCGTCGGCGACGTCGCCCGGGCGAACCTGCTCGCGCTCAAGAACGGGAGCGGGGAGTTCTTCAACATCGGGACAGGGGTCGCCACCCACACGCTCGACCTCTTCGTAACGATTGCCGATGCGCTCGACTCAAAAAGGCCGCTTAAGGCAGAGCTCAAAAACCCTTCGAGAGCCGCCGCGCGCGCCGGTGACCTTAAGAAAAGCTGTCTTAAGGTGGACAAGGCCGCCCTCTTGGGCTGGAGGCCGGAAGTCGACCTCAAAACGGGCATAGGCCTGACGCTCGATTGGCGCATGTCTAAAGGCTAAGGCGGGCAAGTTTTTTCAACTCGATATTTTCACGGAACGGAAGAGATGTCCGATCAAACGACAAACGAGAACACCCGGTCCTTCGAGGCCGAGCTTACCGTCTACCTCGGGACCGTAAAGCGGCACAAGAAGCTCATAGCCGCGATAGTCGGAGCGACCTTCATACTCTCGACCATCGTAAGCATGCTCCTGCCGAAGGTCTACACCTCCACGGCGAGCGTGCTCCCGCCCCAGCAGGAGGCGACGCTCGGCGCCTCGATGATAGCCTCTCAGCTCCCGACGGCCATGGGCGGGGCGCTCTCCGGGTTTCTGGGGTTGAAGTCCCCGGCCGACCTCTGGGTAGGGATACTCAACAGCCAGACCGTAAAGGACGAGATAATAAAGCGGTTCAACCTTAGAGAGGTCTACGGCAAGGAGAAGATAGAGGACGCGAGGAAGGCGCTGGAGAAAAAAGTCTCGATATCCAAGACAAAGGAAGAGATAATCCTCGTCTCCGTGGACGACGAGGACCCAGAGGTCGCCTCCCGGATGGCCAACGCCTTCGTCGAAGAGCTCGACAGGATAAACAAGCAGGTCGTCATGTCCTCGGGCAAGAGGATGAGGCTCTTCATAGAAAAGCGGCTGCTGGAAGCCAAGGACGACCTCGCCAGGATCGAAAATGAAATAAAGACCTTCATGGAGTCGAACCGGGCGGTAAAGCTCGACGAGCAGTCGAGGGTCATAATAGAGGCCGTGGGCTCGGTCAAGGGCCAGTTGATAGCCAAGGAGATGGAGTTGCAGACGCTCCTTTCCTACGCCGCGCCGACGAACCCACAGGTCGAGATATTAAAGACCCAGGTAAAGGAGCTCAATGAGCAGATGAGGAAGCTCGACGAGGGGAGCGGGCAACAGGACCTGTTCGTCCCGACCTCGAAGATACCGAGGCTGACCGCGCGGTACACAACGCTCCTCAGGGACGCTAAGATCCAGGAGACGCTCTTCGAGTTGCTCACCCAGCAATACGAGATGGCGAAGATACAGGAGTCGAAGGATTCGCCGATCATACAGGTGCTCGACTACGCCAAGCCCCCTGAGAAAAAGTCCAAGCCGAAGCGCGGGCTCATAATCGTCACCGCGACCTTCGCCTCGGTCCTCCTTTCAATACTGCTCGTATTCTCGATACAGGGTCTCGACAGGCTCCGCCGGATGAAGGTCTGACCCCGGCGGCAAAAATTACTTTTGACGAAAAGAGCCACTCCCGGATTCAGGGAGTGGCTCTTTGATTTTGTGCTCAGAAGTTGTCATTGCGAGGAGCGCGTCTGCGACGAAGCAATCTCAAGGGATTGGATAATTAAGAGCGGAGATTTTTGTGTGGGCTCAAGTTTGCAATCTGAGCCCATCAATTCGTGACCCGACAATGCCCGACGGGCAATTCCAATGTCCTGCTAAAAGCCTTTAGCGCCCTGCCGGGCTTTTTTTCGGCATGGGGCTTCGCTCCCGTCGCCCTCCCCCCGCTGGGCGCGGTGCCAGAGTTCTTCGGAAGCTATTGGGGTTAGGGTCAACGAATCGCCTTCGATACGAACTTTGCCTGTCCGGCGAGGACCGCTCGCCTCCCCCGAGCGCTTCGCGTCTATCCTCCCTCCGGCTCGCGCGTCACTTCCTCTCTTAAGGTCGCTCACCCCATGCCTGTGGGTTTTGAAAAACAAAAACATCAAGAAGTTCCCCCTCTCCCCTTGTGGGAGAGGGTCGGGGTGAGGGGTGTTTTGTCACCCTCCCCTCAGTCCCCTCCCATCAAGGGAGGGGAGTAAGAGTGCAATTTTTGTTCTGTCTTAACCAACACACGGGCGCATGGCGGAGAGCGCCTTGGGGGGGGCGGGGTGAGCAAGCCGGGGGAGGATAGACGCTTGGCTCGGCGCCATCGCCAAAAGCGCGCGGAGCGCGCAAAAGGGCTTTTGGCAAAAGATTGAATTAGCGCGACGAGCGCATATCGAATCACGAATTAAAGGGTTCAGGTTACAAACCTGAACCCGCACAGTCTACCCGAAATTTCTTAAATTAAATTCTTCCCCCACTACTCCTCATCCTCTATCCCGTCCTCGTCCTCCTCGGCATCGTCCGGGACCTCTCTCTTCTTTCCGAATAGCTTGGCCACCACTATCCCTACCCCGTAGAGGAAAAACAGCGGCCCGGCCATGAGGAGCTGGTTGAAGACGTCCGGCGTCGGCGTGAGTATGGCCGAGACGACGAGTATGCCGACGAGCGCGTACCTCCACCAGGATAAGAGCTTCCCGGCGGTGACGAGTCCGAGCCGGGCGAGCACGAGTATCGCGAGAGGCAGTTGAAAGACGACCCCGAAGGCTATCAGGAACTTAGTCGCGAACGAAAAGTAGAGGTCCATCGACAAGAGGGGCTTCAATGTATCGGAGGAGTAGCTCAATAGGTACTTGAACCCGAACGGGAAGACGACAAAATAGGCGAAGAGCGCGCCGGCGGCGAAGAGGATGATCGAGGATATCACGATCCCCAGGAACCACGCCTTCTCGCCCTTATACAACCCCGGCGCGACGAACCCCCATATCTCATAGAGTATTACCGGGCTCGCAAGGATGAGGCCGCCGAAGAGGCCGACCTTCATGTAAATGAAGAACGGCTCGACCACGCCCGTAAACACCATATGCATCTCGCCCGGCGGGAGCGCCGGGATGAGCGGCTTCGTGAGGAGCCCGTATAACTCGACCGAGTAGTTGTAGCAGACGCCGAAACCGATGGCAGTCGCTATGACGCAGACGATGAGCCTTTTCCTGAGTTCCCGCAAATGGGCTGTCAGGGCCGCCGCTGTCTCTTTCTCGATCATCCCTTAAGCCTTTTCGGTCTTTTCTGTTTGCGCTGGGGTTTCCGGAGGCGCGGAGTCCTTACCGGGGGCTGTCGCGGCGGCAGGTGCGTCTGATGCGGCGGTGGATGCGGGGGCGGCTCCTCTGGCGTCGGCCCCGGCCTTGCGGGGTCTCTTGCCTTCTTCGGGGCCGTCGATGTCGGCGATGCTCTTCTTGAGCTCGTCCCCGGCCCTCCTGAACTCGTTAAAGGCCCTGCCGAGCGTGCGGGCGATGCCCGGGAGCTTTTCAGGCCCTATGAATATGAGCGCCACGACGAGTATGACGATAAGCTCGGTTAAACCTATCCCGAACATCTCTTCCGGCCTTTATTTCGAGGGCGGGATGACGAGGACCGGGCACTCGGCCCGCCTCATGACCCGCTCGGTGGTACTGCCGAAGAGGAGCCTGTCGACGCGTGTCCTCCCGAAGGTCCCCATGACCACGAGGTCTATGTCAGACCCCTTCGTCACCTTCAATATCTCCTTGTAGGGCTCGCCGACGAGGATGTGCTGATCTACACCCTTGAACCCCTTGAACTGCTTGGCGCAGAAGTTTTTGAGCATCTCGGAGGCCGAGGCCTTCAGCTCCTTGTCGAGCTTCTCAAACGAGAGGTGCGGGAGGTAGAACCCGGCCGCCTCCCTGCTCACGTCCACAACGTGAAGGACGTATATGCGCCCCTTGCCCTGGCGCGCGAGCATGAGCGCGTAAGAGGCCGCCGCAACGGACGCATCCGTAAAGTCGGTCGGGAAGAGTATCTTCTTGAAGCCCTTCGTGTTCTTATCCGCCATTTTATGTTCTCCCGTTCGTCTCTTTTTTCTTAATTATACACGAGCTTTCAGCGTGGGACGGGTTTTCGCAAGCGTTACAGCATCATATATAAGGGGGCTCTGCTTTTCAACAGGTTTTTGGGCGGGGTATGGAGGCAGCGGCCTTTACCTCCCCCCTGGATAATGAAAACCCGGGGCATGAACATCCCACTCTTCTACAAAAGCGGTAAAAACTCCAGCATTGTCATTGCGAGTGAAACGAAGCAATCTCATCTTTTGATAATTCGATTTGCCTGGAGATTGCTTCGTCGCAAATGCGCTCCTCGCAATGACAAAAAGGCAAGGGGCGCCGTTTGTTTATGTGGCGCGTTAAAGTATGCAACGGGTATCCTCTTCAATACCCCTTCTTCTTGAGCTCCCCCACTTCATAGGCGTACTCCGGGCCCGCAAGACCCATGAAACTCTTGAAGTGGACCCCGGCCTTTTCCCTGTTGCCGAGGGCCTCGTATATGAGCGCGGCGTTGTAGTGCGTCTCGGCGTTGTATCGGTTCGCCTTCAAGGACCTCTCGAACATCGAAAGGGCCTTCGCGTTATCCTCCTTCATCTGCCAGTAGATGCCGAGGTGGTTCAGCGCCTCCGGGTACTCGGGGTTAAGCTCAACGGCCGCCTCCCACTCGGCGCGCGCGGCTTCAAGGTCGCCCATCTCCTTATAGATGTTACCGAGGTTGAACTTTATAAGCGGGTTCCTGGGCTTTAAAGAGGGGACCTTCTCCTCGACAAGGGCGGCCTTTCTTGCGGCCGCAAGGGCCTTCGCGAGTTCCCCCGTCTCCCTGTATGCGACCGCCTCGCCGAGGAGCGCTTCGACATATACGGGGTCCGCGGCTATCGCCTTCTCGTAATATTCGATTGCTTTGGCGTAATCCTTTTTATTGTAATACTGGTCGGCGAGCCCCTTGTTCGAGGGCGGGGAGTCCGGGGAGACCGCGACGGCGGAAGAGTAGAAGGCGAACTCGTCCTTGTAGTCGTCGTTTCTTATGATCACCTGCACGGAGAATATGAGGACGAGGACGACTATGCCGCCGACGGCGAGCCGTTGCAGGCCGAGAGAGCGTTCCGTGGCGTACCTGTATAGGCGGTAGAGCCCGTACCCCGCCGCGATGATCGGCCCGGCAGAAGCCACATATATGTATCTCTCAGCCATCATGGAGAACGATATCGGGATGATGTTAGCTATCGGCACGAGCCCCAGATAGAACCAGACGAGCGAGAAGAAAACGAGCCTGTTACGAAAATGGGAATAGATGATGAGTACGATAGAGGCGAGTATTACGACGAGTGAAACTACGACTTTCGGCGCGAGAACGCTGTAAACCGGGTCGATGATGTAGTGGAAGGTAAAGCCGTACGGTACTACCATTAGCCTTATGTACGTCGCCGTCGCCTCGGCCATCATGAGGAAGTTCGAATATGCCGTGCCTCCCCACCACCCCTGGTTTTGCGACATCCGCCCGGTGATCGACATCCTTATGAACAGATACGCGGCGCATACGATGGTGAATAGCACCCAGCTCACGATATTCGCCTTTATGGTGTCCGATACAGGCCGCCTGTTACGCGTGGCGTAGTCGTAGAGGATGATGATGCCCGGGAGGAAGACCATCGTCTCCTTGCCCATGTACGAGAGAAATGAGAGCGCGAGAGAGGCCGCGAGCCACCCCTTCCGCCTCACATCCTTGTACCTCATGTACGCGAGGAAGGTGACGTTGAAGAGGACCATGCCGATGAGGTCGGCCCTCGAAGCTATCCAGGTGACAGCCTCGATGTGGACCGGGTGCGCGGCAAAGAGGAGAGCGGAGAGGAACGCGACCCCTGCGATATTGAAGAGGCCGAGGACCACGAAGTAGAACGAGACGGCCGCGATCAGGTGTAGCGCGAGGCTCACGGCGTGGTAGCCGTAAGGCTGCAAGCCGAAGAGCGCGTAGTCTACGGCGAAAGATACTGTGCGTAGCGGCCTGTATATGGTAGTCCCCCATTCGGTGTCCCCTGCCGCGAGCGACTTGGGCGACAGAAAGAAGTCCGGGATGTTGGCGAGGCTCCTTATCGCGATGTTTTCTTTTATGAAACTGATATCGTCTCCCACAAAGACGCCGTTCATGCCGTTCGAGTATATGGCTATCGTGAGAACGATAATGGCGAAAAAGTGGACCCAGACCGAGGAGAAGTCCCTCTTCGGCATGTAGTCCCTGATATTCACCACTGGCCCGGCCGCGGTCTTGCCGGAGGGGCTCTTCCTGCCGTTAGCCGCACCGTTGTTTTTGTGGGTCCGTTTTTCCATATTAAGGCCCTATCTCTTATTTCCCCGGCTATAAACATGGCCCGGAGGCTGCGGTATCGACTCTATCGCCCTGTTACACGAACTTGAATTTTTTAAGCGCCGCCATACACATGCGGAGCATTACGAGGCCGTTTGAGAGCCTCTTCGTCATCTTCGTCTCGCCGTAGACGCGCTCGAGGTAATGGACCGGCACTTCGATTATCTTAAGGTGGAGCTTCGCCGCGCCGAATATGAGTTCGTAGTCGCCCCACCTGTCCTCGACCCCCCAGGAGCCGAGGAGACCCTTTACCCTCGGCCAGTCCTTTCTCCAGATGACCTTGGTGCCGCAGAGGGTGTCGGTGAGCCTCTGCCCCAAAAGGTACGAGAACGCGAGGCTGAAAAACTTGTTCCCGATGATGTTGAGGGTCCTCATCGCCTGCTCCTGCATGGGGTATATCATGCGGGATCCGTTTATGAACTCGCCCCTGCCGACGGCTATGGCGTCGTAGAAGTACGGGAGCTCCTCGGGGATCACGGTAAGGTCGGCGTCGAGTATCATGAGTATGTCGCCTTTTGCCGCGTCGAACCCGGTCCAGACGTTCTTAGCCTTGCAGATGCCGGGGCCGGAGACGAGCCTGATGTTCTTTTCCGGGTACAAGGCCATCATGCGCCTTACCTCTTCCGCCGTCCCGTCCGTCGATTTATCGTCGCAGAATATGATCTCGGTCCCTTTGCCCATAACGGGGACGCGCTTTACGGCGTCCTCGATATTCCCTTTCTCGTTCCTGCACGGGACTATGACCGAGACGGTATAGCCGGGAGAGGGCCTGTTCACTATCTTTTTAGCGACAGCTATCTGGAGGAAGCAAAGGTCCTTTATTACCGGGACCTTGGCGAGTATGTCATTAAAGAACCAGGAGACGGCCGGGATGTTGACGGGGAAGAGCACCTGATGGTACTTTTTCACGACCTCGTATCCGGCAAGATAGAGCATGTTCTCTATTACCGGGAGGTTAAGCCAGTTCTGGGTCGGCTGGGGGACTTTCCAGCCGAGCTTTTCGGCTATGACGACAAGCGGCCTCCATAGGTAGTTGAGTTGATGACGATAATGCGCGTCGAATCGCCGGCGGCGCTTGAGGCGTTCAAAAAGGCCTTCTCTATGTCTACGATGTCGCCCAGGGTGAAAAAGACGATGTAGTCGAACTTCTCCTTGAGCTCGACCTCCTCGGGGTCGGCGCATTCGAAGGAGTATTGCGGGTACTTTTTTCTCGCGAACGATACCATCTTCTGGCAGATATCGACGCCGAGCGCCTCTTTGGGGGAGAAATTCGGGAGGAGCTGTCCGAGTTCGGACCTGAAGAGTAGGACCTTTTTATCCGGCTCTATGATGAATTTGAGAAATGAGCCGAGCTTCTTGTAGAAATAGCGGTTCTTTATTATCCATTTTTCGCGGACCTCGGCGATACTATCGTACGAGGCCCGGATGAGGGACTTGCGCGACTCGATATGCTCAAGCGCCCAGTTGGTCTCTTTCGGCTCTCCGCTCATCCTGCTCCAATGGGTTTCAGCCCCTCAAGATCATGGGCTAAAAAACCGCCCGGGACGCCCAAACTAACGAAAAACTCTCAATTTTTTTTACCATATTCCCGCCCCGAAATCAAACCATACGCGCCTGCGGGGAGAGGGGTGCCTTCAGAGTCTTTCGGCTTATTTCGCTATTTCATTAAGCTTTAATGCGGGATTGTTTAATATGAGCGCGTAGGTAGGGGGCGGGGGCCCATGGAGCCCAAAAAAAAGTGCTAAAGTTTTAAATACCGCGTCCGATACAAACAATGTGGGGATTTTTTAAAAGGAGGGACCATGGTAAAAGAAGCTGCGGCTCAAAAGTCTAAATACCTGTTGATGGCGTTGATCTCGCTCCTGGTGCTCGGAAACCTCGTTTATCTGCTTACGAACAACTCGGAGGTCATCTTCGAGTCGCTCTCGGCGCTCGTGGACAAACTCCACGGCGGGATACATTTCTAAGAGTCGGCTCCCTGGCCCCTTCGGCTTTGCAGGCTTCAGGGCGGATGCCTCCGGCATCCGCCCTTTTTTTATAAACCAAGCCCCCGTATCGCCTTAAGCGCCCTCTCCCTTATCTCCTTCGGCTTTGGAAGCTCGCGGACAACTCTGCCCTCTTTTATGATCGGCTTAAAAAGGCTCTCAAACGCGTCACCGCAGGCGCAAGCGCCCGTTGCGGCCCCTAGGGGGATTATCGACCTACCTCCGCAGGTTGCGCATTTAAGGACATCCTTTGCGCCCGACCACTTGCCCCGCTTGGCTATTGCCTTCCCCTCTATCTCCGTTATGTCCATGGCAAAGTCCACTACAGGCGCGTTACTGATGCAGGTGCCGACCCCGAAGGCGTCTACGACGGGCCTCAACATTCCGACCTCTGCCTCGTCGAGCCCGCCGCTTGCGAAGAGCTTAACGTCTTTAAAGCCCCTTAAGTCGAGCTCCCACCTGACCTCCTCGCATATCCTGAAGAAGTCCCCCCTCCTCGACGACGGCGTGTCGAGCCTGACCCCGTGGAGCCTCTCCTTCATCGCCCCGGCGACACGGAGCGCTTCGAACTTCTCGTCGTTGAATGTGTCGATGAGCGCGACCCTCTTTACATTCTTGTCTATCACCTCGTCAAACGCCCGCGCCGCCTCGACCGTATCGCCGATGACGAGTATGAGCGCGTGCGGCATGGTGCCCATGGGGTCGACTTCAAGGAGCTCGGCGCTCGCGATCACGGCGACGCCGTCGCACCCGCCTATGAAGGCCGAACGCTCTATCATGGGCGCTATGGCAGGGTGCATCCTTCTCGCCCCGAAGCTCATGACCATCCTGTCCTCCGCGGCTATCTTTATCCTCGCGGCCTTTGTCGCGACCCCGGTCGATTCGCATATAAGCCCCAGGAGCGCGGTCTCGAATACGCAGAAGTCCGTATACCTCCCCTCTATCTCCATCACAGGCTCCCAGGGGTAGAAGACCTCTCCTTCGCCGAACGCCCTTATGTTCACGTCCTTGCCTTCCATGAGGCGCGCGACCTCCTCTATCCCGGCAAGGAGGCCCCAGCCGTAGTTGCCCGGGAGTTTCTTCGCGAAGAACTCGGCCCTGACCCGCTTGTCTATCCTCTTTGCCTTTAATATCTCGAGCGTGCGCGCGAAGTATACGTCGGTTACGCGTCCGCTCTTTATATCCTCTTCGTCCGCTATGTGGAACGTCCGCTTCATAAGCCTCCTTGTGTCATTATCTCTTACGCCTGATGAACGGCCTTAAGAGGAGCGCGCCGAGTATGCCGAAGAGAAACCCGCCTATATGGGCGTACCAGGCGATGCCGCCTGAGGCCGCGCCGGAGCTCAATATCTGCATGAGAAACCAGAAACCCAAAAATACCACCGCCGGGATGCGGGCGACCGACACGAAGAAGAGGAGGAATACGAGGGTCTTGACCTGCGCCCTCGGGAACATCAGGAAGTACGCGCCGAGCACCCCGGCCACCGCGCCGCTCGCGCCTATCATTGGGACCGTTGAGGACGGGGCCATCATGATGTGGGAGAGGGACGCGACGACCCCGGAGACGAGATAAAAAACGAGGAACGCGAAGTGGCCGAATGAGTCCTCGACATTGTCGCCGAATACCCAGAGGAAGAGCATGTTCCCGGCTATGTGGAAGAGTCCGCCGTGGACGAACATCGCTGTCAAAAGCGTAAAGGGCGGCGGCACGAAAGACCTCGGGGCCGCGTCGATGAAGTGCGTTATCTCATAGGGTATCGCGGCGGTCCTCAAGACGAAACCCTCTCCTCCGGGCATCCCGAGCAAGATCTCGTAGATGAAGACGAGCGCATTGAGGACTATTATCGAGATGGTCACGAAGGGGATGGTGCGGGAAGGGATGTCGTCCTTGAGAGGTATCATTCGATTCCGTCGAAGAGCTTATTGTTCCAGCGTACGGACGCCTTCGTGCCTCTCATCCATGCCGACGCCGAGGAGGAAACGCTCGGTCTGAAGTATTATTTCGAACGCCGTAGTCTTGTCCTTGAATATCCACGATTTTTTAGCATTGACCTCTATCTTTGTCAAGGTCGGGGTCATCGCCTCGACCTTGATGTAGATGGTCAGCTTCCTCGTCCTCGTCTTTATGACGATCATCGAGTCCTCGTCCCTCCTCTCTATTGTCTCCATGGACATCTTGTCCATCGCCCTTACGCTTGCGACCGCGACGTCCTCCATCGGGTACGTCATGGTCTTGTAGGCTATGTTAGTGAAGGTGTACGAAACGCCGCTCCCGGCCCCTGCTATTAGTGCCGGGAGCGCTATGGGAAGGAGCGCCACGGGCGCGGCCGCGCACCCGGCGAGAAATGGCAGGAGCGCGAATATGAATATGAGGGGCCGCCGCAAAAAGCTCATCCGCTTTAACGACGGGGAAATAGACACTCGCATTGGCCTCTGCGATTATCCGGGAATAAAAACAGTATAGCATGTAAATATTCGGCTTGCGGTCTGGCCGGAGTAGTCCCGGGAAGCTCCCTTTATAAACCAATCTCCCGCCGTTGGATGTGAACTTTGCCTGGACGGCGAGGACTGCTCGGCGCAGGGCCGGCGTATCCGGAGACTCCTGTATCAGCCCGACTCCTCTGCCGTTGGATACGGACTTTGCCCATCCGGCGAGGATTTGACAACTTTTAGCAATGTGATAGGCTTAAGCTAAAAGCCTGTTCATTGGGTAAAAAAAGAGGTCGGAAGGAATCAAACATGGAGAGAAAAGGCGCAGTCACGTTCAAGGGAAACCCGCTCACGCTACTCGGCGCAGAGATCAAGAAAGGCGACAAAGCGCCGGACTTCAAGACCACAGGCAAGGACCTGAAGGAGGTAACGCTTAAGGACTTCGCGGGCAAGGCCAAGATCATAAGCGTGACGCCTTCGCTCGACACGCCTGTTTGCGACGCGCAGGCCCGGCGCTTCAACCAGGAGGCCGCCAGGCTCCCCGGCGTCGCCATAATCAATATAAGCATGGACCTGCCTTTCGCCATAAGCAGGTTCTGCACGACAGCTGGGATCGAGAATATCCAGACGCTCTCGGACCACAGGGACGCGTCTTTCGGTATGGGTTACGGCGTCCTAATAAAGGAGCTCCGGCTCCTCGCGCGCTCGATATTCGTAATCGACGCCGGCGACGTGATCCGCCACTTCGAGCTCGTGAAAGAGGTCACCTCTTCGGTCGATTTCGACGCGGCGCTCAAGGCGGCGGAGGGGTTGCTCGCAAAAAGATAAACTGCTTTCAAAGACCAGCGGCCTTAAGGACGCGGCTTTCAAGCCGCGCCTGAAGGCCCTTAAATAGATGCGCGGCAACGCGTGCGCATAGGGCCGTTGACGGAGAACCTAATGATTACGCTCAGAAGCCCTGATGAGATCTTCAAGGCCCACGGCGAAATCGAACAAGGCACCTTCCGGGGCCGCTGGCACTTTTCTTTCGGGGAATACCGCGACCGCGAGCACACGCGCTTCGGTACACTCCGGGTCCTGAACGACGACACGCTCTCCCCGGGCGCAATCTGGCCGCTTCACCCCCACAAAGAGATAGAAGTCGTCACCTACTGCGCCGGAGGCGAGTTCAGGCACTCGGACGAGCGCGGCAAGGGCGGTGTGCTTAAAAAAGGCGACGCCCAGCACACGACCGTCGGGCGCGGGATGTGGCACTCGGAGATAAACAACCGCGCCGACGCCCCCATGCGTTTCATCCAGATGTGGTTCTATCCAACGGAGGCAGGGCTCCCGCCGTCGGTCGAGCAAAAACACTTCGACAAGGCCGACAGAACTAACAGGCTTCTCCCCATCGTCTCCCCTGTCCACAAGGGAGCGCTCCCCATACAAACGGATGCGCGCGTATTCGCTTCTTTTCTCGAAAAAGGGAGAGAGGTGGACTATGTGCTGGAGTCCGGCAGGGGCTCGTACATCTATCTCATCGAAGGCGGGCCCTTGAGCGTGAACGGACAGGCTTTGCCGGAATTGGGCGCGGCGGTCGTAAGGGACGAGTCCGCCGTCTCCGTCCGTGCCGACGGAGACGCGGAGCTCATCCTGATAGATGTGGCGCTTATGTGATGTGCTTCAGGGCTTGTAGTAGAGGAGGTCTCTGGCAAACGGCGACACTATCTGGGAGACGCGCTGAAGCTCCTTGAGCTTGAGCGAGAAAAAGGCTGAGGCGAGCTCGGCGTTCTCTTTCAACTGTTCGAGGTTGTCCGCGCCTATTACGGCGGTTGCGACGGGCTGGGTGAGGGCGTAGTTGAAGAGTAGCTTCTTCGGCGCGTCCCAGAGGCCCTTGAGGTAGGTCTTCATCGCGACGACCCCTATGTCCTTCGCGCCCGCGATGGGCGCGATCTCGTCGAGGAACGGCTTATAGTGCTGTTCGGCCGGGTTTACCGGGATGAGGACGGTGTCGAAGTCGAACGCCTCGAGACAGCGCTTTATGATGAGCGGCTCCTCGTGGCCGGTAACGCCTATGAAGCGGACCTTTCCGGCTTTCTTTGCCGCGACGAACGCCTCGAGCGCGCCATCGGGCCCGAATATGGCCTTGAAGTCGTCCTCGGTCCTGACATCGTGTATCTGCCAGACGTCGAGGTAGTCGGTCTTCATGTTGCGTAGCGACTCTTCGAGGTGAGCGAGCGCGCCTTTCTTGTCCCGCGCGTGGGACTTTGACGCCAGATATATCCTGTCCCTCTTGCCTTTGAGCGCCTCACCGTAATAGAGCTCGCTCCCGGCGTAGGCGCGGGCGGATTCAAGATAGTTGATGCCAAGGTCTATCGCCTCGGATATCAGTTCGATTGCGGCCTTTTCCTGGCCGTAGCTCCGCAATATCCCCTCGCCGCCGAGCCCGAGTATCGTCACTTCGAGTCCGGTCTTTCCAAGCCTTCTCTTCGGAATAGGTTTTTCCATAACGACAGATTATACCAATATTTCGGTTTGAGTCCACTGTTTTTGCTCATGGAAAAGTGCCTCCGCCCCCCATTCTGATAGAATAAGAGTGGAGGCCCGCCCATGACGGCTCTATCCGGCCACCCGGTCGAGGATATGCTCAAGAGACGGGGGTTCGAGGTGCAGTTGAGGAACCCCCGGGAGTACCTCTTTTTCCCTGATGCCACGGAAGAGGTCGAAGACCTGCTCTACGGGATGCTCCGGAGGTATTCGTTCAGGATATTCATACGGGACGTGATAAAAAAGAAGGAGTCGTTCTCTGCCGGAGACCTGACGAGGTATACGGGGCAGGAGCTTGCCGGGGAATATCTCGGGTTCCTCATGAGACTTAAGCTCATCGAGGAAAACGGCCCAGGCAGCTACAGGCTCAAGGCACGAGAGATATTCAGTTTCGGAGACACTCTGGAATGGCTTGTGGCGAGGATATTCGAAAGGGAGTTCGCCTCCCCCGCGCTCTGGGGGTTACGTCTTAAGGGCGCGGAGGCCGGGGGTGATTACGATTGTATTGCGTCCGTGGAGGGCAGGCTCGTCTATGTGGAGACGAAGTCGTCGCCGCCGAAGAATATCGAGGAGGCGGAGGTCTCCGCGTTCCTCAAGCGCGCAGAGGCGCTGAAACCTTACGGCGCGATATTCCTCGAGGACACGATGCTCAGGATGAAGGACAAGATAGTCCCGTTCTTTGAAGGTCTCGTGGAAGGCAGAGAGGTTAAAAGGGTCGAGTCCGAGACCTTCTCGATAGACGACAAGGTCTTTATCACGAACAGCGGGCGCGACATCGCGGCTAACCTGGGCCTTTGCGTAAGGCGCATGTTGAGCCCCGAAGGGTTCTGGGACATCAAAGGCCCTTAGTGCTTTTTGTAGCCCCTGTTGGACCCCGGCCACCTTTTGGACCTCTGCATGGCGAGTATCCTCTCGTCCATGCCGCGGACGATCCCGAAAAGGTTTCTCGCCTCCTCCTCGTAGCTCAAGAGCCTGAGTTCGGGAAGAGGGTCGGAATAGCCTTTACCGTTCTTCTTGCCGCACTTGCAGACCTGGCAGTCGCAGTCGCATTCCTTCCCTGGCTTTTTGCCGTCTTCCGCCCCTCCGGCAACGAGGTCTATTACTATCCTGTTTTTCGGTTCCATGATACGCCTCCTTTAAGGGTGGAGAAGCGTTCAGTCCCAGTAAAAGTTGTTGCCTGAGGATATAAGCTCGGCTACGAGTATCGGTTCAGCGGGCATCGTGTCCGAGGCATGCATGTTCACCTTGTATATCCTGCCGGGCATCCAGTCCTCGGGCGCGTCATCGACGCATACATCGGGCTCGAACGGGATGGCACCCTTCTTGTATATCTGGCCATCTATCCCGGTCTGCCTCAAGACCTCCCGGTAATAATCGACGGGGGTCGAAAATGATATGCATACAAAGCCCCTTTTACACAGCATAGATTATAATGGAGGGGCAATTAAAAAGAGATTAGAGCGGAAATGTAAAGAAATACAGGATGTTAGGAAAAAGACAGGGGTTTTTCGATAAGAGCGCGCAAGGGCGCCTAAAGGGCTGTATCAGAGCAAAAAAGCCTTTAATGAGGTAAGTGCCTGGATTATCTTGATTAATTCCGGAAAAACCGAAGCCCGCTTAAAAGGCCGCCTCTCCGACGATAGCAGAGGATAGGTACGATCCTTAAGCGGGCTTCGAATGGGTATGAAAAATTTTCAGGCCTTACGCCCCGCCGTTCTTGAGCTCGAGGTTCTTGGGGAGGAATACGGCAAATGTGGTGCCGCTCCCGGGCCGGCTCTTGACGTCTATCTTTCCGCCGTGGGCCTCGACGATGGTCTTTACTATGGAAAGTCCGAGACCGCTGCCGACGGTTACGCCCCTGCTTGCGTCGACCCTGTAGAACCTGTCGAATATCTTCTCCTGTTCGCCTTCAGGTATGCCTATGCCGGTATCCGAGACGGTGACGAGGGCGCCGCCGTTGGATTCGGCGACACTTATCTCGACCCTGCCCTGGGGCTTGTTGTACTTAAGCGCGTTTTCGACTATGTTAGTGAAGACCTCGGTCAACCCTTCCCTGTCGCCCTTGACGTTTACGTTAGCACCTTCGAGCTTTATCCCTATCCCCTTGCCGGCGGCCGAGATCTCTATGAGCTTCAAGACGTCCTTCATGAGGTCCATGAGGTCCATCCTCACTGGCTTGAACTGTATGGTCTTGGTGTCGAGCCTGGAGATGACGAGTATCCTGTTTATGATGTCGCACATGCGGTTTACCGTCTCGCCTATCTTCCTTATGGCCTCCTTGTAGTCGCCCGTACCGCGCTCTCTTCCCAATGTCACGTCGCAGAAGCTCTTTATTATGGATGTGGGCGTGCGTAGCTCGTGCGAGGCGTCGGACAAGAACTGTTTCTGGCGCGAGAACGATTCCTCGAGCCTGCCGAGCATGGTGTTGAAGGACAAGGCGAGCGGCTTCAATTCCATGGCGACCCCCCTCTCCTCGACCCTCTCGGCGAGGTTCTCCTCGGTTATCTGGCCGATCTTGCCTGTAAAGGCCCGGATCGGCTTCAAGGCCCATCCGGTCATGAGGAATACGCCTATGCCGCAGACGACGAAGGCCACGGGGAATATGGCGAGGACGATGTTCCTGAAGGAGCTTAAGACCTCCTGGGTGTCTTCGAGCGAGTCCGCGGCCTGGAAGGTGAGCTTGCCGACCGAGAACTGGAACGACTGGCTCGTGAGCCTCATGAGCTCGTCTCCCGGCCCGGTTATGGTCCTGAACTCGCCTTCCTCGGACCCGACATAGACCGGGAGCGCCTCATCTGCGAGCGCGAGCGACGGGGAGCGGACGAGTATCTTGCCGTCCTCGGAGACCAACTGGTAATAGTGGCCCGAGAGCCTCTCGGAGTATACGCCGGTGACGGCGGCGGCGAGCTCCTGCAGTTCGCTCTCGAGCTGGCCCTGGGCCTCTTCTATTGCCATGAGGTTAGCGAGCGTGTCGACCTCGGACTGGAGGTGCTCGTCCGCGAGGTGGATCGTCACCTCCTCGAGCTTATAGTAGAGGAAGAGCTCTATACCCGCGAAGAAGATCGAGAAGACGACGAGAAACCAGATGACTATCCTTAGCTTTATGGAGTTGAACATCGCCGCCCTCTTTACTCGTCCTTAAGCATGTAGCCAGCGCCGCGTATCGTCTGGATGAGCTTCACCTTGAAGTCCTTGTCTATCTTGTTCCTCAAATAGTTTATGTAGACGTCGACGACGTTGGAGTCCATGTCCGTGTCCTCGTGGTAGATGTGCTCGACGATGTCCGTCCTGGAGACGACCGTGTTCTTCTTGTACGCGAGGTACTCAAGGAGCGCGTACTCCTTGGCCGAGAGGGCAATCGACCTGCCTCCCCTTTTCACCTCGTGGCTCGCGGTATTTATCTCGAGGTCGGCTATCCTTATTACCGCCTCCTTCACGGTGGCCTTTCGCCTGAGGAGAGAGCGGACCCTGGCAAGGAGCTCCTCGAAGACGAAGGGCTTTGTAAGGTAGTCGTCGGCGCCGGTGTCGAGCCCCTTGATCTTATCGAGAAGCGCGTCCCGGGCAGTGAGGAGTATGACGGGTGTTGCGATACCCTTCTTCCTCATGTTGGAGAGGACCGTGAGGCCGTCCATGAGCGGGAGCATTATGTCGAGGATGACCGCGTCGGCCGGGTAGTTCTCGGCCATGTAGAGCCCTTCCTCGCCGTCGTGGGCCACGTCGACCACGTAGCCCTCTTCCTCGAGCCCCTGCTTTACGATCATCGCAAGGTCTTTTTCGTCCTCAACCAGAAGTATTCTCAATTTTAACGCTCCTCCTTTGGATTAAGGTCGGTCCTTCGGGAAGTATTTCTTTCCGTGTATCATCGATGAAAAGAGCCCCGTCTTCTCCGAGACCTCGTGTACGACGAGCCCGACGATGTGCGCGAAGATGAAAAAGAGGATGTACAGGAAACCCGCCTCGTGGACCTCTTCGAGCGCCTCCGTGATATTTTTTATGGCCTCCTCGCCCATGCCGGAAAAAAGACCGGAGAGCGGCCCCACCTTTAGCTCGGCCCCGGAAAGGACGAGCCCCGTGGCCGCCTGGCTCGCGAGCACGACGAAGAGGACGATATAGAAAAGAGAGGCGAGCGGGTCGTGGCCGGCAACGCGCGTCGGGCTCCCTTTAAAGCCGCTCAAGTACCACTTTATGTCCCTGGCTATGCCTTCCCTCTGCTCCCGGCTTATTGGGATGATATCCGCCCACCTCGCGTACCTGTTCCCGACAAAGGCCCAGATGACGCGCAGAGAAAATGTGGCGATGAAGGCGAACCCCACATAGGCGTGCGCGAAGTTGAGGGGCCTCCGGAGCGCCTTTTCCACCCCGAGCAGTTCCATCCCGTCCTTGCCGAGCATGAGGAGCGCGAGAGTTACGACGAGCGCGGCGTTTATCCAGTGGAGGGCGCGCGTAGGCCAGTCCCACGCGTCGACCATTACCCGTTCCCTATCTTCGTTTCCTGCCATCGAAGGCCTTTCAGGATGCGTTACCGGCTACAGTCCCCTCCCGCATCGGAAAATCTTACCAGCTTTACGAAAAGGGGTCAAACCGGTCTCGAAGCGCAAAGCCGAATGACCCGATTTTACGACCCGTCGGATTAAGGGGAGATTAGAAGGGTGGGGCGGCTCCAGGGCGGAAAGGCTTGCCGCCGACGGGCGTTGCCCCAAAAGGCCCTTCAATCGCCGTGTCCGTTGAATATCTCGTCGAAATCGCCGGCTATCCTCTCGAACGCGGCAAGCACCTCGGGGTCGAAGTGCGATGGATGGGTCCTGCCGTCGCCCTTCAGCATTATGTCCATGACCTCCTTGTGGGAGAGGGCCTGTTTATAGGGGCGCTTGGACCGGAGCGCGTCGTACTGGTCGACGAGCATGACGATCCTTCCTTCGAAGGGGGTCTCGCCCCCCTTGAGCCCCCTGGGGTACCCGGTCCCGTCCCACCTCTCGTGGTGGTTAAGCGCGATGGAGGCCGCAAGCTGTATGTTCTCGTGCGGGGAGTCGACGAGCATCTTGTTACCGATAGAGGTGTGGGTCTTCATCACCTCGAACTCCTCATCGGTGAGTTTCCCCGGCTTAAGGAGTATGCTGTCGGGGATGCCGATCTTCCCTATGTCGTGCATGGGGCTTGCGAACGAGATGTCCTCGACGAACGCCGCGTCCTTGCCGAGAGAAGAGGCGAGAGCGCCCGCGTAGAGCCCTATCCTTTTGATATGGGCGCCGGTGTCGGTGTCCCTGTACTCGGCTACGGCCGTCATCCTGTGGACTATCTCCCGGGACATCGATTTGAGCATGTTGAGGGCGTGGGCGAGCTCGTGCGTCCTCTTTTTCACGTCCTCCTCGAGCTTCAACTTGTAGTTCTTCTCTATCTGGAGGAGCCTCCCGTAGTTGACCGCCTTTTTTACGGCATGGAGGAGGTACTCGGGCTTGTACGGCTTTATGATGAAGTCGAAGGCCCCCAGCTTTATGGCGTTTACCGCCATGTCGAGCTCGGCGTAGGCGGTCATGAGTATCACCGGGACCTCCTTGTTCATGGAGTGTATCTTTTCCAGGAGGTCTATCCCGGACATGCCCGGCATCTTGACGTCGGTCAGGACCGCGTCGAACCTCCCGGCCGAGAACTTCCTTACCGCCTCATTCGGGTCCATAAACGGCGTCACCGAAAATCCGTATCCCGAAAGGAGGAGAGATGTGCTGTCGAGGACAAATGCGTTGTCGTCGACTACAAGGATGGCGCCCTCCTGAAGCTCGTTCATCTTTCTATTACCTCCCTCACTCTTTTAAGGAACTCGCTCGGCGAGACCGGTTTCGAGATGAAGTCGCGCTCCCCGGCGAGCCCCTTGGACCTCACGATGTCGGAGGAGTACCCGCTCGTGAAGAGCACCTTTACGTCCGGCCTTACGGACCTTATCATCTCATAGACCTCGTTCCCGGCCTTTTTCGGCATGACTATGTCGAGCACGAGGAGATCGATCGAATCCTTGTGCTCCATGAACTTCGCGAAAGCGTCCTCTCCGTCGACGGCCGTGATGACCCGGTAACCGAACTCCTGGAGCATGGTCTTCGTTATGTTCCTGACATCCTCCTCGTCCTCGGCAAGAAGCACCGTCTCGGAGCCGCCCCTGACGAGGAACTTCTGCGGCTCGGGATGTCCCGCGGCCTCGTCGGCGAACGGGAGGTATATCCTGAAGGTCGTCCCCTCTCCGGGCTTGCTCGCGATGTCGATAAAGCCGTTATGCTGTTTTATTATGCCGTAGACCATCGAGAGCCCGAGCCCCGTGCCCTTGCCTACCTCCTTGGTCGTGAAGAACGGCTCGAAGATCCTTTTTACCACCTCCTCGGACATGCCCGCGCCGGTGTCGGAGAACGCGATCACCGCGTATCTGCCCGGGGCTCCTGCGCCGTGGGTATCCACGAACTCGCGCCCGAGCTCGCACGCTTCCGTCGCAATCGCGATCCTGCCGCCTCCGGGCATCGCGTCCCTGGCGTTTGTAGCGAGGTTCATGAGCACATGCTCTATCTGGGTCGAGTCGGCCCTGATGATAAGCGGCTCGCCTGAGAACGATGCCGTAAGCTCTATGTCCTCTCCGATGAGGCGTTTCAATATCTTCTCCACGCGCCTGACGAGCTCGTTCATATCCGTAGGCTGGGGATTCAGGACCTGTTTCCTGCTAAAGGCGAGGAGCCCCTGCGTCAAAGAGGCGGCCTTCTCGGACAAAGTCAGCATGTGGTCGGCGTAGCTCCTTACGAGGTCGTCGTTGCCCTTTTTCATTATGAGGAGGTTGCCGTACCCGATGAGGGCGGTAAGGATGTTGTTGAAGTCGTGGGCTACCCCTCCGGCCAGCTGGCCCACCGCCTCCATCTTCTGCGCCTGCCTGAACTGCTCCTCGAGCTTCTTCCTCTCGGTTATGTCCTCTATGAAGCCGTCGAGGAAGACTTCTCCGTCCTTCGTCTTGCTTACCGCCGAGACCGAGCCCCAGAACCTCCTGCCCTTAAAGGTCTTGAGCTCCGCCTCCTCGCCCCGTATGAAACCGCCCTGAGCGAGCCTTTTCTGGAGCTCCTCCCTCCTTACCGGGTCCTGGTGGAAGAACCCGACGCTCGTTTTCATAAGCTCTTCCCTGGAGGAAGCCTCGAACATCTCGACGAGCGCGCGGTTGACCTCGACGAAACGAGAGTCCGGCCCGGCAGTGGTCCTGAATATGCCGACGGTCAGGTTGTTCGCGAGATCCTCGTACTTGAGGGCGAGGTCTCTGCGCGCCTCGTCAGCCGTCCTGGCCTTCCGTTCGGAGTCGATAGACTCCATCGCATAGGAGATGTCGGCGGCGAGGGATTCGAGGAGATGGACGTCCTCTTCGTTGAAAGCGCCCGATTCCCCTGAGTAGAAGCTCATCGCCCCGGCGGGCTTGACGCCCTTCCATAGCGGGATCGATGCTGATGACCTGAACCCGCACTCGAGAGCCCGCTCCCTCCACGGGGCCATCAACGGGTCGCCGGCTATGTCGTTGCAGACCACATTCCTCCCCTCGCGGACCGCGGTGCCCGTGGGGCCCCGGCCCAAGGGCTCGTCCAATATGCTTATGTCCAGCGACGGGATATAGTCGGGGCATTTGCCGTGGGAGGCGGAGGCTACGGGCTTGACCGACTTCGTCCCCTCGTCGACGACCCCTATCCACGCGAAGAGGAACCCTCCCTCCTTGACGGCTATCCTGCAAGCCTCGTCGTATAATCTCTCGATCTCCCGTATGCGGACTATCGCCTCGTTTATACGGCTGAGCACGGCGTAAAGCCTGGTCAGGCGCTCAACCCTTTCTTCCGCGAGCTTTCTCTCCGTAATGTCCGTAAAGACCCCGTCGGCGTATCTCGTCCCGTCCTTCTCGTATGTGGCCGTCGCCCTGTCGTTGACCCATATCCATTGCCCGTCCTTTATCCGCATCCTGTACTCCTCGTCGAACCCCTTGTTCATGGAGAAGAGGTCGGAGTAAGCCCTCGTGACACTGCCGAGGTCGTCGGGGTGGACGCTCGAAAACCATATCCGCGGGTCGGCGTATATCTCTTCCGGCGTGTAGCCCATCACATCCGTTACATTGGCGCTCGTGAAGACGACCCTGCCGTCCTCGGCGGCGGTCCAGACGACATCAGGGATGTTCGATACGAGCGTCCGGTACTTCTCCTCGCTCTCCCGGAGGAGGTCGGCCCTCGCCTTTATCTCCCGCGACATCCTGTTGAAGGCCTCCGACAACGCGCCTATCTCGTCCCTGGCCATGACAGGCACCGTCGCGCCGTAGCCGCCCTCGGCGATCATGGCGGCCGCCGACGAGATGGTCACGAGCCGCCTTATGACCGCCCTGTAAAAGAACGCGAAGAGTCCCACTATGAGGCCCGAGGCTATGAGACCGCCCGTGAGCGCGTCGTTGTACATGTCTTCGAGGGGCGCGAGGACCTCGGAGGAATCGACCTCGGCCAGAAGCGTCCACTTGAGCCCCGGCAAACACATCGACGCCCCGGCGACCTCGATGCCCCTGTAGTCATTGTAAAAGGCCGAGACCTCCTTCGTGCCGTTCAGGCACTCGTTTACGGGCAAGGTGTCGACCTTCGTCTTCAGCACGGAATCCTTTATGAATATCGATTCCGTTATCATAAGCCTCTCCCTGTTGACGAGGTAGACCTCCATCGTCTTCCTCCGGCCCTTTGACCAGGTCAGGGCGCCGAGATCCCTGTTGAACTCGCCCTTCAAGACGCCGTTCAAGCCCGAGAGGCGGACGAAGTTTACGAGGACGCCGATCGTTTTCACTCCGTCCCTGCCTCTTTCAAGCACGGGAACGGCTATTATGATGCCGGGGATCGGACCGAAATCGTGCTCGGCAATGAACGGCCTGCTTTTACCGGCCATGAAAAAAGCCTCTTTCGAGACATCCACGCCCATGAAGCCTTTGTCCGTCGAGGCCATTACCATGCCGTACGGGGAGATGACGGAGATGCGTCCTATGCCTTCGTCGAGGACGAGCTTCTCCTTGCGGAGATATTCGCCGAGCCTTTTGGCCGCCGCCGCGTCCCAGGAAGCAAACCTCCTCATCTCGGCGCGTACGTGGCCGTCGGTCGAAAAATCGAGCGCGCGCCGTTTCGACATCTCGAGGTATTGGTAGACCTGCCCCTCGTAGGACTCGGCCATGACGGTGATGTCGTCGAGGACGCTTCTCTTGAGGTGTTCCTTGTTCCGCTGGTAACTGAATACGAATGTGATCAGGATGGGGAGGATTATAAGGAAGAGGGCCACAAGGGCCCTGGAAAAGAGTGAGGTGCCGGAAAATCTCATAAACGCCTTTATTCAGAACTTAAGCTCGGAAAAGACCCTTTGTAGAAAGAAATGGCACGAAAGGGCCCGCTCGAATCCTGCCCGTTGGGCAATCGCGGCATATTGGTAGTGTAACCCGCCGTACGAAAAGAAATCAAGGCAAATTGATTAGTTATAGCCTCAAAGCCCGCGCCTGATCGAGGAGACCTTTCTATGCCGCCATCGCGACGGCATGCGTCCTGTTCGAGGCCTCGAGCTCAAAGGCCGATCCGAGCTTCAAAGCCGCGTCGACCGGCTCCAGTATATCTGAAAGCCCTTTTTTTGAGAACCCTCCCGATAAAGCCGTTCATACGGCTTCCTTTTTTCCTGCCCTCGACTGCTTGACTGCGGAGGCTGCGCACGAGATGAAATAAACGACGAGGGGCCCCTGCATCCACCAGAACGGGAGTTTGTACCTGTTTGCGGGGTGGTCGGCGAGGATGCCGAGCGCGGCGTAATTAAGGACTATGAACGCGGCGAGGAAAAGCCCCGCTGTATAGCCTGCAGAGCGCCTTCCGGCAATCAGAAATGCTATCGAAGACGCGGCAAAGAGGACGGTAAACGCCGCGGAGACCGCCCTTGCGGCGAGGATCTCGCTAACGGCCTTGTTTGCCCGCATGTACGCGTAAGCGAGCGGCGCAGGCCTGGCTTCGAGGATATTGAGGAACGCGCCGTGCTCCCAGGGCTTTACCTCTATGAAGCCCTGGAGGTTGCGAACGAACGAGGCCGAGAAACCCGCCGGGTCAGAAAAAACCGCCTCCCTTGCGATTTCGAGAAAGACCTTCTCAACGGTCCCCATGTCGCATCTCGCCTCGCGCAGGATGTCGTTGGTCGTGAATGTATTGGGGCCTATGGGCTTGGGCGCGTAGAACCCGGCGGCGTTCTCCGCGACAAGCGCGTACCTCTCTTTTGTCTCATCGGTCATCGTGCACTCGTAGCCGGTCATGAGCCTGTATGCCGCGACGAAGTTGGCGTACTCGGGGACATAGTCCGGAAGGTATTCCTTGAGATACTCCCTGTACGCCTCCTTGGCGTCCCTGTGAAGGGGGCCCCCGTAGTCTATGAAGTCCGCGGTCCTTATGAGCATGGTGACGCCGAGCACCCCTACGGGCTCTCCCTTGCCTCCGACGGACCTCCAGGCAAGCTGGCCCGAGGCGACGCTTAATGCGAGATACACCCCTATAAACAGGGCCGCCCCCTTTAGCGTAGCGAGCGCTGTCTTTCCGGCGATCATCTCCCCCCCGAGCTTCCACGCGAGAAAGACGAGGAACGCAAATACGAACAGGACGGAAGTCGGCCTCGTCGTGACTGCCGCGAACGCGAAGAGGGCGAGCGGCGCGGCGAGCGCGGCCTTTTTCCCCTCGAAGAATTTGATTGCGAGCCAGAAGGAGACGAGGAGGAAGAAGTGGTTCAGGAAGTCGGAGAGGACGGCCCTCTCGTATATTATCATCGGGGAGCTTACGGTCACGGCAAAGGCCAGGAGCGCGGGGAAGAGAGAGCCCTTGAAAAGGCGCCTGAAGACGGCGTAGAAGAGCGGATAGCTGAGCACCCCGAGCGCGTGCTGGACCCAGACCGCGTTCTCTCGCGCCGCGCCAAGCACCTTGTAAACGAGCGCTAAAAAGACCGGGTAGCCGAGCGGCCTAGTGGGCATCGAATGGGCAAGCCCGTTAACGGATTCGAGCGCGAAGAGCTCGTATGTCTCGGTGTCAGGGTAGCTTATGAGGTCGAGGTGTAAAGAAAGGTATATCCGTAGAAGAACGGCGGCGGTTATAAAGAGTATGTGCGCAAAGACGACCTTCTTATCCAAAGCCCTACGTTTCCTCCATCGCCCTTCAGATGTTCCTTATACCTTGAAAAACTGCTTTATCCTCGAGAGTATCGACTCCCGCAGGTCCTCTGTCCGCTCCGGTTCCGCGCCGCGCTCTCTGGCTTCCTTGAGCTCCATTGCCCTCCTGGACAGGAGCTCGGAGAGCCTCTCCGAGAGCTCCGGGTCTTCCCTGAGAATAGAGTGGAAGACTCCGGAGTCTATGACTATGCAGACGGACTCTTCCGTCGCCCTTATCGTCGCGCTCCTGGGCTCGCCGGTAAGGAGGCTCATCTCGCCGAAGAAGCCGCCGGGCTTAAGCGTCGTAACGAGGCTCTCTTGTCCGCCCTGGACCCTGGAATACACCTCGGCCCGTCCGCTCTTTAAAAAATAGCATGTGGAGCCGCTCTCGCCCTCTGTCACTATGGCCTCGCCGCCTCCGAAGACCTCGACGCGCGCGCTCGACTCCACGCGGTCGAGCTCGTCGTCCGTAAGCGCACCGAGGAAGTCTATCCCCTTAAGCGCATCCCTTATGCCGCGCCCTTCCGCCCTGTCTTCGGTCTTTTGCAGAATGCTGAGCGCCGGATACGGTATCTCTATCCCGCTCCTACGGAAGGCGTACCATATCTTCGAATATATCTCGCTCCTGACCGCATAGACCTTCCTGAAGTCGTCGACCCTGACGCGTATCCTGTATTTGACGGCCGAGTCCCCGTACCCGGTCACCCATACCTCGGGGGCCGGGTCGCGCAGCACCGACGCGGTCGAGAGGGCTATCTCGGACAACGCGGCCCTGACCTTGTCCGGCGGGTCGTTGTAGGAGGCGCTTATATCCATTTCTATGACATGGAGCGGAGTCGGGAATGTATAGTTCTCGAGGATGCCGTCGGCGAGGAACCTGTTCGGGAGGTAGATGTAGTCGTTGTCCCTCGTAAGGAGCCGGGTCGTCCTCCATGTGACCTCCATTACCTGGCCCTCCCTGTCGGCCACTTTTACCCAGTCGCCCTTCGCCACTATCCGGTCCATGTTTATCCAGAGTCCGGTAAAGAGGTTCTTGATGGTGTCCTGGAGCGAGAACGCTATGATACCCGTCAGGACCGCGGAGGTCGTAAGGAGCGGGACGAAGTTTATGCCGAGGAGCCTGTTAAGGAGGAACATCGCGCCTGCGGCGTAGAGCACGAGCGAGACTATCGCGCGGATGAGCGGCGTTACCGTGTGCCTGTGGAAAATGCTTGAGGGCGCGTCGGCGATTATCCATCTGAGAAGGATCACCGAGCCGAGCGTTGCGAAGAGGATGAAGGCCTTGCCCAGGGCCTCGGCCACATCGGTAGCGAAGACGGACTCCCCCGCCTTTGCCGCGCCCGCGACGGCGTAGAGGACGAAGGCGAAGATAAGCGGTGAAAAAAGGTTTCTTTTAGTATGCTGATGGACCATGCGTCCATCACTATTAACATAAATAAAGCTGTTTTTGAACGATTAAAGGAGGGTTGTACGAAAAGAGGGGATCTGCTTGAAAACGCGAAGGGGCCGGACGGTAAGCGTCCGGCCCCTCCAAAGGGCTTATCCCCCCCGCCGTGAGGGGTTTGTCTCAACCCTCTTTAGCAAGACAGCCGCCTCCCTCTTTTTCAGGAAGCGATAGAGCATATACGAGGCCGCCGGGACCGCGAGCGCAACGGCAAGGGCCTGAAAGATGCCGGAGAGATATCCCCTGTAGATGTCGAGCCCTTCACCGGCGAAGTACCCGAGTGCCGCGAAAGACGCGGCCCAGAGGACGCCGCCTGTCACATTGTAGAAGAGGAACTTCGGATAGTCCATCTTCATGGCCCCGGCGACGATCGGGGCAAAGGCCCTCAGCACGGAAACGAACCTGCCTATGAAGACGGCCTTTCCGCCGTGCCTTTCCATGAACCTCCTGGAGAGCGCTATGCGTACCTCTCGATCATCCCCTCTCCGTACCTGGAACCAAAAAAATAACCGACGGTATCCCCGAGTATCGCGCCGGCCGATGCGACTACCATTACCTCCGTCAGATCAAGCGCGCCTCTGGAGGCCGCTATCCCCGCGGCTATGACAATCGTCTCGCCGGGTATGAATACGCCAAGGAGGAGCGCGGCCTCAAAAAAGGTCATAAGGAACAGGGCATAGATGGACCAGTCGCTCATGACAGAAAGGAGGAGCCCCATGACCTTTTCTTCCATCTCTCCCACCCTTTCCGTTTACCGGGGCCTTTAAACCCCTGTCCCTTATGACTCTTGTTTTTTTATCCGCAATTGTTCTAATATCAAGAACCGTGCCAGAGAGCCTGAAGGCTGTTAACATGTCGAATTAATTGTTTATTTTATTGCCGTGTCGCTTTATAGAGCGGTTTTCAGACTTGAAACAATTGACAATGGGAGAGAGACATTTTCTAACAAATAGCTTGAAAATCATGGTGTTTTTCACTTATGAAACATATTTCTTGAGTGAAACAGCAAACCAGTATTACAATAAAAAAGGCGGCTGAAAAATCAGCCGCCTTTTTTCGTCCGAATGAACTACCCCGCCGCAAGTAGCGGGGTATCTTCTAATACTTCCCCTCCCTCGACGGGAGGGGATAGAGGGGAGGGTGACTGCTCCCGCAGAGCCGATTTCAAATCGGGCGGCTGGGGGCTCATTAAGCAATACCGTCCGGTTGTGATTTTGCCTGCCCGGCCAGGGCTTCACCCTC
>JACPGB010000005.1 GCA_016182655.1 Deltaproteobacteria bacterium
GCGCCGTAGCTCGTGCCTTTATCAAGCGCCTTCTTTAATGCCGCAGTGACCTTGGGGTGGGCGTGTCCAAGTATCATCGGCCCCCAGGAGCCGATATAATCGATGTACTCGTTCCCGTCCGCGTCATATATCTTGGAGCCCTTTGCCCTTGAGATGAAGAGCGGGCCGCCTCCGACGGCCTTGAAGGCCCGCACAGGGCTGTTCACGCCGCCCGGGATGATCTTTACCGCGCTTTTGAGCAATTGAGCCGATTTTTTTGTCCCCATGCAGTTGCTCCTTGAAAGACTGATTTTACAATATCCTACATAAGCCCCTCAGTCGTGTCAATCCCTTATTTGACGGAAATCAGGCGGTTATCACCGGATGCGCACGATGGTATACTCTACGGATAAACACTTCACGCCCCTGTAACACGGCTGTAACAAAGGTCTGTTACTTCTTAAACAAACATAAAGACAAAAAAGAGGAGAAAAAATGAGAAAGATACTGACGATGATAGCCTTCGCGCTCTGCCTTGCCGTCGGCACCGCGCACGCCGAAGACCTTATAACAGGGGCCGGGGCCACATTTCCGTACCCGCTATACTCCAAGTGGGCGCACGAGTACCAGAAAAAGACGGGCTCGCGCATAAACTACCAGTCCATCGGGTCCGGCGGCGGCATAAAGCAGGTAAAGGCCAAGACCGTAGACTTCGGGGCCTCTGATGCGCCGCTTAAGGCCGATGAGCTGAATAGCTCGGGCCTCGTACAGTTCCCGATGGCCATAGGCGGCGTAGTACCCGTAGTGAACATAAGGGGCATCGCACCGGGACAGCTGAAACTTACGGGCGATGTCCTCGCTGACATATACCTCGGGAAGATCACGAAGTGGAACGATAAAAAGATAGCCGAGACCAACCCCGGAGTCGCTCTCCCGGACGACAATATCACCGTCGTCCACCGCTCCGACGGCAGCGGCACCACATGGATATTCACCAACTACCTCGATAAAGTCAGCAAGGCGTGGCACGACGCGGCCGGGTTCGGCACCGCCGTAAGCTGGCCCGCCGGTGTCGGCGGCAAAGGCAACGAAGGGGTCGCCACATACGTCAAAAGGATAAAGAACACCATCGGCTATGTAGAGTACGCCTACGCCCTCCAGAACAAGCTCGTCCATGTACAGCTCCAGAACAGGGAAAAGGCGTTCATCACGCCCTCAATGGAATCCTTCGAGGCCGCGGCCTCGGGCGCGAACTGGAAAGGCACGCCCGGATACGCCGTGGTGCTGACCGACCAGCCCGGAAAGAACGCCTGGCCCATCGCGGGCGCGACCTTCATACTCGTCCATAAAAGACCCGAGAAGTGCGAAAACGCCAAAGCGGTCCTCTCCTTCCTCGACTGGTCCTACAAAAACGGCGCCGGGATGGCCAAGGCCCTCGATTATGTCCCCATCCCGAAGGCCGTCTACGACATAATGGAAGAGACCTGGAAAAAGGAGATAACCTGCAACAATCAGCCCCTCTGGAAGTAGCCTGGGGCGAGCACGAAGATATTTGGGGGGAACTTTCTGTAGAAAGTTCCCCCCAGGCTTTCATTTTCCCGGGTACTTTAGGGGTTGTCCGTCTCCAGGGTTTATATTATAATCTGCGCCAATCGAATGCCTGTAATCGACAGACATAAGGCTGACAAGGCCGGGGACGCCATTTTCAAGGGCCTCTCGTTTTTCTTCGCGCTCCTTGTGATCGTGTTGATGGCGCTTATCTTCGTCGTCCTCTTCAAGGAGTCGCTCCTCTCCATCAAGGCGTTCGGCTTCAAGTTCATATACACATCCGTCTGGGACCCGGTGGCAGGCGAGTTCGGGGCCCTGCCCGCAATATGGGGGACGATCGTCTCTTCGATCATAGCCATCGTCATAGCGGTGCCGATAAGTCTCGGGATCGCGATATTCCTGACCGAGATGGCCCCCAAGGGCCTGAAGGGCCCGATAGGCACGGCGATAGAGCTCCTCGCCTCGATCCCTTCGATAATATACGGGATGTGGGGGCTCTTCATATTCGCCCCGTTCTTATCCGAATATGTCGAGCCCTACATGGTCGATTATCTGGGCTTCATCCCGCTATTTAACGGCGCGCCGTTGGGCATAGGGATGCTGCCGGCGGGTTTTATCCTCGCAATAATGATAATCCCGTTCATCTCGTCCGTATCGAGGGACATATTCCAGATGGTCCCGCCGATCCTTAAGGAATCCGGCTACGGTGTGGGCGCGACGAAATGGGAGGTCATAAGGAAAGTAGTGCTGCCGTACACGCGCTCGGGTATAATAGGGGCGGTGATACTGGGGCTCGGCAGAGCCCTCGGGGAGACGATGGCCGTCACATTCCTCATAGGAAATTCGCATGATATAAGCATCGCGCTCCTCGACCCGGCGACGTCCATTTCCGCGACTCTGGCGAACGAGTTCACCGAGGCGGTCGAGGATTTGTATTTATCCAGCCTCGTCGAGCTCGGGCTCATACTCTTTGTGATAACATTCATTGTGCTGGCCCTGGCGAAGCTCTTGATCGGCAGGTTCTCCTACAAGGGCGGGAAGTTGTAGATGGACTCTCAATCCTTCCATTACATGAGGCGCAAATTCTACAACCTGCTCGCGCTCTCCGTGTCGGTCCTCTCGGCCGGGTTCGGGATATTCTTCCTCTTCTGGATATTGAAGGACGTAATAACCTTCGGCCTGCCCGCGCTCTCCGGCTCGTTCTTTACGGAGCTCCCCGCGCCCCCGGGTGCAGAGGGAGGCGGGCTTGCCAACGCCATATTCGGGACGGTACTCATCACGGTCATCGCGACCGTCATAGGAGTGCCCTCCGGGATACTCGCCGGGACGTATCTATCAGAGTACGGCAGGAAGAGCAGGATAGCATCGGTCGTCCGGTTCGTTTCCGACATACTTGTCAGCGCCCCTTCGATCGTCGTCGGCGTCTTCGTCTACGCGCTTCTGGTCAAGCCCTTCGGCGGGTTCTCGGCCATAGCAGGCGCGGTCGCGCTCTCGATAATAATGCTCCCGGTCGTCATAAGGACGTCGGAGGAGATGCTGAAACTCGTGCCTGACTCCACGCGCGAGGCGGCGCTCGCGCTCGGCGCGCCGCACTGGAAGGTGACGGTCCATGTCGTCTACAGGGGGGCGCTACGCGGGATAACGACGGGCGTAATGCTCGCGGTCGCGAGGGTCTCGGGCGAGACGGCCCCGCTCCTTTTCACCTCGTTCAACAACTCCTTCTGGAACTTCGACATGAGCGAGCCGACCGCGACCCTTACGGTCACCATATTCAACTACGCGATGGGGCCCTACGAGGACTGGCACCAGAAGGCGTGGGGAGGGGCGTTCCTGATAACCGCGATAGTGCTTTGCGTAACGCTTCTTTCAAGACTCATAGTAAGGAGAAAAGCGGCTTGACGGACAAGATAAAGATAAAGAATCTCAACTTCCATTACGGCACGAAGCAGGCGCTTAAAAACATAAACCTCTCCGTAAAGGAGAAGGAGATAACGGCTCTCATAGGGCCTTCGGGGTGCGGAAAGACGACCTTCCTCCGGTGCCTGAACAGGATGCACGACCTGTACCCCGGGAATAGATACGAGGGCGAGATAATATTGGACGGCAAGAACATCCTTGAGAAGGGCCTCGACCTCATAAAATTGAGGTCCAAGGTGGGGATGGTATTTCAGAAGCCGACGCCGTTCCCGATGTCCATGTTTGACAACATCGCATTCGGCTTGAAGCTTATGGGCATAAAGAAAAAGAGGGATATTTCCGAGCGAGTGGAGAAGGCCTTAAGGGACTCCGCCCTCTGGGACGAGATAAAGGACAGGCTCCACGAGCCGGCTCTCTCGCTCTCTGGCGGCCAGCAACAGAGGCTCTGCATTGCGAGGGCTGTGGCGGTCGAGCCCGAGGTGATACTCATGGACGAGCCCTGCTCGGCGTTGGACCCAGTGGCGACGGCGAAGATAGAGGACCTCATGACCGACCTTAAGAAGCACTACACCGTCGTCATCGTCACCCACAACATGCAGCAGGCCCCAACAAGCTTACTGAAGATTACATAACCGGAAGGTTCGGGTAGTTTAATGATCAAGGAGGGAAGATGACTCGCGAGGCGTATCACAAGGCCCTTAATGAACTGCAGGACGAGGTCATGAAGATGTCCGCAATGGTCGGCACGGCCATTAAGGAATCGATAGAGGCGCTTAAATCACGGGATATCGAGAGGTCCAGGCGCATCGTCAAGAACGACATGCTGATAAACAGGATGCGTTTCGACATATTTATTTCCGACCTGACGCAGTCCTTGCCGGACGGGCAAATTCGTATCAAACGGCTGAACATATGAACCCCATGAGCTCCGTTTGATATTTAGGCCCTGCGCCGAGCAGTCAGGAAAAATAACAATTTTTAGAGGTAGCATCAAGGAGGAGAGATGACTCGCGAGGCGTATCACAAGGCCCTTAAGGAGCTCCAGGACGAGGTCATGAAGATGTCCGCAATGGTCGGCACGGCCATTAAGGAATCGATAGAGGCGCTTAAATCACGGGATATCGAGAGGTCCAGGCGCATCGTCAAGAACGACATGCTGATAAACAGGATGCGTTTCGACATATGGACTTGAGGATTTTGGCGTCCATCATTAACGTCATAACCGACCTCGAGCGCATAGGCGACCACGCAGAAGGCATAGCGAAGATCAGCGTATCGATCGGGGACGAGCCCCTTGTGAAGCCCCTCGTTGACATGCCGGTCATGGCCGGGAAGGCCCTCTCCATGCTCCAGAGGTGCATGACCGCATTTGTCGAGAGGGACGCCGAGACCGCGAAGAAGATATGCAACGAGGATGACGAGGTGGACGCGCTCTACGACACCATCTACAACGAGCTCGTCCTCCTCATGGTGCAGGACCCGAAGATAATCAAGGACGCGACGTACCTCATCTGGGCCGCCCACAACATAGAGAGGATGGCCGACAGGGTCACGAACATCGCCGAGAGGGTCGTCTATATGGTGACTGGGAAGATGGAGGAGATGAACGTCTCGAAGTATTGACAGGTAAATTCAAGCTTACGGAAATGAAATAGCACGCAGAAGATTGAGTAAGATTATTATAAACTTCCCCTCCCTCGACGGGAGGGGATTGAGGCGCTCCGGCGCGCGGCCAAAGTCGGATGGAGCCGCCGGGGTAATCGAATCATCTGCATTAGTTACGGGCTTGCCTGCCCGGCCAGGGCGAGGGTGAACTTCGGCCAGGGCCAAAGTCGGTATGGAGTCTCCGGATAATCGATTCTCCTGCCGTTCGATACCGAATTGCCCACCCGGCCAGGGCTTCACCCCCACCCCGCCTCCCCCGTCAAGGGGGAGGAGATTTAAATGAGGGGCAAGCCGCTTATCGAAAAAAGCAACCCCTCACGGCACGAGAATTATCTTCCCGTACGCGCTCTTCTCCATTATCTCGTGATGTCCTCTCACCGCGTCCTTAAGCGGCAACTCCCGCCCGACGACCGGCCGGAGCGTCCCGTTCTCAAAGCCCGCCAGAAGCCCCGCGTGGATGGAGGCGAGCTCTGATTCGGTCGCGTTGAAGAGCGACATCCCCCTTATGTCCAAGTCCCGCGACATCGCGTCCCTCGGGTCTATCTCGACCGTCCCCCTGGAGCCGACGACCACTACCCTGCCGTGCTTTGCCAAAAATTTAAGGTCCGCGCCGAGGTTCGCGTTAGCGAGGAACTCGATTATTAGGTTCAGGCCGCCTTTCGCAAACGCCGCCGCCTCGCTCAAGTGGCCGTTCACCTTGTGGTTGACGACAAAGTGAGCCCCTTCCTTTAAAGCGAGGGCCTTTCCATTTTCAGTCCCTGCGGTCCCTATAACGGTAAGCCCTGCGGCGCGGGCAAGCTGGAGAGCCGCAGTGCCGACACCTCCGGTCGCCCCGTGGACGAGGACGGTCTCGCCTGCGACGGCCCAGCCCCTTTGAAAAAGCGCCCTGTACGCGGTTGCGTACGGCACGCCCACGCACGCGCCCTGGGCGAACGAAAGCCTCTCAGGCAGTAAATGCAGCTGGGACTCCCTGCAGAGCGTCTTTTCGGCGTACGCGCCGGTTATGGTCCCGGCCGTATATACCCTGTCGCCGGGCTTGAAGCGTGTGACACCTTCGCCTACCGCCTCTACTATGCCGGCGGCGTCAGCGCCGGGGGTAAAGGGGAGTTCCTTTGCGTAGAAAAGCCCGGCCCTTATGTATGTGTCTACCGGGTTTACGCCGACGGCCTTGATATTAACAAGCGCCTCATTGGGCCCGGGCGCGCGTAACTCAATGTCCTCAAGCCTCATCACTTCGGGCTCTCCGAACTCATGTATCCTTATAGCCTTCATGAATACCTCCGGTTGGAGCTTAAAAAGGTTTTTAAAAACGTTCTCTTGTCATTGCGAGTGTAGCGAAGCAATCTCATCTTTTAAGAAGATCGTAACCAGTAGATTGCTTTGTCGCTTGCGCTCCTCGCAATGACAACAAAAAACGTATTCTTATAGGCTCTGTAAATAGTATATCCTGTTTTTTCGTGTAAGGGGGGGGGGGGTGTTAAATCAGGTATTCTCGAATTACCCTGAATAATTATGTCAGAAAAGGCTTATACCTTGGACTTTTCTATCCTGAAAGAGCCTTTCTCGTAGACGAGATAGCTCCTCTCGGTCGCGAAGCTTCCCGGGTTCGCAACAACACCGTTTTTTTCCATGTACACGCCGGACTTGTGCGAGTGCGCGAAGACGACGCAGTCGGAGCTTGCGAGCTCTTCCCTCGCAAAGGCGCGGAGCCCTTCGTCTATGCGCGCACCCTTGTCGTAATTGGTGTTCTTTTTGCGGCTTTTTTTGGAGAGCCCCATAGCGCACTTCCAGACGAAGCCCGGGGTTGCGGCCCAAGCTATCACCCTGAATACCGGGCTCCTCAAAAACGCTCTCCAGAGCCTGTAGCCGAACGTCATCGAGACGGTGTCGCCGTGGAGGAGGAAAAACCTTTTCCCGTCGAGAGAGATTTCTCCCTTATCGGGGATGACTCTCGCCTTGAGCTTTGCGGTAAAAAAAGGCCCCATGGAGAAGTCGTGGTTGCCTTCGACATAGACGATGCTCGCGCCGCGTCCCTTTAATCGAAGGAGCTCGTCGAGCACCGGGGCGTAGTTCGCCTCGACCACCCTGTTTGTGCCGGTCCAGAAGTCGAAGATGTCCCCGAGCATGACGAGGTTGTCGGTTTTAAGACCTGAGAGGAATTTGACGAGCGCGGCCTGGTTGGGGTCTTCCGGGCCTTTCAAGTGCGCGTCGGCGACAAAGACGGTCTTCATTTTAAACTGAGCGCGGCGAGCGCCGCGCGCTGCATGACCTCGATTGGCGCCTTCTTTCCGGTCCAGAGCTCGAAAGTGAGAGCGCCTTGCCTGACCAGCATGGAAAGACCATAGTGGACCAGGAGCCCCCGCGCCTTTGCCGCGCTCAAAAACGCGGTTTCGAGCGGCACATATACGATGTCCGAGACTACCGCGCCTTTGGGCATGAGATCGAGCGGGATGTCGAGGTTCCCAGCCCCCTTCATCCCGATGGAAGTGGTGTTCACTACGAGGGACGCCTTTTTTGCGAAGGGAGCGAGCGACCCGTCAAGCCTTATGGCCCGCATATCCGTCGTAAAAGACGGTTCGAATTCCCTTACGAGGTCCTCGGCCCTTTTAAGCGTCCTGTTGGCGACAACTATAGACGCCGGTCTTTTTTCAAGCGCGGACCTGAGTATCGCGCGCGCCGCCCCGCCCGCGCCGAGTATGACGATGCGTTTTCCCCGGACCGTAAAGCCGGTATCTTCCTTGAGGCTCAAGAGATACCCCGGGCCGTCGGTGTTGTAGCCGACGAGCTTCCCGTTCCTGTTTACGATGGTGTTTACCGCGCCTATGGCTTTAGCGTCCGGGTCGACCTCGTCAAGGAACTTCAGCACCTTTTCCTTGTGCGGGATGGTGACATTGACGCCCCGGAGGTTAAGCGCCCTTATCGAGGCGACGGCGGCCTTGAGGTCGTACGCGGGCGATTTTCTGACATGGAACGGTATGTAGGCCATGTCGAGCCCCAAAGCCTCGAAGGCCGCGTTCTGCATGGCAGGGGAGATGGTATGGTCCACCGGGTCGCCGAATATGCCGACGAGCTTTGTCTTTCCGCTTATCTCCAATTCAAGCCCTCCGCCGGGCAAGTATCTTCCTCGCCCTGTCGGTATCCTTTTTTATCGCCTTGACGAGCGCATCCTTTGACGGGAAGGCGGTCTCGTCGCGGAGCCTGTCCGCGAACCGCACCTCGACCTTTTTACCATAGATGTCATTGCAAAAGTCAAGTATATGGACTTCCACGGTGCGCTCCTTTGGACCGAATGTAGGGGCAGTCCCGATGTTCAGGACCGATGCGCACTCTTTTCCATCGACTACGGCAAAGGCCGCGTATACGCCGTCTTTCGGCACAAGCTCGCTCTCAACTGCAAGGTTCGCGGTGGGGAAGCCTATCTCCTTGCCTATTTCCCGGCCGCCCACGACCTTGCCTTTTATCGAATACAACCTTCCGAGGAGGGCGGCGGCCTTTTTTACCTCGCCGTCCTTCACACACGCGCGGATCCTGGAACTGCTTACTACCTCGCCGCGCCGTTTGTACGCGTCAACCACGAAGACCTTGAAGCCGAATTCCGCCCCGAGCTCTTTCAGGTACTCGACGGTCCCGGATTTGGACTTGCCGAACGAAAAATCGTGCCCGACCCAGACCTCGCGGACCGATAACGCCTTCACAAGCACGCTCTCGACGAACTCCCTCGGGTGTGTCGCCGCAAAGGCCTTCGTGAACTCGGCGAGTATGAGCCAGTCGACGCCGGTCTCATTTATGAGCCTTATCTTCTCATCTATATCGATAAGAAGGGGCGGGGACTGCCCGGGGGCGACGACCTTCAACGGGTGCGGCTCAAAGGTGTAGACGACCGAAGGCGCGCCAAACTTTTTGGCGCGCTCGACGACCTTCGCTATCACCCTCCTGTGCCCGATATGCAACCCGTCGAAATTACCAAGCGTGAGTATGGGGCCTTTGATATCTTTCAGGTCGGAAATGTCTCTGACGACTTTCATATAAATTCGGAGTGTTTGGAAACCGCAAACCTTGAGAGAACCTTTTTGTAAAAAGGTTCTCTCAAACTCTCTCCAAAATCTTTCAGTTCTTCCCGTGAAACCCCCAAAGTAACACCGGGGGCTTCACGGGAACTAAAAATTTTTGAAGGGGGTCTGGGGGGGACTTTTTATAAAAAGTCCCCCCCAGGTTTGGTTTCAAAACTTCCCGGACCTTATTATCTGGAAGGCGAGCCAGAGTCCGAGTATCGATGCGACGATGAAGCCGAGGAGTCCGAGCGCCGGGAGACCGAATATCGTCGGCGCGGCTTCGGCGGCTATTACGAGCGAGGAGCCGACGATGAGGGCGGCTATGATGATGGCGAATGTGAGCCTGTTCGAGGAGCGGTCCATCTCGCCCATGAAGTCCTCGAGCCCCCTGTGCTTGAATTCTATGCCTATTTTGCCCTCGTCGATTTTTTTGAGTATCCGCGCGGCATCTATCGGGAACCTTTCGGCGAGGTCGCGGTAGTCTGACAAGGTGCGCGCCGCGTCCTTGATCACCGTACCGGGGTTCATCTTTTCCACATAGAGCCTGGAGGCGTACGGCTGGCTCTCTCTTATAATGTCTATCTCCGGGTGGAGGAGCCTGCCGAGCCCTTCGAGCTCTATGATGCACTTGTCGAAAAGGAGGAGGTCCCTCGGGAGCCTTATGTCGTGTCTCGCGGCTATCCGTATGTAGTCGAGGAGGAGCTCGCCGATGCGGACATGCTTAAACGGCCGCCCGAAGTAGTGGAGCATTATATCATAATATTCGCGTTCGAATGAAGCCCTGTCTATGTGCTCGGGGAGTATGCCCATGCGCTGGTAGACTCTCGTCAGCCTCTCGAAGTCCTGGGAGGCAAAGCTTATGAGTATTTCGGCGAGGTGCTGTTTCATCTCGTTGTCGATGCGGCCTACTATGCCGAAGTCGACGAAGGCGATCCTGTCTTCGGATAAGACGAAGATGTTCCCGGAGTGGAGGTCGCCGTGGAAGAGGCCGAACTCGAAGACCTGGCGGAAGAAGACGTCGGCGACGAGGAGGGCGACTCGTTCCGTGTCTATCGATTTTTCCCTGAGCCTCGCGACGTTGTCGGCCTTTATGCCGTCGATCTTCTCGAGCGTGAGGACGCGCCTGCCCGTCAGGTCCCAGAACACGGAGGGGATCACGACCCTTGCGTCACCCGAGAAGTTCTCGCGGAAGCGTTCGGTGTAGCTCGCTTCGAGCGTAAAGTCCATCTCGCGCCGGAGCACGCGCGAGAACTCCTCGACCATGCCCTCGGGGTCGTAGAGCTTGCTCTCGGGGATGTATTTTAGAGCGAGTTTCGCGATATAGGCGAGGATGGAGACGTCGGTGTCGATAGTCGCTTCGATACCAGGCCTCTGGACCTTTACCATTACTTCAACGCCTTCGACGGTGAGGGCCCTGTGGACCTGGGCGATGGAGGCGGCGGCAATCGGGGTCTCGTCGAACTCGGAAAAAAGCTCGTTCAGGGGCCGCTTGAACTCGGTCTCTATTACGGGCTTTATATGGGAGAACGGAATCGGCGCGACCGAGTCCTGGAGCTTCAAAAACTCTATTATGTATTCGTGAGGGACGATGTCGGGTCTTGTGGAGAGTATCTGCCCGAGTTTTATGAATGTGGGGCCGAGTTCTTCGAGTGCGAGGCGGGCCCTGGCAGGGGAGGTAAGCGCGGCCTCCTCGCGGGCGAGTTTGCGTTTTAAGACGCGCGTGGGTAGCGAGACGAGCGTACCGAGGCGGAGGCTGTCCATGAGAGGATGAAAACCGTGCTTTACAAACACGGTCACGATTGTGCGGAGCCTCTTTATGTTCTTGTACGCGAGGTGGAACCGTATGGGGGTCATCTCCTCCTCTTCCGGACGGCGCCCCTTGCGCGAGGCTTCTCAACAGCGCCCTTTTTTCCGGGCTTGGCGGCGAAGGCCTCGTCGAGGACGAGGTCTATTCTTCTGCGTTCGATGTCAGCGCGCGTGACCTTTACCGAGACCGCGTCCCCGAGCCGGAATACGCGCTTTCTACGCTCGCCTATTAGCGAGTGCTTCTTATCGTCGAATATGTAGTAGTCGTCAAGGAGTGTCGAGACATGGACGAGCCCCTCGACGAAGTAGTCCTTAAGCTCGATAAATACGCCGAAGCTCGTCACCCCGGATATGAACCCGTCGAAGGTCTCACCGACCTTATCCGACATGAACTGCGTCTTTTTAAGGTCCGCTATCTCGCGCTCCGCTTCCATGGCCTTGCGCTCGCGGGCTGAGGTGTGTCCGCAGACCGGCGGGAGCTCGGTCTCCATCCGCTCCCTCGCCTCAATTGTGTACTTGCCGTGTATGAGGAGCTTAAGGAGCCTGTGGACGACGAGGTCCGGGTATCTCCGTATGGGCGAGGTGAAGTGCGTGTAGTCGTTGAAGGCGAGCCCGAAGTGCCCGATGTTCTCTTCAGAATAGACGGCCTGCTTCATCGAGCGAAGGAGCACCTGGTTTATGAGCTTTTCCTCGGGTTTTCCCTCGACCGCCTTCAGTACCTGCTGGAAGCCGAGCGGGCCCGTACCCTCCTTGAAGTGGAGGCCGAAGGAGGAGGCGAACTCTAAAAAGTCGTGGATGGAATCGGAGTCCGGCTCATCATGCACCCTGTAGACGAATGGGTATTGACGGCGGGAGAACTCTTCGGCGACGGCCCTGTTCGCGGCGAGCATGAACTCTTCGATGAGCTTGTGCGCCTCGTTCCTCTCGGAGCGGACGATGTCTTCGACATTGCCTTCGAGGTCGATGATTATCTGCGGCTCGGGGAGGTCGAAGTCTATGGAGCCCGCCTCCATGCGCCGGGCCGTCAACTTCTCGGCGAGCTCGGCCATGAGCTTTATGTCGGAGACGATATGCGAGTACCTTTTTTCTATTTCGGCGTCCTCGCCCCGGATGAGTTTTTTTACATTCGTGTAGGTCATCCGCTCGGCGCTTTTTATGACGCTCTCATAGAACCTCTTTTTGACGACCGAGCCTTTTGTATCGAACTCGAGCTCGGCGGTCATGGTGAGCCTCTCGACCTGAGGGTTCAGGCTGCATATCCCGTTCGAGAGCGCCTCGGGGAGCATCGGAATGGCTCTATCCGGGAAGTAGACGCTCGTGCCGCGGCCGTATGCCTCGGAGTCTATGGCGGTGCCTTGCTTGACATAGTGGCTGACGTCCGCGATAGAGACCCAGAGCCTGTAGCCGTGGGCGGTCCTTTCGATAGAGACCGCGTCGTCGAAGTCCTTTGCGGTCTCTCCGTCTATGGTGACGACGGTCAGCGTCCTCAAGTCTGTCCTGCCGGCTATTTCCGTCTCGGATACGGCGGAGGGGACGGAGCGGACCTCGTGGAGAACGTCCGCCGGGAACCGGTGAGGGAGGCCGTATTTTTTTAGTATCACCTCTGCCTCGACGTCCGGGTCGTCCGGGTTTCCGAGCACCTCGATGACCCTGCCTATGGGCGCGAGGTTCTTTGCCGGCCACCGGGTTATCTCGGCGGTGACTATCTGTCCGTCAGAGGCGTCGCCGAACTCTTCCCTGGGTATGATGACCTGATAGAGGAGCCTTTCGTCCGACGGGGTGAGTATCCCCACGCCTCGGGCCTTCTCGAACCTGCCGACGACGGTCTTATGAGCGCGTTTTATAACGCGGACGATGGACCCTTCGCGCCTGCCGCCGCTCTTAATGCCTTCTATGCGCGCGGCTACCGTGTCTCCGTGCATTGCGCCGGCAAGTCTCCGAGCGTTTATGTAGACATCCTCCCCGCCCTCTTCGGGTTTCACGAACCCGAAACCGTCGGGGTGGCAGGAGAGGCCCCCTGTGACGAGGTTCATCTTCGAGGGCAGTCCGAACCTCCCGCCGCGCGTTTTTATGAGCACGCCCTCGGCCACGAGGCGCTTTACGACCTTCTTGAACCTGTCCCTGTCTTCCTTCCTTATCTCGAAGGAGCGGACGAGGTCTTTAAAAGACTGGGGACCTTCTTCCAGGTAGTCGGTTATCTTTTTTTCAATCGCTTCCATTTTTTTAAGACTCGTAGTCGACGGTTATGACCGACTCCCTCACGGTCGCGATATAGTCGGCGACCTTCACATGCTCTGGGTGGACCTGATATTTTTCGAGGTCTTCGAGGCTGTCGAATTTTACCGTGAGTGCGACGTCATAGGACCTCTGCGTCCGGAGCACGTCCTCTCCGGCCTCCAAAGACCTTATCACCGGGACCGTTTTTTTAAGACCCCGGAGCATATCGGCCACGGTCTTTATTTCAGACTGGTTTTTGAGCTTGAAAAGGACTACGTGCGTTATCATACACCTCTCCATAAGGTATTATATCCCAACCTTGCAGGAAAAAAGTACGGCGGGCCCGAAAAAGGGCCCGCATTCCCTTGATTTTAGGGTGAAAAAAGAAACTGAAAGGGCCCCTAAGGGCCCGATGAGCTTTTACGGAAGGCTTTTATGAAGTCTGTGACGATGTTTTATAAGGCGAACTACTTGGGGACCTTTTCCCAGTCTTTCAAAAACCTGTCTATGCCGATGTCCGTCAACGGGTGCTTGGAGAGCTGTTCGAGAACCTTAAAGGGGATCGTCGCCACGTGCGCGCCCATTATCGCGCTCTCAAGGACATGCACCGGGTTCCTGACCGAGGCTACGATGACCTCGGTCTTGAAACCGTAGTTGTCGAAGATGTCGAGTATCTGGCTTATGCTGTCCATGCCAGGTTGCGAGATGTCGTCGAGCCTGCCGACAAAAGGGCTTACGTAGCTCGCCCCGGCCTTGGCGGCCATGAGCGCCTGGACCGGCGAGAAGACGAGCGTTACGTTCGTCTTGATCCCTTCGGCCGAGACGGTCTTTACGGCCTTGAGGCCTTCGAGCGTCATCGGGATCTTTACGACTATGTTCTTGTGTATCTTCGAGAGCTCCCGGGCCTCGGATATCATGCCCCTGGCGTCGAGGCTTACAGCCTCTGCGCTTATGGGGCCGTCTATGATGGTACAAATCTCGGCTATGAGGTCTTTAAATGACCTCTTTTCCCTTGCGACAAGCGAGGGGTTGGTGGTCACACCGTCTACGAGCCCCCACTCGTCCGCTGTCCGTATTTCGTCTATGTTCGCGGTATCTATAAAGAACTTCATAAAAACTCCCCTTGACTAAATTTTAGTACTATGCCAATATTTTCGTTTGCAGGCGTAAGCCGCCGATTTCAGGTTGGTTTTCGGATGTCGTCTGTCCGGCGGGCCTTCAAAACAGAATAATAGCCTGAAATAACCATTATTTCAAGGTTTAAAAACGGCCTTCCCGGGGCAGTCCCCGTGGAGGCTCCCTTGCCGAAGTGGCGGAATTGGTAGACGCGCTAGATTCAGGTTCTAGTGGGTGAAAGCCTGTGGGGGTTCGAGTCCCCCCTTCGGCACCAAGAAATATTAAGGGCATGGGTTTTCCCTGCCCCAATCATTATTGAAAGCGGGACTCGAAGCGGTCCGAGCGCCGAGCTGGCGAGGAAGAGGGCTTGCGGGAGCAAGCCCGGAAGCGAGGACGCCCGGGTCGGGCGAAGATGCGGGTCCATCGAGTAGAGACCTCAGAGTCCCCCCTTCGGCACCATCTTTTTTTTGTTGGAAGTCCTTTCCACTGCCTGACCGGCCCCTCTCAAAGGGGTGTTTTTAATGCGGCTCAAGTCTCCCATATGAAAGAACTCAAAGTCAGGCTCCTTGTAATCATCCCCGCGTTCAATGAAGAGGCCTCCATTGGCGGAGTCATCGCCTCGGTCAAAAGGCATGCGCCCGAGGCGGACATCGTCGTCGTCAACGACGGCTCGATTGACGCTACTGCCGAAGTCGCAACAAGGGCCGGGGCGACGGTATTAAGCCACCTCTACAACATGGGCATCGGCGCGACCATGCAGACCGGGTACAAGTACGCGGGGAGGTATGGGTACGACGTCGCGGTACAGGTCGACGGCGACGGCCAACACCCGGCGGACTCCATACGCTTTCTCGTCGATACCCTTGTGAAGAACAGGGCGGACCTTGTCGTCGGCTCGAGGTTCCTGGGCGAGGGGGATTATAAGCCGTCGCTCGCCCGCTCCACGGGCATGGCGATATTCTCGAAGGTCGTCTCCGCCGTCATAAAGGTGAAGGTCACTGACACGACCTCCGGTTTCAGGGCCGCGGGAAAGAGGTGTATCGATTTTTTCAGCTCCCGCTACCCCGACGACTATCCCGAGGTGGAGGCGCTCGTGTTGCTTCACAAAAAGGGTTTTAGTATAATGGAGGTCCCGGTGACCATGTCGGAGAGGGCCTCGGGGCATTCTTCGATAACTCCGGTCAAGTCAGTCTATTACATGGTGAAGGTACTCCTCGCCATATTCGTCGACCTCCTGAAAAGGGTGTAAGCCCTGGGGATTTTCGGATGTACTACCTTCAGATATTCTCGATAATCGGCTCGCTCGTCCTCTTCGCGATAGTCATAGACTTCATCAGGAGGGGCCTTTTAAAAGAGAAATACTCGGTCCTCTGGCTCGCCTCGGCGGTCGTCATAATGGCGCTCTCGGTCAAAAAAGAGTTGCTTGACTCTATAGCGTCCCGGCTCGGCATCGCCTATCCGCCGTCGCTCCTCTTCCTCGTCGCGTTCATATTCGTCCTCCTCATAACGCTCCACTTCTCGGTCGTCATCTCGCTCCTCCATGAGAAGAACAAGGCCATAGCGCAGGAACTCGCGCTCATGAAGAACGCCCTCAAGGAGGCGGGGATAGACGTGCCCGGAAAGGCCCGGGGGGACGACAGGAAGTGATGGAGAGGTTTTTTTCGCTCAAGAGATTCCATCTCTTCGCCGCGCTCATCATCGCGGCCTCGATCCTCGTTGTCTACTCGAACTCGTTTAACGCCGCCTTCCAGTACGACGACAACCCGCAGATAGTCGATAACTACGTCCTTAAAGACCTCAAGAACATTCCGTCGCTCCTGAAGGGCCCGAGGGGCATTACGCTTTCGACCTTCGCAATCAACTATGCCCTGGGCGGGAACAACGTCCTCGGCTACCACATCGTGAACACCGCCATCCACATCCTCGCATCGATAGCCGTCTACTTCTTTGTCTTTCAGACGATACTCCTCGTCAAGGGGTGCACGACCGCGGCCAAAAGAGTCGGCTTCTTTTCGGCGATGATATTCGCGCTACACCCTGTGCAGACGCAGGCCGTCACATACATAGTCCAGCGGATGGAGGCGCTCTCGTCGCTCTTCTACCTGCTCGCGCTCATCTTTTTCATAAGGGGGGCGAAGGCCGCCACCCCAGGCAAAAGGTGGGCGAGCTACGCTGTTTCCTCGCAAGGGGGAGGCTGTCGGATATGAAGGGGAGGTGGCCGGTCTACGCGGTCCTTGCGGGGCTGTTCATATTCATCGCCGTGAACACCATCATGCCGCTCGGCGGGTTCGGGGACTTGAGCTCGGAATCGGCCGTCGGCGAGGTGAGCGAGGGCGTAAAGGAGGCCGCGCCGATAGTCGCGCCCAAAGAGGCCTCGGCCGGGTTCAAGGTGACCTACATAACCCCTAAAGAGTACCTCTTTACGCAGTTCAACGTGCTCGTCTATTACATCGCGCTCATTGTGGTCCCGAAATACCAGAACCTCGACTACGACATACCGAGGGCAGAGGGGCTCTTTACGGCCCCGCATGTGAACGAGGGGACGAAGTTGCTTATTCCCATGCTCCCGCCGTTCGCGTCGCTCATTATACTCGCGGCCATTGCTCTCTCAGCCCTGTACCTTGTAAAAAAGACGCAGTCGAATCCGTCTTCGCTCTTGCGCGTCATGGGGTTTTTCGTACTATGGTACTTCATCATACTCTCGCCTACTTCGAGCTTCATACCGATAATCGACGTCATCTACGAGCACAGGGTCTATCTGCCCTCGCTCGGGTTTTTCGTGACATTCGTCCTCCTCGTGGACCGGCTTCTGGGCAAGGGCAGGGCCGGGTGATTCCTTACGATAAGGGCACGGCAATGGAAAATGAAAAGACAAAATATGACGTCTGCATAATCGGCGGCCTCGGCCACGTGGGGTTGCCGCTCGGCATCTCTCTGGCCGCGGCGGGCAAAAGGGTCGCGCTCTACGACATAAACAAACAGGCCGTCGAGACGGTCTCTAAAGGGGAGATGCCCTTTATCGAGCACGGGGCCGAGGCTCTCCTTAAGAAGACGCTCGACAAGACCCTCTTTCTCTCGTCCGACCCTTCCGCCATCTCGCAAAGCCGCTACGTCATCGTGGTCATAGGGACTCCGGTCGACGAGCACCTGAACCCGAAGTTCACCATATTCAGGAAGTTCCTCGATGATATATCGGGGCGCCTGAGGGACGGCCAGCACATAGTCTTGCGTTCCACCATCTTCCCGGGCACGACCGGGATGATAAGGGAATACTTCGAGGCAAAGGGGCTCAAGGTCTCTCTCTCGTTCTGCCCCGAGAGGATAGCGCAGGGCAAGGCGATAGAGGAGCTTAGGGCCCTCCCGCAGATAATCTCGGCCTTTGACGAGGCGTCGATGTGTGAAGCCGCCGGGCTCTTTTCAGCGATAACGGACGAGATAATACGCCTCTCTCCGCTCGAAGCCGAGCTCGCCAAGTTATTTACGAACGTATGGAGGTACATACAGTTCGCGATATCCAACCAGTTCTACCAGATAGCGGCCTCCAACGGCCTCGACTTCCAGAGGATCCACGAGGCCATCACGTACAAATATCCGAGGGCCGCGGCCTTCCCGCGCGCCGGGCTCACCGCGGGGCCGTGCCTGTTCAAGGACACGATGCAGCTCGCGGCGTTTTCGAACAATAACTTCTTCCTCGGACACGCGGCGATGCTCATAAACGAGGGGCTCCCGAACTTCATCGTGCAGAACTTCAAGCAGACCTCGTCTCTCAAGGACAAGACAACGGGCGTCCTCGGCATGGCCTTCAAGGCGGAGAGCGACGACAAGAGGGAGTCTCTCTCGTACAAGCTCAAGAAGATACTCGAGTTGGAAGCCGGAAAGGTCCTCTGCTCTGACGTATACATAAGGGAAGAGGGGTTTGTCACCGCCGGGGAGCTCATCGATGCGTCCGACGTGATCTTCATCGGCGCGCCCCACAAGGAGTACGCCTCTCTGGACCTCAAGGGAAAGACGGTCGTGGACATCTGGAACATCATCGGAAAAACGCGGGAGACGGCCTCGTAATGAAAACGCTCGTCACCGGCTCGGCGGGGTTTATCGCCGGATACCTTGTCGAGGAGCTCTTGGGCCGCGGCCACGAGGTCGTGGGCATCGACAATTTTTCAAAGTACGGCAAGGTCGAGAAGAGCTACGACAGCCACCCGTCGTACACTTTCGTCGAAGGCGACGCAAAGGACGCGGGGCTCCTTAAAGAGCTCGCTTCCGACTGCGACCAGATAGTCGCTGTCGCGGCGATGATAGGCGGTATATCCTACTTCCACGAGTTCGCGTACGACCTCCTGGCCGAGAACGAACGGATAATCGCTTCCACCTTCGACGCCGCGATTTGGGCGTTCGGAAAAAAGAGGCTGAAACGCATAACCGTCCTCTCTTCCTCCATGGTCTTTGAGAACACGGGACTCTTCCCGACACCAGAGGGAGAGCAGTTCAAATGCCCGCCGCCCTTGTCCACTTACGGCTTCCAGAAGCTCTCCTGCGAATACTTCGCCAAAGGGGCCCGCGAGCAGTACGGGCTCCCGTACACGATACTCCGCCCATTCAACTGTATAGGGACAGGGGAGAAGAGGGCGCTCTCCGACAAGGAAGTCCTATCGGGGAACGTCAAGCTCGCGATGAGCCATGTCGTCCCGGACCTCGCGCAAAAGGCGCTGAAGGGGCAGGACCCGCTCCGCATACTCGGCGACGGCGGACAAGTCAGGCACTACACCTACGGCGGCGATCTGGCGCGCGGCATCAGGCTCGCGATGGAGAGCGAAGCGGCGGTGAACGACGACTTCAACCTGTCCACCGCCGTATCGACCACGGTCCTCGAGCTCGCCGAGGCGATATGGAGGAAGGTCAATCCGGATAAACCCTTCAGGTATCTCTCGGACAAGCCATTCATGTACGACGTCCAGAAGCGCGTGCCCGAGGTCGGGAAGGCGAAGAGGGTCATGGGGTTCGAGGCCGGGACATCGCTCGATACGGCGCTCGACGAGATCATCCCCTGGATAAGGAAGCAGATAGAGGTAAACGGCATCTGACATGCACCGCACCCTCGACATAATCATACCGGTCTACAACGAAGGCGAGAACATCGGCAGGACCTTCGATGCGATCCGCGCCGGCATAAAGACGCCTCACCGCATCACGGTCGTCTACGACTTCGAGGCGGACAACACCCTCCCGGTCGTCCGCAAACTAATGAAGGACGGGAAGCTGTCCGGCATAACGCTACTCAGGAACAAGTACGGCAAGGGCGTCCTGAACGCCATCAAGACGGGCTTCGAGGAGGCTCCGGGCTCGGTCGTGCTCGTCATGATGGCCGACCTCTCGGATGATCTGGCCACGGTCGACTCCATGTTCAGGAAGATAAACGAGGGATACGACATAGTCTGCGGGTCGAGGTACATGAAGGGAGGCGCGCAGATAGGCGGGCCGCTTTTGAAGAAGACCTTATCGAGGCTCGCCGGGGTCTCGCTCCACTACCTCGCGGGAATACCGACACACGACATAACGAACAGCTACAAGATGTACACGAAAAAGGTCCTGAGCGACATCAGAATAGAGAGCGCGGGCGGCTTCGAGATAGGCATGGAGATAGTCGTTAAGGCCTTCCTCAAGGGATACAGGATAGGCGAGGTCCCGTCTGTCTGGCGGGACAGGACTGCCGGGGAGTCGAGGTTTTTGCTCAAGAAGTGGCTCCCCAAGTACATGCGCTGGTACATGCTTGCCATATCAGGGTCTTTCAAAAAGAGGCTTGGCATCAAGGGGCCGGGCGCTCTAAGGGCCCGCTGATACTCCCATGGCTAAGCCAGGACTCACGCACCTTGAATATCGGGTATAATGATCCTATCCGGCGGATAAATTCAATTCTACCAATGGTAAAACCCGCCCGGACCCGCACAGTCAGTCAAAACCCGCTATACCCCTGTAAAAGAAGTCCTCTTTTAATAAATCTTTAATCTTCGTGCAAGTAGAATGGCCCTCAAGACGGATACCCCTGTCCGGAGAAGGAGCCATGAGAAAACACGGCATATATCTGGCCTGCACCCTTATAGCCGCATTCCTTGCCTATACCGCTCTCAGCAATTTCGCTTCCATAAACCCCTTCCAGTGGGCGCTCCTCGTCGTCATACTCATCATCTCGCACGGGTTGTACTCGCTCCTCGGCAGAGGGGTCTTCAAGACAGATACCCGGAAATACCTCGCCATAGCCCTCGTATACGGGGCCGCGGCCGGCGCGGTCTTTTATCCGACGGCGCAGTCTATCTTCAGGGGCGACGACTGGCTCATCCTCATGCTTTTTAACTCCATAGACGGGTTTTCGCTCAAGGCCTTGAAGGAAATCTCGTTCTTCGAGATGTTCGGCCACATAAGGTTCCAGCCGCTCGCGCACCTCCTCATATTCGCGAGATACCTCGTCTTCGGCAACAACATCGTCCTCTACCATATCCTCAACATAGCGCTCCATGTCTCGGCCGCCTTTCTGGTATTCCTGGTCTTGAAGTCGTTCCTGAAGGACACGCAATTCCCCTTCATCTTCGGGCTCCTTTTCATAACGCTCCCGAGCCAGTTCGACACCATAGCCTGGACCTATCACATCTACATAATCCTCGGCACCATGCTCTCGCTCTCCACCATCTTCCTCGTCTACAGGTACGTAGAGACCGAGCGGACGGCCTACATGGTCGTCGCGGTCCTCTTTGCCCTCGTGTCCGTCCTCCTGTACGAGCCCGCGTTCCTCGCCCCGGCCTCCGTCCTCTTCATCGCCGCCGGGCTCTACGCCGGAAGGGAAAAGCGGCTGCCCAGGAGGAACCTCGCGATAATGGCGGGGCTCGTGGTAGCGACGTACATATTTTACCTGGGGCTTACCGCATGGGGGTTCTCGGTCACGCAACCGAGGCATAAGATGAGCCTCGGCATAATGGCTACTTCCTCGATGGTATTTAACACCCTGAAGGTCATGGCCGTGAACGTCTGGGAGTCATTGTTCGTCAAGAACATCGGGGTCTCCCCCTATGTCCAGATAAAGGACATAGTCTATGTGAAGCTCCCGGAGGTCTTCTATGCCGACGCGGCGGTCATCGTGAAGCTCGCCCTCGCGCTCTTTCTGACGTCCCTCTCGAGGATAGCCAGGACCCACAGGTACGTATTCTTTACGCTCCTTGCCGTGGCTATATCCTACATATTCATAATCTCCATCGGCAGGCTCGTGACGAACGAGCTCGCCTACGTGCCCTCGCAGTCGAGGTACCAGTACTTCCCGAACGCGATGCTCGTAATGGCCGCGGCCATGCTCCTGTGGCCCAAGTACCGGGACGGCAGGTGGAGAGCCGTCATCACGACGATCCTCTTCGCCTTCTTCTTCTGGAACTCACAGAACTCCCTTTACGCCAACAACCAGGTCGCGGGGGCCATGGAGCCTCTCGACGCGCATTACCAGAAAGTGAAGGGGTTCCTTTCGACTAACCCCGGGGCGAGGCTCTTCATAGACTTTACTCCGGACACCAAGGGCAACTTCGTGATGGGCTCGGACATGGCGCTCGACTACCTTTTCAAGGGGAAGGTGACGAAGTTCCTCGGCGCGGCGACACATGTCTACGATGGCGTAGCCTTCAGGGAGAACGCCGCGTACTTCGGGACCGCTGACAAGTACCTTAACGACTTCACCGTAAAATGGTTCTTCGTGAGGGACAAGAACCGCGACGTAAAGTCCGACATAAGCATAATCGGGTCGGACTCCGTCTACCCCCGCATATCGATTGCGCCGGGGAACGCCGTAAAGCTCGAGCTGAAGGCCGCCGCGACCGGCGCCGTAGACGTTTTCCTACTTCATTACCCGGCCCCGCCGGAGAACATCACCAGGACCTGGATTGGCGCCGAGATGTCGCTCCAGAAGAAAGACGACGAGGTGACGCTCTCGTTCAACGGCATGCCTTTTGACACGGTCACCCTGCAGTCTGCTTACAGCGGCTGGGCCATGGACGGTATCGACCTTCTCGGAGGATATTACAGGGGTGCCGCCGAATCTATCTATGTGAATAACTTGCATTTTCACGCGGATTCCGCCGAAAGCGACCTCGACTTTTAAGGAGGGGTAGCCTCTGTGTTTAACTGCTTCATAGGATATCCTTGCCAGTCCATCTGTTATATTAGTGATAAAATTGCTATTGACTTACCCGGATAAACATATTAGACTGTCACCAAAATAGTCATGAGGGCTATATGGCCATGAAGGCGCAAGCTACACCCGCATCCAAGGAAAACAACAGGGTCCTGATAGCCGAAGACAATCCCAAGACCCGGCTTTTCCTCAAAAATCAGTTGGAGCTCCTGGGTTACGACGTCATCTGCGCCGTATCCAACGGTCAAGCCGCGGTTGAAAAGGTCGCGGAGATGAAACCCAACCTCGTCATAATGGACGTCAAGATGCCCGAGATGGACGGCATCGACGCGGCCAGGGAAATAACCTCAAAAGGGCCTGTGCCGATAATCCTCATTACGGGCCTCTCATCCGACGAGATCGCCATAAAGGCCATAGAGGCCGGCGTCTTTGCGTATCTTGTCAAACCCGTCACCAAGAAACAGCTCGAGCCGGCCATAAAGCTCGCCATGGCGAGGTACAGCGAGTTCAAGTCCCTGAAGGTCGAAGTCGACGACCTCAAGGACGCCATAGAGACGAGAAAACTCGTCGAGCGCGCAAAGGGCATCCTCATGAAGAGGTGCAACATCTCCGAAGAGGAGGCCTTCAAGCTCCTTCAGTCCCACTCCCAGAAGGAGAACAAGAAGATGCGCGAGATCGCGGACAACATAATAACCGCCTCCAAGCTCATCTGACCACTGCCCAACGGAGACGCTTTTTCAAAGCCCGATGTCTGCGTAAAATCGCTTACCGTTTCCTGTAAACCCGGGTTTTATCCTTTATCGATACGCGCCTTTCTTTTCGATGGACCATCGTTCATAAATAAAACAGCGCCGTTCCGTTATGCGGAACGGTTTTTTTCGTTCCCCTTGACTAATAAGGGCGGTGCTGTTATCTTAAAATAGTCCCGGAATACCGTTGTTTTTCCGGCTTTATACGCTAGGGGTGTCCGAAAGGACTGAGAGTCTTCCGAGCGAAGAGACCCTAACGACCTGATCTGGGTAATACCAGCGTAGGGAAGCGGCTCAAGTTCATTTCAAAGGCGAGGCATTTGCGCCCGAGCCGCCCCCGTGGGCGGCTTTTTTATTTTTATATGAATGAGATAATAAATACCCGACAGATAGAGACGCTCCTCGAAGAGGGGGCAAGGGCCTCGGCTGGCGATATCGCCCTGATATTGGAGAGGGCGTCCCTCGGCAAAGGCACGTCGCTTGAAGACGCCGCCGCCCTGTTGTCCGTCAAGGACGAAGAGACGCTCTCCGCGCTCCTGAGGAAATCAGGGGAGGTCAAGGACAAGGTCTTCGGCAAAAGGGTCGTCCTATTCGCGCCCCTGTATCTGTCCAACTTCTGCACTAACGGGTGCGTCTACTGCGGGTTCAAAAGCGCCAACCGCTCTCTCGAGAGAAAGGCGCTTACGCCGGAAGAGGCCGTCATTGATGCGAAGGCGCTCGAGGCGATGGGCTTTAAGAGGGTGCTCCTCGTAACGGGCGAGGACCCGAGGTACGGCGTAGACTACATAGCCGCCTGCATAGAGGCCATATACGCCAATACCGGCATGAGGATAGTCCATGTGAACGCGCCGCCTATGGATATTGCCTCCTTGAGGCGTCTCAAGGAGGCCGGGGCCGGGGTCTACCAGTCATTCCAGGAGACTTACCACAGGCCGACTTACGAATCCGTCCATCCGCACGGAAATAAGAAAGACTACGACTTCAGGATAAAGGTGATGGACAGGGCTATAGAGGCCGGGTTCGAGGATGTCGGCATAGGCCCGCTCTTCGGCCTCTATGACCACAGGTTCGATTGCCTCGCCTCGATAGCGCATTCAAAGCATCTCTTCGAAAGGTTCGGCACGCACGCGCATACGGTCTCTATCCCGAGGCTCCGCCCGGCCGAGTCGGGCTTAAAAGATGTGCCCCACCCGGTCACCGACCTTGAGCTCAAGAAGATAGTCGCTGTCCTAAGGCTCGCCATACCGAGCGCGGGTGTTGTGGTCTCCACCCGGGAGGGCGCGGCGTTCAGGAGCGAGCTCCTCCATGTCGGCGCGACTCAGTTATCAGCCGCATCAAAGACGAACCCCGGAGGCTACGCGCAGGGCAAATCCCTCGAGCAGTTTTCGACTAACGACCAGAGGTCCTTGCCTGAAGTGATGTCGTCGGTCGTCTCCGAGGGCTTTATCCCGAGCCTATGCACCACCTGCTACAGGGTGGGGAGGACCGGCGCGGAGTTCACGAGAAAGACCGTCGCCGGAGAGATGGAAAAATTCTGCCAGGCGAACGCCCTTCTTACGCTCAAGGAATATATAGAGGACTACGCGGAGAGTGATTTGCGCGAGTCGCTATGCCACACAATAGAAGACGGGCTCGGGGAGATAAAAGACCCCTCGATAAAAAAGGCGCTGGGAGACAGGCTCAAAGATATAGAGGAAGGCAAAAGGGATATTTATTTCTGATGAAAGTAAAGGTGAACGGAGAAGATCGGGAGACGACGGCAGGCGCGACGCTCAAGGCCCTGCTGGAGTCTCTTGATATCAGGCCCGAGGGCATAGCCGTCGAGGTCAACCGCGAGATAGTCCCCAAAAGGACATGGGGGGACGCGGTATTGAAAGACGGCGACGCGATTGAAGTTGTGAGGATGACCGGCGGGGGGTAGGCCTAACGACCGGGGTCCTTTCAACTCCCTCTCTCCTTGTGGGAGAGGGCCGGGGTGGGTACAACATGCTAACATGGGTAACAAAACAACCTATGGACATGGGTAACACGTTAAACTACAGGGCAGGAGGAAAATGCCATGCCCTGGAGAAAGACGGAACCCATGGAAGAGCGTTTAAAATTGATCATGATGGTCTTAAAGAGTTCTGCCGTGCCCCTGTTTGTCACCCGAACCAGACTGAAAAGGATATTATCAGTCGATTGATCGAAGCAAAATTTTCGCATATGAACTGGGGTCCCAAGAAGCTGCTCGTTTTTTTAAAAATGCGCCAGCCCCGGATCAAATGGCCTTCCGTCTGCACCGCCGAGAAGTGGCTTAAAAGGCATGGCCTTGTCAAAGAGCGGCGGCGGCGCAAGAGGACGCCGGCATACAGCGAGCCTTTCCTGGACTGCGACGCCCCTAACAAGGTCTGGAGCGCGGACTTCAAGGGCCAGTTCAAGACAGGCGATGGCCGCTGGTGTTATCCTCTGACCATCGGTGATAACATGAGCCGTTACCTCCTTGCCTGCCGGGGTTTGCATTCGCCTTGCCACTCGG
>JACPGB010000006.1 GCA_016182655.1 Deltaproteobacteria bacterium
CCGTCGTTTACGACGATGACCTCGAAGGACGGATAAAGGGAGGCGAGGACGGAAGCGATAGTAGCCCTTATCGTCTTCTCTTCGTTGAACGCCGGGATAAGCACCGTGACCATGCCGGTAAAGGCAGGCGTCCTTTTTAGGAAGCTCGACTTCCAGAGCTCGTAGACGAGCGTAAGCGGGAGAAAAAGCATGCCCTGGAGGCCGAGAAAAAATATAACGGCCCCGAAGGAATGGAATATGGCGAGTAAGGGGAGCGTCATTTCAAGAGCTTGTATATCCTGAACGCCTCGGCGTACTGGACCCCGCCCTGGATGCCCCTGTGGGCGGCGCGGCCCTTTATCACCTCGGGGTCCATGTATTTTTTCTCGTTCTGGGTCCTGTGGAGGGATACGAGCTTCATCTTGTCTTCAATATAGGAGCCGATGTCGACGAAGTAGTTGGGTACGAATTCCCTCGGGGTGGAGACATCCTCGTAGCAAAGCACCGATATGTTCCGGGCCGCGACCTTCGTCGCCTCGAAGACCGCCTGGTGGTCGGTGTGTATGTCTATCTTGGTGTGGGTGAGGACGAGGGTGGCGCCGGTCTCCTTTATCTTCTCCTCTATCGAGTCCTTCATCCGGGCGACGGCGTCCTTGAGCCCCGTGTCAGGGAAGTCCATTACTTCAACGCCGTCGAGCTCCATGAAACCGGCGGCCTTCTTCAACTCCCCTTCCCTCGCTCCGTCCTTGTCCGTCCCCTTCTCTCCCCGCGTCATGGTGAGCCCGTAGACCTTTGCGCCGCCGTCCTTGGCCTTCATGATGAAGCCGCCGCAACCGAGCTCGATGTCGTCCGGGTGCGCGCCTATGGCGAGTATCGCCGTGTTCATGAAATCGTGCGTGCGCCTCTCGGTCCAGAGGAGCGCCATGAGGGACGAGCCGAGCGTGAAAAACAATATCGCCTCGGTAACATCCTCTATGAGGTTGGCGTCGACCCATGAAAGGACGGTGAACTTTCCGGCGAATGCGAGGAAGGTCATTACGACGAGAGCCGGGAGGGCGATCGTAATAAAGTACTTGTAGACCCTGTGCCGACGGAGCAGCATCCGCCTCTTTGTCCGGTATGTGAAGTAGAGGAGTATGAAGACGAAGGCGAAGGCGGCGAGCTCTACGAAGTCCCCTATCCTGTCGACTATGACGCGGCTGTCCCCGCCCCGGAGCTCCCTCAAGAGCTCAAGGGCGTTGGCGGATGACGGGTCTATCCTCAAGGCCGCCTTTATCGCCTCCTCCGAGGCGTGGTCGTCGCCCATCTGCCTGTGGAGTTTCGCAAGGAGGAGGTGGTTCTCGATATTTGCCGGTTCGAGATCGACCGCCTTCCTGTAGGCCCTGAGCGATTCGTTATACGACCTCATCCAGAGGTAGATGTCGCCGAGCGTCCTGTACGCCTCGGTGTAGTTCGGGGCGAGCTCTATCGCCTTTTTTACCTCGACGATCGCCGGCTTGAAGTCCTTCTGCCAGGCGAGCACGGTCCCGAGCTCTTTCCTCAACTCCGAGTCCTCGGGGTATATGGAGACGGCCTTCTGGAAGACGGAGACAGAGGCGGTGAAGTCCCCGGTCATGGAGTGGGTCTTGCCGAGCCCTTTCAGGGCCTCGTGGTTCTCGGGCTCCGCCGAGAGGACCTCCCTGTAGAGCCTCTCGGCCTCGTCGTACCTGTGAGACCACCGGAGGACCGTCGCCAGGCCGTTTAAGAGGACCGGGTTTTTCGGGTCGATGTCGAGCGCGTCCCTGTAAATGACTATCGCCCTGTCGTGGTTGCCGGACCAGGAGAGGAGCTCGGCAAGGCGCGCCCTCGCCCGCATGTCCTTGGGGCTCAATCGCATGAGCTTCTGGTACTGCTCTATCGCCTCCGGGAGCCTTTTGAGCTTTACATAGGCTTCGGCGAGCTCCTTATACGCGGGCGCGTAGCCGGGGTTCAGGGAGGCGGACTCCTTGAGAGCCACTTCCGCCTCCTTGGGTTTGCCCTGGTCAAGGAGCCTGTGCCCGTCGTTGAAGAGGTCTATGTAGGTCGCCTGGAGGAGAAACCCGGCGAGCAGTATCGATACCATTAAAACCCTAAGCCGGTCCTGTAGGATAGCGTCAGGAACGCGGCGTTATCGTCGCTCGCCGGGAGCTTCAGGTGCTTGAAGCCCGCGCCTATGTCCATCGACGGCGTAAGCGAATAAAGGCCCGAGACGAGATAGACGTTCGCCGTCTCGCCAGAGTAATTGGATTCCGGCGCATACTTGTCGTAGACATAGTCGAACCTGCCGGTGAACCTTTCCGTAAAGTCGTAAGCCACGCCTGTTAGTATGGAGTAATCGTAGCTGTCGTCAAGGTCCCTGTTCGGGAGGTACTTGAGCTCCGCGCTCCATTTGTCTTTCGAGTACTCGATACCCGCTCCGAGGAGCGAGGTCGTCTTGTAATGAACGTCGGTTGAGGCGGCCTCGCCGAGCGTGGTATTCACATTGTCCCTGCCCTTTATCTCGGTCGACTGCGAGTCCGGATCGCGCAAGATCGCGAACATGGCTTTCAGCCTTATCGCCGGGTTCGGCGTTATATAGTAGGCCTCTGTCGTGAACTTGTGGTTGGAGGCGGTAGAGTCCTGGTCGTAGAAGAACGTCGGGCGGAAGTACTCGTAGGCGAAAGAGCCCCGGAAGTTCCTCGTGATCCAGTGGGATATCTCGGCCTCGAATACCGGGACGGTATCATAGGAGTTCGTGTCCGGGTTCGGCGCCGCAACAACGGGGTCTACCGGGTAATCGTAGTTCTTATGGGCCGCGTAGACCTTGAAGTACGAATCCGGCTTGTAGAAGTAATAAGCTGACGCGAAGAACTTGTCCCTCGTGTAAAAGACATTGTCCGAGTAGCCGTACCCGGCGTTCAGCTCGAGCTTGTCCACGCCGCCGTAAGAGAGCGACGCCTCGTAGCTGTCTGTCGTATAATCCGGCTCCACCCCGCCGATGACGGCGCGGAGCGTTACGCCCCTCGACCTCTCAAGGGAGGCGAGATCGTCGGCGGCTTCCCTGTCCTTCGGGTCGAGCTTCAAGGCCTTTTTGTAGGACTCGGCCGCGGCCTTGTTGTTCCTCTGCTTCTTCTGTATGGAGCCGATCGACTTCAAGAGCTCGGCGTTCTCTCCGCCAAGTTCCTTAGCCTTTGAATACTCTGCCATCGCCTCGTCGTATCTCCCCTCTTTCCTGTAGACGTCGCCGAGGAGCTGATGGTATTTGTCGTTCCTGGGCTCTGCCGTGACGAGCTTTCTGGCCATGTCCTCTGCCGCCGAGTACGCGCCGGAGTCGATAAGCCTTTGCGCCTCATTGTAGTTCGGAGCCTGCGCGTAGGCGACCGTGGAGACGGCCAGCATTCCTGCGATGAGTAGTGCGTTCACGTGCTTCACTTATGCGTCCTCCTTATGGTCTCTGCTGAATTTATTGATCCCTGTTCCTATAGCCCTTCTCGAACGCGGTTGAGAGCGCGTCGAGGACCTCGACAGCCGAGAGAGAATTACCGCCGAGCCTCGCGTTTATTTCCAGGAGCGCGGGGGACCCGTCCTTCCTGAACCTTATATCGAAATCGAGCGGACCTTCCAAGGCAAGTAGCCTGGAGGCCCTTCGAGCCACGTCCACCGCGTCTGCCTTCGAAGCCCTCTCGACACCGGCCGCGTTGCCTACTATGCCCTCCTTGAGGGCCGTTTTTTTGAGCGCAACGGCCGCGGTCTCTTTTCCGCCCTTGTCCATGAAGAGGTTTATATCGAACTCCTCACCAGGGATGAACTCCTGGAATATTATACCAGAGCGGTCCTCCTTCATCACCTCATCGGCGGTGTGGTAGACCTTGACCCCCCTGCCGCCCCGTCCGAAGACCGGCTTTGAAAGGAGCGGCAACCCGAGTTCCCTTATTACGGCCTCCCTTGGGCTCGACCCGTCGATGGTCCTGGGCACCGGCACCCCGCCCTCCCCCATGACGACGGCCGTCTTGAACTTGTCGTTCGCTATCTCCACGGCCTTATAAGAAGAGATGAATACGGCGCAACCGAGCGACTCTATGTCGGGTTTCAACCTCGCCACCGCAAGAAGCTCCTCGGTGACGGTCGGGACGAATAGCACGGGGCGGGTCTCCCTTATAAGATCCAGGAGCGCCTCGGGAAATTCCGGGCTTGAAGCGAGAGGGAGGAGAAGGAACTCATCCGCCTTCTCGCCGACCTCCCTTACGTCAGTGCCTATAACAAAAGCCCCTCTTCCGCCGAAATACCTTGCGGCCGACCTCCCGGCCGGGCCTCCTATGCCCGTAACAAGTACCCTGTACCCCATCCAGACGCTCCTCTGCACTGTAATATACTAAACAACGTAGATTAAGCCGGGATTAAAGCTTCGGATATTTACGAAAAAAATGGTTATTTACTCGGGATCTTCAAGACGCGACGGCATCCGGTGTGTCAGGTGGCGCAAAAAAACCCCCGTCGCCGATTATTATATAGCAGTCAGCGTTAACGGAGGTCTGTGATTTTTGCACATTCCGTGAAAAAAATCGTCTGTTTAGTGTACCTTACCGCCGAGCGAGCCGGGGACATTCAAAGGCAACAGGCTGAACCCAGGGCAGAGGGGCTTTCGACGCCTACTCGATGAACCTTACATTAGTGACTATGACGCCCTGGACGTCGAGCTTGCCTTCCTGTGCCGCCTGTATGGAGGCCGCGTCCCACTCTCCGCCGTCCTCCCTCCACATGCCGTTGCAGACGAGCGTCTCTCCCGACTTGATGAGCTCAAGAGGGGGCTTCTTCGTCCTGTACCTGGGCATGAGGAGGATGCTCGTGAAAGTCGTCCCCCCCTCGAACGGGACCGGGGCCGCGCTCTTTACGACGAACCAATACTCCGTGATCTTCTCGTTCCTCTTGTCTTCCTTAAGCGCCCGTACCAACGGGTCGAAGTCGAAGGAGCGAGACCCTTCGAGCCCTTCCACGACGGTCCCTATGATAATGTTGGTCTTGTCCCCGGCGTCAAAACCCTTGGGCTGGCCGACCTCGAGCTTTAGCTTCATGCGAACACCCCTTCATGCTTTTCTGAGATAATCTTTTGATAATAGCAATATACCCTTCTTCAGACAAGAAAATTATGACCTTCGGAGTCTCAGCCCGGGATCTCAAGCAACGCCTGCTGTACCCTGGCATAGTACCTCTCGCCGCTCACCGGTAGGTTGCCCCTGTAGTAGCGCTGGATACCCTCTTTTTTTCCCCACCTCTTTATGTTCTCCGCGAGGATGTGGGTGCCTATCCGTATGTTCGTGTCTATCGAGAAGAGGTCGCCCTCCATGCCGAGCGCCGAGGGCCACCAGGGCATGACCTGCATGAGACCGCGCGCGCCTCTCCCGCTTACGGCGCGGATGTTCCCGTGCGACTCCACTTTTATGATGGCGACGATGAGGCTCGGCGGGAGTTTGTATGCGCCGCTGTAGCGGGCGATGGCTCTGCCCGCTTCGAAGACCTCCTGGGCCGTCAACGCCGGGTTCAGCTCCTTAAGACGCCTCCCCCACCTGATGTACTCTTCCATCCTCGCCACGTCGTCGGTCCCGAGCGTGAGGTCTGCCTCCCTGTAGTAAGGGAATACGGCTTTGCCGACCATTTCGACGAACCCGGCCGGGCCCGGAACGAGACGTCCGGAGGCGATCGGCAGAGCGAGGATGAGCAACAAGAAGATCATAGGGGCGATGAAGTACAGCCTTGCTTTATAAAAGGCATACGGGGCCGCGCCCGGCCCTGACGTTCTCTCCATTATGGTCTCTCCTTTCGAGCGGCCAAATGTGTTGTCTTCGGCTCTAACGGATTTGAGGCAGAGGACAGACCGCTACGAGCTCGGCCCTCTTCAAATCGCGCTACGGTAAACGAAAGGTTTGTACGGGTAGGTAAAGTATAATGGAAAAAAAACGGCTTGCAGGGGTTTCAGGGAGACAGGTCCGTGAAGACCTTGAAAAACATTTTTTGCAGGATAAGAGGGTCTTTCAGCCGGCGTGATCATCTCATTAGAGCTTGACTCTTTGGTTTCATTGATGTATTATTTGAGCTCTTCATTTCGAGAAGGGCCTTTTTAGGCTTTTTGCTTTATTTTTCAAATAGTTACGCGGGTGTAATTCAGTGGTAGAATGGAAGCTTCCCAAGCTTCATACGAGGGTTCGATTCCCTTCGCCCGCTCCAGAAATATAAAAGACCCCGCGATAAAAGCGGGGTCTTTGTTTTGAGGGCTTACGGTATACCAGACGATCAAAAACTTCAAAACTAAAAATTAGATATTTTTTCTGAGGTCAAGGAAGGGCGGAAATAAAAGGCGGAGCATATATGTTTTATATGTGAGCATTTTTATTTCCGGCCTGACGCAGTCCTTGCCGGACGGGCAAATTCGTATCAAACGGCTGAACACATAATTACCCCAGGGGCTCCCTTTGATATTTGGCCCTGCGCCGAGCAGTCAGGAAAAATAGCAATTTTTAATAGCAGATCGTCTGGTTCTCCGGGTCTTTTTTGATTATCGTATCGATCTGCGCCTTGTGTATCCACCCTATGGTCCCGCCCTGATCGTCAGGGGCCTTTATCCTGTAATAGTCCTCCGACTTCTCGAGTATCTGGACCTGCGCGTTCGGCATGACCTTGCCTACGACCGTTATCGTCGCCGGGGACTCCCATATCTTGATCTCGACCCTCCCCTGAGACCAGCGGTACTCGCTTTTGAAGTGGTCGATGTCCTGGAGGATGGCGTGCTCCTTGCAGTCCTCCGCGAAAGAGGCCGACGCGATCATGAGGAATACCGTCATCAGTATCGTTCTCATAGTCATTATTTCGTCAGTCCGGCAATGAAACTTTAATGGGAAATACTTGTTTTTAAAAAGCTTTTCAGTAAGGCATTTTCAGAACCCCTTTATTCAAAGGGCCTGCGGCACCTTTGGTCTGAAAAGTCCAATATATTTAAATAGTTATAATAACAACGACACCGCCGCATAGAGACTCCTCCTTGCGGCCCTTGGACCGCTCTGATATACTCAAGCGGCTTAAAAATCACGCTTACCCCGGAGGGTCTGCATGGCTCTTATCCTCAAAAACCTCATCAACGGCAGGTGGCAGGATTCAGTTTCGGGCAAGACCCTTGCCTCCTTTAACCCGGCGAATGGGGAGGTCCTTGGGACGGTCCCCTCCTCCGGGAAAGAGGATGTGGATAAGGCTGTGGAAGCCGCGAGAGAGGCCTACAAAAAATGGCGGCTCACCCCTGCGCCGAAGCGCGGAGAGATACTCTTCAGGGCCGCCGGGCTCCTCCTTAAACACAAGGAAGAAATCGGAAGACTCGTCACAAGCGAGATGGGCAAGGTCCTCCCCGAAGGGCTCGGCGACGTGCAGGAGGCAATCGACATGGCCTTTTACATGGCCGGAGAGGGCCGGAGGCTCTCGGGCGAGACCGTCCCCTCTGAGCTCCCAGCCAAGGACTGCAAGAGCGTGCGGGTCCCGATAGGCGTCTTTGCGCTCATAACGCCATGGAACTTCCCGACCGCAATTCCGGCGTGGAAGATACTCCCGGCCATCATCTCCGGCAACACGGTCGTCTTCAAGCCTTCGAGCTATACGCCGCTTTCAGCCGGAAGGCTCGTCGAGATCATCAATGAGGCGGGCTTGCCCGCAGGGGTAGTAAACCTCGTCCACGGCACCGGGGATGAAACGGGCGAGTACTTATCCACCCACCCCGGCATCGACGGCGTATCGTTCACGGGCTCGACCGCCGTGGGACTGAAACTCGCACGGATATGCAGCGGGCTCGATAAAGAGATATCCTGCGAGATGGGCGGCAAGAACCCGATAATCGTCATGGACGACGCAAGACTCGACCTTGCAATAGAGGGCGCGCTCTGGGGAGGGTTCGGGACATCCGGCCAGAGGTGCACGGCCGCGAGCAGGGTCATAGTACACAAAAAAGTTTACGGCGAGTTCCTTGAGAGGTTCACGAATGCCGCAAAAAAACTTAAGCTTGGCGACGGCCTCGACCCCGCGACCCACATGGGCCCTGTCATAAATGAATCCCAGATGAAAAAGGTCCTCGACTATATAGAGATAGGTAAAAAGGAGGGGGCGCGGCTTGTGATCGGCGGCAGACAGCACACCGAAGGACTGCTCGGAAAGGGCTTCTTCATCGAGCCGACGATATTCGAAGCGAAGCCGGAGATGCGCATAGCGCGGGAGGAGATATTCGGGCCCGTTGTAGCGCTCATCAAGGCCGAGGGGCTTACCGACGCTATAAATATCGCGAACAACGTCGATTACGGGCTCTCGTCTTCCATATACACGCAGGACGTGAACAACACGGCGATAGCCGAAAGGGACCTGGAGGCCGGGCTCGTCTACATAAACGCGCCGACGATAGGGGCCGAGATACAGCTCCCCTTCGGGGGCACGAAAAAGAGCGGGCTCGGGAGGAAAGAGGCGGGCGGAAGAGGAGGCTCCCTCGACATGTTCACCAAGTGGAAGGTCATTTACAGGGACTTTAGCGGGCGGTTGCAGAAGGCGCAGATAGACAAGGACTGAAAAACCTGCTGAACTGAAACTTGGACTGTAAATCCGCGAGCCGTTTTGATATAATCCCTTCCCCCGAAGCCTGTAGCATATCCCATTCAAGGAGGATTCGATAACATGGACCCGGTTCATTTCACTGGCAAGGAGGTCCTCGACATGGCGGTAAGGATCGAGGAGAACGGCCTCAAGTTCTACACCGACGCAGGCAAGAGCGCGAAAAACAAAGATGTAAAGGCCATTTTCAAGGCGCTTGCCGAGGACGAAGGCCGCCATATACGGGTGTTCCAGGACCTGAAGAAACTGCTCGGAGAGGCCGCGAACGCCGAGGCATTCGACGAGGAGACCGAGTCATATCTGAGAGCCTTTGCCGACACAGAGGTCTTCACCTCTCCCGAAGGCGGAAAGAGGCTGGGAAAAGAGGTCTCCGGGGAGGCCGAGGTCATCGACATCGCCATAGGCATGGAGAAGGATTCCATACTCTTCTACTACGAGATATTGAAGATGATAAGGGAGAAGGACAGGGCCGTGGTGGAGAGTCTCATCGACCAGGAAAAGGAACATCTGAAGAGACTCACCGTTTTAAGGGCCGGTCTGTAAAACAACCTTCATAAGGAGCCGCTTGTGAACGATACCCAGTATGTAAAGACCTACGCCTGCCCCACCTGCAACGCCACAGCGAGCGGAAGGGGGCACCTCTGCCACCCGCGGAAGGACGGCCTCCCGTTCACATGCGAGTTCTGCGCCAAGACTGTGGAGGACCCGAGGCACGTCTGCACCCCGATGCTTGAAAAGATAGAATACACCTGCAGGAAGTGCGGCAGGCTCGCCATCTACGACTCGCTCCTCTGCGACCCCGTCCAGATAGACGGCGAGTAAGGGTAACTCAAGGATGTCAAAGAGGGTAATAAGGGAAGCTAAAAAATACATCTCCCCCGCCCTCGTCTTCCACTCCGACATAGTCGTAAGGAAGGCGAAGGGCCTCCGCGTCGTGGACGAGGACGGGAGAGTATTCATGGACTTTACTTCAGGGCTTGCGACGGCCAACCTCGGCCACTCGCCGGCCGAAGTCATAGAGGCCGCGCGGAAGCAGATGGACAGAATAGTCCACTCCGGGTGTATCTTCTACTACGAGAGCGAGGTCGATCTCGCCAAAAGGCTTAAAAAGATAACACCCCGCTCAATCGACATGTTCTTCTTCTCGAACAGCGGGGCAGAGGCGGTCGAGGGGGCTATAAAGCTCGCAAGGTTTGCTACCGGCAGGCAAGGCATCCTTGCCTTCATGGGCGGCTTCCACGGCAGGACATACGGGGCGCTCTCGCTCACCACTTCCGCCGTCAAATACAGAAAAAAATATCATCCGCTACTGCCCTCCGTCTACCACGCGCCCTACCCTTACTGCTACAGGTGCCCGATGGGGCAGAGGGTCGAGTCGTGCTCAATAGACTGCATCGAATATCTTGAGCGCGTATTCAAGTACCAGATCCCGCCCGACGAGGTCGCCTGCGCCGTGATCGAACCCGTGCTCGGAGAAGGCGGCTACATCGCGCCCCCAAAAAAATTCATAAAAGGGCTCAAAGACATTTGCCGGAGGGAAGACATACTCATCGTAGCCGACGAAGTCCAGACCGGCTTCGGCAGGACCGGCAGATGGTTCGCTTCAGACCACTTCGGACTCGATCCTGACATCATCACAATGGCCAAGGGCATAGCCTCCGGGTTCCCTTTAAGCGCCGTAGGAGCGCGGAAATCCATCATGAGCAAATGGACGCCGGGCGCGCACGGGACGACCTTCGGAGGGAACCCCGTATCATGCGCCGCGGCTTGCGCGACGATAGACAAGATAGAAAAGGACGCAGTCCTCGGAAACGCGCAAAAGATGGGAGCGTATGCGCTTAAGCGCCTCAACTCCCTCAAAGAAAAACGCCGCGCCATAGGCGACGTCCGGGGCCTGGGCCTGATGATAGGCGTTGAGTTCATAAAAAAAGACGGCGCGCCGGACAGGGAATCGACGGAGCGCGTCATCAAGAAATGCCTGAAAAACGGGCTCGTCCTTATAGAGTGCGGCGTGGACAAGAACGTGATACGCATCATGCCGCCCCTGACCGTTACTGAAGGGGAGATGAAAAAGGCCCTCGATATTTTTGAGGAGGCCGTTGTTTGAAAGGCACGCAGAAGCCCTTTGTCGTAATAATCTCGATTGCGGCGCTCCTCATTTTTTTCCTCCAGCTCGACTGGCTCGTCACTGGAAGGGTCCCGAGGATCCAGTCCGTCCAGACCGTCGCAAGGGTCTTAAGCTTCATAGGTGACGGGGCATTTTTATTGGGTGTAGCCGCCCTTCTTTTTCTCTCCGGCTGGTTTACGAAGAAGACAGGCCTCAAGGACAGCGGCAAGGAGAGCGCCTTTGCGGTGGCGTTAGGCGGCATAGCTGTCCACATATTGAAGGCCGCCTTCGAGCGCCCGCGCATCGCGCACGGCGGCGCGGATTCGGTCTTGCGTCTGCTTGAGAACCCGTCCCTCTTCGACCTCACCGGCAGATACAACTCGTTCCCCTCGGGCCACGCAACAGCCGCCTTCGCGGTCGCCTACGTCCTTTCAAAGAGATACCCGCGCCTCGCCATCCCCCTCTACGTGACCGCGATGCTCGTCTCAGCCGCGAGGGTATGGCTCGGCTCGCATTATCCGACGGACGTCCTTGCCGGAGCGTTCCTCGGGATCTCGGCCGGTTACCTCGTCGTGACAAAGACAAGGGTGCGGGAGAAGTGGCTCATAGCGGGGTTGGGCCTGCTCGTCATATTCATCTCGTTCTTCAAGACCGGCGGCTTCTTCCTCTTCGATGTGGACGAGGCGGTATTTTCCGAGGCCGCCCGCGAGATGCTCGAGACCGGGAACTTCATAACGCCAACGTACAACTACGAGCCGAGGTACGACAAACCCATACTCATCTACTGGTTCATGACCGTTGCCTTCAAGCTCTTCGGCGTGACCGAGTTCGCGGCGAGGTTCACCTCCTCCATATTCGGCGTCTTCCTCTCTTCCATGACATTTCTCTTCGTGCGGCGCGTCAAGGGGACTCTCGCGGCAACGTTCGCCACACTCGCGCTCATCCTCAACATCGAGTTCTTCATATACAGCCACTCGGCCGTGACCGACATGACGCTCGCGTTCTTCATCGCCGCCGCGCTCTTCTCCTTCTATCTCGCGAACGAGGGCGACGGGCGCTTCCGAGTTTTTTTCTGGATAGCCTCAGCCCTGGCCGTCCTCACGAAGGGCGCGATCGGCATACTCTTTCCGGTTGCGATCCCGCTCGTATATCTTGCGTTACGCGGAGAGCTTAAGAAAGCGCGGACGTTCGTCAAGCCCGCCCATATAGGGCTTTTCCTCCTCATATCAGCCCCGTGGTTCATCGTCGAGTTCGCCAACGCCTTCATCGTGAAGCACCACATCCAGAGGTATTCGGACGTGATATCGAGCCACGGAGGGCCTCTCTATTACTATCTCGGCGTCCTTCTCGCGGCGTTCTTCCCGTGGGTGGCGATGTTGCCGACCTCGCTCTACTGGGGGTTCAAGGAGCGGCTCAAGGGTGATAAGTCACTCAATCTCTTCCTCTCTGTCTGGTTCGTTTTCGTCCTGGTCTTTTTCTCGATAGCGCGGACAAAGCTACCCAACTATATTTTTCCGCTCTTCCCGGCCGCCGGGGTCCTTGCGGGGCTGAAAGTAGCCGACCTCGTCGAGGGCAAGAGCAAAAATATAAGCGTCTATCTGCTTATCATCATCTCCGCCCTTTTCTCGGCTGTCCTCCTGGCCCTTCCCGCGATGGGTATCAAGATGGACATCCAGTTGCCTGATTGGCACTTCTACTTCCTTGGCTCGCTCTTCCTCGCGATCGCCGCGCTCGGAGCCCTTTCGCTCGTAAAACCCATGAGGGCGTTCATCGTTATTGCAGGCACATCCGCGGCGCTCATTATATTCCTCCGCATATAC
>JACPGB010000045.1 GCA_016182655.1 Deltaproteobacteria bacterium
ATTTAATAAAATATTATTATACTGGGAAGGGACGGCAAAATCAAAAAGAAAGTTCTCTCCTCTCTTAATGGACACGGTAAACGGCTTTTCCGGCGTGCGCTAACAGGTTGCCAGGAAACCCGGACCCGGCTGAATCAAAAAGCATCGGACGCGAGGCTTAGAGGAGCGAGGCGTACTTTAGTATGGTGCGCCGCGGGACAGAGCGGCTATGACAACGGCGCAGATGGACTTATTCGACAGCCTGCCAAAGAGGATATGAAATCAGAATACCTAATAACCCTTATCCTCGCGCTCGTCGTCGGCTATCTCATGTACCTGGTCATGGCCCCGTTCTTCGTCCCCATATTCTGGGCCGTCGTGCTCTCCATTCTTTTCTACCCGTATTTCATCTGGCTGATGAAAAAAGTGACGGCGTCCAAATCCGCCGCCTCCCTCATCGCATGCCTGACCATAGCCGTCTTCATACTCATCCCGATCATATTGCTCGGGGCCGCCCTCGTACACGAACTACTTAACCTCTACGATTGGTCCGAGGTATACCTGAACGAGCTCTCCGCCGGAGGGCCGCCGTCGCCTTCGAGGCTCATGACCCATATCGAGAGCCTTATCGGCAGGTACGTCAACGTATCGGGGATCGACCTCCACTCCATCCTCGCCGGGTTCGCCAATGACGCCGCGGCCTACGCCGGCGAGGGAGTAAAAGGCTTCATAAAGAACCTCACCGCCTTCGTCTTCAACATCTTCCTCGCCTTCATAACCATGTTCTTCCTCTTCAGGGACGGGGATAAGCTCTTCGCCATAATAATGGAGGTCATCCCGCTCTCAGACTACGACAAGGGACAGATCGTAGAGAGGAACAAAGAGGTCATCCGGGCCACGATAAACGGCGGGGTCTTCGTCGGGCTCGTGCAGGGCGCGCTCGGGGGCATCGCCTTCTGGTTCCTTAGCCTCCCCGGCCCCATACTCTGGGGCTTCGTCATGTTCCTCTTCTCGTTCCTCCCGTCCGTCGGCTCCGCAATAGTCTGGGGCCCGGCGGTAATATACCTCCTCGTCACGGGGAGCTCTGTAAAAGGCATCATACTCGCCCTCTGGGGCATATTCGTCATAGGGCTCGCCGACAACATCCTCCGCCCCTTTATCGTAAGCGGCAAGACCAAGCTGCACCCGATGCTACTCTTCTTCAGCATACTCGGCGCGGTCAATGTGTTCGGCTTCATAGGCATCGTCGCGGGCCCGCTCATCCTTAGCATCGGCCAGGCCATGATCGAAATATACCAGCACTACCTCAAGGACAGACATTAGGCATGGACGAATACCAGGGCGCGGAGAGGCTCGAGAGGCCTAAGATCGTCCTCCCGGCCGTCCTCTTCCTCGCCACCATCATAACAACGGTCGTCGCCGGGGCGCTCTACCAGGGGGCCGACATCCTGGGCCACCCCGCGACACTCGTCGCCGGGATACCCTTCTCAGCGTCGCTCATCCTGATATTGGGCACGCACGAGCTCGGCCACTACGCAGCCTCCCGGATGCACGGGGTCTCTACGACCCTCCCGATATTCATCCCCGGCCCGCCGATACCTCCCATGATAGGCACATTCGGCGCGGTCATACGCATAAAGTCGCCGATAACCACCAAGAGCGCCCTCGTGGATATCGGCGCCGCAGGGCCGCTTTCAGGCTTCGTCGTCGCCATTGTCGTCACCGCCATCGGACTCAAGTTTTCCACCGTGATGCCGGTCCCGTCCGTCACAGGCGCGCTCGGACTCGGCTCGTCCCTCATATTCAAGCTCATCACCTATCTTACCGTCGGCACCACGCCGCCCGGCTACGACGTCATGCTCCACCCCGTAGCCTTCGCCGGATGGATAGGCATGTTCGTTACAGCCATGAACCTGCTCCCCATAGGCCAGCTCGACGGCGGCCACATCGTCTACGCCCTCATCGGCAGACGCCACCGTTCCTTCTCCATCGCCATGATAGCGGTCCTCGTCGCGCTCGGCTTCTACTCGTGGACGGGCTGGTTTGTCTGGGCCGCCCTCATCTCCTTTATCGGCATGTGGCACCCGCCGATAGAAGACCAGGACGCACCCATGGACGCAAGGCACCGCGCCACCACGGTCGCCGCGATAGCCGTATTTGTATTGACTTTCATGCCGACCCCATTTTATATTGTATGACCATGAAGGTATTCGACGAAGCGGAACTCAAAAAATTCGACGGCAGTAACCCGGACAACCCGATATATATCGCCTACAAAGGGAAGGTCTACGACGTAACACACAGCCCCCTTTTCATCGACGGCATGCACTTCGAACACTACTCAGGGTGCGACCTCACGGACTTCATGGCCGACGCCCCCCATGACGACGAGGTCATGGCTGAAATGACCGTCGTCGGCGAGTACAAGAAATAGATAACGAGAAGTTCTTGGGAGGACCTTTTTATAAAAAGGTCCTCCCAAACCCTCTCCAAAAATTTTCAGTTCTTCAGAAAATGGCCCCCAAAAGCTTTTAACGGGGGCCATTTTCTGAACTAAAAGTCTTTGAAGGGGTCTGGGGTCCTCGCCGGACGGGCAAAGCCGTATCGAACGGCAGATTACTTTTCAAGCCCGAAAGGCTCCGGTTGACATCGGCGGCGCGCCGAGCGCAACCTTTCTACAGAAAGTTTCCCCCAAGGTCTTCCCCGTTATCCTACTTGGTATCTACCCGATGAAGATCACTATCTTAGGTTGCGGCACATCGACCGGTGTGCCTGTCATAGGCTGTCACTGTCCGACCTGTTCGTCAACAAACCCCCGGAACAAGCGTACGCGTTCGTCCATCCTCATGCGTGAGAACGGAAAGAACGTCCTCATCGACACCTCGACCGATCTCCGCGCGCAGGCGCTCATGAACGGGGTCGAGCGCATCGACGCGGTCCTCTTTACGCACCCGCACGCCGACCACATCCACGGCATAGACGACCTAAGGGCCTTTAACACCGCGCAAAAGGGGCCTATCCCGTGCTACGGCAGCGGCACTACTATCGAGCGCATACGGGTGATGTTCGATTATATCTTCAGGGACGACGTGCGGGACGGCTGGAAACCGAACCTTACGACGACAGTCGTTGACGGGCCGTTCTCCCTTTTCGGCATCGAGATAGCGCCGATAGAGATATCCCACGGCTCGGCGACGATATTCGGCTACAGGGTCGGGAAGCTCGCGTATCTGACGGATTGCAGCGGCATACCTACAGCGTCCATCGAGAGGCTAACCGGCGTGGAACTCCTCATACTCGGGGCGTTAAGGCACAAGCCCCACCCCACGCACTTCAGCATCGAGCAGGCTGTTCAAGCCTCAAGAACGATCAGCCCGAAGAGAACGATACTCACGCACCTCGGCCACAACCTCGATTACGAAAAAGACGACTCTCTTCTGCCTGAAGGCATCGAGCTCGCTTACGACGGGCTCGTCGTCGAGCTCTAAATCTCAAATGAAACGCGGCTTAAGACCTTCCTGGAATCCTCAGATGCCGTACATGGCCTTGTTTTCCCGAAGGTTAAAGTAACCCCTTATTATGCGGTATACGACCCATACGCCGTCGGCGAGTAGTATGAAATAGCCGATAAGGAGCAGGTATGTGGCAAAGCCGATCATCCCTATTATAAGGCTTCCCCAGAAGGTCCTTATCTGCCACCTGAAGTGGGTTTCACACCACGTGCCCTTCACGTCTTTTCGTTTCAGGTAATTGACGATCACGGCGGCGATATAGGTCAAACCTATGAAAAGCCCTATGGCCTGGAGCGCGTAGACGAGGGTCGTTATCCTTCTCGCGTATTCGGCCTCATCCCGGCTTACCGGCCCCGTGTCGAATGTGGTAGTCGCCTTGCGGGACATAGTCTCCCTCCTTAAAGGAATCCATATCAGGCCGGACTTTTTCCGCGCCCAAATAGATTATATACCCCGACCTGAGTGCCTTCCGGGGAGAGGGAACATATGGGAAGATTTGTTTTGATTGCGTTTGCAGGGAGGGCGGATCGTCTGAAAAGAAACCCCGGCGCGGCCACCGGCTACATGATGAACTCGTAGCCGCACCGCCTGCAATAGCCTTTGGCGGTGCCAGTCATGCCGCCGCAGAAAGGGCACTTGATAATATGATCCGGTTTGAGGACCAGCGCGTGGACTATCGCCGCCGGGAACGCTATTGCCCCGTATATCCACCACTTCACGAACGAGCGGCCCTGTTTTCTTGCCATCAACGCCGGTACAAATCCGAGACCGACGGCAACTATGATGATGTAAACTATAGTCATCTAAACCCCCTCCCCTGCCTCTTCGTTTTCGCCGGGCTCAAGCGACTTGAGCTCCGGGAGGCTCTTTCCCGATATCCCCTGCACGTCGCCGTACATGCGTAGAGTGTTCATCGTCACCTTCTCTATCTGCTTCTCCCTCTTGGCCCAGTTCTTGTTCATCAACCTCTTTTCGGCCTCGAGGTCTTCCTTCATCGCCTTGAAGGCCTCCACTATCGCCTCGACCTTCTGCCTGAACTCCGTCCCGGTAAGATAATTATATATCGATTCCATCTTCTCGTTCTTGCCGACTGCCGAGAGCCTCGAATGCGCCACCTGTATGAGCGCGACCCTCAAGGCCTCCGCGAGCCCTCCGGCGAGCGGGATGGCCGTCACCCATACGCCGTCTATCTGTGAAAAGGAAGAGACGGACTTGGGCAGGGTCTCGGTCACTATGACCGCGACCTCGGCCTTGACCTCGATCTGGTCCTCCTTGAGCTTCGCTATCCACTCGTCGTTCCAGGCCTTTGTCCTCTTCGACTCCCAGGCGATAGAGCCGCAGTAGACGCCCGCCCTCGTATAGACCTTCTGGAGGATGTCGGCCCCTCTCATGCCCTTGGGAACGGGCTCGACGGCGTCCGCCGGGAACTTTGACCGGAGGAGCGATTCAAGGTCGAGCTCGAGCGCCTCGCCCTGGGCCTGCTGGGAGCCCTGCTCGGACTTTCGTTTGAGCTCGTCGATCGTCCTCCGCATGTCCGCCATCTGTTTGTCCTTTTCGAAGTCGCGGAGCCTGTGCTCCTCACTGAACATCTCAAGTGTCGCCTGACGTATCTTCTCGCGCTCTGCGTCTATTTTACGCGCGACGTCGAGTTCAACGGTCTTTTTAGCCTCTTCGAGCTCCCGGGCCTGCTTTCTGAGCTCCAATTCCTTTCCCCGGGCCTCGGCGAGCAGTTTCGCCTTCTCGTCGTTTTCGTCCTTCAGGTTCTTAAGCTCCACAAGGAGCTCTTCCTTCGCCTTTTTTTGCGCGGCATCGACGAGCTTCGCCTTCTCGACGGCGAGCCTTTTGGCGAGAGATTCTTCGAGCGACCTCTTCGCCTCATCCACCTCGCGGGACTTGCCTGCGAGTGCGTCCTCTCTCTTCTTTAATTCCAGCTCGCGCGCCCTCGCCTTGTCCTCGAATTCTTTCCTTACACCCTCCTTTATCTGGCTGGAGAGCGTCTCGGTAAGGGGGATATCGCGAGAGCAGTACGGGCATTTTATGGTCTGGTCCGGCATCTTTTTTAAACCCTTGTCTGATGTTGTGGATACTTAAGGATACCACGGAGGGGGGCCTTCGTTCACTTAAAAAATCACCTCGTTATGCGCGTCCCAGCCTTGCCATCGATAGCCGCCTCCACCGCCTCGGGCGAGGTGATTATCGCCTCTTTTCCACCGGCCTCTATGAAGTTAAGAGCCGCCTGGACCTTCGGGCCCATGGAGCCGGGGGCGAACTCGCCCGCCTCAAGATATTTGCGGGCCTCGTTTACGCTCATCCTCGGAATGCCGTTCTGTCCGGGTTTCCCGAAGTTAAGGTAGACCATATCGATCTGCGTCAGGTTTATGAACCTCTCGGCAAAGGTCTCCTTGGCAAGAAGGGCAGTTGCGAGGTCTTTATCGATCACCGAGCCGCTTTATGACACCGGCCTCGACAACGCGTTTTGGGAACGGCGAAGGCACGACCCTCCGGAACCCCCTCTGGCTATCCTCCTTCATCACCCAGCCGCGCGCATGAGCGAGCCTCTTCGCGTCCTCCTCTGAATAAAAAGGCCCCACGGGTTTTTCAGGGTTTTTGAAGGCCGGGTCGTCGCGGTCCACGACGACCTGCGTGACGATTGTCGCCACGTCCTTGATATTATGTATCTTATGGAGCCGGTTATACAGGACCTGCTGGATGAGAAAGCCGATGCCGCCTTCGGAATCGGCGTCGCAGATGTAAAGGGGCATCGGAGGGGTGAGCGAGCTTGCGGACTCGTTCTGGATGAGGATGTTGCCTACGATGGGGCCGTTGCCGTGTGTGATGATGACGGACCTTCCGGACTGTATCATCTTGCCGATAAAACCGGAGGCCCTCTCGATGTTGGAGTAGAGCTCCTCGATTGTGCCCGAGTCGCCCCGCCTTATTATGGTATTGCCGCCGATGGAGACGATGACCTTTTCAGCCGCCGCATGCCTTACTACGGAAAGTCTGGGCTCCATGAACTCACCTTGTTGTGAGAGTTATTCCGAGTTAAACCGAGCCCTGTCTGGAAATCCTGAGACTGAAAACCTTCCTTTTTGTCATTGCGAGCGAAGCAATCTAATCTTTTAATAATCAATCGCCTTGTGATTGCTTCGGAATTAAAACCCCCTCGCGATGACGACTAAAACGCCTCTATATACTCCTCTGCCATGGCCGCGGCTATCGCCCCGTCGCCGACGGCTGTGGCGACCTGGAGAAGAGGCGTCGTCCTGCAGTCTCCCGCGGCGAATATGCCGGGGATGGACGTTTCCATGCGCGCGTTCGTCTTTATGAAGCCCCCCGCGTCCTTATCGGCGTCGATGAAGTCGGTCGTGGGGTTTATGCCGACGAATATGAAAACGCCTTCGACCTCTATGTCTTTTACAGCCGAGCCTTTGAGGTCCTCGACGACGGCCTTTGTGACGACATTGTTCTCGGCCTTTATTTCCTTCAATACATGGGAGCGGAGGAATTCGATGTTCTGCGTCGCCTCGGCCTTCTCCAGGTGCATCTTCTCGGCCCTGAATTTGTCCCTTCTGTGGACGACGTAGACCTTTGAAGCGAGCCGGGACAAGTACACCGCCTCTTTTACGGCGGTATCTCCGCCGCCTACGACCATAACGCGCAGATTTCTGAAGAACGGGCCGTCGCAGGTGGCGCAGTACGAGACACCCTTTCCGGTGAGCTCTTTTTCACCGGGTACGCCGAGCCTCCGGGGCTTCGCGCCTGTTGCGACTATCACTGCCTTGGCCCTTATCTCGCCTTCGGAAGTATTCAACACCTTGACGTTGCCGTCGAGCGAGATGTTAATTACGTCCATGAAGCTTATCTTAAGCCCCAGCCCCCTGGCGTGCTCCTCGAATTTTTCCATGAGGCCCGCGCCGCTGATAGAGGGGAACCCCGGGTAGTTTTCTATCACGTCGCTTACGGCGATCTGTCCGCCGACCATCTGTTTCTCGATGAGTATGGTGTTAAGCCGCGCCCTCTGGGCGTATATGCCGGCAGTAAGGCCCGCCGGCCCTCCTCCGATGATCACAAGGTCATACATCCGCGCAAAACCTCCTAAAGGAATCCAGTTTATCCTAAACCAGAGAGGCCTTTAATTCAAGGCTTAAAAATCAGGCCTCGCCCTTTATCTTTTTTACAGTGGACAGGTTCATGGGGTCGTCGGATCCGGTCTTCTTCGGGGTCTCGAGTATGAGAGGGATCATTGCCAGCTTCGGATGGTTGAGGAGGCGGGAGAGGCCTTCGAGCCCGATCTTGCCCTTTCCGATATGCTCGTGGCGGTCGAGGTGTGAGTTCAATAGCCCCTTGGAGTCGTTCAGGTGGATTAGCTTCAAGTTTTTAAGCCCAATATCTTTATTGATCGACATGACGAGCGATTCAATATCGCCTGGGGTCCTTATGTCGTAGCCTGCCGCGAACCCGTGGCAGGTGTCGTAACAGAGTCCTATCTTAAGCCTGAATGCCCGTGCGCCTTCGATGATGCGGCCGACATCCGCGAGCGAGCTCCCGAATCCGTAGCCGGACCCGGCGGTGTTCTCCAGAAGGACCCGGGTCTCTTTGCCGAGCCCTTCAGCCGCCGTCTCTTTTAGCGCCGCGAGTATGCGCCTTAAGGCGTAGTCCGGGCCCATCTCGCCGGGGCTCCCGAGGTGCGTTACAAGGTAGTCCGCCCCTAACCGTTCAGCCGAGCCGAGCTCTTTTTTAAAAAGGAAGACGGATTTGTCGAAGTTGGCGTCGTCCGGAGCAGAGAGGTTGATGAGATAGGTCGTGTGTATGGCCACGGGCCAGAGTCCGGCCTCTTTCCTTTTTTCCCGAAAGAGAGCGACTTCGGCTTCCGGCACCGGAGACCACGCCCAGGCCCTCGGGTTCCGCCCGAATATCTGCATGGCGTCGCACCCGAGCGCGACGGCCCTTTCAACGGACTTCCAGAGCCCTCCGGCGATGGAGGTGTGGACGCCAAGCGGCATAAACCGACCTCTTTTCAGTGGATTTAGCGAGATAGAGACAAGGCTACTTCTTGGCCTTCGCGTCCATCTTTCTGCGGGCCGTCGAGGCCAGCACGCTCGGGACGTTCTTCGACTTGGCGAGCTTGACGAGGTCCTTGTCGTACACATAGTCGAGCATCTTTACCGATATGGCAAGCGGGGTCTTGGGGTTCGTCACTATCCCGAGCTTCACGTTGTAGTTCTTCACCCATTCCTTGTTCCGAGCGACCTGCCGCAGGAGGTCTTCCGGCGTGCCTTTGGAGGACGTGAGCCTCAGGATCTCGTCTTCGGTTATCCTCGGGTTCTTAAGGACCGCAACGGCTATCATCTTGTTCGAGTCCTTTATAAGGACTTCCCTCGCGGATTTGTTCCCCGATAGGGCGAGCTTGACCTTCTGGCCCATCGACATACTGCCGACTATCTTGTAGATGTTCTGCTCGTCGACCTTCTTGTCCTCTACGAGCTCTTTCGGGACCGAGAGCTTTTCCGTGTCTTTCAAACCCCTTTTCCCTGCCTCGGCCTCGACAACGGCTTTTGCGCGTGCGTCCTTCATCATCTCCTCTATAGAGCTTACGAGGAGGTACGGCGCGAGCGGGTTTTTCTTGAGCGCGTCGAGGAGAAAAGGCTTCTCAACGAACCTCTCCCTCTCTTCGGCCAGCACCCCCACGACCTCGTCCGGCCCGGTCTCGACGATCGTCTTAAGCGTCTCGTCGTCGGTACAGGGGTTCAAAAAGCACATGGTCTGGACGGCCTCGTCCTCCTTGCGCGTATCGGCTATCCTCTTTATGACGGCGGGGTCGAGCTTCTTTTCGAGCGCGTCGATGAGGATGTGCGCAGGGTACTCATCGAAGCTTTTCCTCGCAGAGGACGACACCTCCGCGTCCTTGTCGAAGCCGAGGACAAATAGTATCGTCACCTCGTCCTCCGGGGAAAGCGGCTCGTCCGTATATTCCCTCGAAGCGAGCTTGAGCTTCAGCTCCTTCGGCGTGGCCGGAGATATGTATTTGAAAAGCGCCTGCCTGACCTTCATCCCTTAAGTCCCGCCCCTTCCTGTTCAGTGCTTCTCATCGGGTTTTTCCGTCTTCGCGGCCGATATTATCTTCTGGCTCAAGTACGTGGGGACCTCCTCGTAATGGGAGAACTCCATGGTGAATATGCCCCTGTCGGCGGTCATGGATTTGAGGTCCGTCGCGTACGTTATCACCTCCGCCATGGGTACGAGCGCCTTTATCGTCTGCGACCCGGCCTTGGGCTCGGCCCCGAGGATCTTCCCGCGCCTCGCGTTGATGTCTCCAATGATGTCGCCGAGCTTGTCGTCCGGCACGCTTATCTCCATCCTGACCACGGGCTCGAGTATGACCGGGTGCGCCTGCTCCATGCCTTTCTTGAATCCCATCGACGCGGCTATCTTGAAGGCCATCTCTGACGAGTCGACCGAGTGGTACGAGCCGTCGTAGAGCGAGACCTTCACGTCTACCACGGGAAAGCCGCAAAGGATGCCGCTCACCATAGCTTCCCGCACGCCCTTTTCAACGGCCGGGATGTACTGCCTCGGTATCGAGCCGCCTACTATGTTGTCGACGAACTCGAAGCCCCCGCCCCTCGGGAGCGGGCTTATGTCGAGCCACGCGTCTCCGTACTGTCCGCGCCCGCCGGACTGCTTCTTGTACTTGCCCTGCATCTTAACATGCGAGCGGATAGTCTCCTTGTACGGGACCCTCGGTGTCTTCAGCTCAACGTCACAGCCGTACTTCCTCTTGAGCTTCTCTATCGACACTTCAAGGTGTACCTGCCCCACGCCGGATAACAGGAACTCGTTCGTCTGCTCGTCCCTCTTGAACTCAACGGACGGGTCCTCCTCCATGAGCCTCTGCATCCCCGCCGGCACCTTGTCCTCGTCGGCCTTTGTCTTCGGGTGGATTGCGTAGGAAAGGGTCGTAGACACGGGCGGGAACGGAGGAAAGGCCACGGGGCTGCCCACGTCCGACAACGTGTCTCCGGTAAGCGTGTCCTTGAGCTTGGCCGCCGCTACTATGTCGCCCGCCGATGCCTTTGCCACTTCCTTTATCTTCTTGCCTTCGAGCAGATAGAGGTGGCTTATCTTCTCTTTCGCGTCCCGTGAAGCGTTAAGAACGGTTGAGTCCGCGTGCAGGACGCCCGAGTAGACCCTGAAGAGCGAGAGCTTCCCGGTGTAGGGGTCTATGACCGTCTTGAAGACAAAGGCGGAAAACGGCGCGTTGTAGTCGGGCTCCCTTACTTCCTCCTCGCCGGTCCTGGGGTTCCTGCCCTTCAACACCCCCCTTATAGTCCCCTTGTCGGGCGGGGCGGGAAGCGAGAGGTTTATCGCGTCCATGAGGAGGTTGACGCCCATGTTTTTGAGCGCCGAGCCCATGTAGACGGGGATGAACCGGCGCGTAAGCACCCCTTCCCTCACTGCCTTTTTAAGCTCGTCCACGGAAATGGCCTCGCCGTTAAGGTATTTCTCGGTAAGCGCGTCGTCTGCCTCGACGACGGATTCAATCATGGATTCGCGCATCTTCTCCGCGTCTTTCTTAAGCCCCGAAGGTATGTCCTTTATGTCGAATGAGCCCGACGCATCGTCCTTATAGTAATAGGCCTTCATGGTAAGGAGGTCGACGACACCCTTGAAGGCCTCCGCCTCGCCTATGGGCAACTGCATGGGCACGCCCTTGACTTTAAGGACCCTCTCCATGTCGTCTACTGCTCGGAAAAAACTCGCCCTCTCCCGGTCCATCTTGTTGACGTAGGCGATCCTGCAGACCTCGAACTCGTCCGCGAACTCCCATATCTTCTCGGTCTGGACCTTGACGCCCGAGATCGCCGAGAGGATGACGACCGCGCCCCCGGCCACGCGGAGAGAATCCCTCGTCTCGGTCAGGAAGTCCGGGTATCCGGGGGTGTCGATGACGTTCACCCGGCACCCTCCCCAGTCGTAGTGGTGGACCGCCGCGGATATGGTTATCTTTCGCTTGTGCTCTTCGGGTTCGTAATCGAGGAGGGAAGTGTCGTCGTCGACGCGGCCGAGCTTGTCGGTCGCCTTCGCGTTAAACAGGATCGCTTCAGACAGGCTGGTCTTGCCCGCGCCGCCGTGGGCTATGACCGAGATGTTTCTTTTATTGGTCAGGGGGATTTCCAAGCGAGCCTCCTCTTTGAAAGGTTGTTTTCAAAAGGCCGTCAGCTCCCTTAAACCGGCATAAGAACGCAATAAACGGCCTTTAGATTCGGCTTGCGACGAGGAAAACCGCAGGCGTACTTTTTGTGTACGTCGAGGATCTTCCGAGGAGTGCAACGCAGTATAAAGACGTTTATTGCGTTCTCCCTATTTCCCTTTTTTGAAGATCTTCGGAAGAGTTCTCCTGAAAAGTATCCCCAGGAACTTATTCACCGGGTTCGCCCTGTCGAGCCCCTGTATGATGGGCTTGTTCCTGAAGCCGAGCTCGATAAGGAGCCTGTTCATCTCCTCGTGCTGGGGGTCGAATTTGAGCCCCTTCAGGAAGACCTTTATCGCGCCCTTCTTGTTCCCGGCGGCGAGGTAGACCTTGCCGAGGTTCATGTAGAACTCGGCCTTGAAGAACTCCTTTTTTATGGCGCGGGTGCAGAGCTCGAGCCCTAATCCTATCTCGCCGCCCCTTACAGCCTTGCACATGCCGAAATAAGACATGTAGTCGGCGTTGTCCTTATCTTCCTTGTATGCCTTCTCGAACGCCCTTAACGCCTTGTCGATGTTATCGTCTTTCAGGAACCGCTTTCCCGCAAGGAACTGCTCACGCGCGCTTTCAGACATTTACCTCTTCCCCTCGTATATTATCTTAAGCCCCTTCAATGTCAGGAACTCGTCAGGCTCTGTCACGTATCTCGAATGCCCGATCACAAGGCGCGCAAGCCCGCCGGTGGCTATGACCCTCGGGGCGGTCTCGACCTCCCGGATCATACGCTCGATTATCCCGTCCACAAGGCCTATGAAGCCCCAGAAGAGGCCCGACCTTATGGCGTCGACGGTGTTCCTCCCTATGACGGAAGGCGGCCTCCTCGCCTCGACTTTCGGGAGCTTCGCTGTCTTCAAATGCAGGGCCTCGGCCGAGATATTTATCCCCGGCGCTATCGCCCCCCCGGAGTACACGCCCTCGGGGGAGACATAGTCGAAGGTCACGGCGGTCCCGAAGTCGACTATGATGAGCGCGGTTTTGTGTACCGAGTACGCCGCGACCGCGTTCACTATCCTGTCCGCGCCCGCCTCACGCGGGTTGTCGATATCGACCTTGATGGGCGCTCTCGCGTCCTCTCCGACAAAGAGGAGTTTAAGGCCGAGATATTTTTTTACAGCCTCTGATATCGCACCGTTCATTTCAGGGACGACCGAACAGGCGAT